>NZ_JASISZ010000030.1 GCF_030063355.1 Streptomyces sp. PH10-H1
ATCAGCCGAGCCGGCAGCAGCCGAGACCGCCGCTCCACCCGCCCGCACGCCTCCAGCACCTCGTCCACCAGCCCCGCCGGATACACCCGGGCCAGCAGCCCAACATTCACCACAGCACGCAACTCAGGCCCCACAACCGCCCCTGAACATCCGTCATACACGATGAAGGAGCAGGTTAACCTAACGGCATTGGATCCGTATCAAGCTTCTCGGCGACCGCCCCGAGCCGCTGTCGGGCTGCTGGATCCACTGGATGGCGGTCCCTACCGGAGATCAGCAGGGAATCATGGATCTCCTCGGCCTGACCCAGCCGCGGCCAGTCACCTTCGCGCTGGCCAACGATGTCGTTAACGCCGACAGCCATGATGGCCCGACAGATGGCCCCGGGTGCTTCGCTCGGGTATTCGTCAGCCCCGAGCTCGACGGCTGGACCTTCGTGGCCGGCCGGTGGTGTGACCCGATCGACAATGAACGCGCCGACGAAGTACTCCGGGCCTGCGAGGGGCTCAGCACCCGTTACAGCCAGGCACAGGCGTACTACTACGGCGCCCAAGGAGACGGATCCGCGTGGGTCGTCGCCGAGAATGGTGTCGTCATCCGTCGCTGCAGCGAGACCGGTGACGGCGATGACCACCTGCTGACCATCGGCGACCCCCTGCCGTACGAGCGGGACCGCCGCGTCCAACTGGGACTGTGTCCCGAATGGGACGCGGCCCAGGCATCGGAAGGCGAGGAAGACGATTGGAAGTGGGCCGTGTTCGATATGGCTCCGGCCCTCGCCCAGGCCATCGGCCTCAGCCCCCTGGCCGTCCACTCCGACCTCCCGATGCGCGGAACAGGGGTACTGGCCCTCACCCCGTACGGAACCGCTAACGGGGTACCGCCTGGTGCCTACCGCATCTGACGAACCACGACGCTGCAGCCACGAGCGGCGTCGGCAGACCATCGATTACGCAGAGCTACTTGTCACTTCGCGGCAGCTTCGGGAGTACAGGGCCGCGACAGCGCGCGCAGCAGGGTGGACTTGCCGCAGGCGTTGGGCCCGATGATGACCGTGAAGGACTGGTCGGGAATGACGACCGAGAGGTTCTCGGTGATGACGCGCTGGTCGTAGGCGATTGTGAGGCCCTCGGCGGTGAGCCGCGGGTCTCCGGGACGGTGGGCCCGACGCCCTGTGGTACGTGCCGGACGACAGCAAGAAGGAGATCCTCTCCCTCGCCCCCAGCGTCGCCCTCACCACCGCAAGCGTCCCGCTCACCGAGCCGATCCGGCGCTACGCCGAACTCGCCGCCTCCCTCGGCGCCGACCTGAAGGCCGCCAAGGTCACCGATGCCAAGGCCCGCTTCGAGAAGGCCTCCGAGACCCTCCGCCGTGCCGCCAAGGGCAAGGGCGGCCTCAAGGTCCTCGCGGCCTCCGCCAGCGCCGACCTGTTCTACGTCTCCACCCCCGGCATCTACACCGACCCCAGTTGCTTCCGGTCCTTCGGCCTGGACCTCATCACCCCGGAGAAGGTCACCAGCGGCTTCTTCGAGAACCTCAGCTGGGAGAACGCCGGCAAGTACCCCGCCGATCTGATCCTGCTCGACGACCGCACCGCCGCGCTTCAGCCGAAGGACCTGGCGGCTAAGCCCACCTGGGCCCGGCTCCCGGCCGTCAAGGCCGGCCAGATCACCCCCTGGGCCAGCGAACCGCGCTTCTCCTACGCCGGCTGCGCCCCGCTGATCGAGCGCCTGGCCGCCGCCGTCGAGAAGGCGGCGAAGGTCGCATGAGCGCCGCGCCGTTCCGGTTCTTCGGCCTCCACGACGACACCGGCCCGGCCTCCCGGCCAAGGTGTGGATCGAGATCCCGCACGCGGAGGACCGCCGCGAACTGCCCAGCCGGGCGGGGACCGTGGTGACCTGGCTCGTCGGCGACGAGCTCCTCGCCGAGGCGGCCGCCTGAACGGTGTCGGAGGGGGCGAGGGCGGGCGCCGGCGCTATCCCGTGGTGCAGGCGATGGACAGCCGACCCGCCGCGTCCGCGAGCGGTGCGACGTCCGGGCCCCTGCCGTCCCTGGCACGGTCCCTGGCGTGAACGAGCGCGGTGGACAGATCGTCCACGGCCCTGCGGACGTCCACATGAACGGTGTTGCCGCCGACCTCCCGGAGGTCCTTCTCGATCTTCGCCAGGGACGCGGAGGTGTCCTGGCGGCGGCTCTTCTCCGACAGCTGGCCGATGTTGGTGGCCGCCGACTGCAGGTCCTGCACATCGCCGGCGATCCTGGTCGCGACCTTGGCGCAGTCGAGTGCCTTGTCCATGCCGTCGCAGGCGGCAAAGACGGGGACGGCCAGGAGCAGCGACAGCGTGGCGACCATCGGGCGCCTCATCATCATCCGCTGGGGCATGTGCGGGACTCCTCCCCGAGGGGCACGGCGAACTGCCCTCACCACTCTCGCAGCGCGCACCTCAAGCAGTACTCGAGCCCCGGCCCCGGGTGGGCCAGAACGGGACATCCGGCCCCGCACCCGCGGGGAATGGCTGATTCGCGAGGGAGGGGCGAGGCCATCGACCTGTGAACCGACCCTTCCGGGCGCGCGGCGTGTGCCGCAGGTCCGGACGGCCGACGTCTGAACGGCCGAACGGGCCTTCCCTCGTCGGGTCGCCGGGTGATGGAATGCCCGGCGAGAAGGAGAGTCCGGAAAAGCCTGACGTTTTTCTGTTGTCCGGATGCCGTGCGGGAGTCTCCTTATCGGCAGGCAGGTGCCGAGCCCCGCCGGACGGCGCACGGGGGACGGGATCACGGGCGAACGGCAGGGAGCGAAGCGCGATGCGAGAAACCTACCGGAGCGGACCGGACACCGGCACGGTGATCGCGGCCCGTGGCGGCGACCAGCGGGCGCTGGACGCACTGCTGGCCCAGTGCGTCCCACTCGTCTACAACATCGTCGGACGGGCGCTCGACGGGCACAGCGATGTCGACGACGTGGTCCAGGAGACGCTGTTGCGGATCGTGCGCGGGCTGCCCGGCCTGCGGGATCCGGGGTCCTTCCGGTCCTGGATGGTCGCCATCGCAGTGCACCAGGTGCGCGACCGGGAGCAGTACCAGCGGGCTGCCCGGCACCACCGCGCCGACCTGGAGACGGCGGAGCAACTGCCCGACCCGGGATCCGACTTCGCGGCGGTCACGATCCTGCGGCTCCGTCTCACCGACCAGCGCCGCGAGGTCGCCGAGGCGACCCGGTGGCTCGACGGAGACGACCAGGCGCTCCTCGCCCTGTGGTGGCTGGAGCAGACGGGCGAACTCGACCGGGCCGAACTGAGCGGCGCCCTGGGCCTGTCAGGAAGCCATGCCGCGGTGCGCGTCCAGCGGATGAAGGAACAGATGGAGTCGGCCCGCATGGTAGTGCGCGCCCTCAACCACACGGGCCATGCGGGCGGTTGCGCCGCGCTGGGCGCCCTCACCCGCGGCTGGGACGGCACGCCGAGCCCGCTGTGGCGCAAGCGCCTCGCCCGTCATGTGCGCGGCTGCGCCGCCTGCGGGGGACAGGTCGGCGAGCTGCTGCCCATGAACCGGCTGCTGGGCGGACTGCCGCTGCTGGTGCCACCGGCCGGCCTGGGCGCGCATGTCCTCCGGGCCGTGTCCCCGAACGCCGCCATTGCCCACGCCGTTCTTCCCCATACGGCTGTTGCGCACGCCACCGGACAGGGCGCCGCGCCCGGGAGATCGCACGCCGCGCACCCGCGGCGGCCGCGCGGACTGCGGTCGGCGTTCCGGCGTCCTCCGGTGGCGGGCGCGGCGGCACTCGCGGCCGCGGCGGTCATCGTCGCGAGTGCGCTGGTCGCCGCTCATCTGACCGCGCGTCCTGCGGGTCCACTCGCCGCCGACGCGAGCCCCGGACCGCGAGTCTCCACCGCGGCCCCCGTCACCCCATCGGCCGCGCCGCCCTCCGTCGTACCGCCCACGACCGCCACGCCCTCCCGCATCACCCCGACCGCCGCCCGGCCGGGTTCCCCGTCCCGGCTTCCGGCCCCGGCGGTCACCGTCCCGGCGGCGCCCTCGGCGAAGAAGGGGGTGGGCGTGTGGACGTTTCCCGGCGTGGACCAGGCGCTGACCCAGTCAAGGGCGAGTTGGTACTACACCTGGTCCACGCAGCACCAGGGGATCGCCGGCTCCGGCGCGGCCGGCTTCGTCCCGATGATCTGGGGCGCCGCCTCCGTCACCGACACCGCCCTGTCCCAGGCCCGCGCCAACGGCCCCTATCTGCTCGGATTCAACGAACCCGACATGGCCGCCCAGTCCAACATGACCGTGGACCAGACCCTGTCCCTGTGGCCGAAGCTCATATCGGCCGGCCGGACGCTCGGCAGCCCGGCAGTGGCCTACGGCGGTGACACGCCCGGAGGCTGGCTCGACCGCTTCATGTCCGGAGCCGCCACGCGCGGCTACCGCGTCGATTTCATCGCACTGCACTGGTACGGCGGCGACTTCAGCACCCCCAGCGCCGTCAGTCAGCTGAAGTCCTATCTGCAGGCCGTCCACGACCGCTACCACAAGCCGATCTGGCTGACGGAGTACGCGCTGATCGATTTCTCGCAGGGCACCCGCTTCCCCACCCCGCAGCAACAGGCCTCCTTCGTCACCGCCTCCACCGCCATGCTCGCGGCCCTCCCCTTCCTGCAGCGTTACGCCTGGTTCGGCCTCTCCGCCCTGGACACCGGGCCGAGCAGCGGACTCTTCCGCAGCGGCGCGGTCGCGACCGAAGCGGGCAGGGCGTTCCGCGACGCCCATTGACGACCGTTGAAGACCGGGCGCCCAGCCCCAGCCCAGCCCCGACACCGTCAGCCGCCCGGCCGGTTCAGCCGGGCGGAGCGGACCGGGCGTAGCGGCCGGCCAGTTCGCGCAGATGGGCCAGGAGTTCCGGCGGGCCGGTGACGTCGAAGTCGTAGCCCAGCATGCCCAGATGGACGCCCAGCGTCTCGACCGAGTCGGCGCCCGTGTCCAGAACGCAGCTGTTCGCGTCGACCGCCTCCACCACGCCCACCGCCGGGTTGATCCGTTCGAGCACCGCGCCGGCCGGGGCATGCACGGTCACCCGCGACCGGTAGCGCCATGACGCGGCCGAGACCCGCTGGGAGACATAGGCCGCCGCGTCGCCACCGGGCAGCTCGCGTGGGGTGAAGCGCGGTCCGGCCGGCAGCCGCGGCTCGATCCGGTCGACCCGGAAGATCCGCCAGTCGTCGCGCTCCACGTCCCATGCCACCAGGTACCACCGGCGGCCCCAGTTCACGAGCCGGTGGGGTTCCGCGATCCGCCGGGTGGCGGAGCCGCTGTGGTCCCGGTAGTCGAAGCGCAAGCGCTCGTGGTCACGGCAGATGGAGGCGAGGGTGGTCAACAGCTCGGTGTCCACGGCCGGCTGGGGCCGGTCGGCGGGTACGGGCACGGTGTACGCCTGCAGGGCCCGGACCCGGCGGCGCAGTCGTGACGGAAGTACCTGCTCCAGTTTGGCCAGCGCCCGGAACGAGGTCTCCTCCATACCGGCCATGGCGCCCTGGGCCACCGTGCGCAGGGCGATGGTGACCGCCACGGCTTCGTCGTCCTCCAGCAGCAGCGGCGGCATCGCGGTCCCGGCGGCCAGCCGGTAGCCGCCGGCGGCCCCACGCGAGGCGTCGACGGGATAGCCCAGCTCCCGCAGTCTGTCGATGTCGTTGCGCACGGTGCGGCCGCTCACCCCCAGCCGTTCGGCCAGTTCGGAGCCGGGCCATTCGCGGGGCATCTGGAGCAGGGACAGGAGTCGCAGCAGACGTGCGGAGGTTTCCAGCATGGGAGCGAGTCTTCTCCTTAATTAGGAAGCAGACTTTCCTAGTGCCAGCCTACTCTGAGGTCATGAAGAAGAGCGAGAACACCAGCAGCGTCCAGGCCGAGATCCGCCCCTTCCGTATCGAGATCCCGGAGGCGGATCTGGACGATCTGCGCGACCGCCTCCACCGCACCCGCTGGGGCACCGACGTCCCCGGCACGGGCTGGACCCGCGGAGTGCCGGTCGACTACCTCAAGGGCCTCGCCACGTACTGGGCCGACGGATACGACTGGCGGAAGGCCGAGGCGGGGCTCAATGAATTCCCGCAGTTCCTCACTGACATCGACGGCCAGACGATCCACTTCCTGCACGTGCGTTCCCAGAACCCGCGGGCTCTCCCGCTGGTCCTGATACACGACTGGCCGGGGTCCTTCACGCAGTACAGCGAAGCCATCGGCCCGCTCGCGAAGGACTTCCACGTCATCGTCGTCTCCACCCCCGGCGTCGGCTTCTCCGGCCCGCTCAGCAGCACCGGCTGGACCACCGGCCGGATCGCCGCCGCGTACAACGAGCTGATGGCCCGGCTCGGTTACGAGCGGTACGGCGTCCAGGGCGGCGGCGGAGGCAGCTGGATCGCCACCGAGATGGCCCGGCAGGCCCCGGACCAGGTCGTCGGCGTACACGTCAACGGCTTCATCACCTTCCCCTCGGAGGACCCTGCGGACTTCGCCGGCCTCACCGAGGCCGAGCAGGAGCGGCTGGCGCGGCTGCAGAACTTCCGGGACGACATGATGGGCTTCAACATCTTGCAGTCGACCCGCCCGCACACCGTCGCCCACGGCCTGCACGACTCGCCCGTCGGCCAACTCGCCTGGATCGTGGAGAAGTTCAAGGAGTGGACGGACGCCGAGGCGGCGCTTCCCGAGGACGCGGTGGGACTCGACCACCTGCTCACCAACATCAGTGTGTACTGGTTCACGGGAACGGCCGGCTCCTCCGCGAACCTCTACTACGAGTCCTCCCACGATGCGACGGCCTGGACTCCCAAGGATCGCGGCACCGTTCCCACCGGCGTCGCCGTCGCCCTCTCCACGGACATCGCGATCCGCCGCTTCGCCGAGCGCGAGAACAACATCACCTACTGGTCGGAGCTGGAGCGCGGCGGCAACTTCCTCTCCCTGGAGCAGCCCGAACTCTTCGCCGGTGACGTCAAGGCCTTCTTCGCCACCCTCGACTGACCCGTCGCCGGCGCGCGCCACCCGCGGGATGTCCGGGTGGTGCGTGCCAGGTGGCCGGCCGGTCGCGGTCGCAGGCTGTACAACGGGGCCGCCCGGACGGGCCCAGCGCCGAAAGGGACCCCGCCCGACATGGGGCCGGGGACGGCGGAGCAGCATGACCGCATGCTGTTGCGCCAATTGGAGTATCTGGTGGCCCTCGCCCGGGAACGGCACTTCGCCCGGGCCGCGGCCTCCTGCTACGTATCGCAGCCGTCGCTGTCCGCCGGGATCCGCAGGCTGGAGCACGAGCTGGACGTCCCCATCGTGCGGCGCGGCCATCGCTTCGAGGGCCTCACCCCCGAAGGAGAGAGGGTGCTGGTCTGGGCACACCGGATCCTGGCCGAGCGGGACGCACTGAGCCAGGAGCTGTCGGCGATGCGCGGCGGGCTCACCGGGACGCTGCGGCTGGGCGCCATTCCCACCGCGCTCACCGCGGCCTCCCTGCTGACGACACCATTCTGCGAACGGCATCCGCGGGCCCGCGTCTCGCTCGAGTCCCTGTCGTCGCAGAGCATCGGCCGGCGGCTGGAGGCGTTCGAACTCGACATCGCGCTGACCTATCTGGACGACGAGAGCCTGCGCAACGTACGCAGGATCCCGCTGCACGAGGAGCGCTATCTGCTGCTCACGCCGCAGGACGGCGAACTGGCGGGCGGGCCGGTGGCGCGCTGGGCACAGATCGCCGGCGTGCCGCTGTGCCTGTTGTCGCCCCGGATGCGCAACCGGCGGATCATGGACGAGTACTTCGCCGCCGAGGGCGTCACGGCCCCCCCCCGCGATCGAGACCGACACCGTCGCGGGCCTGTACGCTCATCTCGCGAGCCGCCGGTGGTCCAGCGTCATCTCCCATGCCTGGCTGCACATGTTCGGCGTCCCGGAGGGCATGCGCGTCGTCCCCCTGCAGAGCCCCGCGCACGGCCCCCGGGTCGGACTGGTGCTGGCCGACCGCAGCCCGGAGCCCATGCTGGCGCGGGCTCTGCTCGACGTGGCGAGAGGGGCAGGGGTGCGCGACGCGCTCGACCACCTGCTGGACGCCTACCTCGGCCCGTCCACGCAGGCCGGGGGCGGTCGATAGGCCGCTCCTATCCCGGCATAGCGAGGTTCGCTTTGACCCTGGGGGGCGCCCGCGAGGACGGTGAAGTCATCTTCCCGTACCGGATGAGGAGCCGCAGTCATAGCCCAGGTTCTGTGCGTGCTGTACGACGACCCGATCGACGGATACCCCACCTCGTACGCCCGCGAAGACCTCCCGCGCATCGACCACTACCCCGGCGGCCAGACCACTCCCACGCCGCAGGGCACGGACGTCACCCGCGGCCATCTCCTCGGGAGCGTCTCCGGCGAACTCGGCCTGCGCCACTTCCTGGAGAGCCGCGGCCACACCCTCGTGGTGACCTCCGACAAGGACCGCGACGGCTCGGTGTTCGACCGGGAACTCCCCGACGCCGACATCGTCATCTCCCAGCCGTTCTGGCCCGCGTACCTGACCGCAGAACGTATCGCCCGGGCGAAGAACCTGAAACTGGCGGTCACCGCGGGCATCGGCTCCGACCACGTCGACCTCGACGCCGCCATCGCGCACGGCATCACCGTCGCCGAGGTCACCTACTCCAACAGCATCAGCGTGGCCGAGCACGTCGTCATGATGACGCTGTCGCTCGTCCGTAACTGTCTGCCCTCCCATCAGTGGGTCCTCAACGGCGGATGGAACATCGCCGACTGCGTGGCCCGCTCCTACGACCTGGAGGGCATGCACGTCGGCACGGTCGCCGCCGGTCGCATCGGCCTGGCGGTGCTGCGCCGGCTGGCTCCGTTCGACGTGCGCCTGCACTACACCGACCGCCACCGGCTCCCGGACTCCGTCGAGCGGGAGCTCGGTCTCACCTTCCACCCCAGCGCCGCCGACATGGCCCCGCACTGCGACGTCATCACCATCAACGCACCCCTGCACCCGCAGACCGAGGGGCTCTTCGACGACAAGCTGATCGCCGGCATGAAGCGCGGCGCCTATCTGATCAACACCGCCCGGGCCAGGATCTGCGACCGGGAGGCCGTCGACCCTGCGCAGCGGACAGCTCGCGGGCTACGCCGGCGATGTCTGGTTCCCGCAGCCCGCCGGGACCCGACCACCCCTGGCGCACCATGCCCCACCACGGCATGACCCCGCAAATCTCCGGCTCCTCCCTCTCCGCCCAGGCCCGCTACGCCGCCGGGACCCGGGAAATCCTCGAGTCCTGGTTCGCCGACGCGCCCATCCGCGACGAGTACCTCATCGTCGACAAGGGCGCGCTGGCCGGAACCGGAGCGCACTCGTACTCCACCACTGCCGCCGCCTCCTGACCCCGCGGCCCGACACCACCGGCCTCCGCCCACCTCGCAGCACGAGGGGTGGGCGGAGGCCGGTCACGACACCGGATCGCGCACGAGGACCGCGCAGGAGGATCGCGTACAGTCGAGCACGTGAAAGTGATCATCTTTGGTGCATCCGGCATGGTCGGCCAGGGGGTCCTGCGCGAGTGCGTAGTGGATGACCGGGTGGAGAGTGTGCTGCTGGTGAGCCGTGCACCGCTCGGCCGCAGTCACCCGAAGATCCGGGAAGTGATCCACCGGGACTTCACCGACTTCTCCGCGATCGAGGACGAGTTCGCCGGTCTTGACGCGTGCTTCTTCTGCCTGGGCGTCTCGGCGGCCGGCCGGAGCGAGGAGGAGTACCGGCGCGTCACCCACGACTACACTCTCGCCGGGGCGCGGTCGCTCTTCGCGCACAACCCGTCCCTGACCTTCGCCTACGTCTCGGGGGAGGGCACCGACAGCACCGAGCAGGGGCGTTCGCTGTGGGCCCGGGTGAAGGGCCGGACGGAGAACGACCTGCTCGCCCTGGGCTTCCACGCGTACATGTTCCGTCCCGGCTACATCCAGCCCCGGCACGGAGCGAGGTCCAGGACCCGCTGGTACCGGTTGTCGTACGCGCTGACGTCCTGGCTCTACCCGGTCCTGCGGCGGCTGGCGCCCGGGTACACCACGACCACCGAACATCTGGGGCGCGCCATGCTCGCCGTGGTGGACCTGCAAGGCAACGGCGAGCGTATCCTCTACAGCCGGGAGATCAACCGTCTGGGTGCCTGACCCGATTCCGGTCCCGGGACAGCGGTGTCACCAGCGGAAACCGCCGTCCTGGTCGTACGGTTGCGAGCGGTGGGCGATGATCCACTCTCCTCCGATCCCTGGGCGACGCCATGTGCTGGAGCGCGACAGCCGACCTCGCGGCGGGTGCCGGCATCGCCGCGATCGGAATGGCGTGCGTGACGCGAGTCAGCAGGGTCCGCGATCTGCTGCTCGCCGCGCTGCCGCTGCTCCTCGGTGCCCACCAGATCATCGAGTCCGTCGTCTGGCGGTCCGGCGGCGGCGCGGGCCCGACCACCACGGCCTGGGCCGTCATCGCTCTTCCGCTGCTGCCGGTGTGGGTGCCGCTCGCGGTGCTGCTCGCCGCACCGGCGCGCGCCCGGCTCCGGCTGCTGGTCCCTGCCGCTGCCGGGCTCGCCACCGCCGCGACCCTCGCGTACGCCCTTGTCACCGGGCCCGTGACGGCCGCCGTCCGGGGCCACACCGTCGGCTACGGACTCGGCCTGCCGCACTCGCCGCTGATCATTGCGGGATATCTCCTCGCCACCATCGGCTCCCTGCTGCTCAGCGGTGAACCGCTGCTGTGGCTGCTCGGAGTGCTCGTCGCGGCCGGGTCGGTGATCTGCTCGGCGCTGTGGCGGCTGGAGTTCATCTCCACCGGTTGCGCCTTCGCCGCCGTCGCGTCCGTCGTCCTGTACGCCTGGGTACGGCGGCGCCCCACGGGTCCCCCGCCGGACGGTATGTGTCGGGTGGATCGTCCGACGAACCGTCACTGACGCGGCGCCCGTGGGCGCGTAGGCCGGATTCGCCCCTTTACGGTTGCGGCTTCGCATGGCAGGGTCATGCATTCGTTGGTGTGCTCGGGGGGCGCCGTACTTGGGGGTGCGGCGCAACCGACGTCTCTGGGGGATGTTGTGCTGTCTTTCTCGTCTCATCTGCAGTGGTTGCTCCGGCTGCGGTCGCGGGGTCTCGTCCTGATCGCTCTCGCCGCGGCGGTCGCCGCCTTCGTTCCGCTCGCGGGAGCGGGTGGTCCCGCCGCCGCGGACACCCGCAGAGCGGTGCCCATGGTGGGCGGCACCGCGCCGCCACCCGCTCCGCACCACGGTGTGGCGCCCGCGTCCGCGATGGTGCCGATCGCGCCGGTCCTGTCCCGGACCGGCTGGACCGCCTCCGCGAGCGACGAGGAGACGGCCGCCCAGGACAACCGCGCCGCCAACGTCCTGGACGGGGACGCCAACACGCTCTGGCACAGCAAGTGGTCGGCGCCCGCCACCCCGCTGCCGCACAGCCTCACCATCGACATGCACCGCACCACCGTGGTGTCCGCACTCGTCTACCGGCCGCGCGCCGCGGGCGCCAACGGCAGGGTCGGCGTCTACGCCATCGCCCTGAGCGCGGACGGGCAGACGTGGACACCGCCGGTCGCCACCGGCACGCTCCCCGACGACAGCACCATCAAGACGCTGAACTTCGCCGCCCAGGGAACCCGGTTCGTCCGGCTGACCGCCACCACCGAGGCCGGGCACCGCGGTCCGTGGACGTCGGCCGCCGAGATCAACCTGCTGGGCGACCCGGGCCTGCCCGCCTCCGTCGTCGAACTGCCGGTGACGGGCTGGACCGCCGCGGCCAGCGACGAGGAGACCGCCGCCCAGGACAACCGGGCCGCCAACGTCCTGGACGGCAACGCCGACACGTTGTGGCACAGCAAGTGGTCCGGCACCCCTGCCGCGCTGCCGCACTCCATCACCCTGGACATGCACCGCACCCAGATGGTGTCCGCGATCAGCTACCAGCCCCGCGCCTCCGGGGTCAACGGCCGTATCGGCGCCTATGCCGTCGCCACCAGCCTCGACGGGATCACCTTCGGCGCTCCGGTGGCCACCGGAACGTGGAAGGACGACGGCACGGTCAAGAGCGCCAGCTTCACGGCGGCGGTCACGGCACGGTTCGTGCGGCTCACCGCCACCAGCGAGGCGGGTGGGCGCGGCCCGTGGTCCTCCGCCGCCGAGATCCGGCTCAGCGGCCCCGCCAATCCCGCCGCGGCCGGCTCCTGGGGCCGGGTCACCGGCTTCCCGCTCGTGCCGGTGGCCACCGCGCTGCTGCCGAACAACAAGCTCCTGGCCTGGTCGGCGTATGCCACCGACCGGTTCGGCGGCAGCAACGGATACACCCAGACCGCCATCATGGATCTCACCACCGGCCAGGTCACCCAGCGGCGCGTCGACAACACCGGTCACGACATGTTCTGCCCCGGCATAGCGATGCTCGCCGACGGCCGGGTCCTGGTCACCGGCGGCAGCAACGCCGCCCGTGCCAGCATCTACGATCCGCGCACCGACGCCTGGTCCGCCACCGCGGACATGAACATACCCCGCGGCTACCAGGCCATGACGCTGCTCTCCAACGGCGACGCGTTCGTCCTCGGCGGATCCTGGAGCGGCGGCCAGGGAGGCAAGGACGGCGAGGTGTGGTCCGCGGCGACCGGCACCTGGCGCAAGCTGTCGGGCGTACCGGTCACGACCACCATGACCGCGGATCCCGCCGGGCCCTACCGGGCCGACAACCACCAGTGGCTCTACGGCACGTCCAACGGCCGGGTGCTCCAGTTCGGGCCCAGCAAGCAGCTCAACTGGATCAGCACCACCGGTGACGGCGCCATCACACCGGCCGGGGTCCGCTCCGACAGCCCGGACGCGATGAACGGCAACGCCGTCGCCTACGACATCGGCAAGCTGCTCACCCTCGGTGGCGGCACCGCGTACCAGAACGTCAACGCCACCAGGCGCGCCTACACCATCGACCTCAACAAGGGTCCCCAGCCCATCAGTACCCGCACCGGGGACATGACCTTCGCGCGCGCCTTCAGCAACAGTGTCGTCATGCCGGACGGCAAGGTGGCCGTCTTCGGCGGCCAGTCCCTCCCCGTGCCGTTCAGCGACGCCACCTCGGCCATGACACCGGAGATCTGGAACCCGGCCACCGGCGCGTTCACCCCGCTGGCCACCATGGCCGTGCCGCGCAACTACCACAGCGTCGCGAACCTGCTGCCGGACGGCCGAATATTCTCCGGCGGCGGCGGACTGTGCGGCGACTGCGCCACCAATCACTTCGACGGAGCGATCTTCACCCCGCCCTACCTGCTGAACGCCGACGGCACCGAGAAGCCGCGTCCGGCCATTACGAGTACCCCGCCCGCGTCGGCGGCGTACGGCGCCAAGCTGACGGTCACGACGAGCAAGCCGGTCACCGCATTCTCCCTCGTCCGCACCGGAGCGGCCACCCACTCCACGGACAACGACCAGCGGCGGGTTCCCCTGGTGTCCCGTCAGATATCCGCCGGGGTCTACGAGTTGACAATCCCGACCGACCCCGGGGTGGCGACTCCCGGCAACTACCTGCTCTTCGCCCTCGACGCCGCAGGAGTGCCCAGCATCGCCAGAACGATCACGCTCGGCTGACGAGGAGGCGGCCCGGGAGTGCGGCGCGCGCGAGCACGTCGCCTCCCGGAGGGTCAGCCGGTACCGGTCGGCTGGAAGGCGGCGAGCAGGCGCTCGGCGGCCAGGGTCGCGGTGAGTGTGCCGTCGCGGACCTGCCGCTCCAGGGCGGGGGCGAGGCCGCGGACGTCGGGGTGCTCGCGCATCCGGGCCAGGAGCTGGTCACGGACCATGGACCAGGTCCAGTCGATCTGCTGATCGCGCCGCTTCGCCTCCAGCCGGCCATTGGTCTGCAGCACGCGCCGGTGCTGTTCGAGACGTTCCCAGACGGCGTCGAGCCCGCTGTTCTCGCGCGCGCTGCAGGTCAGCACGGGCGGTGTCCAGCCGGCGTCCAGGGGCTGCAACAGCCGCAGCGCGCCGGCCAGTTCCCGGGCTGCCGACGCGGCCTCGCGCTCGTGCGGACCGTCGGCCTTGTTGACGGCCACGATGTCGGCGAGTTCCAGGACGCCCTTCTTGATGCCCTGCAACTGGTCCCCGGTGCGGGCCAAAGTGAGCAGCAGGAAGGAGTCGACCATGTTGGCCACCGAGATCTCGGACTGGCCGACGCCGACGGTCTCGACGAGAACCACGTCGTAGCCCGCCGCCTCCATCACGATGATCGACTCGCGGGTGGCGCGGGTCACGCCGCCCAGCGTGCCGGAGGTGGGGGAGGGCCGGATGAAGGCCGCGGGGTCCGCCGCCAGCCGTTCCATACGGGTCTTGTCGCCCAGAATGGAGCCGCCGGTCCGGGTGGAGGACGGATCGACGGCCAGGACGGCGACCCGGTGGCCGAGACCGGTGAGCAGGGTGCCGAGTGCGTCGATGAACGTGGACTTGCCCACGCCGGGCACTCCGCTGATGCCGACCCGGCGGGCCGTGCCCGAGTGCGGCAGCAGCTCGGTCAGCAGCCGCTGGGCCAGCTCGCGGTGGGTGGCGCGGGTGGACTCCACGAGGGTGATCGCCCGGGCGATGTGCGAGCGGGATCCGTCGAGGACGCCCTTGGTGTAGCTGTCGATGTCGATCGTGGGTGCCATCGGCTCACAACTCGTGGCCGAGAGTGGTGGCGAGGGTGTTCAGCAGATCGTAGGCGGCGTCCGGGATGACGGTGCCGGGCGGGAAGACCGCGGCGGCGCCCGCCTGGTGGAGGGTCTCGATGTCCTGCGGCGGGATGACCCCGCCGACGACGATCGTGATGTCCTCCCGGCCCGCCTCGGCCAGTTGCTCGCGCAGCGCCGGCACCAGCGTCAGGTGTCCGGCCGCGAGTGAGGAGACACCCACGATGTGGACATCGGCCTCGACCGCCTGCCGGGCCACCTCGGCCGGGGTCTGGAACAGCGCGCCGACATCGACGTCGAACCCGAGGTCGGCGAATGCGGTGGCGATCACCTTCTGGCCGCGGTCGTGGCCGTCCTGGCCCATCTTGGCGACCAGGATGCGGGGGCGGCGGCCCTCGGCCTCGGCGAACGCCTCCGCCAGCTTGCGGGTGCGCTCCACGCCGGGGGACGTTCCGGCCTCGTCCCGGTACACACCGGTGATGGTACGGATCTGGCCGACGTGCCGCCCGTAGACCTCTTCCAGGGCCAGTGAGATCTCGCCGACGGTCGCCTTCGCGCGCGCCGCGTTCACCGCGAGCGCGAGCAGGTTGCCCTCCATGCCGCCGCCGGGCCGGCTCCCGGCTCCGGCGGCCGCGGTCAGCGCGCGCAGCGCGTCCTGGCAGGCCGCCTCGTCCCGCTCCTCGCGCAGCCGCCGCAGTTTCTCGATCTGCTGGGTGCGGACGGAGGAGTTGTCGACCTTGAGCACATCGATCTTCTCGTCGGTCGCGACGCGGTACTTGTTGACGCCGATCAGCGCCTGCCGCCCGGAGTCGATGCGCGCCTGGGTGCGGGCCGCGGCCTCCTCGACACGCAGCTTGGGGATGCCCGCGTCGATGGCCTTGGCCATGCCGCCCGCCGCCTCGACCTCCTCGATGTGCTGCCAGGCGCGCCGTGCGAGGTCGTGGGTGAGCCGCTCGATGTACGCGCTGCCGCCCCACGGGTCGATCACCCGGCAGGTGCCCGACTCCTGCTGCAGGAACAGCTGGGTGTTGCGGGCGATACGGGCGGAGAAGTCGGTGGGCAGTGCCAGCGCCTCGTCCAGGGCGTTGGTGTGCAGCGACTGGGTGTGCCCCTGGGTGGCCGCCATGGCCTCGACACAGGTGCGCGGAACGTTGTTGAACACGTCCTGCGCGGTCAGCGACCAGCCCGAGGTCTGCGAATGGGTGCGCAGCGAAAGCGACTTGGGGTTCTTTGGATCGAAACCCTTGACGAGCTTGGCCCACAGCAGCCGGGCGGCGCGCAGCTTGGCGATCTCCATGAAGAAGTTCATGCCGATCGCCCAGAAGAACGACAGCCGCGGTGCGAAGGCGTCCACGTCCAGCCCGACCTCCAGCCCCGCCCGCAGGTACTCGACACCGTCGGCCAGGGTGTAGGCCAGTTCCAGGTCGGCCGTCGCCCCGGCCTCCTGGATGTGGTAGCCGGAGATGGAGATGGAGTTGTAGCGCGGCATCTTCTGCGAGGTGTAGGCGAAGATGTCGGAGATCACCCGCATCGACGGCTGCGGCGGGTAGATGTAGGTGTTGCGGACCATGAACTCCTTGAGGATGTCGTTCTGGATGGTCCCCGCCAGCTTCTCCGGGGGCACACCCTGCTCCTCGGCCGCGACGATGTAGAGGGCAAGGACCGGCAGTACCGCACCGTTCATCGTCATCGACACGCTCATCCGGTCCAGCGGGATGCCGTCGAACAACTGCCGCATGTCGTAGATGGAGTCGATGGCCACGCCCGCCATGCCGACATCGCCCGTGACCCGCGGATGGTCGCTGTCGTAACCGCGGTGGGTGGGCAGGTCGAAGGCGATGGACAGCCCCTTCTGCCCGGCCGCCAGATTGCGCCGGTAGAAGGCGTTGGACTCCTCGGCGGTGGAGAACCCGGCGTACTGGCGGATCGTCCACGGCTGGTTGACGTACATCGTCGGGTACGGGCCGCGCAGATACGGCGCGATGCCCGGGTAGGTCTCCAGGAAGTCGAGACCGGTCAGGTCGTCGGAGGTGTACAGCGGCTTGACGCCGATGCCCTCCGGTGTCTGCCACACCAGGTCGTCGTCGTCCTTGCCGGTGCTCTCCCGCACGGCCGCCCGCCACTGGTCCCCGGTGACGCCGCCACCGGACGTGCCCGCGGCGGTCGTACCTTCCGGCTCCAGGCCGATGTCCGCGAAATCCGGGATCGGTCCCTGCTGCCCCGTGCTGCCCTGCATCACGCCACTCCCATGCGGTCAAGGACGGAGGCGAGGACGGCGACCGCGTCGCCGCCCGCGAAGACGAACTCGTCGACTCCGGCCCGTAGATACGCTTCCCGCTGCCCGCCCGGGCGGCCCGCGAGGAACACCCGCCGCGCGCCTGCCTCGACCAGGGCCGCCGCGACCTCCCCGGCCTGCTCGGCGTACAGCTTGTCGCTGGAACACAGACACGCCACCGTGGCGCCGCTGCGCGCGAACGCCTCGGCGGCCGATCCCGCGTCGACCGTCACCGGGTCATGGACGGTCTCGATGCCGCCCGCCTGGAAGAGGTTGGCGGCGAAGCTCGCGCGGGCGGTGTGCGCCGCGGCGGGGCCCAATGCGGCCAGGAATGCCCGCGGCCGGGCGCCGGTGGCAGCCAGATGGGCGTCGGAGCGGGCCCGGAGGATCTCGAAGGCGTCGTCGCGCCGGACCTTCGGCAGCCCGCCCTCGCCGTCGGCGCCCGGATCCGGCGCGGCCTCGCGCTCCACCGGCGGTTCGGCGAGATTCGGGAACTCACTGACGCCCGTGATCGGCTCGCGGCGGTGCGCGAGGTCCGCGGACCGCTTCTCCCACGTGTCCTTCAGCCGCTCGGCGACCAGGCCGGACCGCAGGGCCGCCGCCTGTCCTCCGGCGCGTTCGATCTCCTGGAACCAGGCCCACGCCGCGTGGGAGAGTTCGTCCGTGAGCTGCTCCACGTACCAGGAGCCGCCCGCCGGGTCGATGACCCGGGCCAGATGCGACTCCTCCATCAGGATCGACGAGGTGTTGCGGGCGATCCGCCGGGCGAAGGCGTCCGGCAGGCCGAGCGCGTCGTCGAAGGGCAGCACGGTGACGGTGTCGGCGCCGCCCACGCCCGCCGCCACGCACGCGACGGTGGTGCGCAGCATGTTCACCCACGGGTCGCGCCGGGTCATCATCACCGGCGAGGTCACGGCGTGCTGTCGCTGCGCCCCCGCGGCTGACGCCGCCCCGCTCGCCTGCGCCACCCGGGCCCACAGCCGCCGCGCCGCGCGCAGGGTGGCGATGGTCAGGAACTGGTCGGCGGTGGCCGCGTACCGGAACTCCAGCTGAGCGCAGGCCGCGTCAACGGTCAGTCCCGCGCCGGTCAGGTCCCGCAGATACGCGACTCCGGTGGCGATGGAGCAGCCCAGCTCCTGCGCGGCCGAGGCGCCGGCCTCGTGATAGGGCAGCGCGTCGACCGTCATCGCCCGCAGCCGGGGGTGGTCCCGGTCGCACAGCGCGGCCAGCTCCGCGGCGGCCGCGGAGTGCGCCTCGATGTCGGTGTGCCGGCCGGAACGGGCCGCGTATCCCAGCGGGTCCGCGCCGAGGTTGCCGAGCGCCGCGTGCGGTGACACCCCGCTCGTCGCGTGGTGCCGCAGCAACTCCTTGGCGGCGGCCTCGAAATCGGCGCCGGCGTCCAGCACGATGGGCGCCAGGTCGAGGTAGACGCCCTCGAGCGCCGCGGGGATCCCGGACACGGGAATCCCGCCCTCGCCGACGACGAGCCATACCGAGGTGACGCCGTTCTCCAGGTCGGAGAGCACGGCTTCGTTCGTGCGCCGGGGGTCGGGCCGGGAGTGCCGCTGGCGTACGTCCCACCCGGCGGCCGCGGTGCCCTCCGGCCGCCCGGCACGGACGAACGGGGGAAAGCCGGGATAGCCGGCATCCGCTCTGCTGTCCTGTGCGGTGTACAGCGGACGGATGGAGATCCCGTCCTGGAGCTCGGTGGACAGCGTTTCCTCGGCCGGGGTACCCGGGACCGCTGTGCCCGCTTTGTGGAGGACGCCTTCGACAAGGCGTTGCCACTGCTCGCGGGTCGCGTCGGGGAACTCGTCGGCCAGAGGGAGTCCGTGATCAGGCAGGACCGTCATGGGGAAAGGCTAGGGCAGCCGCTAGAGGCAGGGCAGGCCCACGGCTGTGACCTTGCCCTCCTTCTCCGAGGTCACCGGTCTGTCAGGGGTCTGCCAAGGGGTCGTCCGACGACGGAGCTGCGACGTTCCAGCAGCACGACGTCCCGCCAGACGCCGTGCTGCCGGGCGACGCGCTCGCGGGTGCCGATCACGCGGAAGCCCGCGTGGGCGTGCAGCCGGAGGCTCGCCGTGTTCTCCGGGAAGATCCCGGACTGGACGGTCCAGATGCCGGCCGCTTCGGTGGACGCGATCAGCGCATGGAGCAGGGCGCGGCCGACCCCGCGCCCGCGCGCCCGGGGGTCCACGTAGACGGAGTGCTCCACCACTCCTTCGTACACCCGGCGACTGGACACCGGTGAGACGGCCACCCACCCCAGGACACGACCGTCATGACCGTCGACTGCGACCATCCGGTGCGCGGTGAGCCGTGCCGCGTCGAAGGCCGGCCACCGCGGCGCCTCCGTCTCGAACGTGGCGTTGCCCTCGTCGATCCCGGCCTGGTGGATCGCCAGCACTTCGGCCGCGTGCTCCGCGAGCATCATGCCGATCCGCAGCCCGGGTGAGGGCGCCGGTTCCGCCGCGCGAGCCGCGCCGTGAGCTGAGGGAACGTCCGCCATGGGGGACCACCGTCCTTCGGGGGAGCAACGGCGCCCACGGTAGCCGCCGTGATCGTGCGCGGCGGCGTCGCGTGACTGTGGCCGGAACCTGAGCGACACGGTACTGACGACCTGCATAGCCTTGGCGGGGGCGGCAACCGGCGACCCCCACGCCGGAGATGGCGTGCCGCGATGAGAGAGGTCGGGGATGCGCGTGTCCCAGCAGTGGGAGCCAGGCCCGCTGTCCTTTCGCACGGCAGATCTGGACGAGGCCCGGATCAAGATCGGTGAGATGTTCTATGACAACGTCATGGACCGGCTGGAGCCGCGGGGGGTGTTCGCGGCCCGGTTCGACGTCGCCCGGCTGGGGCCGTTGACCGTGGGTGATCTGAGCTGCGGTACCGATGTGCGGATGCGCTTCGGTGAACTGGGCGCGTACCACGTCGCTGTGCCGCTGCGCGGGCAGGTGTCCTGGAGCCAGGGAACGCGCGTTTCGGCCCAGGCGACCCCGGCGCGGGCGGCGGTCTTCCACCCCGAGGGATCGACCGCGGTGGAGCGCTGGAGCGGCGACTGCCGCGTGCTGGCGGTGAAAATCGAACCTTCCGCGTTGCAGAGTCATCTTGAGCTGATGCTGGGCAGGACGGTACGCGCGCCGGTGTCCTTCGCTCCGGAACTCGATGTGACCCAGGGAGCCGGCTACACCTGGGCGCAGCTCGCCTGGGTCGTCGCGCGGGACCTGCACGACGACCAGGGCCTCCTCCAACAGCCGCAGATGGCCAAGCAGTTCCAGGAGGCTCTGCTGAGCGGGCTGCTCCTCGCGGCCGATCATCAGTACCGTGAACAGCTCGCCCGACCGGCGACGTCCTTGCGGCCGGCGCCCGTCAAGCGCGTCATGGACGCGATCCAGGAGCGGCCCGACCATGCGTTCACCATGTCGGAACTGGCCGCCATCGCCCGTGTCAGTGTCCGGTGGCTCCAGGAGGGCTTCCGTCAGCACGTCGGCATGTCGCCGATGGCCTATCTCCGCGACGTGCGGCTGACCCGCGTGCACGACGACCTCCGCGAGGGCGACCCCGCCGAGCTGCGCGTGAGTGATGCGGCCTACCGGTGGGGCTTCACCCATAGGAGCCGATTCGCCGGCAGCTATCGCGCGCGTTTCGGTGAATCCCCCTCGCATACCCTGTATTCGTCCTGATTCCGGCCACGGCGGGTCCCGCAGGCGGGGTCAGGACCAGGCCGCAGCGCATTTCGTGCCATGGCCGCGCGGAGCGGATCAAGGTGCGGGGGCTTCGTGGCTAGCGTGCTCCTCACGGTGCCGTGCCGGCATTCCAGGTGCGCCTGGGAGCACGGTCGGCGATGCTCGGACGGCGGGCCGGGGACACGGCTCGCAGCGCAGGCGGCGAGCGCGCTGCCCCGGGATGCCGGCGCGGCACCGGTTCGTCCGGAGGCGGCCGGCCGGGTGGAACGCGCGGTCAGCGGGGCCGGCCGTTCGACGGCCCGCCCCTGCCGCGGTGGCGGCAGGCGATTACGGCAAGCGCTGCCGACCGGCGGCGCGCCGAGGAGAACCGGCCAGGTCCCGGAGAGTCGCGGGTGTCCGGAACGCGCCCTACCGCTACCGGCTCCCGACGATCTACCGTCGAGATTGGTTTCCTCGGGCGACCATTTATTCGGGGGTTCCCACCGGAGGTGCACGCTCTCCATGACCCACGCCGATGCCACACCGTTCCGCCCCGGCCAATCACCCGTACCGTCCGCCGGCCAAGCCGTACATCCCGCCCACCCCGCCTACCCGGCCCACCGCGGCTGTCCGATGGACCCGCCGGCCCTGCTCGGCGCGTTGCGGGAGCAGGCGCCCGCGTCCCGGGTCACCCTCTGGGACGGCAGCCGGCCCTGGCTCGTCACCCGGCACGCCGAGGCCCGGCAGGTCCTGCGGGACGAACGGTTCAGCGCCGATGCCAGGCGCGACGGCTTCCCGTTCGTCTCGCCGTCCGTGACCGGCCTGCGCGACTCGCCCCCTTCGTTCATCAGGATGGATCCGCCGGAGCACGACCGGCAACGGCGCATGGTGACACAGGAGTTCATGATCAAGCGCGTCGCCCGGCTCGGTCCCCGCGTCGAGATGATCGTGGCCGGTCTGCTCGACGACCTGATGGCGACGGGGCCGCCGGCGGACCTCGTCGAATCGTTTGCCCTGCCCCTGCCATCGCTGGTGATCTGCGAACTCCTGGGCGTGCCCTACGCCGACCACGACTTCTTCCAGGCCCACAGCCGTGTCCTGCTGAACCAGAAGACCCCCGCGGCAGAGGTCCGCGCCTCCCGCGACGAACTGAGCGGCTATCTGCACGACCTGGTCGTGGAGAAGGCCGTCCGGCCGCAGGACGATCTGCTCAGCAGGCTCCTGGCGGACCACACCCGCCATGACGACCTCACGGTGGACGACACGGTCGGCATGGCCCTGCTCCTGCTCATCGCCGGACACGAGACCACCGCCAACATGACGGCGCTGTCGGTCCTGGATCTGCTGGAACACCCACGGCAGTGGGAACTGTTGTGCGCGGACCCGGGCCGGGTACCGGGGGCTGTGGAGGAACTGCTGCGGCACCAGACCATCGTGCACACCGGGCTGCCCCGCGTCGCCCTGGAGGATACGGAGATCGGCGGCATCACCGTCCGGGCGGGTGAGGGCGTCCTGGTCTCGCTGGCTGCCGCCAACCGGGACGAACGGGCCTTTCCCGATCCCGACCGGCTCGATGTGCAGCGTCCCGGCCGCAGCCACCTGGCCTTCGGGTTCGGGGTCCATCAGTGCCTGGGCCAGCCCCTGGCCCGTCTGGAACTCCAGGTTGCCCTCGCCGGCATCGTGCGACGTCTGCCCGGTCTGCGGATCGGCGTCCCCGCCGGGGATCTGTCCTTCCGTCACACCATGGCGGTGTACGGGCTCTTCCACCTGCCCGTCGTCTGGTGAGCCATGTCGCCGCCGGAGCCCCGCCGCCCCAGCCGCCCCCGCTGCCCCGCCGCCCCCGTCATGAAGGAGTACCCCGTGCGCTTCACCGTGGACCGCGCCCTGTGCTGCAGCTCGGGCCTGTGCGTCCTGACCGCTCCCGATGTCTTCGACCAGGCGGACGACGACGGCCGGGTCGTCCTGCTGACGAGCAGCCCGCCGGACGGTGAGGAGGCCGCCGTCGAGGAAGCGGTCGCGTGCTGCCCGTCGGGGGCCATCAGCGTCACGGACTGAATCACGCGCCCGTTCCGGGGCGACGCCGTAGCCGACAACCCGAGCGCCCTCGGATCGGCGGAACACCCGTAATGCCTAACGGAGTTGGCCAGGAATCCGGTCGGCGCGCGCGTCCGCCCGGCCGCCTGCGGAGGTCTCGGATCCGGTGTCAGGATGCGCTGCCGACCCCCGTCCCCCAGGATGGCTCACGGCACAGCGGTCCGCTCCAGTGCTTCAGCGCCCCGGCGCTCGGCGCTCCAGAACCCGAGGAATGCCCATGGCCCGTTCCACCGATCCCCTCGCACTGCTGTCCCGGTCACTCGACCAGACGAGTGCGCTCATCGCCTCGGTCACCGACGACCAGCTGTCGCTGCCGACCCCCTGCCGCTCCTGGACCGTCGCCGAGCTGGTCGATCATCTGATCCAGGATCTGCCGCATTTCACCGAGCGGGCCAACGGCGGCACGCCGGCGCGGAGCGAGCCGCGGAAGGACGCCGGCGCCGGCAGGCCGGAGGCGTTTCGCGACGGTGCCGCCGAACTCGTCTCGGCCTGGCGGCGCGCCGGCGATCTGACGGGCACGATCGAGATCCCCGGAATGGGGGAACTCCCGGCCGGATTCCCCGTCGACCAGCAGCTCACCGAGTTCGCGGTGCACGCCTGGGATCTGGCGAAAGCGCTGGGCCGGCCCACCTCCCTCGACTCGCAGGTCGGCGAGTCCGCACTCGAATGGGCCCGGGGCGCGCTGCGACCGGAGTTCCGGGGCGAGGAAGGCGGGCCGAAGGTGTTCGGGCCCGAGGTGCCCGTACGGCCGGACGCGCCGGTGTACGACCGGCTCGCGGGATTCTTCGGGCGCGATCCCGGCACTGCCTGAGGGCTCCAGGGCCTCCGTCGCGGCCCGGGGATGAGGCGCGGGTCACATTCCCCGGTGGGGATGTCACACTCCTGACGCCCGTGCGCTCCTAGGAAGCAACCGCGACAGGAGGCCCCACGTGTCCGACACCTCGCCGCCCGGCAGCGCCCGGGAACGGGCGGAGGAGACCGCCACACCGGTGTTCGTCGACCACCGTGACCTGCTCTTCTCCATCGTCTACGACATGCTCGGCAGCGTCGCCGACACCGAGGACGTCCTGCAGGAGACCTGGCTGGCGTGGGCGTCCAGAATCGAGGCGCCCGGCGCGGAGGAGATCGTCAGCCCGCGCGCCTATCTGGTGCGGATCGCGGTGAACAAGGCCCTCGCCCGCCAGGCCGCCATCAGCCGCCGCCGTGAAACGTACATCGGCCCGTGGCTGCCGGAACCGCTCCTCACACCCCTCGTCGACACTCCCGCCCCCGGCGATGCCGCCGACGCGGTCGAGCGCACCGAGTCGGTGTCGATGGCGCTGCTGGTCGTGCTGGAAACCCTCACACCGCTGGAACGCGCGGTGTTCGTGCTGCACGAGCTGTTCGGCTACGCCCACACCGAGACCGCGGACATCCTCGACCGCAGTCCCGCGGCGGTCCGCCAGATCGCCCACCGTGCCCGTGAGCATGTGCACGCCCGGCGCCCCCGCTACCGGCCAGACCCTCAGCTGAGGCAACGGGTCACCGAGCAGTTCGCGGCCGCGGTGTCCGGCGGTGACCTTCAGGCGCTGCTCCAGCTGCTGGCACCGGATGTGACCCTGTGGGCCGATGGCGGGGGCAAGGCCACAGCCGCCGGCCTGTGGCCGGTCCACGGCCGCGGCAAGGTCGCCCGGGTACTGGCCGCGGGGTCCACCCGCACCCCCAGCGGCCTGGACATCCGTTACCGGCGGATCAACGGGGACCCCTCGGCGGTGCTGTTCAGCGGCGGTTCGCCCTTCGCCGTACTGGTCCTCGACCTGGCCCCGGCCGGCGAGCAGGTGTGCGGCATCTACTTCGTGACCAACCCCGACAAGCTCTCCCGGCTCGCCTGAGGACCCCGGAAGGCAGCGCGTACGATCGGCGGCATGCGGTGGAGCGATATAGGGGCGGAGCAGTGTTCGGTCGCGCGCGCCTTGTCGGTGGTGGGGGACCGCTGGACGCTGCTCGTGCTGCGCGACGCGTTTCACGGGGTGCGCAGGTTCGAGGACTTCCAGACGAGCACGAAGGCTTCGCGTCCGGTGCTGACCGAGCGGCTCGCCACCCTGGTCGAGCATGAGGTGCTGCGCCGGATCCGCTACCAGGAACGGCCCGAGCGGTACGAGTACCGGCTCACCGAGAAGGGGGTCGGCCTCTACCCCGTGATCGTCTCCTTGCTCGCCTGGGGTGACCGGTGGATGGCGGGCGACGAGGGACCGCCGTTGCGGCTGCGACACGATTGCTGCGGCGGCACGGCGACACCTGAGCTCGCGTGTCCCGACTGCGGGGAATTGATCGATCCGCGGGACTTGAGTCCCGTACTGCGGGAGCCGGGACCGGCTCCGCACCGGTGACGGTTCAGGGCTGCAGAATCATGCAGGTGGTGGTGGCGTGCGCGACCAGCTTGCCCCGTGCGTCCGTGACCCGTCCTTCCGCCGTGGCCATCCGCCGCCCGACGTGGATGGTCGTGCCCACGGCGGTGAGCCTGCCGGCATCCAGTGCGACGGCGCGGATGTAATTCACCTTCAGCTCCAGCGTGGTGTAACTGACGCCGGCCGCAAGGGTGGTGTGTACGGCGCAGCCCATGACCGAGTCGAGCAGGGTGGCGGCGATTCCGCCGTGCACGATGCCGAGCGGGTTGGAGAAGTCGGGCTTGGTGTCGAGGGAGAAGACGGTCCGGCCCTCCTCCAACTCCTCGACCTCCATGCCCATCAGCCGGCCGATGGACGGGGCATCCGCGGGCCGCTCCTTGAACATATGGCGCAGTAGTTCCAGCCCGGACATGGTGGCGTAGTCGAGGGTGCTCATCGTTCCTCCTGAGATACCGGCAGGTAGGGGGAGAAGCTATCGCGGAGAAGAAGGCCGACAGCGTCGACGCGGAGCTCCTCCCGCAGGGTCTGGACACTCCCGGCCACTCGATCCTGGTCCTGGAGAGCGCGGGAGTGGAGATCGGGACCGGTTGGCTGAAACACCACCACATCCCGGGTGTGACCTTCGGCTTTTCACTGGAGATCGATGCGGAGCACCGCGGCCGGGGGTACGGCAGGGCCGCGATGGCGGTGGGGGAGCGGGCCACCGTCGAGGCCGGCGACTCAGCCCTGATGTTCAACGTGTTCGGCGGCAACGACGTGGCGATGAACCTGTACACCAGCGCCGGCTACCGGGTGGTCGCAGAGGCCCGGTCCATCGAGCTGCCCCCGGGGACCGGGCTCGACCTCCCCGTCGCAGGATCAGGACCCTGACGTCGCTCCTCCACCACCGACAGGGCGGTGCGGTGGCCCAGTTGCACCGCTCCGGAGCCGACCCGGATCCGTTCGGTCGCGGCCGCGACCAGCTGGATCAGCAGCGCCGGGGACACTCCGGCGACACCGGTGGTGAGGTGGTGTTCCGCCAGCCAATACCGCGCGTACCCGGCGGCCTCGGCGTGCTGCGCCAGGTCGACGGTGTTCCGCAGTGCCTGGGCTGCGGACGAGCCCGAGCTGATGGGTGCGAGGTCGAGGACGGACAGCGGTACGGATCGCGCGGTGGCTTCCGTACCTGCGGCGGCGTCCGGTTCCGCAGAGCTGCTCATGCGGCGGTTCCTCCTGCGAGCGTGGGGTGAGCGGCGGTGGGGTGGGTATTCACCGGACCTCAGTGCCACGGTGGGTCGGGTATCTCCCGGCGCAGCACGGGGGCGATGTCCAGGGTCGCGTAGTCCTCGTAGGCGCGCACCAGGTCGAGCAGGTTCAGCGTGGTCACCGCGGTGAACAGCCGGATGCGGGAGGTGAGCGCGGCGATATGGCTCAGGACCACGGGCGGGGAGGAGGAGATGAAGGGGCGCTCATGGCGTTCGCCGACCCCGAATCCGTCGAAGCCGGGTTCCTCGGCGAGCAGCGCGTTGCCGGTCACTTCGCGGCAGCGGTCGCTGGTCGGCTTCTGCACGCCGGTGCGCGGATCGGGGGCGTGCACGATCAGCGTGATGGCCAGGAACTTCACGACGCCGCCCGCTGCGTCCCGGTCGTGCTCGCTGTACTCGCTGTGCTCTTCGCGCTGTTCCTGGCATCGGGCCGGTCCAGGCCGAGATGGTCGCGAAGGGTGGCGCCCTCGTAGTCGTGCCGGAAGACGCCGCGTTCCTGGAGCAGTGGGACGACCGTGTCGGCGAACTCGTCGAGTCCGCCCGGGGTGACGTGGGGCACGAGGATGAAGCCGTCGCTCGCGTCGGCCTGGACGAAGGCGTTGATGGTGCCGGCGACGGTTGACGGGGAACCGACGAAGGTCTGGCGTCCGGTGGTCTCGATCACCAGCTCGCGGATCGAGAGCCCGCCGGCCTCGGCCTTCTGCCGCCATTCCTTGGCGGTGGCCAGCGGATCCTTGAACATCTGCACGCTGGCCCGCCCCCGCGCGACGGTGTGTTCTCCGAGCGCGGGGTCGATGTCGGGCAGTGGTCCGTCCGGGTCGTAGCCGGAGAGGTCGCGGTTCCACAGCTGTTCCAGGTATTTGATCGCGGTCTGCCCGCTGACCTGGGCGCGTCGTACCTCGCGTGCGCGTTCCTGCGCCTCGGCGTCGGTGTCGCCGAGCACGAAGGTCGCGGCGGGGAGGATCAGCAGCTCGTCCCGCGTCCGGTGGTGGCGGGCGAGGCGGTTCTTGACGTCGGTGTAGAAGGCCCTGCCCGCGTCGAGAGTGCTGTGGCGGCTGAAGATCGCGTCGGCGGTGGCGGCCGCGAACTCGCGTCCCTCCTCGGAATCGCCCGCCTGGAAGATGACGGGACGCCCCTGCGCGCTGCGGGGGACGTTGAACTGCCCGGCTATGTCGAAGTGCTGGTCACGGTGGTGGAACGCGCCGGCCTTCGGATCGCGGAGGAACCGGCCGCTCTCCTTGTCGGCGATGATCTCGTCGTCCTGCCAGGAGTCGAACAACTCCCAGGAGGTGCGCAGGAATTGCTCGGCGCGCGAGTAGCGGTCCTCCTGTGCGAGGAATCCGCCGCGCCGGAAGTTCTCGCCGGTGAACGCGTCCCAGGAGGTGACGACGTTCCAGGCCGCGCGTCCATCGGAGAGATGGTCGAGGCTGGCGAACTGGCGGGCGACCTCGTACGGCTCGTTGAAGGTGGAGTTGATCGTGCCGGTCAGTCCGATCCGTTCGGTCACGGCGGCGAGTGCGGCCAGCACGGTGAAGGTGTCGGGGCGTCCGACGACGTCGAGGTCGTAGATCTCGCCGCCCTGCTCGCGCAGCCGCAGGCCCTCGGCGAGGAAGAGGAAGTCGAACTTGGCCCGTTCGGCGGTACGCGCGAAGTGCGCGAACGAGCTGAACTCGATGTGGCTGCCGGCCTTCGGATCGCTCCACACGGTGGTGTTGTTGACGCCGGGGAAGTGGGCCGCGAGATGGATCTGCTTACGAGGCTTGCTCATGGTCGGTCGGATCCCTCCGGCTCAGGCGCTGGCGGTGCTGGTGCTGGTGCTGGTGGCGGCGGCGTAGCGGTTGGCGGGGCGCGGGAGTCCGAGCAGCCCGCGCAGGGTTCCGGCTCCGTACGACCGGCGGAAGGCGCCCCGGGCCTGGAGTTCCGGCACCAGGCCGCGGGTGATCGCCCGCAGGTCGTGGCCGATGGTGGCGGGGCGTAGCCGGAAGCCGGTGAGACCGGCCCGGCGCCACTCCAGCAGCAGGTCCGCCAGTTGTGACGGTGTCCCGGCGAACACTTCGGCGTCGCTCGCGGCGGACTCGCCGGCGAGGGCGTCGAGCCGGTCCCGGCGCGCCTCGGCGGTCGACCGCTCCTGATCGAGGAAGACCACCAGATCACCGAAGACATGCACGGTCTCCGCGCCCCGGCCCGCGGTCTCCTGCTCGGAGCGGATCTCGGCGACGATCGATCGGGCCTGGTCGGCATCGCGCGGAGTGACATAGCCGATGTCGGTCGCACGTGCTACCAGCCGGTGCGGCACGGTCGCGTGGGCGAGCACGCTCACCACGGGCTGTCCCTGCGGCGGACGCGGGGTGATCGAGGGGCCCTTGACGCTGAAGTGCCGGCCCTGGAAGTCGATGTAGTGCAGCTTGTCCCGGTCGATGAAACGGCCGGTGGCCACATCCCGGATCTCCGCGTCGTCCTCCCAGCTGTCCCACAGCCGGCGCACCACCTCGACGTAGTCGGCCGCCTCGTCGAACAGCTCGGTGACCAGCTCCTGCGTCTGCGGCAGGCCCGACTCCTCGACGCGGAACGGCGGGAAGGTGCGGCGACCGAAGTGCGCGGCCTGCTGCGGCTGCGCCGACACCTGGACGCGCAGCCCGGCCCGGCCGGAGCTGACGTAGTCGAGGGTGGCGATCGCCTTCGAGAGGTGGAACGGCTCGGTGTGGGTGGCGACCACGGTCGGGACCAGACCGATGTGGCGGGTCAGCGGAGCGACCCGGGCCGCGATGAGGACCGCGTCCAGCCGCCCGCGTACCTGGTCGGTGCGCCCGTCCGGCCCGGTGTGGTCGGAGGACTGCGGTGCGAGGGAGTCCTCGAAGGTCACGAAGTCGAGCAGCCCGCGTTCGGCCTCGATGACCGCGTCGGCCCAGTAGCGGGCGCCGAACAGGTCCTGGGGACGGGCTTCGGGTTCCCGCCAGGCGGCGGGGTGCCAGCCCGCGCCGTCGAGCGCGACGGCGAGGTTCAGCGGATTCAGGGATGCGGACATGGCGTAACTGCCTTCCTGATCGACCGTATGTGAACGCACCGCCGTGTGGGGGTGGTACGTCAGCAGGGAGTCAGATCAGCGGCAACAGAGTGCGCCGGCCACCCGTAGGAGATCGATGTGCTGGCGCCCGTACAGATGGACGACGGGCCCGCGGGGATGGAGAGTGCCGGTGACGACCCGGTCGAATGAAGTCCGCACTGTCGTCACCTCTCTCCGGCTCGAACGGCCCCTGACCGTAATGGAGCCGCTTTGTTGCTGACGCTCGTAACCTGCTCAAGACGCTATCCCGCGGGTGTCGCCGGGCGCCCAGCGGCGAGGCGTTCAACGCGATCAGCCTGGACGCGGCGACGGGCCGGCCGGCGAACCCGATGATCAACGCGGGGGCCATCGCGGTCACGGCCCTGGTGCCCGCCGCGGACGCCGGCGCGCGGTTCGCCCGGATCCGGGACTGTCTCAGCGCCTTCGCCGGACGCCGGCTGGGCTTCGACGAGTACGTCTACCGGTCGGAAGTGGCCACCGGGCACCGCAACCGGGCCCTGGCCCATCTGATGCGCGCGGCCGGATCGCTGCGGGGTGACCCGGTCGAGGCGGTGGAGACGTACTTCCGGCAGTGCGCGGTGCTGGCCACCGTGACCGACCTCGCGGTGATGGCGGCGACGCTCGCCAACGGCGGGGTGAACCCGATGACCGGCGTGGCCGTCGTACCGGAGCCGGTGGCGGTCCAGGTGCTGTCCGTGATGGCCACCTGCGGGATGTACGACGCGGCCGGCGAGTGGATGCTGCGGGTGGGGCTTCCCGCGAAGAGCGGGGTGTCCGGCGGTCTGGTCGCCGCCAGTCCGGCCCGCTTCGGTCTGGGGGTGCACAGCCCGCCGCTGGACGCCTCCGGCAATCCGGTCCGGGGGGTGGCGGCCCTGCGCGAGCTGTCGGGACGCCTCGGACTGCATCTGATGCACAACGCCGCGCCGGGAGCGGCCACGGTGACGGCGGCCACCACGGCGGGGCAGGCGCGGTCGGACCGTCCCAGGACACCGAACGACAACGCGGTGCTCCAGCGCCACGGCGACCGGATCGCGCTCGTGGCGGCCCAGGGTGCATTGGACTTCACCGCGGCGGAGCGCGTGCTGTACGCACTGGGGCAGAGCACTCCGGCCGTGCCCGGCTGGGTGGTCCTCGACCTCGAGCGGGTGACGGCGGTCGACGCCACCGCCGGGGCGATGCTGGAACGGGCGCTGGCGCTGCTGGCCGAGCGCGGTCATGACGTCGGCGTCACCGGGACGTTCCTGAAGGCCGGTTCATGGCGGCGGGCCGCCACCCGGGATCTGGCGCTGGCACGAGCCGAGGACGCGCTGCTGGCCTCCGCAGCGGCCGGCTGAACGACGTCCCGGCCGCTCCCGGCCGCCCGCGACGAGTTCGCCGAACGCGGCGTGCGCGCTCAGGACCGCCCAGAGCGTGCCTGAGCTTGCCTGAGTGATGCCGATCGCGCCCCCGACGGGCGCTCTATGCCGGTCGCACGGGCACATAGCTGAGGATGATCATGCCGGCACTGTGCACCTCGGTGCCGTTCAGAGTGAACTTGGTCTGGAGCGCGTCACGGTAGAGCAGATCGTCCGGCTTGGCCTTCCCCGACAGGACGGGGTGCAGCCAGACCCGGAACTCGTCCAGCAGCCCGTTGTCCAGCAACAGCCGCGTCACCGGGCCGAAGCCGTACTGCAGGATGTTCCCGCCGGGCCGCTCCTTCAGCTTCCGCACCTCGGCCACCACGTCACCGCTGATCACGCTGGTGTTCTCCCAGTCGGGTTCGCGCAGCGTGGACGAGACGACGTACTTCTTGATGCCGTTCATCCGGTCGGCGAACTCGTCGGCTCCCGCGCGCCCGGACCATGCCGGGGCGAACCCTTCATAGGTCTTCCGGCCCATGATCAGGGCGTCGCTGCTGACGAGCTGGGCTGTGGCGGCCTTGCCGGCCTCCTCGCCGAAATAGTCCATGTGCCAGTCCTGCATGTTCGTCATGTCGCCGTCGAGGGTCACATACGTGGCGTTGATGATCTTTCTCATGACGCTGGGTCCTCCGTTGTCGGTCTGCGCGCTTTCCTGGGGTAGACGCCCGCGAAGATCCGAACTTATCGGTGCCCGGAGGGAAATCTTCGGCGACCCGGCCTCAGCGAATGGGGGGAGCGGCCTCAGTGGTGGGAGCGGCTCCAGGTGACCGCCCAGCCCGCGAGTCCCGCCGCCAGGCCGAGGGCGCGCCGCCCGCGGTGAGGCGCCGGGGCCAGCGGCTGTCGCCGTCCGGCGGCTCGTCCGGTCTCTCTTCGGCCTCCCGGTTCTGCTCCGGGGGCGAGTCGGAGGACCGCAGTTGCGCCACGACGTAGTCGGGAGCGCCTCCCAGCGCATCGCGCCGCCCTCGCCACGGGAGGCTGTGAAAGCCGGGGGATTCTCCGGGCTCCTCTCGAAGGCCAGCAGCTCCGCGACCAGCTTGTACAGGACGAATTGCGCGGCCGAAGCGTCATCGGTGACCGCGTTGACGCTCCGCTTGCGGAAGGTCTTCTGTAGCCGGCGGGCCTTGCGCAGCTCCGAAGGCGGGATGTTCACGGCGCTCGCGACGGCTCCCGTGCTGGAGGAGAGGACAGGAAAGCGGCGACCAGGTGCACGGGCACACGGATGCCCCGGGTGGCCAGCAGGGTCGACAGCGGTGTCGCGACCGACGACGCGATGATCCGGGTGAGATCCCCGAAGAATCCCCGCCGTTCACCCCGCGCCTCACGCCTGGCGCGGTCCCGCTCGGCCTTCGCGACCCCGTACGCGCGGGCCACCAGATCGGGCAGTACGGCCGCGAAGGCCACATCCCGTTGAGCGGCCTCGGCCGGGCGTTGTCCCGCTTGTGCATCCCTCCGTCGGCCCCGAGGAAGGCGAACTCGCGGCCCACGGAACTGACGGGTATCAGCCGTATGCGTCCCGGAGGAACCGGCATCCCGCGGATCTGCCAGTCCCTTCTGCTCCTGGCCAGGGTCGCGAAGTCCGGGCGCTCCATCAGGCGTTCATGGATCTGCCGCAGCGAGTAGTGGCCGGCCAGCAGATCCCACTTGGTGATGACGAAGCGGATGGGTCCCTCGCAGTCCTGCATGAGCGAGAACACCTCGGCACCGCACAATGGTGACACCGCCGCCGCGGCCATGGGCGTGGAGCCACAGCGGGGACAGCGGCTACGGTGAGGGTGTGTCCGAGACCGAGACCTGGACGCGGACCGATCCCGGTGTCCTCCGCCTTCCCTCCGGACGACTGGTCCGGGGCCGTGCGCTGCGCCGGCCCCTGCCGGCCGGGCCGACGCCCGCCTTCGCCGTCCATCTGCTGGGCAAGCAGCCGCCCGAGGTCCCCTGGGAGGCGCGGTGGCTGCGGTGGCCGGACTTCTGGCTGCCCAGCAGCCGTTCCCAGGCCCAAGCCGTCCTCGGCGAGGCCTGGGCGCGTGCCGGAACCGAACGCGTCGAGATCGCCTGCGGCGGCGGCCGTGGACGAACCGGCACGGCTCTGGCCTGCCTCGCCGTCCTCGACGGCGTGCCGGCCGGCCAAGCGGTGGAGTTCGTGCGCCGCCACTACGACGCACACGCCGTGGAAACCCCCTGGCAACGGCGTTACGTGCACCGCTTCACGCCCTGACGCCGCCGCGAGGTCAGGCCCCGACCGTCCCGTCGATGCCTTCGCGCAGGAAGTCGGCATGGCCGTTGTGCCGGGTGTGCTCGACGTGTACACAGGGCAGCTCTCGTCGCTGGCGGAGGCGAGTGGGGCGCGCTCGAGGCGGCACACATGGCGGCGGCCGTCGACCGTCCGCCGGACGAGGCCGGTGCGCTCGAGCACTTGGGCTTCGACGCGGCCGCCAGCGACATCGTCAGCGGTTCGGCGAGTTCACCGACGGTCAGTTCGCCGTCGGCGAGCCTGCTGAGCATCTCGCGACGGGCCCCGGTTGCGAGCGCGTGGAACACCGCGTGCATCCCGGCTTCTTCCTCAACCATACGGTTGAGGGTCGGGTGGTTCACGGCGACGTGGTTCACGGCGGCAACGTTCGCTGCGAGCGGCGTCCGGGTTAGGCGGTCAGCCGCGACGCTTCGGCGACGGAGTCCGGGTCCGGCCCTCCGGGGCGGCTCCGTCGGCCCCGCCGGCTTCACCGGTCGACGCAGCCGCGTGGCACGCGCCGCGGCCGTCGGCGCGGGCGACGATCCGGCTCGCCTCGATGCGGACTGCGGCTTCGGTTCCGTCGCTGACGGCGGGTACGCCGGCCGCCGCGGCGAGGACGCCCGCCTCGTCGAACACCACCTGCAGGTGCGGCCATGCCGAGGGCGGGAAGGCCTGGCGCAGGCAGCCGCAGAGGTCGGCGACGGCCAGCCGCGCCAGCGGTGCCAGTTCGGCGGGGTCCCCGGTGACCAGGACGGCGGTGACCGTCGCCCCGGGTGGCGCGGCCCGTACCGCCTCCTCGACAGCCTCGAGACGGTGCAGTCCGAGGATCGCCACCACGCCGTCGTCCACGAGCCGCGCGGGCTCGCCGCGCACCGCGTCCGCCGCGCCCGGCGGGGACCACGGCTCGTCGGCCGGCCACGCCTGCGTGATCACATGCGGGGGCGGCCACCAGTCGTTGAGCTCGAGGCCGGCCAGCTGCTCGCAGGCGCTGACGACGTTGAAGGGCTCGATGAATCCGGGCGCGGCGGCGGCCATCTGGCTCGCGCCGTGCAGGGTCGTCAGCACGGCCTCCGCGACTCGCACCAGACTGCCGGTCGGCGTGCCGGGCGGCCGCAGACCCTCCAGGGCCAGCCCGAGCAGAAGCGCGTCCAATTTCATCAGCTGCGCGAACGGCCGCCGGATCCGGTCCTCGGCGAGGACTTCGGGCATCACGTACATACCGAGCCGGGCCGGGCCGTGCTGCTCATCGGTGTCGGCGAGCGGGAGCCGGGCGACCCAGGCGCGGGCGAGCGCGCCGAGCGTCTCGCGGGCGGTGCGGCCCGGCTCCGAGTGCGGCGGTTCCGGCGCGCGCTCGGCGAGATCGGCCAGGACCGCGAAGTACAGGGCCCGTTTACTGGGGAAGTTGGAGTAGACCGCGCCACGGGTGAGCCCGGCGCGCTCGGCGATGCGGTCCACCTTCGCGTCGCGGAAACCGCGCGCGGCGTATTCGTCCCTGGCCGCGGCCAGAACCTTGGCGCGATTGTGCTCCTGCAGCTCCACCCTGCTGGGCCGGCCCATCGTCCTCACTCTTGCCTTCACGTCGCGTTCGTCGCGGTTCAAGATACCTTGACCATTCAGATGTTGACGTCATATGGTCTCGGCATTCGAATGACGCTCACCCGAGTGGACCCGGCCGCGCGAAGCGGTCGCGCCGACTCCCGGGGCCGGCCCTCACAGCAGCCCGGCCTGCACAACCGTTGAGGAGACATTTCCGCGTGGCACGCATCGGTGACGGCGGCGGCGACCTGCTGAAGTGCACGTTCTGCGGGAAGAGCCAGCAGCAGGTCAAGAAGCTGATCGCGGGGCCGAGCGATATCTGCATCTGCGACGAATGCGTCGGGCTCTGCAACGAGCTGATCGAGGAGGAGCTCAACGAGCCCTCCGGGGGCGCCTTGCAGGACGTGCCGAAACCGCGGGAGATCCACGAGTTCCTCGGGCAGTACGTCATCGGGCAGGAGGGCGCCAAGAAGGCACTCTCGGTGGCCGTCTACAACCACTACAAACGCGTCCGGGCGCGGGCGGCCGGTACCGGGTCGCATGCCGCGCGGGAAGAGCCGGTAGAGATCGGCAAGTCCAACATCCTGCTGATCGGCCCGACCGGCTGTGGCAAGACGTATCTCGTCCAGACACTCGCCCGGATGCTCGACGTCCCGTTCGCGATCGCCGACGCCACGGCGCTCACCGAGGCGGGTTACGTCGGCGAGGACGTCGAGAACATCCTGCTCAAGCTGCTCCAGTCGGCCGACAACGACGTCAAGAAGGCCGAGACCGGCATCGTCTACATCGACGAGATCGACAAGATCGCGCGCAAGGGCGAGAGTACGTCGATCACCCGCGATGTCTCCGGTGAGGGCGTCCAGCAGGCGCTGCTGAAGCTCCTGGAGGGCACGACCGCCTCGGTGCCGCCGCAGGGCGGCCGCAAGCACCCCCAACAGGAGTCCATCCAGATCGACACGAGCAATGTGCTGTTCATCGTCGGCGGTGCGTTCGCCGGTCTGGAGCGGATCATCGAGCAGCGGGACAGCCGCAAGGGCATCGGGTTCGGCGCCGTGCTCCGAACCAAGGAGGAGCAGGAGAGCGAGGACGTGCTCGCGGGGGTCGTGCCCGCGGACCTGGTGACGTTCGGGCTGATTCCGGAGATCGTCGGCCGGCTCCCGGTGGTGTCGACCGTTCAGCCGCTGGACCGGACGGCGTTGACGCGGATCCTCACCGAGCCGCGCAACGCGCTGATCAAGCAGTACCAGAAGCTCTTCGCGATCGACGGTGTCGAGCTGGAGTTCACCGAGGACGCGATCGGCGCGATCGCCGAACAGGCACTGCTGCGCCGCACCGGCGCCCGGGCGGCCCGCACCATCCTCGAAGAGGTCCTGCTCCATGTGATGTACGAGGTGCCGAGCCGGAACGATGTGGCCCGCGTCGTGGTCAGCCGGGACACGGTGCTCGACAACGTCAACCCGACCCTGGTGCCGCGTGAGCTGCCCGACGGCACGGGGGAGCGCCGCGAGAGGTCCGCCTGAGGTGTCCGCGTCCCCGGTCCCGGAGCCGGGACGTTCTGACTACTGTGGACCCGGTGTTCACCCCCCAAGGACCCATGTTCCGCGAGCTGACGGTGCAGGCGCTCACCTCCATCGAGCGCGGCTACGACCTCCTGGCCCCGAAATTCGATCACACCCCGTTCCGCACCCCTGATCGTTTCCTGGACGCGGCCGCCGGCACCCTGCGCACCCTCGGCCCGTTCGAGGCGGGCCTCGACGTCTGCTGCGGCACGGGCGCCGGCGTTCGGGTATTGCGGCCCCTGTGCCGGGAACGGGTCACCGGAGTCGACTTCAGCGCCGGGATGCTGGCTGCCGCCCAGGAGGCCGTCGCTGGGGAGGGGACGCCGGCGGTGGAGTGGGTGCGGGCTGATGTCCGCGCCCTGCCGTTCACCGGTGCCTTCGACCTGGCAGTGAGTTTCGGGGCGTTCGGGCACTTCCTGCCCGCCGAGCGGCCCAAGCTGTTCGCAGAGGTCCACCGGTCACTGCGGCCGGGCGGGCTCTTCGCCTTCCCCCTGGGCGCGCCTCAGCCCTTCCGCTCCCCGCTGTACTGGGCGCTGCTCGGCTTCGACTCGGTGATGCGCGCCCGCAATCTGCTGTGGCGCCCGCAGTTCGTCATGTACTACCGGACCTTCCCGCTGCGGGGTGTGCGCGACGATCTGGTCAGGGCCGGGTTCACGGTGCGGCTGCTGCCGCTCGAGGAGTTCGGCCGCCGCGAGGACGGCAGCCCCAACTGGCGGCTGGTCGTGGCCCGCCGGATATGACCACGACCGGCTCCTTGACCGCGCCTACTGGGAGAAGTCCTGGGTGAGCCAGACGGTGCCGGAACCGTCCCGGGTGACGGCGATGCCGATGTGGGTGAAGGAGGAGCTCAGGATGTTCCGGCGGTGACCGTCGTTGGGCGGTCGCTCGTCGAGCATGCCCTGGGTGAGGTTGACCGCCATCGTCGCCATGGCCTGCTCGGTGGCCGAGACCGGGCCGCCTTCGCCGATGTTCTCGCCCGCAGAGGACCACTGCACGCCCTGGGCCCGCTCGCGGTCACCGAACGCGGGCTCGCCGGGGCACTGGTGGGAGAGCCCGCAACCGCTGAGCATCACCTGGTTGTGCCCGGCGGCGCTGCGGTTCAGTCCGGCGCTGAGGAGGTAGGCGGGCAGCCCCTGGTCGGCCCGGGCTTTGTTGATCAGGGCCAGCACCTGCTGCGCCGCATCGCCGGAGGCGGGGGGCCGGGACGGGGTGGTGGAAGGAACTGGCTTTGTCGGCGTCGGGACCGGACGGGTCGTCGGCGTGTGACGCGGGGGTATGCGGGAGGGTGTCGCCGTCGGGTGCGTGGGGCGTGTCTCCGGTGTCCGCGGCGGGGTGGCGGGCGACGTCGGGGGCGCTCCGGATCCAGCGGTGGGCGTATCGGTGGTGGGCTGCGAGGAGGTGTGGGTGGCGCCGCCGCCGATGCAGGCGAAGGCGGTCCCACCGCCCAGCGCGGCGATGACGGCGGCTCCGATGACGGCCTTGCGCAGGCGGGGCCGGCGCGGAGCGCGGTGCTGCGGCGCGGAGTCACCGGGAGAACCGGCGCGGCGATGAGAACTCATGGGGAGAAACCCTCGGGAATCGGCAGTGCGGGGTTCCCGGCGCGGCACACGAGTGTGGGGGGAGGTGGCCACGCCGGGAAGCTGTCGGGCCCGGCCGGAAGGTTCGCGATACGACGACCGGGCGAGATCGAACCTAGATGCTTTCCGTTCGGTTCACACTGCGCGACGGGAACCTTAGATTCCCCTAAGGTTCCCCGCAGGTGCCGCTCGGTTCAGCGCCCGGCACGACTACCAGGAGACTTCGCGCGTGACCGCCTGTGGCTGGGGGTGGATGGTGCCCGTGGTCTCCGAGCGGTGGTTCGCGCTGGAGAAGGTCACGGTCAACGTGTCCGGTGCGGACTGAGCGGTGCTGGTGGTGAATCCGGGCGCCGGCACCGCGGAGACCAGGCAGATGGCATCGGCGCCCATGTTGAAGGTCACCTGGCCGCCCATGGACTGCATGGTGTGCACCCCCGCCCCGCCCCGGCAGGTGTATCCCGCGCCCTGGACGGCGGCCGGGACCGGCGTCGTCGGGCGAGCGGTGGTGGCCCGGGGGGAAGGAGCAGGCGGCGTGGTGGGGGAGGGGGAAGCGTTCGGCGCGGAGGTGGCGGGGCCGATGAGACCCGGAGTGGGGGTCGGCGTGGTGAACACCGTCGGAAGCGCGTGGGCGGTCGGCGGAAGGGCGGCGGTGGAATGCACCACAAAGCGCACGGCGAGGAAGGCCGCGGTCACGGTCAGAGCCGTACAGCACAGCCAGATCATGAGATAGCGCAGAGACCGGGGCACCGCACCATCATGGCCGATCCGTTACGGTGTGCCGCATGTCCAGCGTCCTTGTCGTCGAAGACGACCCCGCCATACGCGCGGCACTGATCGAGATCCTGACCGGTGACGGCCACATGGTGCGCAGTGCGGCCGACGGATTCAGCGGACTGCGAGAGGTGACGCAGGGACATTTGGACGCGGTGATCCTGGACCTGGGACTGCCCGATCTGGACGGAAGTGACGCGCTGCGCATGATCCGTGGGATCTCGCAGGTGCCGGTGCTCGTGGTGACCGCCCGTGACGAGGACTCCGAGATCATCCGGCTGCTCAACGCGGGAGCCGACGACTATCTCGTCAAGCCCTTCTCCAGCGGGCAGCTGATCGCGCGCCTGACCGCGGTGCTGCGGCGCGTCGGCAGGGCCGGCGTCGGGGTGCCGGGCGGCCTGCACGAAGGACCGTCGGCGGCGCAGGGTCCGATCTCGATCGGTGAGCTGCAGGTGGACGCCATGGCCCGCACGGCACATCTGCTCGGGCGGGAACTCCACCTGACGCGGCGCGAGTTCGACCTGCTCGCCTACCTGGCGAGCAATGCCGGCTGCGTCGTCTCCAAACGCAGGATCCTGACCGAGGTGTGGCGCGAGTCGTATGTCGACGACGCGACCATCGACGTGCACCTGTCCGCGCTGCGTCGCAAACTCGGTGAACGGGCGGCCCGTCCGCGATATCTCCACACGGTGCGCGGAGTCGGCATCAAACTGGTGACGCCGCCGTGAGACGCACTCTGGCAGGGGTGGCGCTGGCGGTCACCTCCATGGTGGCCCTGTCCTTCCTGATACCCCTCGCCCTGCTGGTGCGTTCCGAGGCCCGCAACCAGGCGATCACCGCCGCCGAACAGCGGGCCGCGGCCCTGGCTCCCGTGCTCGCTCTCACCGCTGACGTTCCCGATCTGCGCCAGGCCATCTCCGTCCTGGCTCCGGGCGACGAGCTGAGCGTTCACCTTCCGTCCGGCGCGCTCGTCGGACCCACCCATACGCCCGCCTCGCTGCTGGTGCGCGCCGCGCGGGACGGCGAGGCCATCGCGCAGAACCGGCCGGACGGATGGGTCTACCTCCAGCCGGTCGTGCTGGGTCCGCAGCGGGTGGCGGTGATCGAGGAGTTCGTCCCGCAGGGTCGGCTCACCCGGGGGGTGGCCGCCTCCTGGGGAGCGATGACCCTGCTCGCGCTGGCCCTGGTCGTCGGCTCCACGCTCGTCGCGGACCGGCTCGCGGCCCGGGTGGTGCGCTCCTCCCACAACCTCTCCCGCGCCTCCCACGCCCTGGGCCGCGGAGACCTCAACACCCGCGTGGACCCGATGGGACCACCTGAACTGTACGAAGCCGGCCTGGCCTTCAACGCCATGGCCGACCGGATGCTGGAGCTGCTCGCCGTCGAACGCGAGCTGGTGGCAGACCTCTCCCACCGCCTTCGAACGCCCCTGACCGCCCTGCGGCTGGCCGCCGACCGGATGGGACCGACCACGGACGCGGAACGCATCGCCGCAGCGATCCACCACCTCGACTCGGAACTGCACTCCATCATCACCGCCGCCCGCACCCCGCTGGCGGTGGGACCGATGGGATGGGGCCTGCGATCCCTCGCGGATCCAGCCGCTCCCGGCCGGTTCGGCGCTCAGGGACCACCCGCCGCGGGCTGTGCGGCCGCCGCGGTGATCCGGCGCAAAGCCGGCTTCTGGGCCGTGCTGGCCGAACAGCAACGCCGCCCCTTCCAGGTGGACATCACCGTTGAGGACGCCCTGATCGAGCTGCCCGAGGACGACCTCGCGGCCGTGCTCGACGCCCTGGTCGGCAACGTGTTCCGGCACACCGCGCCCGGCACCGCGTTCGCGGTGCGCCTGGAGCGGAGCGCACAGACCGTGGCCCTCGTCGTCGAGGACGCCGGCCCTGGCATCCCGGATCCGGGCGGCGCCGTGGCGCGGGGAGTCAGCACCGTCTCCACCGGCCTCGGACTGGACATCGCCCACCGGGCGGCGGCGGCGACCCGGGGGACCGTGGACATCACCCGCGGCCGCCTGGGCGGCACTCAGGTCGAGGTGACCTTCGGACTCGCCGCCGCACACAGCCGCGGAGCGCGCACCAAACGCCGACGCCGTCCCGGCGTCTCCTCCGGACGCGCACGACCGCGATGGTGGCCCGTGCGATGACGCCAGGCGGAGCCCCGACTCAGCCGTCGAGGTCCTTCAGGGCTTCGTCGAACGATCGTCCAGACGTTGACCGCCTGAACGCGGTCGCCGGCGCGCACGGACCGCCACGAGTTCCCAGCCGAGCTCCGGCTCATCGGACTCCATATCCAGCCCGCTGTCCAACAACCCCGGATCATCGATCAGTTGGAGGACGTGGTCGACAAGGTCGTGCTGCATCTGCCGCACCACGTCGGTCAGATCGTCCGGATCCACGCCGCATGCCGCCTGGGCCGTCGCCAGGGCCGTCGCCGGAGCTGGGGGCATCAGCCCTGCGAGGCCAGTGCGACCAGCGAAGCCATCGTGTCGGGCCAGTCGGCGGTGATGCCCGGGCCGATCTGCGGGCCGGCTTCGTCGGCGCCGGTGCCGGTGATCTCCATCCGGTACACGACGCGGATCCGGTTCGGGCCGACCGGTTCGATCCGGTGAATGGTCCGCAGCAGCAGCTCGTCGAAGCGGGCCTCATCGATGAACCGTTCGCCCTCGACCGCCTCCGCGACGCGCAGCAGGACCGGATCGTCCCCGGGCGGGGTCATCGAGATCTGCGCGCCGGCCGCGAACGGACCACTGATCTCGACCTTTTCGATCTCGGCGTTCCAGGTGCCCCAGTTCTCGACGTCGGCCCAGAGCCGCCAGATCGCCTGGGGGGTGGCGGTGGTCTCGATGCTGTGCTCGTACTCCCACATGAGTGGCCTCCTCGCTCGGTTAATCTACGCATAGATTATATGCGCGCATGCTATTAGTCCAGAGGTGCGCGGCCCTCATTCGCCATCCCGGCGTGCTCTCGCCGCACCCTACGGACCCCCTGCGGGAGAGCAGGTGCGGCCGTCGGCGGGGCCTGGGCGCGGGGGATTCGCCCAGGTGGGCGAGGCGGGTGCGGGTGGCGCGTGTTGGTTTCCAGGGATCTCCCGGAACAGCGATGATTTCCGACCTGCGCAACGGTCAGTACAGGTGCAGGGCCGGAACACCGACGACGCCAGGAGAGCGCCATGCCGCGGATCACGCCCAACCTTTGGTTCGACACCCAGAGTGAGGAGGCCGCCGAGTTCTATGTCTCGGTGTTCCCGAACTCGGAGATCAAGAGCATCACCCACTACGGCGAGGCCGGTCCGGGAGTGCCCGGCTCCGTGCTGACCGTCGACTTCGTGCTTGACGGCCAGCAGTACACCGCGATCAACGGCGGCCCCCAGTTCACCTTCGACGAGGCGATCTCGTTGCTGATCAACTGCGCCGACCAGGACGAGATCGACTACTACTGGGACAAACTCTCCGAGGGCGGCTCGGAGGGTCCGTGCGGCTGGCTGAAGGACAAGTACGGACTGTCCTGGCAGGTCGTCCCCGGCGGGATGAACGAATTGCTGAACGATCCGGACCAGGCACGCGGCCAACGGGCCATGAAAGCGGTGCTCGGCATGAAGAAGCTCGATGTGGCCGCGATCCAGGCCGCCGCCGACCAGGCCTAGGGCCGGTCCGCGACGTCCCGAGGTGAGACCGCCGCGGGGCGCTCGTCCCGGGCGAAGAGCACGATCGCCTCGGGCAAGCGCCCCGCTGCGGTCAAACGCCGTCCCAGGGCGCAAATCCTCGTGGTGGCAGCGGGGTTGACCGCGGTTGCTAGGGTTCGGCGGTGTCTGATTCCTCGCGCGATTCAGCGGCTGGTGCCGGATGGCACGGCCAGCAGCCCGGCCGGTTCAGAAGCCTGATGCCGGCCGGGGTCACCAAACTCTCGTGGCTGAATCCGGCCACCCTCTGGAGCGCGCGCAACGGGCCGCTCGCCTCGTTGCTGGGCGACCCGACCAACGACGACCGGAGGCGCTGGGTCGCCCGGCAACGAGGCGAGCAGCCCGACCGCGGGAGCTCCCCGGATTTCGTGATCGAGCGTGACGACCCGGAGTCGTACTCCTTCATGCTCATAGCGGACACCGGTGAGGGCGACGCCCCGCAGTACGCCGTGGTGCCCGGGTTTCTGGAGGCAGGCGCGGGAACCCGGTTCGCGGTTCTTTCGAGTGACGTGATCTACCCTGTCGGCAGCGTCAATGACTACGGTCCCAAGTTCTTCCAGCCGTACAAGGACTACGACGCCCCGATCTACGCCGTGCCCGGCAACCACGACTGGTACGACGGCCTGACGGGATTCATGCGGGTCTTCTGCGACGCTCCGGCACTGCCGCCGGCCGCTCGCCCGAAGCCCTTGTCGGCGGGCTGGTGGCGGGGGCTGCTGTGGAAGAGCTCTGACGTCGCCGACGAGCGGCGGCTGGACGAGGCGCGGCTCCTGAGGTCCGCTCCGGCACAGCAGGCGATGCAGCCCGGCCCGTACTGGGCCATTGATTCAGGGCCGTTGCGCATCATCGGCATCGATACCGGGCTGCTCGGCTCCATCGACAAGGAGCAGGGAGAGTGGCTGCGCCGCGTCTCCCAGGGGCCCGGACCCAAGATCCTGGTCACCGGTTCGCCTATCTACGTGGACGACAAATACCACCCCTGCGCCATCGAGGGCGGCGGCACCGTCGATGAGATCGTCCGCAACCCGGCCTGTCACTATGTGGCGGCGATCGGTGGCGACATACACAACTACCAGCACTATCCGGTCAACGTCGACGGGCGCACCATCGAGTACATCGTCTGCGGGGGCGGCGGGGCGTTCATGCACGCCACCCACACCATCCCGCGGGTCGCGGTGGCCGGAGTCACCGAGCAGGACTTCCGCTGCTACCCCCTGCGCGGCGACTCCCTGGCCTTCTACAGCAAGGTCTATGGACGACGGCTGCGGATGAAACGATTCTTCGAACTCACCGCGGAGCAGGCGTCAGCGGTGATCGCCAAGCGGTTCGGCATCCCCCCGACCCGTACGGCGAACGCCCCGGTGACGCTGCGCGCGAGGCTCGTCGCCACCCTCCTCGGTGTGCCGTCCCGCCCGCACGGCAGGTCGTGGTTCCGGCTCCCGGTCCACAAGATCTACTCGCGGGTCTTCTCTTCCAGCTCCGCGAGCTACTCCCCGCCGTTCTTCAAGAGCTTCCTCCGCCTGGACGTCACCCCGGGCAGCCTACGGATCCGGTGCTTCGCCGCCACCGGATACCCCGAGCAGGAGATCGCCCCGCCGGTCGAGGACGAGATCACCATTCCGCTCGGCTGAGCGGCTCCGCGAGAGGCGGCCGAAAACCGCCGTCCACGGTTTTCCCCCGTGCTCCCGTGCGGAACAGACAGTTCGGGCCACCCTCTCCGCATCGTCGGCGAAAGCCGACAGCATGAGGGGCGGCGACCGTCCGCAGCGGCGGCCCCGGCCTCATGTCGTTGCGCCCGTTAGGAGATACGAGCCCATGACCGAAAGCACGACCATGGTGGTCCTGGTCCCCGACAACGACGACTTCATCGTCCGGTTCACCTCACTCGACGAACTGCTGCTGACGCCGCTGTCGGGGGCCGAGGAGCACGCGGAAGCGGGCGGACAGGACGTGTGGCGGCTGCCCGCCACGTTCCCCGCGAGGGCTGCTCAAGGGGCCTGGTACCGGATCTGGCTGGCCATACCGGAGGCGGTACGGCTGTGGCAGGCGCGTGATCGCGACGAGCAGCCGCCGAACCGCCAGGCGCGGCGGCTGTTCGCGCCGGAGGGCGGGCACGAGCACATGCCGTTCTACCCCGTGACCGTGAACAGCGCCGACCTGAAGACCCTGCGCACCGCACACGCCGCGCTCATCAAGGCGCTCATCGCCGGTGATGAGGAGGACGACGACCTGCGGGAACTGCTGGACCAGCTCGCCGACGGCGAGGAGGCCACCGCCGAGAAGCTCGTCGGCCTCCTCGCCCTCACTCTGGACGTCCTCACCTTCGACACCGCCGACAGCCAGGTGCTGATCGCCGAGGTGACCGCCGCCGGCCCCGGCGCGAGCGTCACGCTGACCAGGGCCGGCGAAGCCGCGTACCGGCGGCTGGCCGTCCACTACAACCAGCTGATCTCCGGAGGCAACGCCCGGGACCTCCAGCGCTACTGAACTACCAGGCGGCGCCGGCTATCTGTTTCGTGGTGGCGTTGAGACGGTTGAAGAGGTTGGTGACGCCGATCATGAGGACCAGGGCGGCGAGCTGCTGCTCGTCGAAGTGGGTGGCACGCCCGGCCATGGGCCGACGCCCAGCCACCCCGCATTCGCCCTCGGGCCGCCGCGGTGGCATCATCCCGACCCATGGCGTCAGACAACTCATCCCGGTTCCCAGCGGGTCGGACGGCACTGGTCATCAAGGTTCCCGAGGCGGAGCCACTCGTGGGGGCGTGGCGACAGCGGTTCGATCCCGCCATGGAGGCCGGGGTTCCGGCGCATGTGACGGTGCTGTACCCGTTCCTGGACCGTGAACGGATCGATGTCCGTGAGGTCGAGGCCCTGGAGGAGGTGTTCGGTGCGCACGCCGCCTTCGACCTGAGCTTCCACCAATGCGGGCGTTTCCCCGATCTGCTCTACCTCGCTCCGGAGCCCACCGGCGGCCTTCGGGCGCTCACCAGTGCGGTGGCCGACCGATGGCCGGAAGCGCCACCTTACGGTGGCCGGTACGCGGACGTCGTACCGCACTTGACCGTCGCCTACAGCCCGGATCCGAGCGTATTCAACACGATCGAAGCCGACCTGACAGCCGGGCTTCCCGTCGTCGCGCGGGTCTCCTCGGTTCAGTTGGTGGTCAGTGACGGCGAGAAGTGGCACAACGCGGAGACGTTCTCGCTACGAGGATGAAGTGCGCGCGTCCCCACCGGGTGCGCCACCGGGCCGACCCCCGCCGACCCGCGCCGGGCGCCTGAGGTGCGACACACCATCCGGCGGGTGGCCGGGTACCCGGTGCGGTGCACGGCCGGGCGGGGGTGCACGGCCGAGTGGTCCGGCGATGCGGACCGCTGAGGGCGCTGAGGGCGGCGAGGGCGGCGAGGGTCATGCCGGGGTGGCTGATTCCAGGACCTCCAGATAGTGCGGGTTGGACATGACGCCCAGGATGTTCCCGAAGGGATCGACCACCGAGGCGGTCCTGAACCCCTCCCCGCGCTCGATGGGCGCTTCGTGTTCCTTCGCTCCCCTGGACAGCAGTTTCTCGAGCGTCGCTGACACGTCGTCGACGTGCCAGTAGATGACGGCGCCGGCCGGGCCGGCCGTCGTACCGCCGGGCGCGTAGCGGCTGTCGATCAGACCCAACTCGTGCTGGTAGTCCCCGAGGCGGAACTCGACGTATCCCGGGCGCTCGAAGTAGGGGTTGATGCCCAGCAGATCGGCGTACCAGCTCTTCGCCGCTGCCAGATCGGATGCCCAGAAACTGACGGTCGCAAGTCCTCGCAACATCTGAGTGCCCTTCCCTGTGCCAGGTGGTGGATTCCGGCCGCTTCGCCTTGGCCGATGGTTCAACTGTAGGCGGCCAATAGGTCAGTGAACGTCCTCTTAGTGCGGCAGGATGAACTCATGCGTGATCCGTCGGGCCGACTGCTGCAACTGCTGTCCCTGCTACAGACCCCGCGCGCATGGCCGGGCCCCGAACTCGCCGAGCGTCTGGGCGTCACCCCTCGCACCATCCGGCGCGATGTGGACCGGCTGCGCGAGCTGGGCTATCCGGTCGACGCCCTCCAGGGCAACATCGGCGGCTACCGGCTGACCGCGGGGGCGGCCATGCCGCCACTGCTGCTGGACGACGACGAGGCGGTGGCCATCGCCATCGGCCTGCGCACCGCCGCCACCGCGGCTGTCACCGGAATCGAGGACACGGCTCTCCGCGCCATGGCCAAGCTGGAACAGGTCCTCCCCGTACGGCTGCGCCACCGCGTGACCGCGCTGTCGCGGGCGGCTGTCGTTCTGCCGCCCGGGGACGGCCCGGCCGCCGACGCCGATACCCTCGCCACGTTCGCCGCCGCCTGCGCGAACCATGAGAAGGTCCGTTTCGGCTACACGACGGCACAGGGCGGGATGACGCGGCGGCTGGTGGAGCCGCACCAACTGGTGGTCTCGGGCCGCCGCTGGTACCTCGTGGCCTTCGACGGGCACCGAGCCGGCTGGCGCTCCTTCCGCGTGGACCGGATCACCGGCGTACACCGCACCGGCGTCCGGGTTCCCGCCCGGGTCCTGCCCGAAGGGGTCGACACCGCGACATGGGTGACCCGGGCGATGGCGGCCGGCACGATCCGGGCACGGTTGCTGCTGCACGTGCCCCTCGAGCAGGCCGCCCAGCACATCGCCGCCGGGCAGGGGGACCTGGAGCCCGTCGATAACGGCTCGTGCCTGCTGCACACCCGACCCGACTCACCGCAGTACCTGGCGTCCCGCATCGTGCTCCTGCCCATGGACTACACCTTGCTCGACCCTCCGGAGCTGGCGGAGCACCTCGGCGCGATCGCCGCACGCGCACGGCACGCCATCCGACCGTTCACCGAAAAGGGGAGCCGGGCGTGATGCGTATCGGTTCGCGGGATTTCGATCAGTTGGGCCAGTCCTCTGAAATGGACCGGTCTTCCCTCCCGATGGACTTGCAGAGCTGCCTGGCGAGGGTGTGGGGGCCCACGTGTTTGGCGGCGAGCTCGAGGGCTTTGTCGAGGGCGAAGTCGAAGGGGTCGCGCAGGAGTTCCTCGCGGAGACGGGGATCGGCGGCCGCCGCGCTGAAGAGTTTCTTGACGGTGCCCCCCTGGCGGGTGGACCAGGCGTCGAGCAGCCCGAAGGTGTAACGCCGGCCGGCGGTTGGGTGGGCCTGGTCGGCGTCCCCGGCATTCTGCGGGGCCGTCCACTCCTGCCCTTCGGCACGGTAGATGCGGGTCAGGTAGGTCACCGCGATCTTCGTCAACGTGAACAGGGTGTCGTCGTCGAAGGCGAGCAGCGCGTCGATCCTGCCGCGGGCCGTGGGCATCTCGCCGAGCGTGGCTTCGGCGACGGCGGCTTGGAGCAGAACATCGCCCCGCTGGAGGGTGGTTATGTCGAGCACGGGCATCCTTGAGTGGGTGACAGGTACGGCTGATCACAGAGCGGTGCGGCAGGCAGCCACTGGACGGTCCAATGCCGGCCCGGTGGCCGGCGCACGGGTCAGCCGCGCGGAGTGGGCCGTTGCAGTCTGTCACCGGTGACTCGCGCGGTACCGGATTCCTGCCGTAGCCAGACCAGCCGGACCAGCCGGGGCCAGCCGGACCGGCCGGGGCCAGTTGCGCCGGCCCGGGACATGAACCGTTCCGTTGCGGCCGGCCCCAACGGGCGGAGGTGCCGGATCGGACGGGACCCAACCACAGGCATCCGATCCGGCTGACCGATGGTGACGCGTGCCGGGTGGGCGCCGCCGACAGCGCCCGCCCGGTGGACCCGCGGACCTGCGGAGTGGTGAACCCGCCGACCGGTGGACCTGCGGCAGGATGCCGGGGGGAAGTCCGGCATCCTGCCCCGCCACGCACCCAGGTGCGGCACAGCGGCGATGAGTTCGGACCACTCACGATCCGCCTGACCCGGCAGCATCCGCCCGGCCTGTTGCCACCGTGCCGCGAGTGTCGCGTAGATGGGCGGCTCGGTGATGAGCAGAACCGATTCGCCTGCACAGTCGCCCAGCGGGGTCTTGCGCCGTCGCCCAGTGGGGATCGTGGCCTGGTGCATCACTGTCACACCGGGACCAACGACCGTTGGCCGGGGAGGCATGCGCTTGCGGCCGGGCTTCATCCCACCGAGTGCATCCAGCTACTTCCGGCCACGGCATTCGCACCGGCACGCCTCCTCGTTGACGTCCAGGATGTTGACGTGGAAGCGGCCCGAACCATCCGAGGCAGCAGCACGGCCGAAACTGGCTGCTCAGCCGTTTTCCTGGGCTGTCACCAGGACTTCGCCGGCGGGCGATCGGTAGTAGAGCACGGACCGCCCGGTACGTCGGCGCTGGATCAGGCGGGCGTCGCGCAGAACCTTGAGGTGGCGGCCCACTGATCCCAGCCCCTGGCCGGTCAGTGCCACCAGCTGCGTCGTGCTCTTGGGAGTGTCCAGGAGGACGAGGACGCCCGCCCGCGCAGGCCCGAGCAACGTGCCCAGGGCCTCGGGCACCGATGCTCGGCCCGCCTCGGCCAGAGCGCCCGAGCACGGATACACCACGGCGTACAGGTGCGGCGCGTCCCACGCGACCCAGCTCTGGCGTGAGGTGACGGGAACGAAGAGCAGCTGGGTCCCGGCGAGTTCCCGTGGCGGATAGTCGTGGGTGTTGATCTGCAGTCGGCTCTCCCCGAGCCAGCGCATCCCGGGGTGCATGTCGTCCAGGGCCGCGGCCCAGCCGCCCTGGCTCAGCTGCGCGGTGCGCGCGATGACATCGGCCTCGAGGATCCGTCGGCGCTGCGGCCAGGAGGGGAGTACCGACTCCGTCCACACCCACTCCAGCAGGTCGGCGGTGCGTTCCGGCAGATCGGAACGGTGCAGCTGGGCGGGGAGCGGGCCGTTCAGCGACACGGTCAGGTCGGCGCGGGCGGACTCGGGTGGTGTCTCGCGGATGCGCGCCAGCTCCTGCGCGAAGGTGACCGGGGGTCCGGGGGGAGTTACCCGGGAAGACACGGAACCCCCGTCGGTGGGCGCGGGCGCGGCTGTGGGCTTGGGCGCGAGCAGAGGCGGGGGAGTGAGGAAGTCCGCGTTCCAGGTGCGCCCCAGAGCGGCCCGTATGAGCAGCGCGGTGATCGGGTCGCCGGCCTGCCGCTTCCGGTACGCGGGGAGGTGGATGTCGAGCCACGCGCGCTCGCCCGGGTGCGCGGCCGTTCCCCGCTCCAGGGTCTTCAGGCTCGCGATGGTCTCGGCCAGGGGGGAGACGACGAATCGGCTTCCCGCGACCGTGTCCGCGTTGACCAGCCACCAGCCCATCGTTTCGCCTCCCCGCGAAACAGTAACGCCCCTGAAGCGGGGACGCTGAGACTCTGGCCATGCGCACCTACCAAGAGCTCTTCCGCAGACCGGAGTTCACACCGCTCTTCCTCACCGCCTCCGTGCAGGTGGCGGCCTCGACGGTGAGCGGGCCGGCCCTGGGCACGCTGATCTACACCGTGACCGGTTCACCCCTGCTGGCCGCCCTCGCCATGTTCGGCCCCTCCCTCGCCCAGGTGATCGGCGCGACGACGCTGCTGTCGGCGGCAGACCGGCTGCCGCCGCGCGCCGCGCTGACCGGCATGACACTGTTCTTCGGCCTCAGCACCGCCGCTCTCGCCATCCCCGGCCTGCCGGTGTGGGCCGTCTTCGCCGTCCTGCTGGGCCAGGGACTGGTCGCCTCGCTGGGTGGCGGAGTGCGCTACGGGCTGCTCAACGAGATCCTCGCGCGGGACGGATACCTGCTCGGCCGTTCCGTGCTCAACATGTCCGTCGGCACCATGCAGATCTGCGGGTTCGCGGTCGGCGGCGTGCTCGTGAGCACCCTGTCACCGCGCGGCACGCTGCTCGTCGGTGCCGCGCTGTTTCTCGCCTCCGCCGCCGCCGCCCGGTTCGGCCTCAGCCGACGGCCGCCGCGTGCCGCCGGGCGTCCGTCGGTCGCCGAGACCTGGCGGAACAACGCACGGCTGTGGTCCTCCAAGCCTCGCCGCTACGTCTACCTTGCCCTCTGGGTCCCCAACGGGCTGATCGTCGGCTGCGAGTCCCTGTACGTCCCTTACGCGCCCCAGCACGCGGGGCTTCTCTTCGCTTGCGGCGCACTCGGCATGCTGGCCGGGGACACCCTGACCGGCCGGTTCCTCCCCCAGCGGTGGCGGGAGCGGCTCGGCGCCCCGCTGCGCCTGCTGCTCGCCGCTCCGTTCCTGGTCTTCGCCCTGCACCCGGCGCTGCCCCTCGCGGTGGCGGCCGTCGTGCTCGGCAGCGTCGGATACGCGGCGAGCCTGCTGCTTCAGGAGCGACTGATGTTCCTGACACCGGACGAGTTGTCCGGGCACGCCCTTGGGCTGCAGTCCTCCGGCATGCTCACCATGCAGGGCGTGGGCGCCGCCCTCGCGGGAGCCGTGGCCCAGCGCACCTCGCCTGCTACAGCGATGACCGTCATGGCGGCGGCCTCCCTCGCCGTCACCCTGTACCTGGCGCCCGGGCTGCGAACCGAGCGTAAGCCGCCCGGGTCAGCCGGCCTGCGCGACCGAATCTCCGGCACGCCGGAACCTGCCCAGGGCAAAGCCGCACCGTAGGTTCGGAGGCGGCCGGCGGCCGGTGTCCCTCTGCCTCAGCCCAGGGTTTCCTCGGTCGCCGCCCACGCCTCATCGCTCAGCAATGGCCGCAACAGGGTGAGAAGTTGCAGAAGTTCGCCACCCCAATCGTCACGGTATGCCGGGCTGACGCGGACGATGTCGAGTTCGTTCGCCGCGGTGAGAATGGCGAAATCCCGGCGTTGCTGCAGAGAAGGGGAGAAGGAAGTCCCGGTGAATCTGTCGCGGAAGACCGCGTCGTCGCTGGCGAGCGTGCTGTAGGAGGCCTTTCGGTCGCAGCTGGCGTAGAAGTACACGAGTTCCTCAGCGTCCACACCGATGTGCCGCACCAACTCGCTGCGGGACGCGACCGGAATCAGGACCGTCGGGAAACCGTCGGTTCCGTAGAACGCGTGGCACAGGCCGGCCAACTGAAGGTCACGCCGGACGCCCCAACCCACCAGCAGCTCGCGGACCCGCTGGAGATGCTTCAGCAGTGTGCCTCCCGGGTGCTCGATCCGTGCGGCGCCCAGCGTCTCCAGCAGAGCGTTGACGGCTCCCTCCGGGTCGTCCTGCTTCTGACCGTCAACCGCCGGTCCCGATGCTGTCTCCTCCACCGGATGCCTCCCCTTCCGGGACTCGGGCCGGCATCCGTCCGGCGTCGGCATCCGGGTCCGGATCCCCGACGGAGCTCAGCGGGACGGTTTGCTGCCTGGAAGTCCAGCTCGATCGTTGTGCAGACGGGTCGCTGAAGTCAATCCCCACCCGGCGCCCGGCGCGCAGTCGTCGAACGCGGATCCTGGACGGGACGCTGAGTCGCCGCGCCCCTCGCCCAGCCGCCGCTCGGGGTACGGTCCTGCCATGCCCCGACCCGCTGACGCCGCACCGTCCCAGTCCCCGTCTCCCGTCACCGCGGACGATCTCGACCAGGCCGTCCAGCTCGCTGTCGCCACCCTCCGACAGGCGCCTCCGGACGCCTGGAGCGGCATGGCCGGTTCGCTGGAGTGGGATTGCTGGGAGACCGTCGAGCACTTGAGCGACGACCTCTTCGCGTATGCCGTGCAGCTGGGCCCCAGGACACCGCCGTTGGACGGCGAGGTGCCGTTCGTCTGGGAGAGCCGAAGGAGCGGTGGCCCCAAGAACGCCGTCCACGCGGACCGTACGGCGGGTCCTGCCGGGCTGTTGCACGTGCTGGAGGCGACCGGCGCGCTGCTGGTCGCGATGGTGCGTACGACGCCGTCGCAGGTCCGCGCCTACCACGGCTTTGGCGTCTCGGACCCGGAAGGCTTCGCCGCGATGGGGATCGTGGAGACCCTGGTGCACACCGACGATCTGGCCGAGGGGCTCGGGCTCACCTGGACCGCGCCCGCCGATATCTGCTCGCGCGTGCTCACCCGGCTGTTTCCCGACGCCCCGCGGACCACGGAGCCCTGGCCCACCTTGCTGTGGGCCACCGGACGCGCAGAACTGCCCGGGCGCCCCCGCCTGACCACCTGGCGCTGGAACGGCGCTCCCCGCTCATCGATCGCGGATGCGACGACCGGGGAGCTCCCCCACAAGGCCGGCTGAACGAGGCGGTTGAACACGGCCGGCCGACGGGACCGTCCGCGATGCCCGCAGACGTGGGCTCAGCCGTGCATGGTCACGCTGTCGCTGTTGATCTGCGTGTTCCCGAGGCCGGCATCGTTCAGGATGTCGGTCTCGTCGTTGGAGGCGTCGCTCTGGTGGTGGCCTCCTGAGGGCTGAATATCGGCGTGCGCGCCGGGCGTGACCAGGGCGGTGACCACACCGACGGCGAGTGATGCGATGGCGAGCATGCTGCGTTTCTTCATGCCGTGATCAACGGCTGCGACGAACAAGGGTCACGCGCCGGGCGCGGCGGTCTGCCGGGGCACCGGGCCGTTGGCCGGGATGTACTGGTCGGCCTGGGACTGGAACATCCGGTAGTACCGGCCGCCCTCGATGGCGAGGAGTTCCTGATGGGTGCCCTGTTCCACCAAGCGCCCGTCGTGGAGCACATAGATGAGGTCCGCGTGCTGGACGGCCGCCATGCGGTGCGTGACCAGGACGACGGAGGTCGCCGGTGACCTGAGATGGCGGATCTTCTCGAAGCAGGCGATCTCCGCCTCCGGGTCCAGAGCGGAGGTCGGCTCGTCAACGATGATCACGGAAGCGTCGCGGTAGCGGGTCCGGCTGAGGCCGATCTTCTGCCACTGACCGCCGGACAACTCCGATCCGCCGCGGAACTGCAGCGCGAGCAGCGTCTGCATACCGTGCGGCAGCCCCTCGATCACGGCATCCGCCCCGGAGAACGCGGCCGCCGCCGCGAGCCGCTCGGGATCCGCCGGCTGCTCCGGCTTGCCGATCGCCAGGTTCGTCTCGGCGGTGAAGGGCCACTTCTCGAAGGCCTGGTCCAGCAGGGCGACACGGGCGAAGACCTGATCGCGGTTGGCCTGCCGGAGATCCACCCCATCCCACTGGATGCGGCCGGCTTGTGGCATGTGCAGGCCCGCCAGCAGTTTCACCAGCGTGCTCTTCCCGGATCCGTTCTCGCCGACGAGAGCGACCACCGTGCCCGCGGGAATGGTCAGGGTGATGTCGTCCAGGGCCGGCTGGTCACGGTCGGGATAGCAGTAGGTGACGTGTTCGAAATCGATCCGCGCAGGGTGCTCGGGCACCGTGAGACCGCCGGTGGGAATCGCGCGGGCGGCGGCTTCGAGGTTGTAGCGGTCCAGGTCCCGGACGTAGAGGGACTCCTCATGGAGCCGGTTGACGGACCCGACGAGCGTGCCGAGATTCGCCGACCCGGTGCGCACCGCCAGCACGGCGGTCCCGGCGACCGCCATGCTCATCCGCCCCGAGAGCAACAGCCAGCCCAGCACGGTGTACGCCAGCAGCGCGGCGGCTCCGGACAGCGCGGCGGCCAGCAGTTCGGTGCCGGCCCTCTCCTTGGCCAGCCGGGTCTGTTCGGCCTCGGCGGTCTCGGCCATCTGGCCGAAGTGCCGCAGCAGGAATTTGCCGACGCCATGGACGCGCGTCTCCTGGGCGCCGCTGCGGCCGGTGATGGAGAGGCTGATTACCCGGGCGGCCCGCTCGTGCTCGATCCACGCCATGGCCGAGGCGTAACGGCGCTGGGCGACCTGCAGGGCGCCCCAGCCGCGCGGAGCTGCGATCAGCAGTAACAGGGGGAGCAGAACCGGGTGCAGGACCGACAGCACACTGGCCGCGGCGGTCAGGGAGAAGACGCCGTTCAGCGACGCCACCGTGGCGCTGATCATGCGACGGGAGGACTGGGCACCGAACTGCGCGGAGTCCAGCAGTTTGCGGAACGCGCCGTCCTCGACGGCTTCCAGTTCCACCCGCTCGGCGTGCCGCAGATACTCCTCGGTGGCCAGCCGTTCGACCTTGGGCTCCAGACGGCCGGTACTCGCCGTCGACAGGGACGCCAGGACCGCGCTCGTCATCGCGATGAGCGTGGCCACGACCATCGCCGGCAGCGCCGCATGGACCCGCGCGACGGTATCCCCGCCCCCGAACAGCGACTTGAGCACCGCGTTGGTGGCCAGCAGAGCCACCGCGTGCGCCACGCCCTGGAAGATCTCGCTCAGCACCATGGTCAGCAGCGCGGACCGGTCGGCCCGCCAGGCCAGCCGTACGGTGCCGCCGACCAGCCGCGGCGCGGTCCGTGCCATCGACAGCCCGGACTGCTCCAGCACGGCGTACTCGTGCTTGGACCAGCCCATGTCATAGCGCAGCGCGCCGCCGAACAGTAATCGCTCACTGTCCGAGACGGCCGGCTCGACGGGACGCGGCCGCTGAAACAGGCGCCTCATCGCCCCACCGACCCCGGTGACCCCGGAACAGCGGGTGACCCTGGAACAGCGGCGAGAGTCAGCGCAATTGGCGGGTGGTGGATCTGGATGCGGAGCGGCGGTGCGGTCACGATCGGTCCTCCCGGCGGACGGCGTCATCCACCGTCAGTAGCCGCGACGCCCGGGTGCCCGTGACCGGGCTGGCGTCGAGTCTATCGGGCGCAACAGGCGATCCGTGCCAGATATGTCCCAACAAGTTGGCGCGATCGGGACGGCGTTGATGGTTCACAGGGCGGGCCCGCCTTCCCGCGCCGCCGGTAGGTCCTACCGCGGATAGCCGATGGCTGTGATGTCCTTCGCGAGCTCGTCCACCGTGGTGTCAGGGTTCAGCGCCGAGACCCCACCCTCGTGAACGGTCATCCGGCCATCCAACCCGATGCCTCTGACACTCCACATCGCGGCAGAGGACGGCAGAGGATGGCAGAGGATGGCAAAGGATGGCAAAGGGCGGTAAAGGACGGCTGACAAGCTGGCGTGCAGGTGGGTTCCGGGGGAGAATCGATGGTGCGGGCGGTGCTCCGTAAGTACGTCGTGCCATACGCCTGGTGACCCTGGGTTGCCTGCCGGGGCTTCGTGGACACCGTGTACATCGCGTACACCTTATATGGCCCGATGGGCCGACACCCGGCCCGCGAAGCGGCCCCGGCTGCGGAACCATTCCGGAGGCGAGCATGCGCCTTCGATTCCACGGTCCGCCCACGGCGTGAGTGGCACCCGCGACCCGTCTGGAAGCGTTCAACGTGAACGAGATGTCTGCCATGGACGAAGAGACGACAACGGCATACGTCGCACAGCTGCGCACAAGCGACGCCGTTTTCGGCGCGCCCTGCTGGATCAGCCTGATGGCCCGGGACCTGAAGTTGGCGCAGGAGTTCTACGGCATGGTTCTGGGCTGGGAATTCCGGTCGGGGCGGCTCGGGGAGGGATTCAGTGTCGCGCTCGCGGACGGTGCCCCGGTCGCCGGTATCGGCGCGCTGGCGACCGCCCTGCAGGTGGCCGTGGCCTGGACGCCCTACTTCGCCGTCGGCGACGCGGACGAGACCGCGGCGCGCATCAGTGAGCGCAGCGGCACGGTAGGGGTCGGGCCGCTCACGCTCGCGTCGGGACGCGGGGCGCTGGCAGCGGACCGGGACGGTGCCGTCTTCGGTATCTGGGAAGGGCAGCTCCTCACCCATTGGCATACCTGGCGCCGGGACGCGCCCGCCTGGCTGCGACTGCGGACCCGTGATGCGTTCGATGCCGCCATCTTCTACGGCGAAGTCCTCGACTGGGCGTGCGAACGGCCCGGCTGCTGCGAGGTCGAATACGAGGATCAGGAAGTCGTGCTGCGCAGCGCGGGGCACGTGGTCGCGCGGCTCAGTTCCGGCGCGGTCGAGGCAGCGCCGGATCCCGCGGTCCGCCCCCGGTGGCAAGTGCATTTCCCGGTGGCCGATGTGGGGGCCTGTATCAGGGCAGCTCACAAGATGGGCGGTACGACCGTCGGGCAGAGCTCCGGCCCCGACGGAGGCCAGGCGACGCTGCGCGACCCGGACGGCGGACTGTTCACCGTCACCGCCCGCCCACCGCGGACATGATCCCCCTGGGCACCGCCTGGAGCGCCGCCCGCGGCGCGCGCCCGCTCGGCCGCGCCGTCTCAGGGACCGCGACCGTAGTCGTCCCGGTGCTCGTCCGGAAGGTACGGCGGTATGTCCCGTCCGGGTTGGTAGTGCGGGCCCTGGCGGATGTGGCGCCCCACCACGATCAGATCCACGACGGCCACCGCCGCGACCACGGCGAACGCCGCCTCCCACCCCACGTGCCCGGTCATCCCGAACCCCACCGCACCTGCCACGGCCCAGACCAGGCCGAATGCCGCCAGCACCATCCGCAGCCGCAGCGGACTCCGGGCTTGCAACGGCTCACTTCCGGTACGCATGGCGACGCATCTCCTCGCCTCAAGCATCCACCCGAGGCAGGCGTGCGACGAAACGGTTCAGCGCGGCGTGAGTCAGGCCGAGGCCCTGAGGGCCCGGGCCGGGGCCGGGGCCGGTGCGGTGGGGGCCGGAGTCAGGAGGATGCGCGCGTGCTCCAGGGCTTGGCGCAGGTCGCGGACGCCCGTGGACGCGCACAGATTGTGTCGCAGGTCGTCACGGCGCCGGGCGGCGCCTGGGAAGGTGGCATCGTCCAGGCTCTGGAGTTCGGAGACCAGACGGTGCAGTTCGGGAAGATTCAACGCGGGGGACATGGCCGGCTCCAGGGGCGTCACGGGAACGGGACCCGGGTGCTGCGACGGGTCGCGTTCGGGCGAATGGCGGCCGGGGTCCGGTTCGGGCTCCTCTGCCCGGATCCGGTCGAGCTGATCCGGCAGAGGGATCTGTATCCCTGCAGACCGTGAAGCCCTGCCGTCATGCGAAGCGTGGCACCGCCACACGGCCTACGCAACACGGGTATTTCACCCTGGTGGGCGTGGAGCGCTGCCATCGATCCAGCCGGCGTGCGGCCATTCCGGTGGTGGCGTGCACCGGCTCATGACCACGTCCGGCCGGCGAACCGAGCCTGTCGGGTTCAGTCCGCCAGACAGGGGCAGTACGTCTGGCTCTCCGAGTTCACAGGACAGCCGTTGTCCGGGCCACGGACACAGGCACCTTCGCCGCAGCAGGAACAATTACCGCAGGTGGTCGAGAGCAGCCGGCGCTGCCCCGCGCCCCACTCCTGGGACAGCCGGCCGTTCGCATCACGTTCTTCATCCACAGGAACTGGATACCACCAAGGTCCGGTGGTGCGCGCGGTGACGTCCCGCTGAGGCCCTGCGGCGCGCCATCCGTTGCCGGTGTTGAGCGGATCGGGGAGGCTCGACGTATCGTCGAAAAATGGACAGGTTGAGTGACGGCGCAGACAAGGTCTGGCCAGATGACGAGGAGCCCGAGCTGGCGTCCGACCGCTTGGTGAATGACGTTCGGGAACCGCGCCAAAAGCTGCCGGAGCGTTTGCCGGACCGGGTCGGGGGCGGAAGCCAGAAGCTGCCGCCGGGGCACTTCCACGGCTGAGCCCTACCGACCCGCTGCCGTACACGCCGACGGCCGGCGCGGAGCCGCATGACGCGGTCCGAACCGGCCGTCGACGGCCGTCGGGTCGCCAGGTCCTCAGGTCCTCAGGTCCTCAGGTGCGACGAAGGCGCCCCGCCGACCGGCGGAGGGGTCTATCGGGCGCCGAAGGCGAACTTCAGCGGGGGTATCACCGCCTGAGCGTCGGCCCCGCAGACCCACAGGCCGATCATGAACGCCGCCGTGGCCTCGAGCAGCCCGGCGCGCTCCAGCCCGCCGCCCTCGACCGGTTCACATCCCAGGTCCCTGACCAGGGAGCGCGCGGTCGCGAGTGCGTCGGCATCGTCGCCGCACAGTGGCACGGCCAGTGGACTGCCGTCGAAGACGGGCGGTGTCATCCGCCAGACGTCCTCGTGGCACAGGTTGAACGCCTTGACGACGTGAGCGCCGACGGCCGTCTCCGCGACGCGTTCGGCCATCGAAGAGCCGCCCTGCGTGGCAAGGGTGAACCGGCCCGGCACGACCGGGTTGGTGCAGTCGATCAGCACGCGCCCGCGCAATGCCCCCGCGGCGGCACCGGCCGCTTCCAGGACCGCCGGCACAGCCTGGTCGCGGACGGCGAGGAGGACGACATCGCCGAACACGGCGGCCTCCGCCCAGCTGCCCGCCCGTGCGGCTGGACCGATCTGTTTCGCGAGGGCCGCGGCCCTGTCCGGGTGCCGGCCGCTGACCGTCAACTCGTGGCCCGCGCGGGCCCACTGGGTTCCGAGGGCGTCCGCCATATTGCCCGCACCGAGGATGCCGATACGCATCCGTCCTCCTCTGCTTGACTGGGTCTACGACGACTGTAGGAAGACCCACAGGCACCATTTGGTGCGTAACGCAGAGCCGTTCGGAGGTCTGGTGGCGAACGATGCCGTGAGAGATGCCGCGCGAGATGCCGGTTTCCTCGCCGACTGCCGCGCCCGGCTGACCTTCGACCTGATGGCCAACACATGGAACGCCGTCGTGCTGTGGGCACTGCGCGAGGGGCCGCGGAGACCGGGTGATCTGCGCGAGCAGATCGGCGGCATCAGTACGAAGGTGCTCACGGAGACTCTCCGCAGGCTTGCGCACAACGGCCTCGTGTCGCGCCGGGCCTACCCGGAGGCGCCGCCGCGAGTCGAATACGAGCTGACCAGCCTCGGGAGCACGCTGCTTGAGCCGATCGAGGCGTTCGGGCGGTGGGCGTTCCAGTACGGGGACGACGTACTCGAGGCCCAGGCCCAGAACGGCGGGGAGGACGACTTCTGAACGGCACGAACGGCTGAACCATCAATGAGCCCGGCTGTCAGGAGACGCGCGCCAAGCCGCACTCGGGTACGGCAGTTCGGTCAGTCGTCTGTCATCGCGGCTTGTGCTCGTCGCCTGCGAACCGAGCGAGGTGTGCCCGTCGTACGTGGAGGTGGCCGTCAGCAGGGAAGGGTGGCTGGGCCGGGAGCACCCGGACGGTGCGGAATGAGGCGAGCGGCTTCGCGCTTACAACAAGTGCGCCGGCGCGTAGCGACGGAGAGAGTGCCGGCGTCGGCGGACATCTGGGGGGACCATGCTGCGTATTCACTTCACGGGCCAAGACCTCGGCCGCGTCCGGATCGCCGCGGGACCGGCGCCGATGTGGGAGACGATTTTGAGCCTGCACCGGCTCCAGCGTGGCGAGAACAGTGCGCTGCTGAAGAAGTGGCGGCTTTCGGTGCGCGCCGGACTGCCGAAGTCGGTGGGCATGCTCACCTCGCTCGTACCACCGCGGCGCTACTTCCCGGACTTCCTCACACCGGCCAAGGCTTCCCTGGAGCTGGCGGAAGGCCTCGCGGACGTGCTGAGCAGCACGAGCGCCGCCGTGCGGCGCGACATGAGCACACTGGCCACCGAGCAGAGGGTGCCCTCATGGGAGCGGGATCTTCGGGAGGGAGATGTCGGGATGCTGGCACCCCTGGGCCGAGCCGTTCACGCCTACCACCGGGCCGCGGTGGCGCCGTTCTGGGACCTGATCCGGAGGCAGGTCGGCGCCGACCACGCCCTGCGGGCACGTGCGCTTGTCGATGGGGGAGCGGAGGCGTTACTGGCCGGTCTGCCGTCCAGCATGCGGTGGAGGAATCCGGTCCTGGAGGTGGACGACGCCGAGTTGGAGCGCCGCCGCGCCGACTGGCAGGCTCCGCCGCCCCGCTTCGCGCGCGGCTATGGCGCCCCGCTACCAGGACCAGGTCACCCAGGCCGACACCGGCTGTGACTTCCGCTTCCTGGCCCGCCCCGGCGAGGTGCCGGAACCCTACGCGGGCTGACCCACCACGAAGCCGCACCCACACCGCACAGCGGTCCGCGTGGTCCGCCCCGACCGCTGCGGCCGCCGGGCGCAGCACACTCCCCGGGCGGCTGCACCTGATGGCGCGCGCGGCCGCCGGTTGAGCCGGCTCGGGCGGCGTAGCGGCCCGAGCCGTACAACTCCTACAGTGGCGCGATGAGCGAACGGGCACGACTGCTGACGCGGAGCTGCGGGATGTGAGCCGCAGCCCGCTCGGAGGCGACGGACGCGTCGGCGGTCCGGCTCAGGTCACTTGAGGATGTTGACGGCTCGGGCCACCACGAGGGCGACGGTGACGAGGGAGATGGCGGACTGCAGAAGCATGAGCATCTTCGCCCAGCGGGACAGCGGCATCACGTCCGTGGGGCTGAAGGCGGTGGCGTTGGTGAAGGCCAGGTACAGGTAGTCCAGGAAGGTCGGTTCCCAGTGCGCGGGCGCGGTATCGGGGCTCTGCATCTGGACGAACAGGAAGTCCGGGAACTGATGGGTGCCCTGCGCACGGGCGACGGGGCCGCCCCGGTCCCACTCCCAGTACCACAGGGCGAAGGCGATGACATTGGTGAGCCAGATCCCGGCACCGGTCATCAGCAGCGGGCCGGCGCTGCCGGGTTCCGTTCCCTGGACCAGTCCGGTCACGAGCTGCGCGGCCGACCAGCCGTTGGCCACGCTGATGACGCCGGTCAGGACCAGGCCGCCGGTGCGCAGCAGCTGGGATCCGCGTTCGATCCGGTGCGGATTGGCTGCCATGAGGGCGACGAGCAGGAGCAGTTCCAGGGCCGGCAGCAGCCAGTGCGGATGGATGGTGAGCCGGGGAGGCAGGGACCATTGCAGGCCGATCGCCGCCGTGATCACGACCGTCACCGCCCACCGGGGCTCGCCTGCGGTGGTCCGCCGCCAGGCCGGTGGGTCGCTCACCCCGTGGGCGTCCTCGCGGACAGGAACGAGCAGGCGCTCGATCCTGTCCAGCCGGGCATGCAAGGAGTCGGCGGGGCGCGCCGCGCCTTCGTTCGGCTCGGACCGGTGCCCCCCCGAGTGTGGGGGAGTCCGGCCGGATTCGCAGTCGTCGGTCACAGTACGGATTGTGACACCGACCTGGCGGCCGGCCGCCCGTCGGGGGACCGGGCCGGTCAGGGGTGGGCGCCTCCCCGGGTCGAGACGGCGACGTACTGGACGCGCATCGGGTGCCCGGGTTCGGTGGCGGGCCCGGCGGGGGCGCCGAGTGCGGTCGGGAGGTTACCGCCCACGGCCACGTTCAGGATCAGGAACAGGCCGTGGTGCACCGCCCGCGCCCAGGTCGCGGCGTCCATCTGGGCCTCCGTCACGCGGTGGTACTCACGTCCGTCCCGGTACCAGCGCACCTGCTCGGCGCCGGTGGTGAGGTCGACCTCCACCGCGTAGGAGTGGAATGCCGTCCGGCAGTCGGAGCACGACCGATCCCCGGAACTGAGGCCCTTGGGCTCCTGGCAGGGACCGCCCCCGAGGGTGCCGCAGTGCATGGTCCCGAAGACGGCGTCACGGCCGTTGACGTTTTCCATGACATCGAGTTCACCGACCGACGGCCACCCCGTGTAGCCGTCGCGCAACCCGGCGCCCAGGGTCCAGAAGGCCGGCCAGTAGCCGGCCGCGCCGGGCCCGGTGACGTCCGGCAGCGCGATCGACGCCTCGATGCGCATCACCCCGCCGGTCGGGGGGACGAGGTCGGCCCGCTTGGACTCGATCCGGCCCGAGTTCCACCGGCCGTTCTTCAGTGTGGGCACGATCTCCAGCGAGCCCCGGCCGTCCAGCCGGACGTTGTCGGTCGAGTCGGTCATCGCCTCGATCTCCCCTGTGCCCCATTGGGCGGCGGGGCAGCCCGGATAGCAGGTGCCGAGGTCGTACTGCCAGTTCGCGGCGGAGGGGCGGCTGCCGGCCGGGCCGTCGAAGTCGTCGCGCAGGAGCTGGGTCCAGCCGTCGGCGCTCGTCACGGTGCGGGCGGGTGGCAGCCCGGCCCCCGTCAGCAGCCGTTCGAGCCGGGGCGTCAGGACGACGGCGGCGACATTGGTGAGATGCGCGTCGTCCCGGTACAGCAGGATCCGTTCCAGCACCGCCGGGCAGCTGCTCCCCGTCCCCGGGCAGAGGACCGAATTCACTTCGACGGTCCGGACACCGGGCATCCGGCCGGACGCGACGGCCTGAGCGAGCGGATCGGGCCACTGTGCGCCGCTGCGGTCGAACTCGCAGGCGGCCGGGTCATGGGTGTGTCCGGAGACGCAGGCCGGGATGTCCGTCCCGGGGATCGGGGTGTCCTGGATATACACGATCGGTACGCCGAGCGCACGCAGCGGTGTGAGCGTCTTCTCCCAGCCTTCGGCGAGGAGCCGCTGGTCGTCGGTGTAGCGGTTGAGGGAGGCGATGACGATCATCCGGGGCCTCGGACCCTGCCGCAGCCTGGCCAGGCTGTCCGCCCGCCAGGTGTCGCATTCACGGTATGTACGGCCCAGCTGGGGGTTGACCACGGTCAGCTGCGGCAGCGGGCAGCCCTGCTTCACCAACTCCTGCAGGGCCCAGTGGCGTTCGGCCGCGATGGCCAGCATCGAGGAGAACCACTGTCCGGCGTGCGAGTCGCCGAGCAGCACGATCCGGTCCGTGCTGCCGGGTGCACCGAACAGGCAGGGCGGGCTGCTGGTCGTGGCCGGCGCCACTTCGCACGGGCCGTCCGGCGGGAAGTCCTTGCGGGCCTGGACGGCGTCCGGCACCACAGGGCCGTCCTTGAGCGGCGTCGCGGTGCGCTGCAGCAGGGATGTGCCGTCGGCCGAGCCCGGCGGCAGGCCCCTCAGATCGACCGGGGCGGCCGGGCCGAGCAGGTGCAGTGTTCCGGTGCCGACCACCAGCGCCAGCACTACCGGCATGATGACCGACGCGATCCCCAGTGACAGTCCGCGCCGGGGGAGTTCGGAGACGGTACGGCTGCGCCGCAGCGGCTGTTCGATCCAGCGCATCGCCGCCAGAGCGGGCAGCGCGGACGCCGCGGTGAGCGCCGCTTTCGCCGGCCATCCGAGCGTCCCGAGGCGGGCCTCGGAGAGGACGAGCACGGGCCAGTGCCACAGGTAGAGGTTGTAGGAGAGACGGCCGACTGCACGGGGGACCCGGCCTGCCAGCAGCCGGCCGACCCCGTACGGGTCCACACCGCCGTCCGCGTTACGGTCGGGTATGCCCGCCAGGATCACCGCGGCGGTGGCGAGGGCCGGGACCAGCGCCGCGTAGCCGGGGTACGGCGTCGTGGTGTCGTACCCGGCCACGCACCACACGAGGGCAGCCGCGCCGGCCCAGCCGCACAGCAGGCGCAGTGCGCGCGGTCCGCGCAGCCGGTGCCACGGCAGCAGCGCGAGCAGCGCCCCTGCTCCGAACTGCCAGACCCGGGAGGGTGTTCCGAGGTAGGCCATCGAGACGGAACCGTGGGTCCAGCGCAGCGACAGGGCGAAGGAGCCGAGCGTCAGCAGTGCGATCACGGCGGTCACGGCCGACCGGACGGCACGGCCCCGGCGGACCGCCCGGGCCGTGACGAACACGATCACCGCGAGCAGCGGGGCCCAGAACAGATAGAACTGTTCCTCCACCGCGAGCGACCAGAAGTGGAGCAGCGGGCTCGGGTCACGGCCGGCGGCGAGGTAGTCCGTCTGCTGGCTGATGAAGCGCCAGTTGGCGGTGGACAGCGCGGCGGCCAGGACGTCGTATTCCAGGTCGGTGCGGCGCAGCGGGACGGTGAGCCATGCGCCGGCCAGGGCGACCGCGCCGAGCACCACGGCGGCGGAGGGCAGCAGCCGCCGGGCCCGGCGGGAGAAGAACTCTCCCAGCCGGATCCGGCCGGTGGTGACCGCCTCGCGGACCAGCAGGCCGGTGATCAGATAGCCGGAGATGACGAAGAAGATGTCCACGCCGACGAATCCGCCGGCCAGGCCGGGCACGGCCGCGTGGAAGGCGAGCACCGCGAGCACCGCCACGGCGCGCAGGCCCTCGATGTCGGGTCGGAACCCCTCGGGGCGGGGCCCTGGCCCCGGCAGGCCGGGTTCCGGGGGATGGGACCCCCGGGAGCCGGGCCGGCCGGGCGCGGGTCCGTGGTCACTGAAGGGATTGGGTCGGAGGCCAGGTTCCGTGGTGGAGGACATGGGTGCGGCGACCTTTCAGCCCAGCCAGGGCAGCATCGGGCTGACCCAGCCGGAGGCGAGCAGGGCGGTGAGCAGGAGGGCGGCGGTGGCGGCCAGCCCTTCGGGCCAGCGCCTGGGCAGCATGCCGCGCCGGGCCTGCCGCGCGGTCCGTACGGCCTTGCTCGCCGGCTTCGCGGGACGCAGTTCGGCGATCAGGTCCCGGATCAGCGGGAAGCCGATCTGGCACTGCACCAGGAGGTACAGCCCGAGACCCCAGTTGGGCCACCAGCCGTTGCGGGCCACGGCCAGGGCGAGCCCGGTCGCGGCCGCCCCGATGGAGCCGCAGAGCCAGGCGAGCGAGACCAGTACCACCCGGCGGGCCATGCCGCTGGGCTTCGCGCGGCCGGCGCCGGTGGGTACCCAGGCCGCGCTGTGGCCGCGCAGGGTGTGCAGGAACGCGGCCCCGGCGGCGACGCTCGTCAGGACGTTGGCCCGGATCACCTCGACCCGCCAGCGGGTCCGGCTGATCCGGGGCAGCAGGACGTGCCAGAGCCAGAGCGGAGCGAGCAGCGGCAGGACGTGCCAGGGGCGGATCTGGTCCGGGTACCAGAACATCATCACCAGTGGCGGCAGCGGAGCCGCGAAGGTGTTGACCGCCGCGGTCAGGTAGCCGACGATCCCCTCGTAGAAGCACAGTCGCATCCGCCAGGGAGCCCCCATCCGCTTGAGGACCGGGCTCCCGATCAGGTGCAGGTTGCCCATCGCCCAGCGGTACTGCTGATTGACGAAGGACGAGAGGTTGTCGGGCGAGGTGCCCTTGGCGACGAGCACCGGTACGTAGAGGGTGCGGAACCCCTGTTCATAGAGGGCGAGTCCGGTGTACAGGTCTTCGCTGTGGTCGAGCCTGGCGAAGCCGCCGGCCCTGTCGATGGCCTCGCGCCGGTAGACCGCGTTGCTGCCGCAGCAGATGGCCGCGTCGCTGGCGTCGCGCGAGGGCTGGATCCAGCGGAAGAACCACTCCTGGGCCGATCCGGCGGCGCGTTGGATCCAGCCCATCGTCTCGTCGGTGTCGAAGCACTGCGGGCTCTGCACGATGCCGGTCCCGGGGTCGGCGAAGTACGGCACCAGGTGGCGCAGGAAGTCAGCCCTGGGCGCGAAGTCGGCGTCCAGGATGGCGATGAATCGGCCGCTGCTCAGGGTGAGCGCGTGATTGAGGTTGCCGGCCTTCTTGAGGTGTCCCGGGTCGGGGCGGACGACATACTCGTAGCCGTGCGCGGCCGCCAGTGCGGCGACCTCGGCGCGGTCGGCGTCGTCCAGGACCCACACGGTCAGCGCATGGGGCCAGTCGACGGCCGCGACCGCCCGGTAGGCGTTGTCCAGGACGTCGAGCGGTTCACCGCAGGTCGGCAGATAGAGGTCGACGCTGGGCAGTTCGGCCGGGCGCCAGGCGTTGACCAGCACCTCATGCGACTGCCGGGTCAGCCGGCGCAGGCGCAGGCTGTTGACCGAGGACAGCGCGAGGGCGGCCATGTTGAGCCCGAGCACCGCGAGAAAGGCCCATAGGGCGGGGGTCCGCAGCGCGAAGGTGAACATGGTCGCCGCCGTGAACACGAAGGCGAGTGAGGTGCAGATCAGTACCCAGCGGCGCTGTGGCCCGAAATACCAGTAGAGCTCGTCATCGGACGGTGGTTGAGGTAAATGCTGGACAGTCATATGGCCCCCACAGCCGCGTGTTTGGCGGTTTCCCGAGATCCACACTACCGCCAAAGGTATAGACCAGTGGCCAGGAATCACGAAGTGGGACGCCGGCCGGGCGGGGCTGTGCGCGGCACTGTTCATTCGACCGGTCGCGGCGTTGCGGCGCAGGAATGAGCAGGTCACGCGGGGATTAACAGTAGTCCAACTTCCGGCGGGACATGGCGCTCAGGGTCTCGCCCAAGGGTTCGCCCGGGGACGTCTCCGGTTCGAGCGCTCAACTCGGGGCGGGTGCGCGGGCACACCATGTGGCGCATCCGTGTGGGCGTCACCGTCCCGGAACGGGCACGGGGACGGTGCCTCCCCGCTACGCTGACGGGAGGAGGTATTTCCCATGTCCTCTCTGGTTCTGCTCTCGTGCACCATCTGTTCTGACGGCCACCGTGGCCCGGGTGAGGCCGCGTGCTCCGATTGCACCCGGCGGCACGCCCACATCGCTCTGGATCTGCGGCTCAACGCGGCCGACGCGGTCGAACGGGACAGCCCGTGCAGCAGGTGCCTGGGGACCGGAACGCTCCACACGGACCAGGAGTACGAGTCGAGCCGGGGAAGGCGCGGCCGACGGACCTTCCTCGGCGCGTGCCCGAGATGCCAGGGCGAAAAGACCGAGCCCTGGCCGCCGCCTCCGCACTGAGGACGCGAGGGTTCAGGCCAGTGTCGGCCCCAAAGCGGCCCCGGTCATGCCACGTTCCCCCTGGCGTGACCGGGGCGTTCTGCTGTCCGTGGGGAGATGTGCGTTGTCTCGTTGTGCGGCCCGCGTGCCCGCGTATGCGCCTTGATGAGGGTTCGGCACGCCGTACTCTTCACTTTGGTCTGAGCCAAAATGATGGCCCGAACCACAACGACACGGTTCTCCGGGTCGCCAGTTGCCGGCGGGAGGTCCGCCGCGGAGCTGAGCTGCGGTGGGCACGTACGGGAGCAAGGGGGGACCGTATGCTGCGCATTCATTTCACGACGGAGGACCTTCAGCGGATCACGATGGTGCAGCATCCCGATCCGCTCTGGGAGATCATCTGCAGCATCTGCCGCTTGCAGAGCCGCGACGGCGCCGGAGCCTTCGGCGCCTGGCGCCGCCTGTCGGCCGGCGCGCTGCAGGAGCACGGGACCGCGCACCGGGCGGCTTCGATGCTGCGGACCCTGGTCCCCCTGGGTCCCTATTTCCCCGACTTCCTGACCCCGCCCACCTCATCGCCCGAGTCTATCCGGTGGATCGCGCCACCGCCCCCTCCCGCGAGGGAGCGGTGGAGAATCTGACCGGCCTGATGGGACGTACCCGCGACGCGCTCCTGGCGTCGGTCGCGATGGGGAACTGCCGCTCCACCAGCCATCTCGCCGCGGCGGTACGGGTGTCGGTGCCGACCGCCAGCAACTGGCCGTGCTGCGCGCCGCGGGACTGATCATCAGCAGACGCGACGGCAAGCATCAACTGCACTCGGTGACGACCCTGGGGCTCGGCCTGCTCGACATCGTCCACACCCCGCTCAGCCGACCGTCACCCACATCTGACCCGGCCGGCGGCGCGGCGGTGACGCCTGCGGACCGGGTCGATGTGGCTGGGACCAAAGTAAGCGGTCAGGCGCCCCGGCTGTGGGTTCAGTACCGCCGGATGCGATCAACGCGAGGTCGCGGTCGAACGTAATCGGACGCGGGTGAACCCGCGGGGATGGCTGGAAGCGGCGCAGCCGCAGGGGCTGGAGCCTTCCGGTCGCCATTCCGGTCGTCCGTGCCGGGCACGGAATCGTGCCTGGTGACGGGCACGATACGGAGGCGCTGACAAAGTTCCGCAAGTTCGGTGTGGTCTCGTCGCGGCCGGGCAGGAGCGCCAGAGTGACAGGCGGGACTGAGCGGCTGAGACCGATGCGTGTTATGTGTTGCGAGTCGCACGGCCATGGTCCGGATGGCCTGCGCCGTAGTTGTCGTCGAGGCGGTGCGAAGCCGGTCCGTACGGCCTGACCTGGAGGAATGATATGCCCGAACTGTTCATCGGCGGTCGGTGGACGGCGGCCGCAGAAGGGCGTACCCGTGACATCCGGTGCCCCGCGGACGGCAGCCTGGTTGCCCAGGTGGACGAAGGCGGACCGAAGGATGCGGCCGCGGCGGTCGCCGCCGCCCGTGACGCGTTCGACCACGGGCCCTGGCCGCACACCTCCCTGGCGGAACGTGGCGGGCTGCTGCTGCGCGTTGCCGAGCTGCTCGTACGGGACAAGGACGCCTTCGCCCGCGCGGAGTCCCTCGACACCGGCAAGCGCCTGGTGGAGTCGGCCTACGACATGGACGACATCGCCAATTGCTTCCGCTACTTCGGCAACCTGGTCGGCGCCGGCGGCCGGGACCGGATGGTCGACACCGGCACCCCGGCCATCGACAGCCGTGTCGTCCACGAACCGGTCGGCGTCTGTGTGCTGATCACCCCGTGGAACTATCCGCTGCTGCAGACCGCCTGGAAGGTCGCCCCGGCGCTCGGCACGGGCAATACGTTCGTCCTCAAGCCCAGCGAGCTGACCCCGCACACCGCGATCATGCTGATGCGGCTGCTGCAGGAGGCCGGACTGCCGGACGGGGCCGCCAACCTCGTGCTGGGTGCCGGGCCCGAAATCGGCGCGCCGCTGACCGAGGACCCGCGGGTCGATCTGGTCTCCTTCACCGGCGGCCTGGCCACCGGCCGCCGCATCATGGCGGCGGCCGCCCCCACCGTGAAGAAGGTGGCCCTCGAACTCGGTGGCAAGAACCCCAATATCGTCTTCGCCGACGCGGACTTCGACACCGCCGTCGACTATGCGCTGATGGCGGTCTTCCTGCACTCCGGCCAGGTCTGCTCGGCCGGTGCCCGCCTGCTGGTCGAGGACTCCCTGCACGATCGCTTCGTGGACGAGATCGTCGCTCGGGCCGGGCGGATCCGGCTGGGCGGCCCGTTCGACGAGGACGCCCGCACGGGCCCGCTGATCTCGGCCGCGCACCGCGAGAAGGTCGAGGCGTACGTCGCCGCCGGTCTCGCGGAGGGCGCCGTACTGCGGCTCGGCGGCGCCCGGCCCGACGACCCTGCCCTCGCCGACGGCTTCTACTACCCGCCGACCGTCCTCGACGAATGCACCCCGCAGATGTCGGTGGTGCGCGACGAGTCCTTCGGACCGGTCCTGACCGTCGAGCGATTCCGCGACGAGGCCGAGGCCCTGGCACTCGCCAACGACACCGTCTACGGCCTGGCGGGGGCCGTCTGGACGACGGACCAGGCCCGCGCGCAGCGTGTCGCCGCCGGTCTGCGGGCCGGCACCGTCTGGATCAACGACTTCCATCCCTATGTACCCGAGGCCGAATGGGGCGGCATGAAGCAGTCCGGAACCGGCCGCGAGCTGGGCCCCGCGGGTCTGGCCGAGTACACCGAGGCCAAGCACATCTGGCGCAACACCGCCGCCGTACCGCAGCGCTGGTTCGACTGACCGTCCGACCCGCTCCATCCGGCCACTGCCTGTACGCCACGAGGAGAACTGTTATGCCGGACGTCCCGCCAGATCAACCTGGACCAGCCGCGAGCGGCGACTCCGACGACGCCGCGCTCACCGAGCTGGGCTACAAGCCCGGACTCAAGCGTACGCTCGGCAATTTTCACACCTTCGCCGCCGGAATCAGCTACATCTCTATCCTCACCGGCACCTTCCAGCTGTTCTACTTCGGTGTCAGTTTCGGCGGGGCCGCCTACTGGTGGTCCTGGCCGATGGTCTTCATCGGGCAGCTGATGGTGGCGCTGTGCTTCTGCGAACTCGCCGCCCGCTTCCCCGTCGCGGGATCGATCTACAACTGGGCCAAACACACGGGCGGCCCGCACATCGGCTGGCTGGCCGGTTGGATGATGACGGTCGCGACCATGGTGTCGCTGGCCGCCGTGGCCCTCGCCTATCAGCTGACGCTGCCGCAGATCTCCAGCTTCTTCCAGGTCATCGGAGACGGCACGGGCAAGTACGACGCGGCTGCCAACGCCGTGCTCCTCGGCGCGATCCTGATCGTCTTCACCACGGTGATCAACGCCTTCGGGGTGAAGCTGATGGCCACGATCAATTCCGCCGGAGTCTTCATCGAGCTGATCGCCGCAGTCGTTCTCGTAGGGCTGCTCGCCGCGCACATCACCCGTGGCCCGAGCGCGATCGTGCAGACCGAGGGGCTCGGCCAGGGCCAGACGCTCGGCTACTTCGGCGCCTTTCTGACCGCCTCGCTCGCCTCGGCATATGTGATGTACGGCTTCGACACCGCTTCCTCGCTCGGCGAGGAGTCCATCGACCCGGGCCGCAACGCTCCGCGCGCCATCCTGCGTGCGCTCATCGCCTCCTTCTTCCTCGGCGGCCTCATCCTCCTCTTCGCACTGCTGGCCACGCCCGACCTGAAGGCCAAGCAGCTCTCCGTCGACGGGCTGCAATACGTGGTCAAGGCCACCCTCGGCGAGGCGACCGGCCAGGCCGTGCTGTGGTGCGTCGTCATCGCCATCACCGTGTGCGCGTTGTCCGTACAGACCGCGGGGCTGCGGCTGGCCTTCGCGATGGCCCGGGACAACAACCTGCCGGGCGGCTCGCGGCTGGCCAGGCTCAGCCCGCGGTTCCATACACCGGTGCTGGCCACGTGCTTGATCGGGGTCGTGGCGATCGCCATCCTGGTCGTCAACATCAACCAGCCGCAGATCTTCTCGGTTGTCACCAGCATCGCCATCGTCATGATCTACCTCGCGTATCTGCTGGTCACGCTGCCCATGCTGTTGCAGCGGCTGCGTGGCGACTGGACACCGGCGCCCGGCCTCTTCTCCATGGGCCGGCTTGGCCTGCCAGTCAACATCCTGGCAGTGCTCTGGGGCGCCGCGATGACGGTCAACCTGCTGTGGCCGCGCGCTGAGGTCTACAACGCCACCGGGCCCCAGCACTGGTACCTGCGCTGGGGCGGCGTCCTGTTCGTCGGCTTCGCCGGGGTCGGGGGCTTCGTCTACTACTGGTTCGTACAGCGCAAGCTGACCGGCGTTGTCGCCGAACACGCCATCGATGAACTGCCGGAACCCACACCGGCCCATGGTGGACCGTGATACGAGGAGGAGCTGACGTGGAAGCGTTTGATTATGTGGTCGTCGGCGGCGGCACCGCGGGAAACGTCGTCGCCGCCCGGCTGAGCGAGGACCCGTCGGTCACGGTGTGCCTTCTTGAAGCGGGCCCCTCCGACGTCGGCGACGACAACGTCCTGCGGCTCGACCGCTGGATGGGCCTGCTGGAGTCGGGCTACGACTGGGACTACCCGATCGAACCGCAGGAGCACGGCAACAGCTTCATGCGGCATGCCCGCGCCCGCGTCCTCGGCGGCTGCTCCTCGCACAACTCCTGTATCGCCTTCTGGGCGCCGGCCGAGGACCTCGACTCCTGGGCCGCCGCGGGCTGCACGGGCTGGAGCGCCGCCGAGGTCTACCCGCTCTACCAGCGGCTGGAGACCAACGACGCGCCCGGCGACCACCACGGCCGCACCGGCCCGGTCAAGATCCGGACCATCAAGCCCAATGACCCGTGCGGCAGCGCGCTGCTGGAGGCCTGCGCCCAGGCCTCCATCCCCACCACCACGTTCAATACCGGTAAGACGGTGGTGCGCGGAGCGGGATGGTTCCAGATCAACTCCGATGAGCACAACACCCGGCAGTCCTCCTCGGTCGCCTATCTCCACCCGATCATGGGCAAGCGGCCGAACCTCGACGTACGGACCGGGGTACGGGCCAAACGTCTGCTCATCGACGGGAACCGCCGGTGCACCGGCGCCGAATACCTCGACCCCGACCTGATCCACACCCGCGCGGTCACCGCCCGCCGTGAGGTCATCGTCAGCTGCGGGTCGATCGACACCCCCAAGCTGCTCATGCTCTCCGGCATCGGCCCGGCCGCCCACCTGCGCGAAGTCGGCGTGGACGTCGTCCTCGACGCGCCGGGCGTCGGCGAGAACCTCCAGGACCACCCGGAGGGCGTGATCATGTGGGAGGCCAAGCAGCCGATGGTGACCTCCTCCGACCAGTGGTGGGAGATCGGCATCTTCGCGGACACCGAACCCGGCCTCGACCGCCCCGACCTGATGTTCCACTACGGCTCGGTGCCGTTCGACATGAACACCTACCGGCGCGGTTACCCGACCGCCGAGAACGCCTTCTGCCTCACGCCGAACGTCACCCACACCCGTTCGCGCGGCACCGTCCGGCTGCGCACACGCGACTTCCGGGACAAGCCCAAGGTCGATCCGCGGTATTTCACGGACGAGCACGACGTACGGGTGATGACGTACGGTCTGCGGCTGGCCCGTGAGATCGCGTCCCAGCCGGCCCTGTCGGGATGGGCCGGCACCGAACTCGCCCCGGGCCCGGACGCCCGCACCGATGACGAGCTGCTCGACTACATCTCCAAGACCCACAACACCGTCTACCACCCCGCAGCGACGGTGAAGATGGGCGCCGACCACGACCCGATGGCCCCACTCGACGCCCGCCTGCGGGTCAAGGGCATCCAAGGGCTGCGGGTCGCCGACGGCTCGGCGATGCCGGAACTCATCACCGTCAACCCCTGCATCACCACGATGATGATCGGCGAGAAGTGCGCCGACATGCTCAAGGAGGACGCAGCAGCCGGATAGGAAACCCCGGCGCGGAACGCTCTGCTCGCTACTTCGGGGTGTCCGCGCCGGACAGCGGCTCCGGACCGGCTGACGGGACGGCACCGACGGCCTTGCCCTGCGCGCCTGCCCGGGCAGTGCCGTCGACCGTCAGACAGATACCGAACACCCGGTCGTGGCTGGTCCAGCCATTGACACGGCCCCGGTTATTGCTGATCTCCACCCGCGTGCGGGCCGGATCCACCGCCGACACCAAGTGCAAGTACACGGTCCCGGTGACCCGCGCGAGAACGATGTCGCCGACTTCCACCTTCGACGGGTCGACCGGAGTGACGACCACCCGCTGCCGGCTGCGTATCAACGGGACCATGGAGGAACCACTCGGCCGGAACTCCACGGTTGCCCCACCCGCCACTCTTCCTGCTATCGCATCGAGCATTCCCATCCGCTGATAGTGCCCGATCGGGCCCGTCGCCCGGCGGCATCTTCCGCGACCGTAGGTGGCATCGAGCCGCTGCGGAGCTCGGAACCGTAAAGGTGCAGGTCAGCGATGTGTGTCAGTGCCGGGCCGTACAGTCGTCAGCACCCGGTACAAGCGGGGCGAGACGTATTTTGTTCGGACTTCAAGGGGGTCGAGCCGATGTTCCTCATGACAGCCGCCTGCGTATGCCGGTCGTGCGGACCGGCGACCTCCGACGCGCCACGAAGAGATACCTCTCGCCGCGCACTCTCAGGATTGTCAGGACGGGGTAGGGATGAGTCATGAGTGACGCTGTCATCCGTTGTCCGTCCTGCCCCGATCATCCGGTTCTGCCGGCTGTGGCTGATTGCGACACCCGTAAGTGCATTCGTTGCCAGGGCGACCATCGGTGGCTGTCGGACCCGCATCCCGCGGATCATCTGTGCGAGGTGTGCCGCAGCGAGTGTCCGCGATGTGATGCGCCGGCCGGCCGCGACGGCGGGGGAGTGTGCCGTACCTGCCGGGGACTGTGCCGCACCTGCGACGGCCGGCTCACCGCGCGTCCGGCCGAGGTCCATGAGGTGCCCGCGGCGTCCGCGGTCAGGGGGGAGCGGCAGCGCCGGTCACAGCTCTACGTCCCCTCCACGTGGAAGAGCGTCCTGTGCGATGAGTGCTTGTACGCACGGAGCATCACCGGCCGGGAGCGGTCCGTGGTGCTGCGGTTCCCGCCCAAACTCATCCGGGCCTGCGGCGGCGGCGCGCCGGACGCCGCCATCGATGTGATCCGGGACGAGCTGGAGTACCGGTCCGCACGTCACCTCATTGAGCGGATCGAGCGGCGCTGGTGGCAGAAGTGGTCCCACCGGCCGCTGTCCTTCTCCGGAGCCGATGACTGGGCTGCCTACGGGCCCGGCGATGTCGCGGTCTGGCTGGTCGCCCCCACCCCGTGCCCGGCCCGCTGCGAGGACGGCTGGATGACGAACGACCCCGACCAGCAGTGCCCGACCTGCCATCCTCCTCGCCCGCATCGCGTGTTCGTGGAACCGCTCAGCGCCCACGCGCAGGACATGGCGGCCACCGCCCGTTCCGTCGTACGCGCCGCCCAGTCGCCGCGGGCCCACGGTGAATACGTACCCAAGGCCGCGACCATGACCGCCGAGCAGCAGGCGGAGCGGATGCGCCGGCAGGCCGAGCGGGACCGCGTCGGCCGGGTGAAGAAGGAGCGGGCCGAGATATCGGCGGCGGAGGAGGCACGGGACCCGGTCCGGGCCGCCGCCATCAAACGCGCGCGCCAGGAGCGCCAGCAGCGCTGACCCACGCCCGGGCCGGGCGGTCCCGTCAGTTTGCCGGCCCCAGAGGGCAGCAAGCGCCGACCGGGCCCGGCATTTCAGCGTCAGCCTCAACTGGGAGCGAGCGGCCCTCCTGACGACAGGGACGCGACATGGCGAAGAGCTCGCTCCTGCGGTGTTCTCGATGTGCGCACAGTCGCTCAGAAGCGGGAGAAGACGTGCAAGCGTCCGATGAGCGTGAATCCGCGGCGGTGGTACCACTGGAGCGGCCAGTCCTCGCTGTCCGCGAGCAGGAACCGCAGTGTGCAATCCGCGGTGGCGGCGTGGTGAAGAGCGCCTGCCAGAAGGGCGTCGGCATAGCCACGCCGGGTGTGGGTGTCGGCGGTCCCAAGGTCTTCGATCTGGGCAATGCCGGCTGCCGGGTCGAGGTAGAGATCGGTCCAGGAGGCTATATCGCCCTTGTCGTCGCGGACGGCAAGGAAGAGCACCTGGTCGCCCCCGCGCAGTCGGGCCGTGCGGCGGTCCACGAGCTGACGGATGGTCTCCTCGGGTCCGCTGGGCAGCCACTGCCGCTGTTGCCGCGTGAGCGCCGGCCGGAGAACGGACAGGTCCACGGGCTCGGCCAGGGATGCCGGCGGGGTCGGCCCCGTGTGCGTCATGACGACTTCAGCGCTGTGTTCGTAGCCGGCTTGGGCGAGTGCGGGGGCGCAGCCTTCCCCGAGAGCGTCGTCATAGACGGTGATACGACGGTGGTTCAACTTCGCCATGGCCGCCTCGGCGAGTGCCGGCAGGGTGGCGGGATCAACAGCCGCGTCAATGTGCAGTTGATTGTGTTCGTGGGAGCGAGCGAAGGTCTCATTGAGTACGACGTAGCCGCCCGGCACTTCGTTCACCTCGACAGCCTGGCGGCGGGCGAACGCGTTCTGGAAGGCGGTTATGCGCCGCAGGTCATTCGCCACTGAGCTGCACCTGTCTCATCTCTCGAGTGTAGGACTTCCGTTGTCCGATTCGTGATGGTCGGCGCTGACGGAGCCTGGACTGTGGCCACCGGTCCATCTCCCTGCCATGGACGGCGACGTCTCATCCACCGTCCGGGACACTGCCTGTCCAACCAATCTCCATTCACCGGCCCCGGCTGCGAGATCAGTCGAAGCGCTTCAACTCGATCGTCGAAGGTTCGGCTATCGAGTGCACCGGGCCCGTCGTGGTACCCCCGCGTTCCGGAGGTTGGTCAGGGGCCGGAACGGCGGGCGCGGCCGTACGCCGCTCTCACGTCTTGGGTAAGTTGGTGCTGTCTGCCCAATTGGCGTTCGCACAGGGAGTAGACGGCGTCGAGGAACGGGTGGGCGAGGCGTGTGCCGCGCCTCGCGGTGTGCTCGGCGGCCTCTTGCAGCATGTCCCAGAGCCCTGAGGCGCTCCAGCGAATCGTTGTCCTTCCGCTGGGCGCGGAACGCTTCCTTGGTGACCGCCGAGATTGGCAACAGGGGCTTGAGCCCCGCAGTGAAACCCAGGTCGGCCAGCTCGCAGCGCTTCTCGCGGACCAGGCCGTCGGAACCGCCGCCCCCGAGCCTTTCCTCCGCGTCGCATGCGCGTTCGCCCAGCTCAATACCCCGTACCGCCTCCCCGCGCATGATGAGTTGCCTCGACGCGCTGGTGTAGAGCTGAGAGCTTGTCCACGTATCGTCCACCGGACTTGCCAGGTCGGCGAAGGCCAGGATCTTGGGCAATGCCAGAGCAGAGGCCGATGTCGAGCCGGACACCGCTTTGAGCAGCAGATCCTCCGTCAGCTCCCTGCCCCCCGCACGCTCGTTGGCCCCTCGGCCTCGCTCCAACCCGGGGGGTGGGGAAGGCTGATGATCAGCGCCTGTCGATAGTGGGACAGGGCCTGTCGGTAGTCGCCGAGCCGTTCGTGGACCACACCGAGATTGTTCATCGTGCGGGCTTCGGCGCTGCGATCCGTGCCCGCGCGGTCCAGGTCCAGGGCTTGCTGAAGGTCGTGCAACGCCTGCCGGAAATCGCTCAACCGCAGGTGGACGACGCCCAGGTGGCGCAGTGCGTCGGCCTGGCCGGCCGGGTCGGCCCGGCTCTCGGCGGCGCGCAGTGCCTGGGTGTGCAGGGTGAGGGCGGCGCAGCACAGGCCGTGGACATCCAGGTAGCGCCACAGGATCTCCGAGAGCTGGCCGGTGTAGTCGGGCCGGCCGGGCTCGGCGGCGGCCGCCAGAACGTTGGGCAAGTCGGCTTCCAGCCACGCTTCCGCACTGGCGGGATCGGCGAGGACGACGGAGGAGGCGGTCGGCGGCGGAACATTCGGCCGGCGCTGCTTCTCGAAGGGGAAGAGGAGATTCGCGGCGACGGCGGCGGTGTACCGGTAGTGGTCGAAGAGCCGGGTCAGTGCCGCCTGCCGGGCGTCGGCGGTCTCTTCGTCGAGGGCGGTGGTGCGGGCGTGGTCGCGGAGCAGATCGTGGAATGTGAATCGGCCGGGGGTGTGCTGCAGCAGCAGGTGGGCGTCCAGAAGATCCTCGAGGAGGCGTTCGGCCCCGTCGACCGGAATGCCGGTCAGCGCGGCGGCGGCGTACGCGTCGACATCGGGGCCGGGATGGAGGCCGAGCAGACGGAACAGCCGCTGCTGGTCCGGGTCGAGGTGCCGGTATGACACGGCGAAGGCGGTGGCGACCCCGCGGTCGGCCGTGGAAAGCTCGGCCGGCCTGCGGCGCTGCTCGCGCAGCCGCCCGGCCAGATACGCAACGGTCCACTGCGGTCGGTCGCGCAGCCGGGCTGCGGCGATCCGCACCGCCAGCGGCAGGAAGCCGCACAGCGCGAGGACCTCGCCGACCGCGTCGGGTTCATCGACGGCGCGCCGGCCGACCACCCCGGTGAACAGGGCGACGGCATCGACGCCCGGCAGCACGTCCACGGAGAGCAGTTGTGCGCCGTCGAGGTCGGTGAGCCGCCGGCGGCTTGTCGCCAGCACCGCGCTGCCGGAGCCGCCGGGCAGCAGCGGCCGGAGCTGGTCGACGGTGGCGGCGTTGTCCAGGACGATCAGGACGCGGCGGCCGGACAGCTCGGCTCGCCACAGACCGGCCCGCTGTTCGGTGTCGGTGGGGATCCGGTCGATGGGCACATCCAGCGCGCCCAGCAGCGTCTCCAGTGCGGTGCTCGACGCCAACGGCTCCCGGCCGGGGGTGAATCCGTGCAGGTCGACGAAGAACTGCCCGTCGGGAAAGCGGTCGGCGAGACGGTGCGCCACATGCACGGCCAGCACGGTCTTGCCGACCCCGGCCATCCCATCGACCGTCCACACCCCGCCTGTCTCGGACAACGCGGAGGTGAGCCGCGTGAGTTCGGTCTCCCGACCGGTGAAGTCCGGTACATCGTAGGGGAGGAAGGACAGCCGCCGGCGTACCGGCTCCACCGCCTTGGGCGGGGACGACGGCGGGGGCGGTGCCGAGGGGGACGGCGGGACGTGCGGCGACGGCCGGTCCAGGGCGGGATCATTGCGCAGGATGGCGTCCTGGAGCGCCAGGAAGGCGCTTCCCGGGTCAAGTCCCTGTTCGTCGGCGAGCTGTGTCCGGAAGGTGCGCGCCACCTGGAGCGCGTCGGCCTGCCGGCCTCCCCGGTACAGCGCCAGCATCAGCTGGCCGCGCAGCCGCTCGCGCAACGGGTGGGTCTGCAGCTCCGCGCGCAGTTCGGCGATGAGGTCGTCGTGCCGCCCCAGGGCCAGCTCCATGTCGACCAGCCGCTCGTACGCCGACAGCCGCTGCTCGTCCAACCGCTCCCGCGCGCCCGGAACGAAGTCGGCCGTCACGTCCGCCAGCGCGGGACCCCGCCACAGCGTCAGCGCCGTCCGGATCCGGTGTGCGGCGGCAACGGGGTCACCGGCCGCCTGGGCGAGCGCCGTCGAGACCTCTTCGGTGAACCGCTGGAGGTCGAGTTGCCCCGGTTCGGGGGACATGACATAGCCCGGAGCCCTTGTGGACAGCATGTCGGCCGCACCGATGTCGCGCAGCGCCCGGCGGATCGCCGATACCGACGCCTGTATCTGCGTACGGGCGGTTCGCGGCGGTGTGCCGCCCCACATCGCCTCGATGAGCAGCCCGTTCGACACGACCGTCCCGGCCCGCAGCAGCAAGTACGCCAGCACGGCGCGGTGGCGTGGGGCAAGGGCGGGCAGCGGCCGTCCGTCCGCCGAGACCTCCACCGAACCGAGAATCGCGAACCGCACACCCACCCCGTCTCGCGCAGCCGTGGATGCCACCGGGTGGCGACACCGCCCGTTTCCGCCCTGACCTGCATGCATAGCGAACACATAGCGCATGTATCAACGCCGGCAGGCAGGCTTACCGACGTCGGCCGGACACCGATTCAGAGCAAACCACAGGCACGCCACGGAAAGAGTCACCATGCCCGTATTGGGATCGGGAATCTCCCTGCACACCTACACCGCAGGCGAGACCGGCCTGTTCGTCAATTCCTATCTGATCGAAACCGAGTCCGGTGTCGTGGTCGTCGACACCAACCTGCTCAACTCCGATATCGCCGCGCTGAAGGCGCGCCTCACCGCGGTGGGCAAACCGCTGGAGGCGGTGTTCGTCACCCACGCACATCCCGACCACTTCAACGGTGTGTTCGAGCTGACCCGAGACGCCGACGTGCCGGTCTACGCCACAGCCGGTGTGGCCAAGGCGATCGAAGAGATCGCCGATGCCAAACGAGCCCAGTGGGGCCCGGTGTACGGCGAGCAGTGGCCCGCCGGGACCGCCTATCCCACCGTCGAGCTCGCGGACGGCCAGACGGTCGATCTGGGCGGGCTCACCCTGACCGCCCATGAGATCGGCCCGGCGGAAAGCCACGCGGACAGCTATCTGGTCGCCACACCCGGCGGCGGCCAGCCCTTCGCCTTCATCGGCGACCTCGCGTTCCACGGCACCCACCCGTACACCAACGACGGGCACTCCGGAGCATGGCTGGCCGCGCTGGACGTCATCACCGCTGAGCTGGGCGACATGTCCCGGCTGTACCCGGGCCACGGCGAGCCGGCCGACACCCGGCTCTTCGCCGACCAACGCCGTTATCTCCTCCATTACCGCGAGCTGATCCGGCGGCTCGCCGACGGCGCGCCCGCGCTGACCGACCTGGCCAAGGCCGAGCTCGAGCGTGCCCTGACCGCGTTCCTGCCCGGCGCACCATTGACCTGGATGATCCAACTGGGCGCGGACGCGATAGCCGCAGAACTGCGGGGAGATGCCGATGGCCGCGACCGTTGACACGTTCGGCCGTACCAAGAAGGTGCTGTTCGTCGCCTCCAACCCCGCGGTCTCCGAACAGACCGGCTCATCGGCTTCTGGTGGTCGGAATTGACCCACCCCTACTGGGAGTTCACCGAGGCCGGCTACGAGGTGACGATCGCCAGCCCCGATGGCGGCAGCCTGGCGGCCGACGGATACAGCGACCCGCGCGACGATTCCGGCTACAGCGCGGAGATCGACGTGGCCGAGTACGACGCGGTGCTGCTGGTCGGCGGGCAGGGTCCGATGTACCCCTACCGCGGCAACCCGAAGGTAAGCGGCCTGGTCGTCGAGGCCTACGAAAGCGGCAAAGTGGTGGCCGTCGTCTGAGATCCAGCCGTACTGGATCGAGGACGCGGCACGCGGGATCGAAGGCACCAATTTTGTGGTCCAGGGCGCCTTCCGCCCCTACGCCGTCCGTGATGGCAATCTGATCACCGGCCAGCAACAGTATTCCGGGGCAGCGGCCGCCAGGCTCGTGATCGAGGCACCGGGCCGCTAGCGGCCATCCGGCCCGGAGCGCCGGCCGCGGACCGACACCACGGGGGTGGGTCCGCGGTCGGCGCCTGGTGTGCGCCGCTCTCCCACGCCGAGCCACCCCGGGGCCGCATCGGAGGACCGGTAGCGGGAGAGTGTGACCATGACGAAGAAGGTACGCAGGGACACCGAGCCGGTACTCGCGGACGCACTGCGCGTCCTTGGAGGGTGCGACCACGTCGACGCCGTGGCGGTCGATGTCGCGCCGGGGACCACCGCGATCGGTTTCACGGCGCTGATACTGGCCTCGCCACCGCGCTGGACGCGGAGCCTGCTCGCCGTGCGGGACTTGCTCGTCGCACCGTTCGGCCTCAAGGGCAGTAGATCGGGCGCGGTACGGATCGAGGAGGGCGCGCAGATCGGACCGATGTACATGTTCGATGTCTCGGACGAGCAAGTGGTGGCGGGCAAGGACGACAAGCACCTCAGCTTCCGCACGACCTTCGTGGTGCGTGAAGGTGCCAACGGCCTGGAAGGTGTGTGCACCACGGTCGTGCGCTACCACCGCACCGCGGGCCGGCTCTACTTCCGTGCGATCGAGCCGTTCCACCACGTGATCATGCGAACCCTGGCCCGGCGTGCCGCCGCCGCGTGAGCGGCGGGACGGCGACGGATTCCACCGGCGCGGCGGAAGGTGGTGGTGTCTGCCCGCTGGGCAGCCCCGCCGGTGGAAGCGCCGCCGGCCGTCGTCGGCGCAGGAGCCGCCTGTCCGGTCCGGGCCGCACGGGCCCGGACCGCGGCGTACGTGGGATCAAGAGGCGGTGCGGGTCGGGTCGTCGACGGTGGTGAAGCCGCCCTCGCGGCGGGCGCGCAGGGCGTCCTGGACGAAGGCCCGGGAGAACATCGACGACAGGATCGCGATGCCGTTGCGGTGGATGCGGATCTCGCCGCTGGTGATCTGCCCGGTGACGTGGATCCGGCGGCCCTCGGACCCGGAGGCGCCCTCCAGGTCCTTGACGCGGCCGCGGCCGTTCCACTTCAGGCTCCCGAAGTGGTCGATGACGGTGTCGGACGCGACGAGCAGCTTGAGCATGCCGTGGTCGATGTCCACGTGCAGGTCGAGGTCGCCGTCGGCGATGTCGGGGGAGCGCAGGTCCAGCACGACGGCGCCGCGGCGGGTGCGTACTTCGAAGCTGCGCGCCCGGGTCCAGTTGCCCAGACGCTTGGTCAGGGTGTGGTCGGCGTCGATGCGGACGGGGCTCTCGAGGGAGGAGGCGGGTGCGGTTTGCGGAGTGTGCTCGGCGTTTGTCATGGCTTCATAGTGGCACAGCGGCTAGTGTTCTAGCAACTAGTAGGGAAGGTGCGGTAGATTTGGCATGTGACAACGACCTTCCGCCGCTCCCCGCTCGCCCTGGCCGTCCTCAGCCTGCTCGAGAGCGGCCCGATGCACCCGTACGGCATCCAGCGGCTCATCAAGCAGTGGGGCAAGGATCAGGTCGTCAACGTCGGCCAGCGCGCGACCCTCTACAAGATGATCACCAGGCTGCAGGAGGCCGGGCTGATCGACGTACAGGACACCGACCGCGACCACCGATATCCCGAACGCACCACGTACTACGTCACCGAGGCCGGCCGGGCAGCCGCCCGGCAGTGGCTCGCCGAGATCCTGTCCACCCCGCGCAACGAGTTCCCCGAGTTCCCCGCCGCGCTGTCCTTCTTCCTCATGCTCACCCCGGAGACCGCCCGGGAGCTGCTCGCCGAACGCCGCGACCGGCTCACCCAGAAGATCGCCGAACTGGACGCCGCCCTGGTCACCGAGACCGAGGGCTTCCAGCTCCCGCGCGTGACCATGCTGGAGACCGAGTACGTCCGCGCCGTCACCGACGCCGAACTGCGCTGGGTCACCGAGGTCGTCGACGCCCTGCGCGACACCTCGTTGAGCTGGGACTTCGAGGAACTCCGCAAGCTCGCCCTCGCCTCCATGCCCACCGATTGAACCGTTCACCCGCCACGCCCGAGTCCCGAGTCGGAGCCTCGAATCGGCGCCCCGTTTCGACGGCCGGCGGCTCATCGACGATTTCCGCGTGGGGAGGGGTGGATGAGACCCCATGCGTCGTTTCCGCCCTCCGTTCATCTACAGTGGAACGAAACGTCTACATGCTTGTAGTCAATCAGTGCGTGGCATCACGCGGCCCTGGTCACCACCGAGGGGAGCAGTGCCCCACCCCCACGGTGTGGCACTGAGTTCGATGCTGGGGCAGCGGCGGCGGGTGGGTCGCGGTCTCCGTCCTCGCGTCGCTCGGGCATGGTCCGACGGTGCCACGGGTCCCGTCTGTGCCTGCGATTGGTGGCTCGATGAATGAACCCGCCCTGCCGGAGCGGCGCGCCGGTCTGGTGCCCTTGCTGGGTGTCTCCGCTCTGTGCGCCGCGCTCTTCGTCCTGCTGGCGGTATGGGTCATCCGACGGGACGGCGCGCCGTTCGCCGTCGACCTGAGCCTGCACGTGTGGTCCGTGAAGCACCGTCCGTCCGGCGCGGTGTCCTTCGCTCGTGCCGTCACCGCGACCGGCACCGGTGTCTTCCCCTATCTGTGTGCCCTGACCGCCGGGCTGATCGCGGGCCGCGACGCGAGGCAGCGACTATGGGCGGCCGCCGGCGCGCTCGGATTCCTCGGTCTGACCCAGGTCGCCCGCTTGGGGCTGCTCCACGCGATCGGACGGCCCCGTCCCGCCATCGCCGACTGGGCCACCCACGCCTCCGGGTTCGCCTTCCCCTCCGGACACGCCACTACCTCCGCGTTCGTGGCCGGGCTGCTGGCCTGGGCCGTCGCCCGCCGGGTCCGGACCGCGGCGGCGGTCACCGGCTGCGTCGTCCTCACGTTGTGGGCTGTGTCGGTCGGGCTCAGCCGGATCTATCTCGGGGTGCACTGGGCCAGCGATGTCCTGGGCGGATGGTTCTTCGCCCTCACCTGGCTCGGCCTCGGCGCGGCAGTGATCCCCGTGACTCGCCTACTGCCGCGCCGCTGATGTCCTTCCGTGCGAGGGCCCTGGCAGCGGGTGGGTTCAGGTGACCAGGCCCAGGGCCAGCGTGGCGGCGGCCAGTAGCAGGAACGGGTACTGCAGCCCGAGTGAGTAGTCGCGCACCCGCAGGTGGGTAACGACGGCACAGACGAAGAACAGGACGAGTCCGGCCGCCGCGGCCGGGCCGATCACCGGTAGCCAGAAGCCTGCCAGGAGACCGAGGGCGGCGCCCGCCTTCGGGACGCCCAGCGCGGGCATCCACGATCGGGGCACGCCTGCCTTGTTCATGGCAAGGGCCACTCTTTCGAAGCGGACGAAGTCGCACCCGGCCGAGAAGGCGCAGTAGGCGATGGTCACGATCGCGACAGTCGCGTAGGCGATGTACATGGCTTCGATCCGCCCTCGTCAGTTCTGGAACGCGGAGACGTTGGCCTCGGCCCACTGGGCGTAGGTGAGTGCAGGGCGGCCCAGGATGCGTTCCACCTCGCCGGTCACAAGTGCGGGCTTGCCGACGGTCCCGGCGAGATACCTCAGCAGGGAGTCGATCGCCTCTTCCTGGACCCAGGAGTTGTGGGACAGCATCGCCTGCTTCGCCGCCGCCGCGGGGATCTCCTCGAATCGCAGTGGACGAGCCAGGACCGCGCCGAGGATCGCCACCTGCTCCGCCGTGGTCAGCCCGTGCGGACCGGTCAAGGACGGTGCCTGCCCCAGCAGTTCGTCCCCGAGCAGGGCTTGGACGGCAACCGCGGCTATGTCCGCCTCGTGAATCGGCGCAGTGCAAGCACCGGCATACGGGCCGCGCACGACGTCACCCGCCGTCAGCTGCGCCTTCCACTGCAAGGCGTTCGCAGCGAAGGCGCCGGGGCGCAGATGCGTCCACTGGGGGAAGGCCGCCGCGACGGCTGTCTCCAGATTCCGGTGGATCGCGGCGGAGCTTCCCTCACCCGCGGCCTCGTCGTCCGCGACGACCAGCGCGGAAACGGTGACGACTCGCCGCACCCCGGCCGCCTTGGCGGCGTCCAGCAGAGCGTCGGTGCTGCCGGGCGTCCCGGCGATGTTGACCACGAGAGCGGTCACGCCGTCGAAGTCGGGCGCGGTGCTGTCGCAGGGCTCGACCCCGGCGGGCAGGCGCGCGCCGCCGGGAGTGCGCGTCAAGGCGCGCACCTTCCTGCCCCTCGCGGCCAACTCCGCGATGAGCGGGCGGCCGAGGTTTCCGGTGGCTCCAGTCACAAGGATCATGGTGTGTCTCCCTCTCCTCAGGTGACGCGGACTGGTCGTCCCGTCCCATCCCGAGAGCGATCCGGACGCCCGGAGTGTGACATCGGCCAACCATCCATGACCTTCGTCACCTGACGGCACGCGCCTGTGTCGCCGTCCACCGCAGCCGCTGGGCGCGGGTGGCGAGCCGGGCTGGGCCCCGGTCAGGCCGGTGGGCCTCCGCAACTGGACTGCCCTGGGGCCCCGTCCGGGGCGATGTCGTCGCGCAGCACGCTGAAGTGCACGACGTCTCGCCAGCGTCCATCACGGAACGCGAAGCTGCGCAGCACACCCTCGCGGGTGAAGCCGGACTTCTCCAATGCGCGCTGCTCGGCGATGTTCTCCGTCTCAGAGTGCGGTTCGCGCCGTGATGCCCGATTCGCGATGAGGTCTGGGTGAGGTGCCCTGCTCGGTGGGGTGGGCTGGTGTTCAGGGGCGGGGCTGGGTGAACAAGCCGGGCTCGGGCTCGGTGAGGATGCCGCGGGTTACCAGGCGTTTCAGCTTGGACCGGATGCCCTCGGTGTTCTTCGGCAGGATCGGAAGGTCGAGGGCCTCGCAGATGTCGCGAGCCCGCATCGGGCCGCCGGTGTCGGCGAGGACCGTGAGGATCTGCTGGTAGGCGGGGTGTTTCGGCACCTCGGCGCGGGGTGGATCGTCTGCCGGTGCCGGTGCCGGTGCCGGTGCGGGGAGGTTGAGGAGGGTCTTGCGGGTGATCTGCAGATTCTCGCTCTCGGTGTCGAACTCGCAGAGGCGGGCGGTGAGTTCGGCGATCTGGTCCCGAAGCCGTCCGGTCTGCTCGCAGACTT
>NZ_JASISZ010000031.1 GCF_030063355.1 Streptomyces sp. PH10-H1
CGCCGGACGGACGCGCCCTGGGCGCGGTCGTACGGGGCGTTCCTGAAGCTGGGTCTGGTGGTGCTCGCGATCCGGCTGGTCTTCGCGATCCTGCTCGGCTCGCCGATCCCGGGGACCCACACCCTGTTCACGCTGCCCGAGATCCCGCTGCCCGACTGGGCGCGCGGCGTCCGGCTGGGTGGCAAAGTGACGGCGGAGGGCCTGCTGTTCGCGCTGTACGACGGCATGAAGCTGGCCACGCTGCTGGTCTGCGTGGGCGCGGCGAACGCGCTCGCCAACCCGGCCCGGCTGCTCAAATCGCTGCCGGGCGCGCTGTACGAGGCGGGGGTCGCGGTCGTCGTGGCGATGACCTTCGCGCCGAACCTCGTCACCGATGTGCAGCGGCTGCGCGCCGCCCGCCGGCTGCGGGGCCGCGAGGACCGGGGGGTGCGGGCGTTGCTGCAGGTCGGACTGCCGGTCCTGGAAGGGGCGCTGGAGCGGTCGGTCGCGTTGGCCGCCGCGATGGACGCCCGCGGCTACGGCCGGTCCGCCGACGTGCCGCCCGCGATACGCCGAACGACCGCCGCGCTGACGCTGGGCGGACTGCTCGGCGTGTGCGCGGGCACGTACGCGCTGCTGTCCGCGTCCGGCGCCGGGTACGGCGTGCCGGTGCTGCTGCTCGGCCTGGTCTCGGCGCTGGCGGGGCTGCGGCTCGGCGGCCGGCGTTCGATCCGTTCCCGCTACCGCCCCGACCGGTGGGGCATACGGGCCTGGCTGGTCTCGGGTTCCGGGGTCGCGGTGGCGGCGCTGATGATCTGGGCCGCCTCTCACGATCCCCTGGCGCTGGCCCCGTCGACGATCCCGCTCACCGCGCCCACGCTGCCGCTGTGGCCCGCGCTCTCGGTCCTGGCCGGGCTGCTGCCCGCGTTCGTCTCGCCGCTCCCCGCGCCGCTCCCCGCCTCGTCCCGGTTCGCACCATCGAAGCCGAAGGAGGACCGCACATGATCCGCTTCGAGCAGGTCTCGGTCAGGTACGACGACGCCGCGGAACCCGCCGTCGCGGGAGTGGACCTCACCGTCCCCGAGGGGGAGCTGTGCCTGCTGGTCGGGCCGTCCGGAGTCGGTAAGTCGACTCTGCTGGGCGCGGTCTCCGGTCTGGTGCCGCACTTCACGGGCGGAGTCCTCCACGGCCGGGTCACCGTTGCGGGCCGGGACACCCGTACCCACAAGCCACGTGAACTCGCCGATGTCGTCGGCACGGTGGGCCAGGACCCGCTGTCGCACTTCGTCACCGACACCGTCGAGGACGAGCTCGCCTACGGCATGGAGTCGCTCGGCCTCGCGCCCGCCACGATGCGCCGCCGCGTCGAGGAGACCCTGGACCTGCTCGGTCTGGCCGAGCTGCGGGACCGTCCGATCGCCACGCTCTCCGGCGGTCAGCAGCAGCGCGTCGCCATCGGCTCGGTGCTCACCGTCCACCCCAAGGTGCTGGTGCTGGACGAGCCGACGTCCGCCCTGGACCCGGGCGCGGCGGAGGAGGTGCTGGCCGTGCTGCAGCGGCTGGTCCACGATCTGGGGACCACGGTCCTGATGGCGGAGCACCGGCTGGAGCGCGTCGTGCAGTACGCGGACCAGGTGATCCTGCTGCCCGCCCCCGGCGCGTCCCCGATGATGGGCGCGCCCGCCGACATCATGGCGGTCTCGGCCGTCCACCCGCCGGTGGTGGCGCTGGGCCGGCTCGCGGGCTGGTCGCCGCTGCCGCTGTCCGTCCGCGACGCGCGCCGGAAGGCCGGGCCGCTGCGGGAGCGGCTGGCGGGCCGAACGCCGCCGGTTGCGGGCGGGGTTGCGGGCCGGGTTACGGCTGGGGTTGCAGCCGGGGTTGCGGCCGCCGCCGGGCCGGTGGCGGTCCTCGACCGGCTGTCCGTCCGCCGGGGCAGGACCGAGGCGCTGCGCCAGGTGTCGCTGACCGTCCGCCCCGGCGAGACCGTCGCCCTGATGGGGCGCAACGGCGCGGGCAAGTCCACCCTGCTGTCCGCCCTCGTGGGTCTGCACCCGCCCTCCTCGGGCACCGTGACGGTCGGCGGCATCGTCCCGTCCCGTACGAAGCCGGGCGAGCTGATCCGGCAGGTGGGCCTGGTACCGCAGGAGCCGGGGGATCTGCTGTACGCGGACACCGTCGCCGGCGAGTGCGCGGCCGCCGACCAGGACGCGCACGCCGCGCCCGGCACCTGCCGCGCGATGGTCACCGAACTCCTCCCGGGTGTCCATGACGCGACCCATCCCCGCGATCTGTCCGAGGGCCAGCGCCTCGCGCTGGCGCTGTCCGTCGTGCTGGCCGCCCGGCCGCCGCTGCTGCTGCTCGACGAGCCGACCCGCGGCCTCGACTACGCGGCCAAGGGCCGGCTCGTCTCCCAGCTGCGGGTGCTAGCGGCCGACGGTCACGCGATCGTGCTGGCCACCCACGATGTGGAACTGGCCGCAGAACTCGCCCACCGGGTCGTGATCCTGGCCGACGGCGAGGTGGTCGCGGACGGCCCGACCGCCGAGGTCGTGGTCTCCTCCCCCGCCTTCGCCCCGCAGGTCTCCAAGATCCTCGCGCCACTGCCCTGGCTGACCGTCCCGCAGGTCGCGCGCGCCCTGGAGGAGTCCTCATGACGCGTCCCGACCGGCCGGTACGAACCGACCAGCCGGTACCTATCGACCGGAACGAACGTCCCGACCGGAACGAACGTCCCGACCGGAAGGTACGGACCGACCGGAAGGTACGGACCGACCAGCACGAACAGACCGACCAGCACGGACGTCCCGACCGTCCGGTACGTCCCGACCGGCAAGTACGTCCCATCCGCCTCGGTCCGCGCTCCGTCACGGCGCTGACGCTGATCTCGGCGATCGGCATCGCCATGTTCGGCTGGCCACTGCTCGCCGACCCGGGCACCGGACTCGCCCACAGCAAGGACGCACCCTGGCTGTTCGCCGCGCTGCTGCCGATGCTGATCGCCGTGGTCATAGCGACCATCGCGGACGGCGGGATGGACGCCAAGTCGATCGCCATGCTCGGAGTGCTGGCCGCCGTCGGAGCGGCCCTGCGGCCGCTGGGCGCCGGTACGGCCGGCATCGAGCCGATGTTCTTCCTGATGGTGCTGTCGGGGCGGGTGCTGGGTCCCGGATTCGGCTTCGTGCTCGGGGCGGTGTCGATGTTCGCGTCCGCGCTGCTCACCGGCGGTGTCGGCCCGTGGATGCCGTTCCAGATGCTGTCGATGGGCTGGGTCGCCATGGGCGCGGGGCTGCTCCCGCGCCCCGACACCCTGCGCGGCCGCGGCGAGCTGACGATGCTCGCCTGCTACGGCGTCGCCTCGTCGATCCTCTACGGCACGGTCATGAATCTGCAGGGCTGGGTGACCATCGGGGGGCTGTCCTCCGGCATCGCCTACGTCGGCGGCGACCCGGTCCTCGACAACCTCGGCCGTTTCGTCGCGTACTGCCTCGCGACGTCGCTCGGCTGGGACCTGCCGCGCGCCGCCGTCACCGCGATCCTCACCTTCACGCTCGGCGCCACCATCCTCAAGGCCCTGCGCCGCGCCACCCGCCGCGCGGCCTTCGCAGCGCCGGTGGCCTTCGGCCCGACGGCCGGATCCGCGAGAGCGCCCGCGACCGCGGACACCCCCGCGAGCGGTCCGGGAGGCGTTCCCGGGAGGCCGTAGCGACCGGGCGGAGCGAGGCGCCCCCCGCCGCGCCCCGCTCCGTACGCCCGCCGGTGGCTGTCCCCAGCGGCTCCGTCCCACCCCGGGGGCGGCGACGCGGAGCCGCTGGATGCCCGAGCCCGCTGGACAGCTGGCACGTCAGAGCCGCTGGATGATCGTCCCCGTCGCCAGCGCGCCGCCCGCGCACATCGTGATGAGGGCGAATTCCTTGTCCGTCCGCTCCAGTTCGTGCAGCGCGGTCACGATCAGCCGGGCGCCGGTCGAGCCGACCGGGTGGCCGAGGGCTATCGCTCCCCCGTTGACGTTGACCTTCTCCAGGTCCTGGTCGAAGACCTGCGCCCAGGACAGGACGACGGACGCGAACGCCTCGTTGATCTCGATGAGGTCGATGTCCTTCAGCGTCATCCCGGCCTTGCCGAGAACCGCCCGGGTCGCGTCGACCGGACCGTCCAGGTGGTAGTGCGGGTCGGAACCGACAAGTGCCTGGGCGACGATACGGGCGCGCGGGCGGAGCTTGAGGGCGCGCGCCATCCGCTTGGACGCCCACATGACGGCCGCGGCCCCGTCGGAGATCTGCGAGGAGTTGCCCGCGGTGTGGACGGCGGTCGGCATGACCGGCTTCAGCTTCGCCAGGCCCTCCATGGTGGTGTCGCGCATGCCCTGGTCGCGGTCGACCAGCCGCCACATGCCCTGGCCGGCCTGCTGCTCCTCCTCGGTCGTGGGCACCTGCACCGCGAAGGTCTCCCGCTTGTACCGCTCCTCCGCCCACGCCCGGGCCGCCCGCTCCTGCGAGATCAGGCCGAGACGGTCGACGTTCTCCCTGGTCAGCCCGCGTCGCCGGGCGATGCGCTCGGCGGCCTCGAACTGGTTGGGCAGGTCCACGTTCCACTCGTCGGGGAACGGCTTGCCCGGCCCGTGCTTGGAGCCGCTGCCCAGCGGCACCCGGGACATCGCCTCGACACCGCAGCCGATGCCGATGTCGATGACTCCCGCCGCGACCATGTTCGCGACCATATGGTTGGCCTGTTGCGAGGACCCGCACTGACAGTCCACGGTGGTCGCGGCGGTCTCGTACGGCAGTCCCATCGCGAGCCAGGCGTTGCGTGCGGGGTTCATCGACTGCTCGCCCGCGTGAGTGACGGTGCCGCCGACGACCTGTTCGACGGCGTCCGGCTGGATCCCGGTCCGGCCGAGCAGTTCGCGGTAGGTCTCGCCCAGCAGGTAGGCGGGGTGGAGATTGGCGAGCGCGCCTCCGCGCTTGCCGATGGGCGTGCGTACAGCTTCGACGATGACGGGTTCAGCGGCCATGAATCTCGTCCTCTCCTCGACCGGTCGGCGTCCCGGCGCCTCCGGCAGAACTAGAACGCGTACTAGTTCTGCATGCAGTCTTATTACCCCCGGTACGCGGCGCGCAAGACTCGTGCACAAGCCTCCACGACCCCACATCCAATCCACACCGTCATTCCCCTTGCTACTTGTAGAACTGGTTACTACGTTCAAGCCATATCTGATGGACCGTCAGACATGGAGTGGCCGATGCCCTGCCCAGCGCTTCCCGAAGGCTTCGACTTCACAGACCCGGACGTGTACGAGCAGCGGGTACCGCTCCCCGAACTGGCGCAGCTGCGCCGGACCGCCCCCGTCTGGTGGAACGAACAGCCCTACAACACCGCCGGCTTCGAGGACGAGGGGTACTGGGTCGTCACCCGGCACGCCGACGTCAAGGAAGTCTCGCTCAACCCCGAGGTCTACTCGTCGTTCCTCAATACCGCGGTCATCCGCTTCAACGAGCACATCACCCGCGACCAGATCGAGATGCAGCGGCTGATCATGCTCAACATGGATCCGCCCGAGCTGACCCGCGTCCGGCAGATCGTCCAGCGGGGCTTCACACCCCGCGCGATCCGCCAGATGGAACAGACGCTTCGCGACCGCGCCCACCGCATCGTGGCCGAGGCGCGCGGCCGGCGGGTGGGCAACTTCGTCACCGAGGTCGCCTCGGAACTCCCGCTCCAGGCCATCGCCGAGCTGATCGGCGTGCCGCAGGACGACCGGAACAAGCTCTTCGACTGGTCGAACAAGATGATCGCCTACGACGACCCGGAGCTGGCGATCACCGAGGAGGTGGGCGCCGAGTCGGCCATGGAACTGATCTCGTACGCGATGAACCTCGCCGCCGCCCGCAAGGAGTGCCCGGTCAAGGACATCGTCAGCCAGCTCGTCGCCGCCGAGGACGAAGGCAACCTCAGCACCGACGAGTTCGGCTTCTTCGTCCTCGTCCTGTCCGTCGCCGGGAACGAGACGACGCGCAACGCCATCACCCACGGCATGCACGCCTTCCTCACCAACCCCGAGCAGTGGGAGCTCTACAAGGCCACGCGCCCGAGCACCGCCGCCGAGGAGATCGTCCGCTGGGCCACCCCGGTCACGTCCTTCCAGCGCACGGCCACCCGCGACACCGTGCTGGGCGGCCAGGAGATCAAGAAGGGCCAGCGGGTGGGCATGTTCTACGCCTCCGCCAACCACGACCCCGAGGTCTTCGACGAGCCGGACCGCTTCGACATCACCCGCGACCCCAACCTCCACCTGGGATTCGGCGGCGGCGGCCCGCACTACTGCATGGGCAAGAACCTGGCGATCATGGAGATCGACCTCATGTTCAACGCCATCGCCGACGCGATGCCCGACATCAAACTCGTCGGCGACCCCCGCCGGCTGCGCTCCGCTTGGATCAACGGCGTGAAGGAGATGCAGGTCAGCTACGGGGGCTGAACGGTCGCGCCGACCGACCGGGCTGAGCACCCGCGCCCGGGCGGGGACCGTACGGCAGGATGGGGCCATGAGCATCGTGAAGATCAATGCCCTGACCGTGCCGGCGGAGATGCGCGAGACGCTGGAGAAGCGGTTCGCGGCGCGTGCCGGATCCGTCGAGAACTCCGACGGCTTCGAATGGTTCGAACTGCTACGCCCGGTCGAGGGCACGGACCAGTACCTGGTGTACACGCGGTGGCGCAGCGAGGAGGACTTCAAGAACTGGATGTCCGGGTCGATGAAGGCCGCGCACGGCGGTGCCGGCGCGGGCGAGGGCGGAGCCGAGCGGCCCAAACCGGCCGCTTCGGACTCCGCCCTGTGGTCGTTCGAGGTCGTCCAGCAGACGGCCCCGAAGAGCTGACGCCGTCACCGGGCGGCTGCCCTCAGATGCTGAGCAGCTGCTGCGTCAGGTCGCGGTAGTGCATGAGCGCCAGACGCAGTTCCTCCGTGTCGGCCTTGGCGTCGTCGTCGTGCCATGCCGACCGGAGGATACGGCGGCGCTCCGCGAGCTTCTCGGTGAGCTGCCTGGTGGCCTGTTCGAGTACGGCGTCGGCCTCCTCGACGGACTTCCGCGGTTCGTCCACGAACGCGCCGATCGCGCGCTGCAGCCGCTCCCCGAGCCCGCCGTCGCCGTGACCGTGGCGGGGGGACTCGGCACCGGCGCGGGTGGCGGGGGACGTGCGGTCCTTGCCGGCCGTCGTACGGTCGGAGCCGGGCGTGCGGTCGCCGGCGGCGTTGTGCGGGGCTCCCAGGGCGGGAGGCGTGGGGGGCGGCTCGTCCGGGCGGTTCGCGGTGGTGCGGGGCACGGCGGAGCCTTCCGCCTGGCGGGGGATCTGCGTCTCGCGCGGCTGAGCCTCACGCTGCTGCGACGTGCCGGCTGGAGGGGTGGTGCCCGGCGCGGTGTCCGGGGCGGCCTTGTCGCTCTCTCGGATCTGGTCCTGTCGATCGTTCATCGTCTCTGTCTCCTGTGACACCTGGAACCGATGGCTGGGGGCGGGCGGTGCGGGCGGGGGCCTCAGTTCTGGCGACGGCCGATCGTGCCGAGGTGCAGGCCATTGCCGCTCCGCTTTCCGGCGGTCCGCTCGTCGGGGTGCTCCGCATCCGTGCGGCGGTTCCGGTCCGCTCCGTGCCCGTCGGCCCGGATCAGCTCCGCGAACATCGAGCGAGCCCGGACGAGGGCTGCGCGCATCTCCTCGGTGGAGGCCCCGCCCTCGCCGCCCGCCTGGCCCGTCCGGCCGGCCATGGTGTGGGCATCGCGGTAGCCCTGCAGGTCACGGGCGTGGTGCACGGACAGCGCGTCGAAGTGTTCTGCGGACTTCGCGTCCGGGTAACCCCGTTCGCGGGCCAGCTGCTCGATCAGCGTGTCGGCCTCGGTCAGCGCCTTGGCCGGCGAGTCGATGAAGTGCTCCTGGACCGATGACCAGCGGGCGGTGTACTCCTCGCGGGATTCCGCTGACAGCGGCAGCGTCTTGAGGTCTCCGTGCCGCTGGAGGCGCTCGGTCAGTTCCTTGTCGGTGGCCTCGGTGTCACCGTCATGAAGTCCCAGGACCCGTTCGTACTCGGGGCCGAAGCGGCGTCGCAGGCTCTGGCCGCCCATGCCCCCGGGCCGGAGCATCACGGTCGCGAGAGCGGCTGCCAGAATGATGACAACCACGACGATGGCGATAGTCACGCCAGTGGACATTACGTGCCTCCCGTTTCTGCGGGTCGACGGACAGAGTGTGCGCGGTACTGCGAATACTGCGAATACTGCGAACTCATCGTTCGGCTTGCCCGAAAGCGGGTACCCAAACGTCGAACACCCGTCCAGCAGAGGCTGAACGGGCGTGAGAACGGGCGTGAGGACGCACAGGAGGGCGGGCGTGGGGGCGGGCGTTCCACCAGCCCGGGGCAGGCGTGCGGCAGGCGGTGGCGCAGGTGCCACCGGGGCGTCAGGCGGCTGAACCGCCCGCCGCCGGACGCTCCTTCGTCAGCCGGTCGGTGTCACCGCCGCACAGCTCGCCGCTGAGCTTCGTCAGCAGCGCCGCGAGGTCCGCGTGCCGTTCCGGGTCCCAGTCCCCGAGCAGTTCGCCCAGTACGGTCCGCCGCGCGGCTCCGAGCTGAGCGGCCATCTCCCGGCCGCTGTCGGTGAGGACCAGCGGATTGCCCTCCCGGACGGCCAGCCCGCGGCTCTCGACCTCGACGGCCGCCTGCTCGATGACGTCGGCGGGCACGGTGGTGATGCGGGCCAGTACGACCGGGTCGGACTCCCCGCCCTTGGCCATCCGCAGCAGCAGCCAGCTGGACGCGGGGTGGATGTCGAGCACCGCCATCCTCGTGATCCGCGCATACAGGTCGCGGCGGGCCTCCCGGCTGCCAAGCAGCGACAGGCCGCGGGCGATCTCGTCGATCGACGACCGTTCCACCGGGTTGGCGCCGAAGGTCTCGGTTCCGTCCGGCACCGTGACGGAACCGCGCAGCGGCTGCTCCTTGAGGAACCAGGCCAGCACGAACGCGATGACGGTGACCGGCACCGCCCACAGGAACACGGTGGTGATCGAGGCCGAGTACGCGTGCACCACCGGTCCCTGGATCGAGGCCGGCAGCGATTCCACGGCGCGGGGGTTGGCGGAGATCACCGACGGGTCGAAGCCGGGCGGCAGCGGCTTGCCCGCGATGGCCGAATCGATCTTGCCGTTCAGCTCGTTGGCGAAGACCGTACCGAAGATCGAGACGCCGAAGGAGGCGCCGATGGAACGGAAGAACGTCGCACCGGAGGTGGCGGCGCCCAGGTCCTCGTAGCCCACGGAGTTCTGCACGGCCAGGATCAGCACCTGCATGACCAGGCCGAGGCCGAAGCCGAAGACCAGGAAGTAGCCGCTCATCACCCAGGTGCTGGTGAACTCGTCGAGCCGGTGCAGCAGCAGGAGGCCGATGATCGTGATCCCGGTGCCGAGGATCGGGAAGACCTTGTAGTGGCCGGTGCGGCTGACGATCTGTCCTGAACCGGTGGAGGACACCAGCATGCCGATCACCATCGGGATCATGTGCACACCGGACATCGTCGGCGAGAGGCCGTGCACGACCTGCAGGAACGTCGGCAGGTACGTCATCGCGCCGAACATCGCGAAGCCGATGACGAAGGAGATCACCGAGCACAGCCAGAAGGTGCGGACCCGGAACAGCCGCAGCGGCAGCACCGGTTCCACGGCCCGGCGCTCGATGACGATGAAGCCGGCCACCAGGACCACGCCGAGCACCGCCAGCCCGATGATCTTCGGCGAGCTCCAGGGCCAGGTCGTGCCGCCGAGCGAGGTCACCAGCACCAGGCAGGTCGCCGCCGCGGCGACCACCGCCATGCCCATGTAGTCGATCCGGTGCGAGGTGCGGCGGACCGGAATGTGCAGCACGGCCGCGATGACGGCCAGCGCGACGACACCGATCGGCAGGTTGATGTAGAACACCCACCGCCAGGACAGCTGCTCGGTGAACACCCCGCCCAGCAGCGGCCCGAGCACACTGCTCGCGCCGAACACCGCGCCGAACACGCCCTGGTAGCGGCCCCGGTCCCGGGGAGGCACGATGTCGCCGACGATTGCCATCGACAGCACCATCAGACCGCCGCCGCCCAGGCCCTGCAGGGCACGGAAGGCGATCAGCTGCGGCATGTTCTGCGAGATGCCGCACAGCGCGGAACCGATCAGGAAGATCACGATGACGGTCTGGAAGAGCTTCTTCCGGCCGTACATATCGCCGAGCTTGCCCCACAGCGGGGTGGCGGCCGTCGAGGCGAGCAGGTATGCGGTGACGACCCAGGACAGGTGCTCGATGCCGCCCAGGTCACTGACGATCGTCGGCAGCGCGGTGGACACGATCGTCTGGTCCAGCGCGGCCAGCAGCATCCCGAGGGCGAGCGCGCTGATCGCGATCCGCACCGAGCGCTTGTCCTGGTGCGCGCCGGGAAGGGCCGCCGGCGGTCCGGTGGGGGCCGTGGTGTCCTGCGCCATGCCGTGCTCCTCGCGTCGCGCCGCTTGATCGCGAATCAATATTCACACTATTCGCGCGGGTTTCGCGTCCTATGCGCCACCGAGAGTGACGGCCGGACCTGGGCACGGCATGCCCCGGGCGGCATAATCACTGCGTCTTGAGGTATTCGCGGACCGTCGAGGGAGGGGAGCCCAGTGGAGCCGGAGGGGGCAGAGGAGCTGGAACCGGGTGTGGCCACGGCCGCGTCACGGTCGGCCGAACGGCGAGCCGCGCTCGCGGCGACGGAAGGCTTCCACCCGCTGCGCGTTCGGCCATACGTGGCGGAACCGGGCACCGAGCCCGCCGAGTCGACCGTGAAACCCCTGATCGGAACCGCGGGGCCCAGCCCTGCCGACACCGACCTGGGCATGTTCCCGGCCGAAAACGACCGTCCCGCATACAACGGCCTCGCGTACGCCGACGACGCGTACTACGGCCACGGGTACGACGGTCTCGAATACGACGGCCACGCATACGACGGTCTCGCATCTGACGGCCGCGCGTACGACGGTCTCGAATACCCGGTGGAGCCGTCCGGTCCTGAGCTGTTCGCGGTCGGACCGGGCCCCGGGGGCCAGGATGAGCGCCGCGGCGGCCGGCGCCGCCGACCCCGCCGCCGCAGACGTGGCCTCGTCGTCGCGGCCGCCACCGTCGCCGCCACGGCGCTGACCGCAGGCGCGGTCGCCGTCGCCAACCAGCTGCTGAGCGCGCCCGACCGGCCGGAGCGGGCCCTGCCCGACAACAGCAACAGCGTGCCCGACGTCGTTCTGCCCAGCAGCGACGTGATGGCCACCGCGGCGCCGAGCGCCGTGCACGCGTCGGGCCCCACGGCGTCGCCGACCGCCACCCACCGCGCCCCGTCCACCCCGGTGAAGTCCGTTGCGCCCCCGGCCTCCCCCGTCGTGTCCGCGCCCCCGTCCCAGCCCCCCGTCACGACGAACACACCGGCCGCACCCGGCTCCGTGCCCGGCTCCGGATCCGGCCCCGTCACGACCCCGACCACCACTCCCCCCACGAACCGCCCCACCCTCGCCGACCCGGCACTGCAGATGGGCGACACCGGGGCCCCGGTGGTGGACCTCCAGCAGCGGCTGCGCCGCGCCTACGTCTATATGGGCGGCGTGGACGGCAGGTTCGACTCCGAGGTGCGGGACGCCGTGGCCATGTTCCAGTTCTGGAACGCGATCACCAGCGATCCCGAGGGCGTCTACGGCCCGGCGACGCGTACCGCTCTGGAGCAGCAGACCTCCTGGTAGCGCGTCTGCGAGGATCACCGGGTGGCGACAGAGGAATTCGGGGCCGGTCAGTTCCAACTCGTACTGCTGCGGCGGATGGCGGACCACCGGCCCGAGCTGGTCGAGGAGGCGCTCCGCACGCTCGGCGCGTCCCGCGCCGAACTGCGCGAGGCCAACCGCCGCTGGCAGGCGCGACTCCATTCCCGTACGTCCCCGAGCGGTGAACGCCGCTACCGCGCCGCGCTCGGGCCGCCCGAGAGCACGGCCGTCCGGCGCATCGGGGACCTGAGCTGCAAGGCCCATCTGTGGCCCGTACCGCTCTGGCCCGAGCTGCGGTTCGAGGTGCTGTGCGCGCCCGGCGGCGGCGCGGTGTGGAACGAGTGGCTCGTCCGTGCCCCGGGCGCCCTGCCCCCCGTGCTCGGGTCCGCCGCCGACCTCGCCCCCTGGTCCTGCACCGTCGACGAGGTCGCCCGCGCCTTCCCGCGCGCGACTCCTCTCGAAGGCAGCGCCCCCACCCGGTGGCGGCTCGCCCTCAGCGACCCCCCGACCGGCGCCCGCTATATCGCGCACTTCACGTGGGGTCTGCTGCAGTACGTCGAGACCCCGTAGACCTCGCGGCCCCTGCGGCCCCCGCAGCCTGATCCCGAGATCCGCTGGCGTTGCGGGCCCATGTTTTGTATCGTGGAGAAACAAAGTGGCTCCGCTCGTTTCCCCTGACCGGCGAGCGGGGCCACTGAGTACTTCCAGAGGAGCGTCCATGCCGTCCAGCCCGTCCGTTCTGACCGCCCGCGCGCTGCTCCTCGACATGGACGGCACCCTGGTGAACTCCGACGCGGTGGTGGAACGCTGCTGGCGCCGCTGGGCCGCCGAGCACGGGCTGGACGCGAAGGACGTGATGAGCGTCGTGCACGGGCGGCAGGGCCACGCCACCATGGCGGTGCTGCTTCCGGACCGGCCGGTGGAACTGAATCTCGCCGACAACCAGCGGATGCTCGCGGAGGAGACGGCCGACCTCGACGGCGTCGTGCCCATCGCGGGGGCGCCCGCGTTCCTGGCCTCGCTGGCCGGCCTGCCGCACGCGCTGGTGACGTCGGCGGACGAGGCGCTGGCCCGCGCCCGGATGGGCGCCGCGGCGCTGCCGCTGCCGGAGATCATGGTGACCGCGGAGCGGGTGAGCGCGAGCAAGCCGGACCCGGAGGGCTTCCTGAAGGGCGCCGCCGAGCTGGGCTTCGCCCCCGAGGACTGCATCGTGTTCGAGGACGCCGAGGTCGGCATCGCGGCGGCGAAGGCCGCGGGGATGCGCGTCGTCGGGGTGGGCCCGCGCGCCGCCGTTCACGCTCCGAACGCGCATGTCGACTCGCTGGAGCAGGTACGGGTGGAGGCCACCGCGGACGGCGGCCTCCTGGTCCACATCGGCTGAAGCCGGCCCGACCGCCCAACGGCGGCCCGACCCGTCAAAGGGTCAGGCCGTCGGGCCGTCCTATCAGGCGATCGCCTCGTAGAGGCTGAAGACCGCGAGCAGCACCATCACACCGGCCGCGATCTTCGTGATGAGCGCCAGCGGCACCCGCTTCATCAACATCCGCCCGCCGAAGATCCCCAGCCCGGCGACCGCCCACAGGCCGAGGACCGCGCCGAGGCCGACGGCCACCGGATCGTCGTAGCGGGCGGCGAGGTTCGCGGTCATGATCTGCGTCAGGTCGCCGAACTCCGCGACCAGGATGAGCATGAAGCCGGTGCCCGCGACCTTCCAGAAGCTCTGGTCCGCGGGTTCGCGGACGCCCTCTTCCTCGTCGTCCTTCTTGAAGAGCAGCATGGCCGCGCCCGCGAGGAAGAGCAGCCCGACGACCCCTTGCACCCAGCGGTGCGGGAGCAGGGTCAGCACACTGCCCGCCGCGATGGCGAGGGCGACATGGACGACGAAGGCGGCGGCGACGCCGCAGAAGACGTACGAGGCGCGATAGCGGGTGCCGAGCATCAGCCCGGCGAGCGCGGTCTTGTCGGGCAGTTCGGCCAGGAAGATGACGCCGAAGACGATGGCGGCGACAGTGAAGCTGAACACGGGGCGGATCCTCATCGGTCGGGCCGCCGCACCCGGAGCGCCTGGAAAAGGGGTCGCTTCGGCACGGCAGCGCAATGAAACGCTGCGGCCGAAGGTCTCGCTGGCGCGGTGGGATCCACCATGCCTCCGGGCGCCGGCCCACCACGAGGGCGGGCAGTATGTCGACGGTCCGGCGAAGAGCTACTCCCCTTCTGCGCTTATCAGTCTACGCGACGGGTCAGCCGCCCCCGGGCGACCAGCTCCAGTACCGACGAGACCGCGACCGCCTGCACCACCAGCAGCGCGACGAGCACGAAGAGCTGAACCGCCCCTGCCATGACGGGTGATGCCCCGCCGAGCAGCATGCCGACGAATGCGCCCGGCAGAGTGACCAACCCCACAGTCCGCGTCTGGTCCAGGCCCGGCACGAGCGCGCCGGAGGCGGCGGGCCTGGCGATCTCCAGCCGCGCGTCGCGGTCCACGAAGCCCAGCGCCATGGCGGCCTCGACCTCGCCGTGCCGGCTGTGGAGCTCCTCCAGCGCACGGCGGCCGCCGAGGACCGTCGCGGTGAGCGCGCCGCCGATGAGGATGCCAGCGACGGGGATCAGCGCGATGCCGCCGAGGGGCACGAGACCGGTCAGTACGAGCAGCGCGACGACCGGCAGCGCGGACGCCCCGATCGGCACGGCCGCCCACTTCCAGCTGTCGTCGCGCGTGATCCGGCGCCCCGCGGTCCACACCGCGACCGCGTACATGACGGCGACGAAAGCGAGCAGCGCGAGCTGGTAGTGGACGACCCAGCCGATGAGGGACGAGACGGCCGCGAGCTGCAGGGCTGCGCGCAGCCCTGCGGTGGCGATACCGCGCGCGTAGTTCTCCTGCTCGTCCGCGAGGTGGGCGTACGCGGCGACTCCGGTGGCCACCACCAGCAGGACGGCCAGCACGATGCCGAGGGTGCGATTGACGGGGAGCAGCGAGATGGAGGCCGCGGACGTGACGGCGGCCGACGCGTGAGCGGCGAACACCGGGCCGGCGCCCACGGGACCGGTGAACGCGGCGGCGGAGAACGTCGTGGCGGTGAACGTGTGGGCGGTGAACGCGGTGGCGGCGGACGCGGAGACGAGCACGGGGGCCACTGTAGGCGTCCGGCGGCGGGACCCGCCGGAACCGACGGTGCGCCACCCCTCGGTCCGACGGGCAACTCCCGCCTCTCCTCCGGTGTCCGTAGTCTTGGGTGACGGAGGGGAGGCCGGTCATCATGGCTGAACTGCGTTTGGGGCCGCTGCTGCGGTACGTGGACGAGAACAGCGCGACCGTGTGGATCGAGGCCGACCGGCCCTGCGAGGCCGTCGTGGCCTGTGAAGGGGACGGCGGCGGCGCCGCCAGGACCTGGCAGGTCGCGGGCCACCACTACGCGCTGGTGCCGGTGACAGGACTGCGCCCTGGCACGGAAGCCCCGTACGCCGTGCGCCTCGACGGCCGCCAGGTGTGGCCGCCGCCCGGCTCCCCGTTCCCGCCCAGCGCCATCCACACCTCCGCCGGCGGCAGCGCTCCGCTGCGCGTGACGTTCGGCTCCTGCCGGTGGGCGGCGCCCGCGCACCACACCCACGACCCGGTCGGCCCCGACGCGCTCGCCTCCCTCGCCCGGGAGATCGTGCGGGACGGCGCCGCCCGCCCGGACGTACTGCTGCTGCTCGGCGACCAGGTCTACGCGGACGAGACCTCGCAGCCCACCCGCGACTGGCTCGCCCACCGCCGCGACCTCACCGATCCGCCGTGGGACCAGGTCGCGGACTATGAGGAGTACACCCACCTCTACTACGAGTCCTGGCTCGATCCCGAGGTGCGCTGGCTGCTGTCCACCGTCCCCAGCTGCATGATCTTCGACGACCACGATGTGATCGACGACTGGAACACCTCACAGGCGTGGCTCGGCACGATCCGCTCCACCGCCTGGTGGCAGGAGCGGATCCTCGGCGGCCTGATGTCGTACTGGGTGTATCAGCACCTGGGCAACCTCTCCCCCGCCGAACTGGCCGCCGATGAGCTGTTCCGCACCGTCCGCACCGCCGCCGACGGCACCGAGGCCGTCCGCGCCTTCGCCGCCCGCGCCGACGCCGATGCCGCGTCGGTGCGGTGGAGCTACCGGCGCGACTTCGGGCGCGTCCGGCTGCTGATGGTGGATTCCCGGGCCGCCCGCGTCCTGGAGGAGGACCGGCGCGCGATGCTCGACGACGGCGAGTGGGAATGGGTGCGCCGGCAGCTGCTGTCCGACGGCTCGTTCGATCACCTGCTGGTCGGCACCTCACTGCCCTGGCTGCTGCCGCACGCCGTGCACGCCGTCGAGGAGTGGGACGCGGCGCTGTGCCGGGGCGTACGGGGCCGGCGGTGGGCGGAGCGCGGCGAGAAACTGCGCCAGGCGGCCGACCTGGAGCACTGGGCGGCGTTCCGCACCTCCTTCGACGCGCTCGCGGACCTCTTCGCCGAGGTGGGCGGCGGGCCGCGGGCCCCCGCCGCCATCTGCGTGCTGTCCGGCGATGTGCACCACGCGTACATCGCCGAGGCGCACTGGCCGCGCCCGGTGCGCAGCCGCGTACTCCAACTGACCTGCTCCCCCATACACAACAGCGTCCCCGCCACGATCCGGGCGGGCTTCCGCTTCGGCTGGAGCCGGGCCGGGCGCTGGATCGGCCGCGCGCTCGCCCGGCACGGCCGGCTGCCCGCGCCCGTCGTCCGCTGGACGCGCCTCGGCGGTCCCTGGTTCGGCAACCAGCTCATGACCCTGACCCTGCGCGGCCGTTCGCTCGATCTCAAGGTCACAGGACCCAAGGGCTCGTTCACGCCCTCGACCCTCCGGCGGCGCTGAGCGGCAGAGCACTGAGAGGGATGTGACGCCGGGCGCCATACGAAACGAGCCGGGAAGTCCACGGGACCCTTTTCGGCCGGATGTTGGTATTCCGTTTCCGGCTCAGCCTGTTGGGCATGTTGCGCAGGATGGGTGATCCCCAGCCCCACCTGCCCGGGAGTACGCACACGTGCATGGACACACAACTGAACACGCCCTGGCCATCGTCGGTGCCGGGCCCCGCGGCACGAGCGTGCTGGAACGGATCTGCGCGAGCGCCCGCGAGCTGACGTCCGGCGCGGCACTGACCGTCCACGTCGTGGATCCGTCCCCACCTGGTCCCGGCAGCGTGTGGCGGACGGGCCAGTCGCGGGAACTGCTGATGAACACGGTGGCGTCGCAGGTGACGCTGTTCACGGACTCCAGCGTGGAGTGCGAGGGCCCGATCCTGCGCGGCCCCGGTCTCTACGCATGGGCGCGGTCCCTGCCGCACTCCGCGGGGGCGGACCGCTACGAGCCCTGGGTGCGGGCGCAGGCGCGGGCGCTGGGACCCGACGACTATCCGAGCAGGGCCTTCTACGGGCACTACCTGGAGTGGGTGTTCCGGCAGGTGCTGCGCGTGGCACCGGGCAGCGTCACCGTACGGGTGCACACGGCGCGTGCCGTGCGGCTGGAGGATGCGGCCGCTCCGCCCGGGGATGCGGGTGCGCCGCCCGGGGCGGGCCTGCAGACGCTCACCCTCGACGACGGCGGCACGCTGGACGGCCTGGCCGCCGTCATCCTGGCCCAGGGCCACCTGCCGGTCTCGGCCACCGAGCGGGAACAGGCCCTGGCCGACTACGCGGACGTCCACGGTCTGAGCCACTTCCCCCCGGCGAACCCCGCGGACCTCGACCTGTCCGCGATAGCCCCCGGCGAACCGGTGCTCATGCGCGGGCTCGGCCTCAACTTCTTCGACCACATGGCGCTGCTGACCTCCGGCCGGGGCGGATCGTTCCACCGGGTCGCGGACCCGCGTGGTGACCGGGCGGACGGCACGCTGAGATACCTCGCCTCCGGGCGCGAGCCGCGGATCTACGCCGGTTCGCGGCGCGGTATCCCGTACCACGCACGCGGGGACAACGCGAAGGGCCCGCACGACCGGCACCAACCGCTGCTGCTCACAGCGGCGGCGATCGAAGGCCTGCGCGGGCGCGCCGCGTCCGGCGACCTGCCCGACTTCGTGGCGGATGTGTGGCCGCTGGTCGCAAAGGAGGTCGAGACGACGTACTACTGCGGTCTGCTGTCGGGGACCGGCGACCTTTCCGGCGGTCTCTCCGGCGGTCCATCGCGCGGCTCTTCCGTCGACCTGTTCCGCGACCGGTATCTGCGCGCCCCGCACGGCGGCGCCGAAGAGGCCGCGCTGCTCGACGAGTTCGGGATACCGGCGGCGGACCGGTGGGACTGGACCCGGCTGGCCCACCCGCACCGGGGTGCCGCCTTCGACGGCCGCGCGTCCTTCCGCGGCTGGCTGCTCGGCCATCTGCGGCAGGACGTGGCGCAGGCCCGGCTCGGCAACGTGGACGGGCCGCTCAAAGCGGCCCTGGACGTCCTGCGGGATCTGCGGAACGAGCTGCGGCAGGTGGTGGACCACAGCGGACTGGCGGGCGCGTCGCACCGCGACCACCTGGACCGCTGGTACACGCCGCTGAACGCCTTCCTGTCGATCGGGCCGCCACGGCGCCGGGTCGAGGAGCTGGTGGCGCTGATCGAAGCGGGCGTGGTGGACATACTGGGCCCACGGCTGGAGTTGGGAACCGACGGCGGTCCGTACTTCACGGCCGAGTCGCCGGACGTGCCGGGATCGCGGATCCGGGCCACCACGCTGATCGAGGCCCGGCTGCCGGAGCCGGATCTGCGCAGGACCGCCGACCCGCTGCTCGCCCGGCTGCTGGCGGCCGGCGCCTGCCGCCCGTACCGGGTGGGCGGTTACGAGACGGGCGGAGTCGATGTCACGACACGCCCGTACCGGCTGATCGACCGGCGGGGGCGGGCCCATCCCCGGCGCTTCGCCGTGGGCGTGCCGACGGAAGGCGCGCACTGGGTGACGGCGGCCGGGGCGCGGCCCTGGGCCAACTCGGTCACGCTGGCCGACGCTGACGCCGTGGCCAGGGCCGCGCTGCTGATGGTCACCGGCCGGCCGCCCTTCTCCGCGGTCCCGGAACCGGCCACGGACCGTGTCACGGACCCGGTTCCCGGCCGCCCCGCGGACCCCCTTCCCGGCCGCCCTTCACTCGGTGTCCGGGATATTCCCCGCACCGTGTCTCGAACATCACCCACCCCTCTCCCGTAACACCCAGCACCTCTGGCGTACGCTGTACGGCTGGGAGCGGATGAAGATCCGCCCATCCGTGAATAGGCATACGTCGGACGAGGAGGCATGGTGCTCGAGGGTCTGAGCTCCTTGTTCGACTGGCCATGGATTTACGTCCTCGTGGCGCTGTCGGTACTGCTCGATGTGTTCGTCCCGATCCTGCCCAGCGGGGTGCTGGTGATCAGCGCCGCGACCGCGGGCACCACGGGTGCGGGCGGCGACATCATGGATGTGGTCGCCCTGCTGGTGTGCGCGGCCATCGCCTCCTGCGTCGGCGACATCGCCGCCTACCGGCTGGCCTGGCGCGGCGGCGACTGGTTCGACCGCCGCATGGCACAGTCCCGCAGGCTGTCCACCGCTCAGGAGCGGCTGGGCCAGGTGCTCACGGAGGGCGGCGGGGCGCTCGTCGTCCTCGCCCGCTTCGCACCGGCCGGCCGTTCCGTGGTGAGCCTGGGCGCGGGTGTGGCGCACCGCCGGCCCAAGGAGTTCCTGCCGTGGTCGGCGCTGGCCGGGGTGGCCTGGGCGACGTACAGCGTGGGCCTGGGGTACCTCGGCGGCGAGTGGCTGGGCGCGAGCTGGCTCGGCAGCGTCATGTCGCTGGTCGCCCTGTGCGGTTCGGGCGCGCTGGCCGCCTATGTCTTCCGCCGCGGCCGCCGCACCGCGATGGCGGCGGCGCTGGCCACCGTGCCGCTGACCATCCCGCCGCAGACCGCCGCCGACCGGGGCACGGTCGTCGAGGCGCTCTGACGCCCCTGCACCACCCCTGCCCGGCCCGCCCCGTTCCCCCTGGCTTCGGTTTCCGCCCGACGGCCGGCCCGCATCCCCGGCAAATGGCGTGCGGCGGGGATCATGGGGGCATGCAGCCCGCCGCCCCCCGCTCCCGGACCGTCGCCGCCGGGCTGCTGCTCGGCGCGGCGGCCTACACCGCGTGGGTCCTGGAGGTCGTGCCGGCCACCGGCCTGGACCCGGTCAACGCCTACGTCAGCGAGCTGGCCGCCGCCGACCAGCCGCTGGGCGGCCTCTTCCGCGCCACCGACCTCGCCGCCGGGCTCGCGGTGTCCGCCGCCGCCGTGATCGCCCTGCTGCGCCTGCCGCGCCGCCCCGTGGTCGGTCGTGGGCTGGGCGGCTCGGCCACCTCCGTCGGCACGCCCGCTCCGCCCGCTCCGTCGGCCCCGTCTGTTCCGTCCCCTGCCTCGCGAGGTGAATCCGAGTGATCCTGCGCATCGGCGGGGTGCCACTGCACGTCCTGCGGGAGGGCTCGGGACCGGTGTGCGTGCTCAGCGGCGGCCTGGGCTGCTGCTGGTTCGACTGGGACCCGGTCGTCCCGCTGCTCGCCCCGCACCGCACGGTCGTGCGCTTCGACCGGCCGGGCTTCGGGCTGAGCGCCCCGCTCCTCGTACCGCCGACGGCGGCCGGGGAGGCCGACCGGATTCTGGGCGTCCTGGACGCGCTGGGCCTGAACGGGCCGGCGACCGTGGTCGGGCACTCCATCGCGGCCTTCCACGTGGAGGCGTTCGCCCGGCTGCATCCTGGCCGCACGGCGGGCGTGGTGCTGGTGGACGGCAGCGTAGAGGAGGACCCCCGGCCCGCACCCGCCGTGGAGTGGCGCACCGGCGCCGCCACACTGTTCGCCCGGGGGCTGAGCGCCGCCGCCCTGCCGTACACGCTGGGCCCGGCCACCCGCCGGCTCACCGTACGGATGTCGAGGTCGCGGGGCGGCGATCCGGCGCCCGCCGGCCTCGTACGCCGCTGCTACGGCACCTCGCGCCATCTGCGGGCCGCCCTGCTGGAGAACGCCCGCTACCTCGACGTTGCGGCCGAACTCGCCGCCCTGCGCGAGCGCGCGCCCCTCCCGCCCGTGCCGGTGACCGTGCTGGCCGCCGACGGCGGTGGCCGGTCGCACCGGCAGCGGCGCTGGCTGGAGCGGCAGCGCGCCCTCGCGGACACCCTCGGCGCCCGCTTCACGACGGCTGCCCCCGCCGGCCACCTGGTGATGCTCGATCACCCGGCGGCCGTCGCGGAGGCGGTCCTGGCGGCGAGCGCCGGCCCGGTCTGACGGTCTACAGCCAGATGTCGGCCGACTCCTTGGCGAACACCGCGGTCCTGGCGGTCAGTTCCGTCAGCGGAGTGACTCCATACCTTGCCAGATGGGGACACTGTCCCCATCGGCCAAAAGTCCCTTCCCCCCGTACCAAGGTTCGGTGTTTTAGTCTCACTCGATCCGGCGATAGCCAGCGCGGAGGGTGACGAAAAGAATGGTTCTGCATTCCACACCTCACCTCCTAGTGCGAAGGACTACGCATGTCGGTTGATGCGGGCCAGGACGCCGCTCTCAGCACCCCGGGCGCCCCGGGGAACAGTTCGGCGCACACCAGCCTTGATACGGCTGCCGCCCGGAATCTGGCGACCACCACCAAGTCCGCACCACAGATGGCGGGGATCTCCTCCCGTTGGCTGTTGCGCATGCTGCCCTGGGTCCATGTCTCGGCCGGCACCTACCGGGTCAACCGCCGACTGACCTACTCGGTCGGCGACGGCAAGGTGACGTTCGTCAAGACCGGCTCACAAGTGCGGGTCATCCCGGCCGAGTTGGGGGAAATCGCGCTGCTCCGCGCGTTCGACGACCCCGCGGTGCTCACCGCGCTCGCCGACCGCTTCACGCAACGCGAGTTCGCCCCCGGCGAGCTCCTGGCCGAGGCGGGAGCGCCCGCCGACACCCTCTACCTGATCGCCCACGGCAAGGTCGAGAAGCTCAGCGAGGGATCGTACGGCGAGCAGAATCGTCTCGGCGTCCTCGCCGACGGGTCCCACTTCGGCGAACAGGGCCTCCTGCAGGACGAGAACCTCTGGGAGTTCACCGCCAGGGCCGCGACCACCACCACCGTCCTGGCCCTGCCCCGACAGGACTTCCAAGCCCTCGCCGACCAGTCCGCACCCTTGCGCGCGCACGTGGAGGCGTTCCGGGCCATTCCCCGCCAGCGGGTGAACAAGCGCGGTGAGGCGGCCATCGAGCTGGCGTCGGGCCACAAGGGCGAGGCGGATCTGCCCAGCACCTTCGTCGACTACGAACTCGCGCCGCGCGAATACGAGTTGAGCGTGGCCCAGACCGTGCTGCGGGTGCACAGCCGGGTCGCCGATCTCTACAACGAACCGATGAACCAGATCGAGGAGCAGCTCAAGCTCACCATTGAGGCGCTGCGCGAACGCCAGGAACACGAGCTCATCAACAACCGCGAGTTCGGGCTTCTGCACGCCGCCGACTACGACCAGCGGATCCAGCCGCACGCCGGCCCGCCGCTCCCCGACGACCTGGACGAACTGATCAGCCGCCGCCGCGGCACCCGCTTCCTGCTCGCCCATCCCCGCACCATCGCCGCCATCGGCCGCGAATGGACCCGCAAGGGCCTCTACCCGGACTCCGTCGAGGTCAGCGGCAGCACGGTACCCGCCTGGCGCGGCGTACCCATCCTGAGCTGCAACAAGATTCCGATCAGTGACGCTCGTACCAGCTCGATCATCGCGGTGCGTACCGGGGAGGACAACCAGGGCGTCATCGGCCTGCGCCAGACCGGCATCCCCGATGAGTACGAGCCCGGCCTCAACGTGCGCTTCATGGGCATCAGCGAAAAGGCCATCATCAGCTACCTCGTCAGCGCCTACTACTCCGCCGCCGTCCTGGTCCCCGACGCGCTCGGTGTGCTGGAGAACGTCAACGTCGCCAACTGGCGGGACTAGGGCCGGGACCAGCGCCCGCTACGAGAGGCGGCCGGGGATTCTCCCCCGGCCGCCGCCTCCGTCCGTGCCCCGCTCCGCTCCGCGTTACTTCAGCGCCGGGAACAGGTCCCGGAAGACATCGGCGCTGACCGCGATGCCCCGGCCGAATGGCGCGTCGAGGTCCCAGATCAGGAACAGCAGGAACGCGATCAGCGCACTGAACAGGCCGGCCAGCAGCAACTCCCGCCCAGAGCGGCGGATCTGCAGCGTGAAGATCAGCCCCACCGTCGCCAGAGCACCCGCGATGAGACCGAACCACACCATCCCCGGCATCGTCGCCCCGGCCTTCTGGCCGCGCGCGGTACGCGCCTCGTCCGCCACCGCGACCTGGTCCACCATCGGCTGGTACGCCTGCGCGTCCAGATCCCCCTTCGGCGCGTAGTCCGTCACGCCCCGGCGCACCACCGACAGCAGTTCCGTCCCCTGCGGGGAGAGGGTGCCGTGGTCGGTCATGTACGGCCACTCCTGGTGGATCACATAGCTGACGTACGCGTCGACGTCCGCCCGGATCCGGTCCCGCACCCCGGGCGGATACACCTGCACCCGCGTGCTCACCTCATGCAGGGCCTGTGCCTCGCGCATCACATCGTCCTGCGCCGCGCTCTGCCCCTCCCACACGCCCGCGATGGCCAGGCCCAGAACGATCGCGTAGATCACCCCGATCATCATCGTCATGTACTCGATGACGTCCGGCGTCTCCGTGGGGTCGTCGTCCACCGGGACGCGCCGCTGTCTGAGCACGACGACAGTGACGACGACCACGCAGGCCGCGGCCATCGCGATCACCAGAACAATCCACTGCGACATTCGGAACTCCTAGCTGACTGAACTGACAGCGGGTCAACGGGCCCTGCCGTGCGCGCGTGACCCCGGCCGCAGCACAGCCGCCGCGAGCAGTCCCGGCACCGTCGTGAGAAGCATCGTCATCATCAGCGGCCGCTGATGGTGCTTCGGGGCCGGCGGAGGTGCGACGCGCTTCGGCCAGTGGACGGCCGGGCGCGGAGGCGGGGCGTGCCGCGGGGACGGGGTGGGCGCGGGGCTGGTCGCAGGCGTGGGCGTCGGCTCGACGCGGGGTGCCGGCGCCGCCCGTGGGGGCGCCACGGGCGCTCGACGCGTGGGCTGCGGCGCCGGTTGCGGCGTGGGCGCACGGGTCAGCGCCGGGGTGGGTGCGGGGGTGGGGCTCGGCGTCGGGGTCGGTGTCGGGGTCGGTGAAGGCGTCGGCGTGGGTGTCGGTTCCGGGCACGGCGGCTCGTGCTCGTGCCCATGGCAGTGACAGGGCCAGTACCAGTGCCGGTGCTCATGGCAGGGGCAGTGCCCGAGCCACAGCTGAACGTCCAACGGCTGAACGTCCAACGGCTGAACATGAACGCAGACCCGTAAGGAGCCCTGCCCCGCCTGAACCGAGACCGGGCCCGGACACGGGTCGTCCGCCACCGCCACCGGTACCAGCAGCCCCGATCCGCACAGCGCGGTCCCCGCCACCACCACTGCCCCGCGCAGGGCAGCCCTTCCCCACCGATTTCTCACAGGACAGATCTTGAGGCCCGCCGGCTCGCGACTCTGCCCGTGTTCGAACCCGTTCCCCCGAACGAATCAACGCATGGTCGTTAAACCTCGGGCCGGGTCGGGGATCAGGCGACGATCCGCATCTCGTGCGGCGTGCCGTTGAGCCGCCGCCCGCCCGCCTCCGTACACATCACGATGTCCTCGATCCGCACCCCGAAGCGCCCCGGCAGATAGATGCCCGGCTCGATCGAGAAGCACATCCCCGGCACGAGCGGCTGCTCCTCGCCCTCAGCAGGTGCATCGCCCACGCCGAATCGGAGATCCCGCACCGGCCGTCGGGCCGCAGCAGGCCGATCGCCGTCGGCTGATATCCGCACAAATACACCAGATCCGGCCCCGGCGTCACCACCAGCCCTGCCAGCCCCGCTCCGGCCGCCGCCTTCGCGGCACGCGTCATCCGCGCCGCGTAGTCCTCCCACGTGAACGGCTGGATACCCGCCATGGCTCCTCCTGAGGCCGCCGGACCATACGGTTTCCAGCCTCGGGGGTGACCACGCGGCCCGCCAGTCAGGGGTCGGAGACGCCGGGAGCCCCCGGCCATGGCTGGCCGGGGGCTCCCGGATCGATCGTGCGGTGGGCGTGGACGGGTTCGAACCGCCGACCAGCGCCGTGTAAAGGCGCTGCTCTACCACTGAGCTACACGCCCGCGGAACGTGAAGTGACAGATTACATCGCCGACCCCTGTGCTCCTCAACCCGATACCAAGAGCGGGTAAAGCATCGCCCGGCGTTCGGTCACGTGTCCGTGCAACCGGCCCGGGCCGTGTATTCGTCTTGGTCAGGTGGGAGACTGGAGCCGACAGACACCAGCGGCGGACCTGCGGGAGAGAGTCACTGTGACGACGGCACGCTCGTGGTGGCGGCGCGGCGACAATCTGCGCGCTGATGCCCAGGCCGCGAAGGACGCCGCATCGCAGGCCTTCTATGAGCTGGACACCGCGCAGCGGGATCTCGAGATGTCGATAGAGACCATCAAAGCGGTCGACAGCTCTCCTGCCGCGCAGCGCGCGCTGGCCGGGTTCCGGGCGCTCGGGGAACAGATCGACCAGGTGAGCGGGGCCTACATCGCCACCGTTGACGCGCATGACCTGGACCGCGATGAGCTGGACGCGTCCACCGCCGCCCGGGCCCGCAGCGAGCTGACGAAGGCGAAGGACGATCTCGACCGGGCGAAGGCAGACCTGGAGCGGTTCGCGCAGAGCCTGGGGCCGCTGCTGGGGAAGGCCGAGACGCAGTTGGCGCGGTTGGCGCCCGCGGTCGAACGGGCCCGGCACGGGCTGTTGGCGGCGAGCAACGCGCTGGACGCGGTGCGGGCCGCGGGGCTGAAGGCCGATGACCTCGCGGCGCGGCTGGCGGCGCTGTCGCCGGAGCTGACGAAGCTGAATCAGGGAGCCGGTACGCACGGCGTGCCGGAGACGCTGACGCGCGCGGAGGATGTGCAGCGCCGCGCGGAGGCGGTCAGGGCGGAGGCGTCACGACTGCCGGAGCAGGCGAAGGAGATCGACAAGCGGCTGGTCAGCCTGCGGACCCGCACCGAGGCGCTGGCGACCAGGGCCGCGGGCGTCGATCCGGTCCTCAGTGAGCTGCGGCGGCGTTTCTCCCTGGCGTGCTGGCAGGACCTGCAGCAGGTTCCGGCGCAGGCGGAGGTCGCGGTGACGCAGGCCGGGGCGAAGCTCGCGGAGGCCGCGAAGGCGCGCGACGAGCAGCGCTGGGCGGACGCGACCTCACGGCTGAGCACGGTACGGGCGCTGCTGGACGACGTGGACGGGTCGGTCTCCTCGGCCGGCGACCGGCTGCGGCGGCTCAATGAGGTCCGCAAGGATCCGAAGGCCGAGGTCGAGAAGACCCGGTTCGCCATCCGAGACGCGCAGCGGCTGGCGATGCAGGGCCGCACCACACCGGAGCACCGGCATGCCCGTCCGCTGGACGACGCGGTGGGGCGGCTGGACCGGGCGGTGGCAGAGCTGGAAGGCCGGCATCCGGACTACTGGCACTTCCTGACCGAGACGGCGGCGGTGCGGGAGACCGCGAACCGGGTCGTCGCCAATATCCGTGAGGACCGTGCGCAGGGGCGCTGAGCGTGCGGGGGTTGCGTGCGGGGATTGCGTGCGGGGGTTGCGTGCTCATCCTGCTCGAGGTGCCGGGGCTATTCTTCGGGCATGCCCCGATACGAGTTTCGCTGCCGGTCCTGCGGCACCACCTTTGAGCTGAACCGGCCGATGGCCGAGTCGTCCGCCCCCGCGAGCTGCCCGGACGGGCATGACGACACCGTGAAGCTGCTGTCGGCGGTCGCCGTGGGCGGCACCGCCGCTCCCGCGTCGGGCTCCGGCGGTGGCGGCGGCGGGTGCTGCGGGGGTGGCTGCTGCGGCTGACCGCGCCGCCGCACTCTCCGGTCCCGTTTACCGGTCCCGTTCACCAGTCCCGTTCACCGGTCCCGTTCACTCTCCGGACATTCGGCCGTCCGCCGGTCCTCATGGGCGTGTGCCAGGTTCTCCATGAATTCAAAGTTGGCTGGACAACTTATGGAGGACGTGATGGACCTGACCCGCCTCCCGGCGGCCTGGCTCCGGGACAACTGCGGCTGCTCGTTGTGCCGCGATCCGCGCAATGGTCAGAAGCTCTTCCACATCACCGATCTGCCGCAGGAGTTGGCCATCGGGGACGTACGGGAGCGGGCCGGCGGAGCCTCGTTCGAGGTGGAGTGGGTTCCTGACGGACATCGGTCTGTGTACGCGCTGGAGTGGCTGACAGAGTCGGCACCGAGCGGCGACGGCCGTTCCGGAGACGGTCGTACCGAGGACGGCAAGCAGCTGTGGCGCGCGGCGGCGCTCGACGGGCGGCTGCCCGAGGCCGACTGGGAGGCGTATCTCGCGGAACCGGCCGAGCGGATACGGGTGCTGGAGTCCGTCCAGCGGCTCGGCTTCGCGCTGCTGCGGGGAGTGCCGTGCCGCGAACGGCAGGTGCTGGCCGTCGCGGAGACGTTCGGCTACGTGCGGGAGACGAACTACGGCTCCCTGTTCGACGTCCGCGTCGAGGCGGACCCGAACAATCTCGCCTTCACCGGCGCCGCGATCACCCCGCACACCGACAACCCGTACCGCGACCCCGTGCCGACGCTGCAGCTGCTGCACTGTCTGACGAATGCCGCCACCGGCGGTGACTCGGGGCTCGTCGACGGCTTCGCCGCCGCCGCGCTGCTGCGCGACGAGGACCCGGCCGCGTACGAGGTGCTGACCCGCACCCTCGTGCCGTTCCGTTTCGACGACGCCCGGAGCGCGCTGCGCGCGGACCGGCCGCTGATCGACGTGGACCCGCTCGGGCGGATCCGCGAGGTCCGGTTCAACAACCGGTCCATCGGGACGCTGCGGCTCTCGGCGGAAGAGCTGGACTTGTTCTATGCCGCGTATCGGCGGTTCGGCGCCCTGTTGCTGCGGGACGATCTGCGGCTCGATTTCCGGCTGGCGCCCGGTGACTGCCTGATCTTCGACAACACCCGTCTGCTGCACGCCCGTACCGCCTTCGCCGAGAGCGGTGAACGTCATCTGCAGGGGTGTTACGCCGATCTCGACGGGCTCGCGAGCACGCTGGAGGTGCTGCGGCGCGAGCAGCCGCTCGATGAGCTGGCCGCTCTCTTCGAGGGCGCGGGCGCCGAGCAGTATCTGGGCGAGGAGATCACCCAGGCCCAGCACATGCTGCAGGCCGCTGCGCTCGCGGAGGCGGCCGGGGCGGGTGCTTCGCTGGTCGCCGCCGCACTGTTGCATGACGTGGGGCATTTTCACGGGCCTGTGAGTGGGGCTGACCTGATGGCTTCCGACGGTACGGACAACCGGCACAGTCACACGGGTGCGGAGCGGCTGGCGCGGTGGTTCGGGCCCGAGGTGACCGAGCCGGTGCGGCTGCATGTCGCCGCGAAGCGGTATCTGTGCGCGGTCGAGCCGGACTACTTCGGGAAGCTGTCGGAAGCCTCGGTTCATACGTTGCGGGTGCAGGGCGGACCGATGTCCTCGGCGGAGGTGCGCGCCTTTGAGGACGAGGACTTCGGGGCCGATGCTGTGCGGCTGCGACGGTGGGACGAGGCCGCCAAGCGGGTTGACGCGCGGACGCCGGATTTCGCGCACTTCCGGCCGTTGCTCGCGGGGTTGTTGCGGTAGGCCGTCAAGGGGTCGGTGCCGCGGCGGGGTATCTCCCCGGGCGGCGAACGCTCGTGTCAGCGGAACAGCGCGGGTTGAGTTCGTTCGCCGCCCTGCGGGGACACCCCGCCCCGTCCCCTCCGGCCGTCGTCGGCCCTAAGGCTGGAGCCGTCCCGCGAAGCGGCGGGCGAAGCCGTCGCCGGTGTCAGCCGTCACCGTGAAGTCGTAGCGGCCCGCGTTGGTGGCGGGGACCACCGCTGCCTCCGAGCCGCCCGGGGCCACCGTGATCTGCTGGGTGGGGAGGGTGAACGTTGCTGCTTTTCCACCTGTGTTGGTGAGCGTGAGGCGGATTCCGTTTGGCTCTTCCACTGCTGCTATTTCCGGGTGCGCCTTTGCCGGGTTCGTCCACGTGCGGACGTCGCCCTGGTAGCCGCGCAGGAATCCGTCCGGGCCGTGGGTGTCGATGTCGTACGGGCCGCCGCTGACGGACTGGGCGCTGAAGTAGTCGGTGACGCTGCCGCCCACGGGCAGGGTGTAGCGCCAGGCGCCGAACCTGCGGTGGTTGACGGTGTACATCGACAGGCCCGCGCCGAGGGTGCCCAAGTTGTCGATGGTGATCCAGAGCAGGCCCTTGGCCGTGTCGGTGCGCGAGGAGGACCCGAAGCGGTAGCCGGTTGGCAGGGACGGGCGGTCGCCGGGCTCGACCTCGGGGAAGTGCTGGACCAGCGGAGGGAAGAGGGGCGGGAGGACTTTTTTGTGCTGCTCCGCCAGGTCGGCCAGGAGTTTCTTGGTGTCGGGGAGGGGCGGGAACGTTGTGGCGGGCGTGCGGAAGTCGAAGGCCGACATCAGGTCTCCGCAGACCGTGCGGCGCCAGGCGGAGATGTTGGGTTCCCGTACGCCCGTCCAGTTCTCCAGGAAGCGCAGCACCGAGGTGTGGTCGAAGACCTCGGAGTTGATGCGGCCGCCCCGGCTCCAGGGGGAGATGACGATCATCGGGACGCGCGGGCCGAGGCCGATCGGGGCGCCGTTGATGAACTCGTCGGGGGTGCCGTCGGGTGCGGCCGGAGGGATGACGTGGTCGAAGAAGCCGTCGTTCTCGTCGTAGTTGAGCAGGACGACGGTCTTGGCCCAGACCTCGGGGTGCGCGGCCAGTGCCTCCAGTACGTAGGAGGAGGTGAAGTCCGCGCCCTGGGCCGGCGGGTGGTTGGGGTGCTCCGACTGGTCGGTGGGGGCCACCACCCAGCTGACGGCCGGGAGATTTCCGGCGGCGACGTCCTGCGCGAAGTCGTCGGGGCCCCGCTTGACCATGCCGTTCACATGGAGCGGGGAGTCCTTGGATGCGTTCTGGTACTGCTTGAACCAGGCCAGGGCGTTGTCGTCGTAGTTGTCCTCCTGCTGGTACACCTTCCAGGAGACGCCGGCGGCCTGGAGGCGCTCCGGATAGGTGGTCCAGGCGTACCCCTTCTCGCTGTTGTCGACGACGGGGCCGCCGCCGGTGCCGTGCGGGTCGACCATGCCGGACCACAGGTAGAGGCGGTTGGGGTTGGTGGACGCCATGGTGGAGCAGAAGTACTGGTCGCAGAGGGTGAAGGCGTCGGCGAGGGCGTACTGGAAGGGGATGTCCTGGCGCCGGTAGTAGCCCATCGTGTACCAGCTCTTGGCGGGCACCCAGTTGTTGTACTGACCGTTGGCCCAGGCGCTGTGAGTGCCGTCCCAGGAGTGGTCGAGGTCGAAGATCCGCTGGGCATCGGAGGTGGCGGTGTCCAGGTGCCAGGGCAGCAGGGTGGTGCCGCCGACGGAGCCGAGGAGTCGCTGGTGCAGGACGTCGGAGCCGTTCGGGAAGCGGAGCAGAGAGCTGTCACCGTAGCCGCGGGCCCCGTTCAGGGTGCCGAAGTAGTGGTCGAACGAGCGGTTCTCCTGCATCAGGACCACGACGTGTTCGACATCGTCCAGTGTGCCCTGCTGTGCCGGTGCGGCCAGTGCCTGCTGCAGGCCGGCGGGCAGGGCGCCGGCGCCGAGGGCGGCGCCGGTGGCGACGGCCGAACCCAGCAGCGTACGGCGGGAGATGGGGGACACGGGGCCTCCTGGTCAGAGAGGTAAATGAGGGTTACTGGCGGGTAGCGGTAGCGATGATCGCAGCCGCACATGAACTTAGGAAGACCAGTGACCGACGTTTCGTCAGATTCCTGTGTGCCGGGAGAGGGAGGTGACCGCAGTCGAGTTGTGGACGGTGAAGGCCACCGTTCCCGGCAGGTAGCGGTCCTGCGACCACTCCACGGGGAAGCCCGCCGGGTCGGTGGTGCGGCGCCGCTCGCGCAGCAGCGGATCGCCCTCCAGGCAGCCGAGCAGCCGGGCGTCGTCCGCGTCGGCGAGGGTCAGGTCGATGGTGTGGTGGGCGTCGGTGAACAGTACGCCCTGCTCCTGGAGCGGCACGGTGTGCGAAACCGCGTGGGGGTCGAGCGCCTCGACGAGGGCGCCTATGTGCTCGGGGTAGACGGTGCGTTCCACCATCACCGGCGCACCGGAGAGGGTGCGTACCCGCAGGACGCGGTAGACCACGGCGTCCGGCCGCAGGCGGAGTTGTTCGCGTTCGAGTTCGTCGGCGGGGCCCCTGACGATCTCCACCACCCGGCCGCCGGGTTCCTCGCCGATGGAGCGGGCCCAGCGGGTGAAGCTGAGGAGTTCACCGAAGCTCTGGACGCGTGCGGTGCCGAGGACGACCCGGCGGGTGCCGCGCCGTGAGGTGACCAGTCCGTCGGCGCGCAGTACGGCCAGGGCCTGCCGGACGGTGCCGCGCGAGACGCCGTAGCGGGTGGCGAGATCGCTTTCCGCGGGCAGCCGGCCGCCGGAACCGTAGGCGCCGTCGGCGATGGCCTGCCGCAGATCGGCGGCCACCTTCCGGTACATCGTCTGCCGGCCGTCCGCCACGCTGCTCCCCCACGTCTTCCGCTGCTCCGGCGTCGAGCCTAACGGTCGGTTCCAGGGGAACCACGGCGTTCCCGTGACCGACTCCGGGACCAGGTGGTCCGTTCATCTTCCGGACACCAGCCTCCGGCGTACTGGGGTCGCGTTGTTCAAGTTGTACAGCCAACCCTGGCTACGTCCATGGAGAGTCCCGTGATTCTGCCCCGCCCCCGGGCCGCCGGCCTCGCAGGTGTCCTCGCCGTAGCGGCGCTCGGCCTCAGCGCCTGTGGCGCCGCACCCACCGAGACCACTGCGGCCGACGGCAAAAAGAGCGCCGCCACCGCAACCTCCGCCGCCGAGCTGGGCGGAATGGACGCCCTGGTCGCCGCCGCGAAGAAGGAGGGCAAGCTCAACGCGATCGCCCTCCCCCGCGACTGGGCCAACTACGGCGCGATCATCGACGGTTTCAGCAAGAAGTACGGCATCAAGGTCGAGGTCGAGAACCCCGACGCCTCCAGCCAGATCGAGATCTCCGCGATCAGCACCCGCAAGGGCCAGGACCGCGCCCCCGACGTCGTCGACCTCGGCAGCGCCTTCGCGCTCAGCGGTGCCACCCAGGGCCTTTTCGCGTCGTACAAGGTCGCGGACTACGAGAAGATCCCCGCGGCCCAGAAGGACGCACAGGCGCGCTGGTACTACGACTACGGCGGCTATGTCTCGATCGGCTGCGACGCCAAGCGCGTCAAGGAGTGCCCCAAGACCTTCGCGGACCTCCTCAAGCCGCAGTACAAGGGCCAGGTGGCGCTGAACGGCAACCCGACGAAGTCCGGTTCGGCCTTCGGCGGCGTCTACGCGGCGGCCATCGCCAACAAGGGCTCGTTCGACAACATCCAGCCCGGCCTGGACTTCTTCGGGCAGCTGAAGAAGTCAGGCAACTACAACCCGGTGGAGTCCACCCCGGCGACCGTCCAGAAGGGCGAGACGCCGATCAGCATCGACTGGGACTACCTCAACGCGGGTTACACCGACGAGTTCGGGTCCAAGGGCGTGGACTGGAAGGTCTCCATTTCCAGTGACGGCGTCTACGCCCAGTACTACGCGCAGGCCGTGAACAAGGACGCGCCGCACCCGGCGGCCGCCCGCCTGTGGGAGGAGTACCTGTACAGCTCCGAGGGCCAGAACCTGTGGCTCAAGGGCTACGCCCGTCCCGTGCTGATGGACGCCCTCAAGCAGTCCGGCGCCCTCGACTCGGCCGCCGCCGCCAAGCTGCCCGCCGTGGCCGGCACCCCGGTCTTCCCGACCCCCGCGCAGGTGGACGCGGCCAAGAAGGCCGTCACCCAGGGCTGGGCCAAGGCCGTCTCCTGATGATCCTGAAGACCCTGAAGAGCAGGGCGCCGGCCGGCCTGCTGGCGGTGCTTCCGCTCGTGCTGTTCATGCTGGTGGCGTTCGGACTGCCCGCCGCCGCCATGCTGACCGGCGCCTTCAGTACGTCGAGCGACGCGCCGGGAGGCGCGCGATGGACGACGTCGAACCTCACGGACTCCGTGCGGGGCGCGTATCTCACCGGGCTGATCGGCAGCGTGAAACTGTCCGCGCTGTCCGCGCTGCTGGCCACCGTGCTCGGACTCCCCCTCGCGCAGGCCGTGGTGACCTCCCGTCACCGCGCCCTGCGGGAGGGCGTCCTCGCGGCGTCCGGGGTGCTGGCCAACTTCGGCGGGGTGCCGCTCGCCTTCGCCTTCATCGCCACCCTCGGCAACGCGGGCGTGCTCACCGAGCACCTCGGGCTGACCGGCAAGGGCTGGAGCCTCTACACGTTCTGGGGCCTGGTGGTGGTCTATCTGTACTTCCTGCTGCCGCTGATGGTCCTGGCCATCACGCCGGCCCTCGAGGGGCTGCGCAAGCAGTGGCGTGAGGCCGCGCACAACAGCGGTGCCACCGGCTTCCAGTACTGGCGGCACGTGGCGCTGCCCGTACTGGCCCCGTCGCTGCTCGGCGGTTACGTGCTGCTCTTCGGCAGTGCCTTCGCCGCCTACGCCACGGCCGCCGCGCTGGGCAGCGGCTCGGTGCCGCTGATCACCGTGCAGATCGCCGACGCGCTGTCCGGCAACGTCCTGGTGGGCCAGGGCAACATCGCGCTCGCGCTCAGCCTGGACATGGTCGTGGTCGCCGGGCTCGTCATGGCGGTCTACGTCCCCCTCCAGCGAAGGAGCGCACGATGGCTCGACTGACCCGCAAGCCGATGTGGCGCGGCGCCGTCGGCCTGCTCGCCGGCCTGTACTTCCTGGTCCCGGTCGCCGCCTCGGTGATCTTCACCGTGGACATCCCGGGCCAGGGTCTCACCCTCGACGCGTACGGCGGCATCCTGGGCGCGGACGGCTTCACCGACAGTCTGCTGCTCACCATGGAGCTGGCCGCCGCGACCATCGTCCTGGTGATGGTGCTGCTGGTCCCCGCGCTGGTCGCGGTGCGGCTCGGCGCGCCCCGGCTGCGGCCGGTGCTGGAGATCGTCTGCTCGCTGCCGCTGGTGGTGCCCTCGGTGGCGCTGGTCTCCGGCTACAGCAGCGTGCTGCGCTGGGGGCCCGAACACCTTTCGCGCACCCCGCTGTTCCAGACGTTCACCGCGGTGCAGGACAAGCGGTTCCCGTTCGTCCTGGTCCTCGCCTACACGGTGATGGCGCTGCCGCTCGCCTACCGGGCGCTGGACTCCGGGATGCGCGCGGTCGACGTCCGCGTCCTGGTGGAGGCCGCCCGCAGCTGCGGCGCGAGCGCCCCTCGGGCCGTTCTGCAGGTGGTGCTGCCGAACATGCGCGGCGCGCTGCTGAACGCGTCCTTCCTCACCCTGGCGCTGGTGCTGGGCGAGTACACCGTCGGCGCACTGCTCGGATACCAGCCGTTCGCGGTGTGGATCGTCAACACCGGCGGCAACCAGGCCCAGCTGTCGGTGGCCGTCTCGGTGCTGAGCCTGGTGGTCACCTGGGTGCTGCTGCTCGTGCTCGCCGCCGCGGGCCGGCCCCGCGACCGGTCCCGTTCCCTGTCCCGTAAGTCCCGCCGGGCCGGCCGCGACGCGGCCGCTCCCGCACCGATCGCACAGGAGGCGGCATGACCGCCGCTACGGCCTTGCAGGCCACCACGTCCGACGCCACCGCCACGACCGTCGAGTTCCGGGCGCTGCGCAAGTCGTTCGGCGCCACGACGGCTCTCGACGGCCTCGATCTGACCGCCCGTCCCGGGGAGCTGCTCGCGCTGCTCGGCCCGTCCGGCTGCGGCAAGACCACGGCGCTGCGGATGCTGGCCGGCTTCGAACGGCCCGACTCCGGTGAGGTCCTGGTCGACGGCCTGGACATCAGCGCCGTCCCCGCACACCGCCGCGACGCCGGCATGGTCTTCCAGTCGTACAGCCTCTTCCCGCATCTGACGGCCGCCGACAATGTCGCGTTCGGCCTGAAGATGCGGCGCACCGGCGCCGCGGAACGGCGCTCGCGTGCCCATGAGCTGCTGGAGCTGGTGGGCCTGCCGCAGCACGCCGACCGCTTCCCGCACCAGTTGTCCGGCGGCCAGCAGCAGCGCGTGGCGCTGGCCCGCGCGCTGGCGCTGCGGCCCAAGGTGCTGCTGCTGGACGAACCGCTGTCGGCCCTTGACGCCAAGGTCCGGGTGACGCTGCGCGAGGAGATCAGACGGCTGCAGCAGGAGCTGCGGATCACCACCGTCTTCGTCACCCACGACCAGGAGGAGGCCTTGTCCACGGCCGACCGGGTCGCGGTCATGCGCGAGGGCCGGCTGGAGCAGTGCGCGGCGCCCGCCGAGCTGTACGACACGCCCGCGACCGCGTTCGTCGCTGAGTTCGTCGGCACCATGAACCGGCTGCCGGGCACGATGGCGGACGGCGACGTGGAGGTGCTCGGCCAGCGGCTGCCGGTGCGCGGCGACGCCCCGGCGCACAGTTCGGTGGACGTCCTGGTCCGCCCGGAGGCCCTGGAGGCCACCGCGGACGAGGACGGCCGCTCCCGGGTGCTCACCGCGGCCTTCCACGGCTCGGTCACCCGTCTCACCCTGTCGCTGCCGGACGGCGCCACCGTCAAGGCCGATGTGCCGAGCCACCGCGCGGCCACCCTGCCGGCCGGCGCCGCCGTCACCGTGACCCTCCCGCAGCGCCCGGTGCTCGTCGACGGACGTACCGCGTGACGTTGCAGGCGGTGCTCTTCGACATGGACGGCACGCTCGTCGACACCGAGGGGGTGTGGTGGGACGCGGTCGCCGAGACCGCGTCGGCGCTCGGCTACACGCTGGGCGAGGCGGACGTCCCGGAGGTGCTGGGCCGGTCCGTCGGCCACACCACCGGCCATCTCCTCACGGCCACCGGCACCGCCAGGACCCGCGAGGACCTGGCGGCGGAACTGGACGCGCGCTTCGCCGAGCTGGTGGCGCGCGAGGTGCGGCCGCGCCCCGGCGCGACCGTGCTGCTGGCCCGGCTGAAGGCCGAGGGGGTGACGACGGCGCTGGTCTCGGCCTCGCCGCGGCGCGTCGTGGATCTCGTGCTCGATGTGCTCGGCCGCGAGCACTTCGCGCTCTCCGTCACCGCCGACGACACCGCCCGCACCAAGCCGGCCCCTGACCCGTATCTGGCCGCCGCCCGGCTGCTGGGCGCCGATCCGGCCCGCTGTGTCGCGGTGGAGGACACCCCCACCGGTGTGGCCTCGGCCGAGGCCGCCGGCTGCCGGGTGCTGGCCGTCCCCTCCGTCGTCCCGATCCCGGCCGCCCCGGGCCGAACGGTGCTGCGCAGCCTGGAGCAGGCCGGGCCCGCGCTGCTGCGCTCCCTGGTGGACGGCGGCGTGGGCGGCGGCGTGAACGGCTTCGCCGACGGCGGTGTGGCGGGCCGAGTGGTTGAGATCTGAGCGTTCCGGGAGGATGCTTGAGGTAAGTGGGGCGCCAGGTTCCGCTTGTGCTCCGCTTCCGTGAAGGAGGCGTCATGCGACTGGACGAGCATCTTCCCGCGGATCACCGGCTCAGCCAGGTCTACCGCGTCGGCGCGGGACTCACCGGACTGGTGCTGCTGGTCTTCGGCATCCTCGGACTGCTGAACCAGGTGCCCTTCCTGGACACCCACGGCGACACCGTGGCGGGCCTCAATACCAACGGCACGCTCAGTGTCCTGTCGATCGCCGTCGGCTTCCTGCTCTTCGCGGGCATGGTCGTCGGCGGGAATACCGCCTCGACGCTGAACATGGTCCTCGGCGCGGCTTTCGTGCTCAGCGGCTTCGTCAATCTCGCCCTGCTGGACAGCGGCCACAACTTCCTGGCCTTCAAGATGCCGAACGTGCTGTTCAGCTTTGTCGTCGGGGTGATGCTGCTCGTCTTCGGGATGTACGGCCGGGTCACCGGTGGTCTCCCGCACAACAACCCGTACTGGCTGCGGCGCCACCCCGAGCAGGCGGCGCGTGAGGCGGCGGCACGGGCGGCTGCGGCCGCCCGCCGGACCCCGCCTCACGGGCTGCCGCAGCACTGAGAGCACGGGTCCGGGGGGCCGGAAGGGTCCGGGGGCCGGAGGGCCGGGTCAGCAGGGCGCCGTGCGGCCCTACCGCTTGCGGGCCAACGTGAGGCCGTCCGCGACGGTGAGCAGCACGTCGTCCACCCGGTCGTCCGCGCGCACCCGGTCGTTGAAGACCCGGATCGCGGCCGCGGCGCCCTCCACGGCCGGGTCGGTGACCGCCCCGTGGAAGAGCGTGTTGTCCACGACGATGAGGCCGCCGGGGTTCATCCGGGGCACGAGCTCCTCCCAGTAGGCGCCGTAGTTCACCTTGTCGGCGTCGAGGAAGACGAAGTCGATCCACGGCTCCACGGGCAGCGCGCGCAGGGTGTCGAGGGCCGGGGCGATCCGCAGGTCGATCCGGTCCGCCACGCCCGCCTTCGCCCATGCCTCGCGGCCGACGGCCGTCCACTCCTCGGAGACGTCGCAGGCGATCAGCTGTCCGTCGTCCGGGAGCGCCTGGGCCATCGACAGGGTGGAGAAACCGGTGAAGGTGCCGACCTCGACGATGCGGCGGGCGCCGGTCAGCCGCACGAGGAAGGCCAGCAGTGGTCCCTGCTCCTCCGCGGTCTGCAGCCCGGACACATCGGCGAGCCGGCTGTGGGTGATGTCGACCAGCTCCCGCTGCACCGGGTCCAGCGGCGGGTTGTGCTCGAGTACATATGCGTACAGCTCGGGGGTGAGCTGCGGATTCTTCGTCTCGTACAAGGCTTCTCCTCGGGTGGACGCTTAAGGTGACGGGCATGCTCGTCGATGACGCCGTCGCCCTCGTGCCCAGCATTCCAGGCCGCAGGGCCCTGCTGGGGCTGGCCGGCGCGCCCGCCGCGGGCAAGTCCACCCTCGCCCGCCGGCTGGTGGACGGGGTCAACGCGCGGCTCGGCTCGGACATGGCGGCGTACGTCCCCATGGACGGGTTCCATCTGTCCCGCGCCCAGTTGGAACGGCTCGGGCGCGGCGGCCGCAAGGGCGCGCCCGACACCTTCGACGTGGACGGCTACGTCCAGCTGCTGCGCCGGCTGCGGTCCAGCCACGAACGCCCCGTCTATGTGCCCGAGTTCGACCGCCGGCTGGAGGAGCCGATCGCCGCGGGGCTGGTCGTGCTCCCTGAGGTGCGGCTGATCGTCACGGAGGGGAACTACCTCGCCGACGACGGGACGGGCTGGGAATCGGTGCGCGATCTGCTCGACGAACTGTGGTTCGTCGACGCGCCGCGCGCGGTGCGCGAGCGGCGGCTGCTGCGCCGCCACATCCGCGGCGGCCGCAGCGAACCCGAGGCGCGCGCCTTCATCGACTCCAGCGAGCGCCCCAACGCGGCCCGGGTCGAGGCCGCCCGCGCCAACTGCACCCGGGTGGTCACCACCGCGGACTAGGGCCTGTCCGGCCTTTCGTGATCGGCCGGACAGGCCCTAGCGCCGGTCAGTGCCCGGCGCCGGACGCCTGGGCGCGAACGGCTCCGCGCGGCGCGGGAGTCACACCACCCCGGCCGTCCCCGGCGTGCGCGAGCATCCTCCGCAGGATCTCCTCGCCCGCCGCCACACCCACCGTGGCCAGCGGCGTCACATGCGGCGCCGACCATCCGCCGTCCGCCAGCTCCCCGTGCCCCGGCCGCCAGCCGGCGTCGGCGGCGAGCAGCAGATCGGCGTCGAGGAGCGAGTCCCCCGCGGCCAGCACACGCGTGGCGCCGGTACGCCGTACGACCTCTTCGAGCGCCGAGCTCTTGGACAGCGGCTTGGGAACCGTGTAGATCTTCCGGCCCTGCAGCGACACCGTCCAGCCGCGCCCGTCGGCCCACTCGGCCAGGTCCTTCACGAAGGTCTCGGGCAGCAGCGACCGCTCCACCACGAGGTACGCGAACAGCTCCTCGGCCACCCGCTCCTTGCGCAGCCACGCCGGGTCCGTCACCCGCGCCAGATGCGCGCGCACTTCGGCCAGCGGCACCGAGCCGTCCGCGAGACGGCGGCGCATCTCGGCGTTCCAGTCCTGGTCGGTACGCCCGTCGACCAGCAGATGGCCGCCGTTCGCGCAGATCGCGAAACGCGGCACCGGGCCCGGCAGGCTGATCCGCCGGTACTGCTTGCGCGTACGGGTGGTGGCGGGCACGAACTCCGCCTCGGCGGCGAGCCGCTGGACCAGACCGGCCGCGGTCTCCGTCATGAACGACAGCGGCTTCGCCTCGTGCACCTCGACGCAGAGCAGCCGCGGCGCGTGCTCGTCGGGCATCGCCAGCGCCAGCGCGGCGGAGGAATAGATCAGCGTGCGGTCCAGGTCGCTGGCCACGAGGGTACGGGGGGTACGAGGGGTACGGCCTCCGGCGGTCATCGGGCGACCGCCTTGCCATCGGTACCGGTGGCCCCACGCGTGCTGTGCTCATCCGGGGGGCAACCCCCGGACCCCCGGTCGGAAATCCCGCCCGCCGCCAGGCCGTCGGCCCCCGTGGCCCCACGCGTGAAGCGCGGGTGGATCAGGCCGACGCACGAGTACGGCAGCCCGTCCACCTCCTCCACCGGCACCCCGCGCTGCTCGGCGAGCAGCCGCACATGGTCCAGGTCGGCGCCGCCCCCGCGCTGCGCGAGGATCCGCCACGGGACGCGGCGCAGCAGCACCCGCGTCGTCTCGCCGACCCCCGGCTTGACGAGGTTGACGTCCCCGATGCCGTACTCCTCGCTGATCCGCTCGACGGCGGCCCAGCCCTCCCAGGTGGGGCTGCGGTCCTGCGACTGGAGCGCCTTGACGTCCTCGGCGACGGCGTCGGCGACCTCGCCGAAGCGGGCCGTCACGGCGTCCAGGAAGAGCCCCGAGACATCCGCGCCGGCCAGCTCGCGGTAGAATTTCGCGCCGTGGAACTCATCGGGACCGGTCAGGTCGGCACGCAGTACCGTGCGCGATATGAGCCCGGAGACGGTGGAGTTGAGGCACGCGGAGGGTATGAGGAAGTCGTCGCGGGTGCCGTAGGTGCGCACACAGCCGCCCGGGTCGGCGAGCACCGCGATGTCCGGGTTGAAGGCCCCGAACGGCTTGACGGCCTCGGCCAGTTCCCGGGTGATGGCGCCCTTGCCGGTCCAGCCGTCGACGAAGACGGCCTGCCCGGGGTCGTGGTGCTCGGCCAGCCAGCGCAGCGCGGTCGGGTCGAGGCCCCGGCCGCGCACGATCGAGACGGCGTAGTGCGGCAGCTCCAGGCCGTGGGCGTGGAGCGCCCAGCGGCGCATCAGCACACCGACGGGCGTGCCGGCGCGCGCCAGCGAGACGAGAACCGCGTCAGGGCCGCGTTCGGCGAGCACCAGCTCGGTGACGGCGCCCACCGCCCGCGCGATCCGGCCCGCCGACGTGTCCAGCGCGGCACGGAACAGCGCCTGGTACGCCTCGCCCGGCTGGTACTCCACCGGCAGCGACTCCGCGTAGTGCGCCCCGCCGCTCTGGACCGCCTCCTCGCGCTCCTCGGTCGGCGCCTCCAGGGCGACATCCGAGAGGTCCTTCAGCAGCCAGCCGACCTCCTCCGCCGCGTACGACGAGAACGCCGGGCCGCGCAGGGGAGAGGGGAGGGTACGGGTCTGGGCCATCTGCGGAACCTGTCCGTTCGGTTGGTACGCGGGCACGACCGCGAGCAGTACGTGTCCGGTGTGAGCGGCGAGATGCGCCAGCAGCCCGTCGGGCGCGTGCAGCGCCGGGGTGTCCCCCGCCGAGTCGACGACGGCGATGATCACGTCGAAACCGCCGCCCGCGACGTTGTAGGCGTAGCGCGGGCCGGGCCCGTCGGAGGGGTCGTCATGGGCCGGGAAGACGATCCGGGTGCGGATCGCGTAACCGGGGTCGTCCACGGCCAGGACGGGCGAGCGGGTGGTGGTGGAGAAGCGGACCTCGGCGCCGGTGCCGTCCTGGATCTCCTGCGCGAGCCGCAGCGGCGCGTACATCAGCTCCTCGTTGCCGAGGACCAGGATGCGACGCGGTTCGACCAGGCCCGGGCCCTGATCGTGCAGGGCGACGCGCACCGCTTCCGCCATGCCCGGCAGCGCGGCCTCCAGCCGCTCCCGGTGCTCAGGCGTGAACCCGTGCCGTCCGCCGTCCGGCAGCCCCTCGGGCCAGCCCAGGTCGACCCGGACCGCCTCGTACGACGCGGCGGGCGCGGGCGGCGGGGTCTCGTGGGCCGCGACGAGCGCCTGGCCGCGTTCCAGTACGCCGTCCGGCAGCCGGACCGTCCCGGACGCCAGCGACAGCAGGTCGACGCGGGCGCCGAGCCCGGCCGCGAACTCGTCCAGCCGCACCCGGTCGGCGTCCGACCGCATGTCGACGAGCGCGACGACCACGTAGTGGGCGCGAGGGTGGCGGTCGTGCAGATCCCTGATCGTGTTGAGGATGGTCTGGCCGGTCGAGAACTCGTCGTCGACCAGCACCAGCGGTCCGTCTCCGCTCAGCAGCTCCGGGTCCTCCGGCAGCAGCAGATGCCCGGTCGCGTGGCTGTGCTCCTCCTCGAAGCCGCCGGCCGCCGCGATTCCGGCGACGGCGCGCCGCGTCGAGTGCAGATACGGCGCGAGGGCGACACCGTCGGCGACCGCGTGGCCGAGACCCGTCGCGGTCTCCGCGTAACCGAGGACGACGGCCCGCGCGGCCTCCGCGTCACCGAGCAGTTCCCTGACCCTGCGGCCCAGCCCGTATCCGGCGGCGTGGACGTCGAAGGGATGCCGGGGAACGTGCTTGCCCAGCACATTCGATACCAACAGGTGGGCGCGCTTCTTGTTCTCCCGCAGCGCGAGCCCCAGCAGCGCGTTCAGCCCTTCGCCTTCGAGGGCGATGTCCAGCCGGTCGGCGACCCACTGGCCGGACCATGTCGGTGTTGCTGCCATGCGGTGGTTCTCACTTCTGTGCATCAGGTGCGGCGCATCAGGTACGGCGCTGGTCGGGTGCTGCGTTGATCAGGACGGCAGGCAGGCCGCGAGCAGTTCCACGAAGCCGATGTCCGCGCGGGCCACACCGAAGATCTCGGCGCGGCCCATGGTGCGCTCGGCCCAGGCCCGGTGGGGCTTCACCTCGTTCATCTTGTTCGTGTACGCGGAGCGCAGGACCCCGCCGCCGCTGCGGTCCTCGTGGAGGATGTCGGCGGCGTCGCAGTACTCCTCGTGTGTGACCACGTTCAGCGCGTGAACGGGGAAGACGTGCGTCGGGTGGATGCAGGTCTTGCCCTGGAGCCCGTTGGCCCGGTCCAGCTCGATCTCCCGGAGCAGCCCGTCCAGATCGTGCTCGATGAGCGCGGTGCGCAGGTCCTCCGCCTCGGGGGTGAAGGGGCTGCGCCGCAGCTGCGGCTTGAACATCCGCTCGTGGTGCCGGAAGTACTCCCACACCGGACCGCTCACCGTGAACCCGGTGCCGTCGGCCCGTCCGAAGACGTTGACGACGTCCGCGATCACGGAGGCGACGATCTGCACGTCGTATGCCGTCATCGCGGGCGCCCGGCGCAGCCCGTACGAGGAGCAGAAGTCCGTCACGCCCAGCCGCAGGGCCAGCACGCGGTCGCGGTACTTGTCGACGGTGCGGGAGATCCCCGACAACGTCTCGACACGGCTCTCCAGATGCATGAGCTGCGGGGACTCCAGCACCGGCATCGCGAAGAGCCGGTGGCCCGACGCCGCCTCCGCGGCGGCCAGCGCCTCCAGGAAGGGGATGCCGCTCTCCTCGGTGAACTTCGGCAGCACGAATCCGGTCAGCAGTCGCACAGTGTCACCGAGCCGCCGCACCAGGTCGCCTATCTGGGCGGGGTTGCGGACCCGGATGAACAGCAGCGGAGGGTCGCTGACGCTCTTCCGCCGGTCGAGGTCGGCGAACTGCCGGACCAGATTGGCCTCGGCGGCGACGACCTCGCGGTCGTCGATGGAGTCCTCCAGGCAGAGCACCATGGACACCACGCCGTGCGCGGCCTGCTTCAGCACGTCGTCAGCGAGGTGCGGCCGGGTCGCCGGGCTGTAGAGGGTCGCGCCGAGGGCGACGGAGAGTGTGCGGGCGGAGGAGTCCGCGGTGAATTCCTGCGGCTCGCGGTGGAACAGTTCGTTCCGTACGTCTGGCGCAAGGTGTCCGAAGTGGCGCATATGCCCCCTTTTATGCGTGGCTGACCCAATGGTAGCTGGCGGATTATCGTACGTGCGGTCACACGACTGACGTTCCCCCCGCGCGTGAAAATCAGGTAACTCGCACACGTCGGTCGTATGACCTCTGTCAGCGCTTCCGGTCCCCTGCGTTGTGGCCCGGACGCCGGGGAAGGCAGGATGACCGCCATGACCCACGCGATGGTGAAGGGCTCGAACATCCCCCTGGACGTCCTGGGGATCCGGGCGGTGCTGCGCTGGAGCCCCGGCGCCGGCGTCCCCGACGTCGACGCCTCGGCCCTCCTGCTGGGCGCGGACGGCCGGGTCCGCTCCGACGCGGACTTCGTCTTCTACAACGAGCCCAGGCATCCCTCCGGCCTGGCCCGCCACCTCCCGAAGAAACGCGTCGCCGAGGGCCTCACCGACACCGTCGAGGTCGACCTGGCGTCGCTGGACGCCTCCGTGGCCCGCGTCGTCATCGCCGCGTCCGCCGACGGCGGCTCCTTCGGCCACGTCCCCGACCTGCACGTCCTGCTCTACGACACCGCGGCCGCCGTCCACGCCGCCCCGCTGGCGACCTTCGACGTCACGCCCGACACCGGCGACGAGACCGCACTGATCTGCGGCGAGCTGTACCGCCGCGACACCACCTGGAAGTTCCGCGCCCTCGGACAGGGCTACGCGACCGGCCTCGTCGGCCTCGCCACCGAATTCGGCATCGCCGTCGACGACGACACGAACGCGGACCCCGATTCCGGGCCCGCCGCCGAGGGGCCCGCCCAGGCGGCCCCCGCCGCCCCGGAACCCGACGCCACCTCCGCGTACGGCTACCCGCTCCCTGAGCCGTCTCCCGGCCACGTACCCGCCCAGCCCGCCTACGGGTACCCCCAGCCCCCGCAGCAGCGCCCCCAGCCCGCCGCACCGGCCTACGGCTACCCGCAGCCGGTGGCCGCCGCACCGGGCTTCGTCCTGCCCCCGCAGGGCCCCCAGTTCCAGACCGGCCACCGCTAGGGCCTGTCCGGGGCCCGCCCTGCCGGGATCCGCGGCCGCCGTCACACCTTGGACTTGTAGCCCCGTCCCCACTGCAGACCCCAGCCGTACAGCCGGTCGATCTCGGCCTGGAAGCCGTAGACGTACTTCACCTCGCGCCGCACCATCATCTCGCCCTTGCGGTTCTCGATGAGGACCACCGCACAGGACCGCGCCTGCGGCTCGCGCTCGCTCAGCGGGATCTCGATCCGCGGGCCCGAGCTGGGGAAGAGGGTGACCATGGCGTGGGTGCGGTCGAACGCGGGCGTGCCGTCGTAGATGTAGACGAAGACCAGGAGTCGGACGAATTCGTCCCTTTTGTCGAAGTTGATGTATATCGTCTCGCCCGAAGTGCCGCCGAACCGGTCGTCACCGCTGAGCTTGACGTACGGCGGTTCGTTCAGGTCGCCCAGGAAGTTGCCGAGCGGCTGGACGACGCCCTTGGTCCCGTCGGCGAGTTCGTACATGCACGCCAGGTCGAGGTCGACATTGACCATGGCGGGCCCCGCGGCCTGCACGATCTCCGGCTTGAAGAGGTTCATCCGGCGGCCGAACAGCCCGCTGCCGCCCTGCTTGTTCCAGCCGCCGGTGTCCGAGGTGCGCATCTCCCAGGAGAGATTGATCCGCAGGTTGCCGACGGCCGCCCCCTGCTTGCTCAGCGAGACCACCGGGTGCCGCTTCGTGAGCTCCACCGTGTGCGCGTTGGCGACGTCGAACTGTGATGCGCCGCTGGGCCGCAGGAACTTCCACCACGACATGACAACCCCTCCCCTGAACTCCCCTGAACGGACACCGCCCCCCGCCGGATCGGCGGGGGGCGGGAATTCTCGCTCCGGGATTCAGACTGTCAGACCCCGGACGACACTTCCGCCGTATCGTTCGACCCCTCTGAGTTTTCCCCGATTCGACGGTTTCGCACCACCGAGGACCAGTAGGAAGCCGCGATCAGCACCACGCCGACGAGGCCCGTGATGACCTCGTTGATCTGGAACTTGATCGTGGCGAGCAGGATGAACGCCAGCGCGCCGATCGCGTAGTGCGCGCCGTGCTCCAGGTACACGTAGTCGTCCAGGGTGCCCTTGCGGACCAGGAAGACCGTCAGCGACCGGATGTACATCGCGCCGATACCGAGGCCGAGCGCCATCTCGAAGATGTCGTTGGTGATCGCGAACGCGCCGATGACGCCGTCGAACGAGAACGACGCGTCGATGACCTCGAGGTAGAGGAACATGAAGAACGCGGCCTTGCCGGCCAGGCCGACGACCGCCGCCGTACTGCCCTTCGTGGAGGCCGCCGTCTCCTCGTCCGCGTCGTCCTCGTCCTCGTCCTCGTCCTCGTCCAGCTGGTCCTCGAAGAATCCGGAGATCCCGCCGACGACCAGATACGTGATGAGACCGGCGATACCGGACAGCAGCACCGTCGCGGTCTTGTCGATCGTCCCACTCCCGCCGTGCACCGGAACGCCGGTGGCGACCGTGGTCGCGGCGATGACCAGCACGACCATGGCGATCACGACGGACAGCATGTCCAGCTTGCCGAGCTTGCCGAGCGGCTTCTCCAGCCACCCGAGCCACCGGATGTCCCGCTCCTCGAAAAGGAAGTCGAGGAAGATCATGAGCAGGAACATCCCGCCGAACGCGGCGATCGCCGGGTGCGCGCCGGTGACCAGCGCCTCGTAGCGGTTGTGGTCGTTGATCGCGACCTTGACCGCTTCGAGCGGGCTGAGCTTGGCGGTGATGGCCACGATGACCACGGGGAAGACGAGCCGCATACCGAAGACGGCGATCAGGATGCCGACGGTGAGGAACATCTTCTGCCAGAACGCGTTCATCTTCCGGAGGATCCCGGCGTTGATGACCGCGTTGTCGAACGACAGCGAGATCTCCAGGACCGAGAGGATCGCGACAACCGCAAGCCCCTTTACCCCCCAGAGGTACGCGGCCAAGGCCAGGCCGGCGGCAGTGATGCCGAACGACCAGCCAAATGTCTTGAGGAGCACGGGCTACCCAGTCCTTCTCTACGAGAGATCCCCCCGCGCAGAGCGCGGCTTTACGAAACGTTGACCCCGAAGTCTAGGGCGATGCCTCGCAGTCCCGACGCGTACCCCTGGCCTACGGCCCGGAATTTCCATTCGCCGTTGTACCGGTACAGCTCACCGAAGATCATCGCGGTCTCGCTCGAGGCGTCCTCGGAGAGGTCGTAGCGCGCCAGCTCGGCCTGGTCGAACTGGTTCACCACGCGGATGTAGGCGTTGCTGACCTGGCCGAAGGTCTGGCCGCGGCTGTCGGCCTCGTGGATGGAGACGGGGAAGACGACCTTGTCGACACGCTCGGGGACCTTGGTGAGGTCGACGAGGATCTCCTCGTCGTCCCCTTCGCCCTCGCCGGTGAGGTTGTCACCGGTGTGCTCGACGGAGCCCTCGGGGCTCTTGAGGTTGTTGTAGAAGACGAAGTGTTCGTCGCTGAGTACCCGGCCGTTGGCGCACAACAGTGCGCTGGCGTCGAGGTCGAAGTCCGCGCCCGTGGTGGAGCGCGCGTCCCAGCCGAGGGCGATCATCACCTGGGTGAGATTCGGTGCGGCCTTGCTGAGGGAGACATTGCCCCCCTTGGCGAGCGTGACGCCCATGGTTTTCGCTTCCTCCCCGTGCGTACTGAGGTCGGTACGTGCACGGCGCCGCACGCCCTTGCCGGGTGTGCGGCGCCGCAGGCGGTTCAGACGTTGACGCCGAAGTCCTGCGCGATGCCGCGCAGTCCGGAGGCGTAGCCCTGGCCGATGGCGCGGAACTTCCACTCCGCGCCGTTGCGGTAGAGCTCACCGAAGACCATGGCGGTCTCGGTGGAGGCGTCCTCGGTGAGGTCGTAGCGCGCCAGCTCGTTGTTGTCCGCCTGGTTCACGACGCGGATGTACGCGTTGCGGACCTGGCCGAAGCTCTGCTGGCGGCTCTCGGCCTCGTAGATCGAGACCGGGAACACGATCTTGGCGATATCGGCCGGGACGCCGGCCAGGTTCACCTTGATGACCTCGTCGTCGCCCTCGCCCGAGCCGGTGAGGTTGTCACCGAGGTGCTCGACCGAGCCGTCGGGGCTCTTGAGGTTGTTGAAGAAGACGAAGTGCTGGTCGGAGATGACCTTGCCCTCGGGGCTCGCCAGCAGTGCGCTGGCGTCGAGGTCGAAGTCCGCTCCGGTAGTGGTCCGGGCGTCCCATCCCAGAGCGACGATGACCGCCGTGAGATTCGGGGCCTCCTTCGTCAGTGAGACGTTTCCACCCTTGCTGAGGCTGACTCCCACGAGTCCTCCCATACGGTCGTGGGGTGTCAGGAAGAACCCTCGCCCCCGTCGTGCGGTACACAGATCAACGCGTTGAGCTTAGTGAGCAGTTCCCGATGACTACAGCCCGTTCTACAGCTCTTCGAGCGCCTTTGCGTAGTCATGAAGATCGCGGGCGTCCGGCAGGCCGTTGACGACCGTCCAGCGGACCACGCCCTCCTTGTCGATGACGAAGGTGCCGCGCACCGCGCAGCCCTTCTCCTCGTCGAAGACGCCATAGGCGCGGGAGGCCTCGCCGTGCGGCCAGAAGTCGGAGAGCAGCGGGTATCCCAGGCCCTCCTTCTCGGCGAAGACGCGCAGCGAGAACGGGGCATCACTGGAGACGGCGAGGAGCTGCACCTCGTCGTTCTGGAACCTCGGCAGTTCGTCGCGCAGGGCGCAGAGTTCCCCGGTGCAGACACCGGTGAAGGCGTACGGGTAGAAGAGCAGGACGACGTTCTTCTCGCCGCGGAAGTCGGAGAGCCGCACGGTCTGGCCGTGCTGGTTCTTCAGCTCGAAGTCCGGGGCCTTGCTGCCGACCTCGATCGCCATACGGCCACATCCTCGTCTCGGTACCGGGAAGGTCACGGCCAGTGTGTCACTGCCGTCCGGGGCGGGACGCACCGCGCCCCCGGCGACCGAGGTCACCGGGGGCGCGGAGCAGGGTCCGGAAGAGTTATCGCTTGCCGGCGGCCCTGGCCGTCTTCGGAGTGACCAGGCGGCTGCCGGTCCAGTCCTTGGCGGCGTTGACAGTGCTGGTCTGGGCCAGACCTGCGGTCTGGGCCGCCTCGCCGATCTCGCTTGGCTCGACATGGCCGACTCGGCCCGTCTTCGGGGTCATGAGCCAGATCGGGGCGCCGTCGTCGATCGTCGACGTGGCGTCGACCAAGGCGTCGGTGAGGTCGCCGTCGTCCTCGCGGAACCACAGCAGGACGGCGTCGGGCACGTCGTCGTATTCCTCATCGGCGAGCTCTTCGCCCGTGAGCTCCTCGATACCTTCTCGGAGCTCCTGGTCGCAGTCCTCGTCGTACCCGAGCTCCTGGACCACCTGTCCGGTCTCGAAACCAAGCCGGCCAGCCGGGTTGGTCCGCTCCTCCGCGTGGTCCGCGGTCGCGCTCACGCTTTGCCTCCTGTCATGGGGGGAAACTCCCCGCACCTGCGCGGGGTTATTGGCGGTAGTCCACACGGGCGCGGCGGATCGCGCAAGTACCCGGCATCCGATCCCGCCCAAACGTTGACGTGTCACCTTATCCCGCACGTCCGATCGTGACGCAGATCACGCCGGTTTGCCGGGGTTGTGCACGAATGAAGTCAGGGGTCGGTCGTACGTCCGAGTGGGCGTAGAGTTGCGATTTGGCCGCCCGGCGACCTGCTTCGCTGCGCACCCCTCCGTCTCACGGAGTGGCAGTTACCGCTCAGTAGAGATGACGTTTCTGGCGACGCGGTACACGATGGAGGCGGCGCGACCCAGCAGAGCAAGACCTAGTAGCGAAGGAACAGCGTGGCTTCCGGATCCGATCGCAACCCGATCATCATTGGCGGCCTTCCCAGCCAGGTCCCGGACTTTGATCCCGAGGAAACGGCGGAATGGCTCGACTCGCTCGACGCGGCTATCGACGAACGCGGCCGTGAGCGTGCCCGCTACCTGATGCTCCGCCTCATCGAGCGCGCCCGCGAGAAGCGCGTCGCGGTGCCCGAGATGCGCAGCACGGACTACATCAACACCATCGCGACCAAGGACGAGCCGTTCTTCCCCGGCAACGAGGAGATCGAGCGCAAGGTCCTGAACGCGACCCGCTGGAATGCGGCGGTCATGGTGTCGCGCGCCCAGCGCCCCGGTATCGGTGTCGGCGGCCACATCGCCACCTTCGCCTCCTCGGCCTCCCTCTACGACGTGGGCTTCAACCACTTCTTCCGGGGCAAGGACGAGGGCGACGGCGGCGACCAGATCTTCTTCCAGGGGCACGCCTCGCCGGGCATCTACGCCCGCGCCTTCCTCCTGGACCGGCTCTCCGAGCAGCAGCTCGACGCGTTCCGCCAGGAGAAGTCGAAGGCCCCGTACGGCCTGTCCAGCTACCCGCACCCGCGGCTCATGCCGGACTTCTGGGAGTTCCCGACCGTCTCGATGGGCCTCGGCCCGCTCGGCGCGATCTACCAGGCGCGGATGAACCGCTACATGCAGGCGCGCGGCATCGCCGACACCTCCAAGTCGCACGTCTGGGCGTATCTGGGCGACGGGGAGATGGACGAGCCCGAGTCGCTCGGCCAGCTGTCGATCGCCGCCCGTGAGGGCCTGGACAACCTGACGTTCGTCGTCAACTGCAACCTGCAGCGCCTCGACGGGCCGGTACGCGGTAACGGCAAGATCATCCAGGAGCTGGAGTCGCAGTTCCGGGGCGCCGGCTGGAACGTCATCAAGCTGGTCTGGGACCGCAGCTGGGACCCGCTGCTCGCCCAGGACCGCGACGGCATCCTGGTGAACAAGATGAACACCACGCCGGACGGACAATTCCAGACGTACGCCACCGAGACCGGCGGCTACATCCGTGAACACTTCTTCGGTGACGACCAGCGGCTGCGCAAGATGGTCGAGGGCATGACCGACGAGCAGATCCTGCACCTGGGACGCGGCGGTCACGACCACAAGAAGGTCTACGCGGCGTACGCGGCGGCCAAGGCCCACAAGGGCCAGCCGACGGTGATCCTCGCCCAGACCATCAAGGGCTGGACCCTGGGTCCGAACTTCGAGGGCCGCAACGCTACCCACCAGATGAAGAAGCTGACGACCGAGGACCTCAAGCGCTTCCGCGACCGGCTGCACATCCCGATCACGGACAAGCAGCTCGACGAGGGCTACCCGCCGTACTACCACCCGGGTCGCGACTCCGAAGAGATCCAGTACATGCACGACCACCGCAAGGCGTGCGGCGGCTATGTGCCGACCCGTGTGGTGCGCGCGAAGCCGCTGCCGCTTCCGGACGAGAAGACGTACGCACCGGCCAAGAAGGGCTCCGGGCAGCAGTCGATCGCCACCACCATGGCGTTCGTCCGCATCCTCAAGGAACTCATGCGGGACAAGGAGATCGGCAAGCGTTTCGTGCTGATCGCCCCGGACGAGTACCGCACCTTCGGTATGGACGCGTTCTTCCCGTCGGCGAAGATCTACAACCCGCTGGGCCAGCAGTACGAGGCCGTGGACCGCGACCTGCTCCTCGCGTACAAGGAGTCGCCGACCGGCCAGATGCTGCACGACGGCATCTCCGAGGCGGGCTGTACGGCCTCGCTGATCGCGGCGGGCTCCGCCTACGCGACCCACGGTGAGCCGCTGATCCCGGTCTATGTCTTCTACTCGATGTTCGGGTTCCAGCGCACCGGTGACCAGTTCTGGCAGATGGCCGACCAGCTGGCGCGTGGCTTCGTGCTCGGCGCGACCGCCGGCCGGACCACCCTTACGGGTGAAGGTCTGCAGCACGCGGACGGCCATTCGCAGCTGCTCGCCTCGACCAACCCGGCCGTCGTCGCGTACGACCCGGCGTTCGGCTTCGAGATCGCGCACATCGTGCAGGACGGTCTGAAGCGGATGTACGGCGAGAACGCCGAGGACATCTTCTACTACCTGACCGTCTACAACGAGCCGATCCAGCACCCCGCCGAGCCGGCCGATGTGGATGCCGAGGGCATCCTCAAGGGCCTGTACCGGTACGCGGAGGGCGCCGCCGGCACCATTCCGGCGCAGATCCTGGCGTCCGGTGTGGCGGTTCCGTGGGCGATCGAGGCGCAGAAGATCCTCGCCGAGGAGTGGAACGTCAAGGCGGACGTCTGGTCGGCCACCTCCTGGAACGAGCTGCGCCGGGACGCCATCGCGGTGGAGGAGCACAATCTGCTCCACCCCGAGGAGGAGCAGCGCGTCCCGTACATCACGAGCAAGCTCGCCGGTGTGCAGGGCCCGTTCGTGGCCGTCTCGGACTGGATGCGCGCCGTACCGGACCAGATCTCGCGCTGGGTCCCGGGCACGTACCAGTCGCTGGGCGCCGACGGTTTCGGCTTCGCCGACACCCGTGGCGCGGCCCGCCGCTTCTTCCACATCGACGCGCAGTCGATCGTCCTGGGTGTGCTCACCGAGCTCGCCCGTGACGGCCGGATCGACCGTTCGGTGCTGAAGCAGGCCGTGGACCGTTACCAGCTGCTCGACGTCTCGGCGGCCGACCCGGGCGCCGCGGGCGGCGACGCCTGAGGCGGCGGGTCATTCGTTAGGTCTACGTTCGAACGCCGGGCCCGCACCCTTTCCGTGGTGGGGGCCCGGCGTTCGTCATGGGGCGCCCGGTGCCGCCGTCACTGCGCCAGCCACAGGACGGCGATGACCGTGTCGATGGCACCGAGGATGACGGCGACGACCGCGGGGATCGACTTTCCGCCACGCCAGCTGCGGCCCATGGCGAGCCAGCCGAAGATGATCGCGGCCGGTCCGAGCAGGATTCCCAGCACGAAGAAGCCGGCGATCGCGCAGCCGGCGCCGAGGACGGCGATCGTTCCGGTGCGGGTGGCGGTGCCGGCGCCGGTGCGGTTACGGGCGCGGATACGGGAGCGGGTGCGGGTTCTGGCGGCCATCGTCCCTCCGTAAGGTTTCGGGGCTCGACGTTCGCGTTCCCCACCCCTGGCCGCCCATGCGGCGTCAGTTCTCCCAGCCTTGAACGCCCTGACGGCGTAACGGGATTCGGGCACCCAGGTCCCCGTCGGACAGGTGTCGAACTCGGCTTGGGCTGAGCTCCGGCTGAGCTCCGGCCGGGCGCTTCCGTTTGGCCTCTTTCGCCACTTTCGAAACGTGACTTGAGTCACCACGGGCTCAGGCATGCCCGTGCGTCTTCTACGCTGGCTGGAGTTACCGCAAACCTCCGGGGGTACATCCCCCCGCGCACCCTCTGCCGACGGACCGGGTCGGTGTGCGCGTCCGGGACGATTTCGCGAGGCAATCCTGTAGTGACCCCGTTCGATGAGCGCTTCAACGCAACGTCCCTTCGGGCCCTGCTGGCCCTGGCCGTGGTCTTCATCATGCTCGCGACCACCGGCTGGACCGCAGTGAGACCGCACAAGGGCGCCGGCGATCCACGGGCGGCCGCACTGTCCTCCTGGCTGCACGGCTCGGTGGCCGGGCACAAGCTGCCCAGCCCCGCGGTCGGCGCGGACTCCATCGCGTACTTCTTCACGACGCTGACCGCCGGGCAGACCCGTCAGCTCGCCAACCGCTACCCGCTCGTCGTCGGCAACCTCGACGGCGCGCCGGTGAGCCTGCGCTACCTGGCCAACCGGGTGGCGCTCGCGCAGACGCGCGTCTCTGAGATCGCCCGCTCGCACAGCTCCCTGCTCACCCCCGCCGGCCGCATGGACGCGGACAAGCGCGCCCGCCGCTATGCCTCGCTGCTGAGCGACGGGCGGCAGATCCTCGCCTTCGACCCCAGCGGAGCGGGCCGGGCCGCCGAGGTCTTCGGCGATCTGGCTTCCGCCGACCGGGTGGCCCTTGTGGTGCCGGGTGTGGACACCGACATCAGCACCTTCGAACGCACCGCCAAGTCGTACGCGGCCCCGGTCGGCATGGCCCGCGCCCTGTACACGGCGGAGCGCACCCAGGACCCGTCCGCGAAAACCGCGGTGATCGCCTGGGCGAACTACACGACGCCCTCGGGCGTGGGCCTGGACGCGTCCACCGGCGAGCTGGCCGAGCAGGGCGCCGTCCGGCTGAACTCCCTGGTCGACGCACTCCCCGCCGGCGCGCGCGTCTCGCTCTTCTGCCACTCGTACGGCTCGGTGCTGTGCGGAGTGGCGGCGCCCGACCTGCCGCAGGGCCAGATCTCCGACATCACCGTCTTCGGCAGTCCGGGGATGCGGGTGAACCACGCCGAGCAGCTCCACACCTCGGCCAACGTGTGGGCGGCCCGCGATCCGAGCGACTGGATCGGATCTGTGCCGCACCTGGAGATCGCGGGTCTCGGACATGGCGCCGACCCGGTCTCCGAGTCCTTCGGGGCGCGCGTGATCGGCACCGAGGGCGCTCTCGGCCACCCCGGCTACTTCGCGCCCGGCGCCGAGAGCCTGGCGAACTTCACGGACATCGCCCTGGGCCACTACGGCTCCGTGCAGTGCGCTCCCGGCCGCGAGGACTGCGCGTCCGGCCTCCACCAACAGAGCTGAGCGCCGAGCCGGGTGCCGGACCCATGGCGGAGCCGTCCGTAGGCCCGGGTCCGGTGCGCCTTCGTATTTCCAGCCCGTCAGGCGGTTGAGCGTGAATTCGGCCCTACGATGAGCCATATGGGTGACGTTTTGGCCGGATCCAATGCCATGTGGGAGTTCGACACGGATGCCGTCGTCATCCGGTACGAGCGCGGGGTGCGCAATTCGAAGCTTCTCCAGACGCTCGGCGAGCGCCGGATCCCGTACGCGGCCCTGACCGGCGTCGAACTCTCCCCGGGCAAGCGCGGCACCGTCGTCCTGCGCGCGCTGCCGCGGCCCGGCGCCGATCCGCTGATGGAGGCGGCGAGCGGCCAGCTGAAGGAGGCCGCCGACCCCTACCGGCTGGTGCTGCCCGCCGAACGCGAGACGCTCGCCGAGTACTACGCGGACGAACTGCGGGTGTCGGTCACCGACAACGACACCGGCGAACCGGCCGACCGCTTCCTGGTGGCCGCGCCCGCCGGGCCGCAGTCCTTCAAGGCGTACGACGCCAAAGCCGCCTTCGACGGCCGCACGGTGTCCTTCCGCTGGTTCTGGACGGGCGCCTCGACCGCCAAGTGGAAGGCCGGCGACCAGCACTTCCCGGTCACCGGCCTGACGGGCATCGACTGGCGCTCCCCCGAGCTGCTCCACGGCTATCTGCGGCTGCGGCCGCAGAACGACGGCGAGCGGCCCGGCGACCCGGACCAGGACCCGGCCGCGGTGGTCTTCGGGCTCGGCTACGGGCAGGTCCACGAGTCGCTGCCGTTCGCCGCCGCCGTGCTGGCCGCCGTCCAGACCGCTACTCGCGCGCGGCGGAAGTAGAGCTCATGTCCGGGTAGCGGTCGCCCGCGACCTGCCCGGCGATCGGTTCCAGCCACTCCAGTTCCCGCGCGCCGAGCGTGATCCGGGTCGCGCCGGTGTTCTCCAGTACACGGCTCGCCTTGCGGGTGCCCGGGATGGGCACCACGGTCAGCCGGTGCGCCCGGGCCCGCTGCTGCACCCAGGCGAGCGCGATCTGTCCCAGCGTGGCTCCGTGCGCCGCGGCGATCCGGCGGACCGGCTCCAGTAGATCCGCGTTCCGCTTGGCGTTCTCGCCGGTGAATCGCGGCTGGAACTGCCGGTAGTCACTACCGGTGAGCTCCGTCGTGGCGTCCTGGAACGCCCCGGTCAGGAAGCCCCGGCCGAGCGGCGAGTACGGCACGAAGGCCACTCCCAGCTCGGCGGCCGCCGGTACCGCGCTGCGTTCCACATCGCGGCTGAACAGCGACCACTCGGACTGCAGCGCGGCGATCGGATGTACGGCGTGCGCCTCGCGCAGCTCCGCGCCCGTCACCTCGGACAGGCCCAGGTGCTTGACCTTGCCCTCCCGCACCAGCTCGGCCATGGCGCCGACGGACTCCGCGAACGGGACGGCGGGGTCGCGGCGGTGCATGTAGTACAGGTCGATGACGTCCGTGCCGAGGCGGCGCAGGCTGGCCTCGACGGCCTGCCGGATGTACGCGCGGTCGTTGCGGATCCCGCGGTAGTGCTCGTCGTCCGCGCTGCGTTCGATGGCGAACTTGGTCGCCAGTGTGATCTCGTCCCGGTGCGCCTTCACGAACGGCGCGATGAACTCCTCGTTCGCCCCCGACCCGTAGACGTCGGCGGTGTCGAACAGCGTGACGCCCGCCTCCAGCGCCGCGCCCAGTGTCGCCAGCGCGGCGGCCTCGTCGGTGTCGCCGTAGAACTCGCTCATGCCCATGCAGCCCAGGCCCTGGACGCCGACCAGCGGTCCGTCCGTGCCGAGCCGTACCGTGTCGATCCTGTCGGTGCTTGCGCTGTCGGTGCTTGCGCTGTCGTTCGCGTTGTCGCTCATCAGGGTCAGGCCCTCTCCGGCGCCCGACGGGCGCCCGCATACATGTCGATCTTGTAGTCCAGCACCTCGAGGGTGTCCCGCAACTCGGCGATCCGCCGGTGCACGTCCTCGCGGTGCGCGACGAGCAGCTGCTGCCGCTCGCCGAAGGTCTGGTCGCCCTCGCGCACCAGCTCCGCGTACCTGACCATGTCCGCGACCGGCATTCCGGTCAGCCGGAGCTTGCCGACGAAGGCCAGCCAGTGCAGATCACGATTGCTGTAGCGGCGCTGCCCGGTGTGGGAGCGGTCCACATGCGGCATCAGTCCGATCCGCTCGTACCAGCGCAGGGTGTGCGCGGTCAGCCCGGTCACCGTGACCACTTCGCTGATCGTGTACTGGTCCTGGCCGTCCGGCCGCAGAATCGAGGTTTCGTCGTCGCAGCTGGCGATCCGGCCGGGCCGTCTCTTCGCCACCTTCGTCACGGCCACCTGCGTTACGGTCATGCCCCTACGCTACGGACTTGGAGTGCACTCCAAGCAAGCGGCTTCAGAAGATCTTTCCGCCCGCGTTACGCTCGCCCCCATGGAGAGCTTGCGCGAGATCCAGAACTGGCCGGTCCCGTCGGCCGCCGTCACCGTCGTTCGCCGGGACGGCACGGTGGCCGGCTCCCACGGCCCGGTGGGTGACCGCTTCCGGCTCGCCTCCGTCACCAAGCCGCTGACGGCCTACGCGGCGCTGGTCGCCTGCGAGGAGGGCGTCTTCGAGCTGGACGACCCGGCGGGGCCCGAGGGCTCGACGGTCCGCCATCTGCTCGCCCACACCTCGGGCCTCGCCTTCGACGAGCACCGGGTGATGGCCGCGCCCGGCGACCGCAGGCTCTACTCCAACGCCGGTTTCGAGGTCCTCGCCGACCACATCGCCGAGGTCACCGGCATACCGTTCCCCGAATACCTGCGCCAGGCCGTCCTGGAGCCGCTGGGCATGGCCGCCACCACCCTCCCGGGCTCCGCCGCCTCCGACGCCGTCTCCACCGTCGAGGACCTCGTGCGCTTCGCCGCCGAGCTGCAGGCGCCGCGCATTCTGCACCCCTCCACCCTGGACGAGGCGACGTCCGTCGTCTTCCCCGGCCTCAAGGGCGTGCTCCCCGGCTACGGCCACCAGAACCCCAACGACTGGGGCCTCGGCTTCGAGATCCGCGACTCCAAGACCCCGCACTGGACCGGCTCCGTCTCCAGTCCGCGCACCTTCGGGCACTTCGGCCAGACCGGGACCTTCCTGTGGGTCGACCCGGACGCGGGCGCCGCCTGCGTCTGCCTCACCGACCGCGCCTGGGGCGCGTGGGCGGTCCCGCTGTGGCCCGCCCTGACGGACGCGGTTCTCGCGGAACTGCGCGGTTGATCCCAGTCAGCCGGTCCCGCTCGGACGGTCCCGCTCGGCTACCCCTGCTCGGCACGGGGGCTCGGACGCATCTCCCACACCAGGTACTCCACCGGCCCGTCCGCCTCGGCCCGCAGCCCCTCCGCCCCGGTGACGCGCGCCGCATCGCCCTCGCCGAGTGACTCCGTGCCCAGCCGGACGCTTCCGCGCACCACATGGATGTACAGGAAGGGCGCGTCCGGCAGCGCCATCGTGCCGCGGCCGACGACGAGCGTGGCGTGCGGCTGCCGTTCCGGGACGAACCGCGTGCCGCGTTCGGTGGTTTCGATGGCATAGCGCGGCTCGCCGCCGGACACCGCCGGCTCCAGCCACATCTGAAGGAACCTCAGCGGGACGTCACCGGCGTTGCGTTCCACATGCCGGACGCCGTCACCCGCGCTGAGCAGCTGTACCTCCCCGGCCCGCACCACCGTCCCGTGTCCCGCGGAGTCCCGGTGCCCCAGTTCCCCCTCGATCACCCATGTCACGATCTCGACGGCCCGGTGCGGATGCTCGGCGAAGCCGGCGCCGGGCGCCAGCCGCTCCTCGTTGCACGCCAGCAGCGGCCCGAACCGCAGGTTGTCCGGGTCGTAGTGGGACCCGAACGAGAAGGCGTGCAGGGTCTCGATCCCCCCGGCGGGATCGCCGCCGGCATACCGCTGTCCACCGCGCCAGACTTCGATCATTCCGCCACGGTACAAGCGCCCGGCGCGCACCCCGGCACCGCGCACCCCTGGGGATAAGGCAGTCTTGTCCCGTGCCCGACACTCCGCAGCCCCCCAAAAAGCCCGTCCGTGCTGAGCACGCCGCGACCCTGCGCCGCCTGGAGAAGTCATCCGGCCGGCTGGCGGCGAACGCCATCGCCCGGATGGATGAACAGCTGCCGTGGTACCGGGCGATGCCACCGGAGAACCGGTCCTGGATCGGGCTGGTGGCCCAGGCGGGCATCGCGGCCTTCACCGAGTGGTTCCGGCACCCGGAGGCGCCGCAGGCGATCAGCACAGATGTGTTCGGGACGGCTCCCCGGGAGCTGACCCGGGCGATCTCGCTGCGGCAGACCGTGGAGATGGTGCGCACCACCATCGAGGTGATGGAAGCCGCGATCGACGAGGTGGCCGCGCCCGGCGACGAGTCCGTGCTGCGGGAGGCGCTGCTGGTCTACGCGCGGGAGATCGCGTTCGCCACCGCGCAGGTGTACGCGCAGGCGGCGGAAGCCCGGGGCGCGTGGGACGCGCGCCTGGAGTCGCTGGTCGTCAACGCGGTGCTGTCGGGCGAGGCGGACGAAGGTGTGCTGTCGCGCGCCGCTGCGCTGGGCTGGAGCTCCCCCGACAAGATCGTGGTGGTGCTCGGAACCGCGCCGAACGGCGACAGCGAGCTCACGGTGGAGGCCATCCGACGGGCCGCGCGGCACGCGAAACTGCAGGTGCTGACGGGTGTGCTCGGCGAGCGGCTGGTGGTGATCGCGGGCGGCGAGGGCGAACCGATCAAGGTCGCGAAGTCACTGATCGCCCCGTTCGCGGCCGGCCCCGTGGTGGCCGGCCCGGTCGTCGGGGATCTGCTGTCCGCCACCCGTTCGGCCCAGGCCGCCGCGGCCGGTCTCAAGGCGTGCGCCGCGTGGCCGGACGCACCGCGGCCGGTCGTCTCGGACGATCTGCTGCCCGAGCGCGCGATGGCCGGCGACCGGTATGCGCGTGAACAGCTGGTGGAGGAGATCTACAGACCGTTGGAGGAAGCGGGCTCCGCTCTCCTGGAAACGCTGAGTGTCTACCTCGAACAGGCCTCGTCCCTCGAAGGGGCGGCGCGGATGTTGTTCGTTCACCCCAATACCGTCCGCTACCGGCTGCGACGTGTGACGGACGTCACCGGATGGTCACCCTCCGATGTGCGCTCGGCGTTCACGCTACGCATCGCCCTCATCCTGGGACGACTCTCCGCCGCAGAACAATCACCCTGAGTTTTTGTTGGACACCAACAAATCGTCCAGCAGATCTTCGTCCCTGTCCCCACGGGCGCCGAACACCGTCCGCGAGAGAGAGTGTGTACGTGCTCGTACTCGTCGCTCCCGGCCAGGGTGCCCAGTCGCCCGGCTTCCTGACTCCCTGGCTCGAACTCACCGGTGTCGCCGACCGCCTTCACTGGTGGTCCGCGGTGGCCGGGCTCGACCTTGTCCACTACGGCACGAAGGCCGACGCGGACGAGATCCGCGACACCGCCGTGGCCCAGCCGCTGCTGGTGGCCGCGGGCCTGGTCTCGGCCCTGTCGCTGTTCCCACACCCGTCCGAGGGCCGGCGTGCGGTCGGCGCCGTGGCCGGGCACAGCGTCGGTGAGATCACCGCCGCCGCCGGCGCCGGCGTGATCACCGCCGAATCGGCGATGGCGCTCGTACGGCAGCGCGGACTGGCCATGGCCAAGGCCGCCTCCGTCACCACCACCGGCATGTCGGCGGTGCTCGGCGGCGACCCCGAGGCCGTCCTCACGCATCTGGAGAAGCTCGGCCTGACCCCGGCGAACATCAACGGCGCCGGCCAGATCGTCGCCGCCGGTACATCGGAGCAGCTGGCCGCGCTGGCCGAGGACAAGCCCGAGAAGGCCCGCGTCATCGCGCTGAAGGTGGCCGGCGCGTTCCACACGCGCCACATGGCCCCCGCGGTGTCCGCACTGGAGGCCCTCGTACCCGGTGTGACGGTGCACGACCCGGGTATCCGCTATGTATCGAACGCCGACGGCCAGGTCATCGGCAGCGGCGACGAGATTGTCCGACGGCTGGTCCAGCAGGTGTCCAACCCGGTCCGCTGGGACCTGTGCATGGAGACCTTCAAGGAGCTGGGCGTCACCGCGATCATCGAGATGGCTCCGGCCGGCACGCTGGTCGGCCTGGCCAAGCGCGCGCTGCCGGGCGTCAAGACGCTCGCGCTGAAGACCCCGGACGACATCGACGCGGCCCGCGCGATCGTCGCCGAGCACGGCGATCCGGGCGCGCCCGGCGCGGCCCTGCGGCGCACTCATCCTGCGGCTGAAGAGGAGTCACCCCAGACATGACCGCGAAGATCCAGCCCAGCCAGGGTGCCCCGTACGCGCGGATTCTCGGCGTCGGCGGCTACCGCCCGACCCGGGTGGTCCCCAACGAGGTGATCCTGGAGACGATCGACTCCAGCGACGAGTGGATCCGCTCCCGCTCCGGCATCTCCACGCGCCACTGGGCGAACGACGCGGAGACCGTCGCCGAGATGTCGCTCGAGGCTTCGGGCAAGGCGCTCGCGGACGCGGGTCTGGCAGCCGAGGACATCGGCGCGGTGATCGTCGCGACCGTCACTCACTTCAAACAGACTCCGGCGATCGCGACGGAGATTGCGCACCGGCTCGGCGCCGGCAAGGCCGCCGCGTTCGACATCTCGGCGGCCTGCGCCGGCTTCGCCTACGGGCTGACGCTCGCCAAGGGCATGATCACCGACGGCAGCGCCAAGCATGTGCTGGTCATCGGTGTCGAGCGGCTGAGCGACCTGACCGACCTGACCGACCGCGCCACCGCCTTCCTGTTCGGCGACGGCGCCGGCGCCGTCGTGGTCGGCCCGTCCGATGTGCCCGCGATCGGCCCGGCCGTCTGGGGTTCCGAGGGCGACAAGGCCGATGTGATCGCCCAGACCGATTCGTGGGAGGTCTTCCGCGACGGCGGTCAGCCGGAGAAGTTCCCGGCCCTGCGCCAGGAGGGCCAGACAGTCTTCCGCTGGGCGGTCTTCGAGATGGCCAAGGTGGCCCAGCAGGCGCTGGACGCCGCCGGGATCACCGCGGACCAGCTGGACGCCTTCATCCCGCACCAGGCGAACATGCGGATCATCGACTCGATGATCAAGGCGCTGAAGCTGCCGGAACACGTCGCGATCGCCCGCGACATCGAGACCACGGGCAACACCTCGTCCGCCTCCATCCCGTTGGCCATGGAGCGGCTGCTGGCCACCGGCCAGGCCAAGAGCGGCGACACCGCCCTGCTCATCGGCTTCGGGGCGGGTCTCGTGTATGCCGCAACTGTGGTTACTCTCCCCTAGTCACCAACCCTTCGCGGCGCCGCAGTCCCGCACGCCGCACTCCCCCGCAACACATAAGGAGCGCCGTAATGGCCGCCACCCAGGCAGAGATCCTCGAAGGCCTCGCCGAGATCGTCAACGAGATCGCCGGCATCCCGGTCGAGGACGTCCAGACGGAGAAGTCCTTCACCGACGACCTGGACGTCGACTCCCTGTCCATGGTCGAGGTCGTCGTGGCCGCTGAAGAGCGTTTCGAGACCAAGATCCCGGACGACGCCGTCAAGGACCTGAAGACCGTCGGCGACGCTGTCGACTACATCCTCAAGAACCAGCAGGCCTGACCTACCCCCTGGGACGACGCGTCTGTCGCCCGCCCTTCTAAACGTGGAGAGACAATTCCTGTGAACTCGACCAATCGCACTGTGGTCGTCACCGGTATCGGCGCAACCACACCGCTGGGTGGCGACAGCGCGTCGACCTGGGAAGGCCTGATCACCGGACGCTCCGGCATCAGCGCTCTGGAGCAGGACTGGGCCGCGGAGCTGCCCGTACGCATCGCCGGGCAGATCGCCGTCGAACCGTCGGAGATCCTGCCCCGGCCGCAGCTGCGCAAGCTGGACCGCTCGGCGCAGTTCGCGCTGATCGCGGCCCGCGAGGCGTGGGCCGACGCGGGCTTCACCGCCAAAGCCGGCGTGGACTCCTCGATCGACCCGGACCGGCTCGGCACGGTCGTCGCCTCCGGCATCGGCGGCGTCACCACGCTGCTGGGCCAGTACGACGTGCTCAAGGAGCAGGGCGTCCGCAAGGTCTCCCCGCACACCGTGCCCATGCTCATGCCGAACAGCCCGTCCGCCAACGTCGGCCTGGAGGTCAACGCGCGGGCCGGCGTCCACTCGCTGGTCAGCGCGTGCGCGTCCGGCGCCGAGGCGGTCGGCTACGCCATCGAGATGATCCGCACCGGCCGCGCCGATGTGGTCGTCGCGGGCGGCACCGAGGCGGCCATCCACCCGCTGCCGATCGTCGCCTTCGCCAACATGATGGCGATGTCGAAGAACAACGACGACCCGCACGGCGCTTCGCGTCCGTACGACAAGGGCCGTGACGGCTTCGTCCTCGGTGAGGGCGCAGGCGTCATCGTCCTGGAGTCGGCCGAGCACGCCGCCCGACGGGGCGCCAAGGTCTACTGCGAGGCGCTGGGCCAGGGGCTGTCCGCGGACAGCCACCACATCGCGCAGCCCGAGCCGACCGGCCGCGGCATCTCCGCCGCGCTGGAGCACCTGATCGCCTCCACCGGCCTGGACACCTCCGAGATCGTGCACCTCAACGCGCACGCGACCTCGACCCCGCAGGGTGACATCGCCGAGGTCAAGGCGCTCGCCAAGGTGCTGGGCCACGAGCTGGAGCACATCGCGATCTCCGCCACGAAGTCGATGACCGGGCACCTGCTCGGCGGCGCGGGCGGCATCGAGACCGTGGCCACCGTGCTCGCACTGCACAATCGCCTCGCCCCGCCGACGATCAACATCACCGACCTCGACGACGACGTCGACCCGAAGCTGGTCTCCACCGAGGCCCGGCCGCTGCCGGAGGGCCCGATCATCGCCCTCAACAACTCGTTCGGCTTCGGCGGGCACAACGTCGTCCTGGCGTTCCGTACGGCCTGAACCTTCTGAACGGCCTGAACGGCCTGAACGGTCCGCACGGTCCGATCTGCGGGCCGGTGAGGGCGCAGCGGTGAAGTGGCTTATTTCCGTGGTCTGTTGACCAGGGAAATGAGCCATTCCGCTGTCCGGCCGCTAGGTGTCGAAGCTCGCGAAGTACGAGGCCGCCATGTCCTCGCCGCCGTGCCCCTGCCCGGCGGCGCGGCTGAAACGCTCGGCGCAGGCGGCGGCGACGTCCAGGCGTACGCCGTGCGCCTGCCCGGCGGCGACGATGAGCCGGGCGTCCTTGAGCGCGCCGTCGACCGTGAAGTTCGGAGCGAAGTCACCGCTGAGGATCGCCTCGGACTTCATCCGCAGGTAGGGGAGGTCGAGCGGGCCGCCGCCGAGCGCCTCGAAGAAGTGGCGGGGGTCGACGCCCAGGCCCTTGGCGAGCGCCATCGCCTCGGCGGCGCCGTTGGTGACCGCCAGGACCCAGCTGTTGAGAACCAGCTTCAGGCTGCTGCCCGTTCCCTCCGCCCCGTCCTCGCCCAGCCAGAGGACCTTGCGGCCGATCGCGTCGAACACCCGGTCCGCCACCGGCCTGGCCGCCCCGGGTCCGGCGGCCAGCACCGTCAACTGGCCCCCTTCGGCGGCCTGCCGGGTGCCGAGCACGGGCGCGTCCACGAAGTGCACACCGCGCTCGCGGGCGAGCGCGGCCAGCGGCGCCAGCCCATCGGGGCCCACGGTGCTCGTCTGGGCCCAGACCACGCCCTCGCGCAGCCCGGGGGACGCGTCCCGCATGGTCCGCAGAACGGACGGACCGTCAAGCAGCATGGTGATGACGGCGTCCGCGCCGCGTACGGCCTCGGCGGGGTCGCCCGTGATGTGCACGCCTTCGGCGGCCAGTGGCTCCGCGCGGGAGAGGGTGCGGTTCCAGGCCCGGACTTCATGCCCGGCGGCGGCGAGGTTGCGGGCCATGCCCGCGCCCATGATGCCGGTGCCGAGGACTGCTACGGAAAGGGTGTCGGCCATACCGGCACATTAGGCCCTGGGACGGGTTGAAGGGCAGGGGCACGGCAGGGGCGCGGCAGGGAGTCACACGACCTGGTGCAGCCAGCGGACCGGCGCGCCCTCGCCGGCGTAGCGGAACGGTTCGAGTTCGTCGTCCCACGGCTTGCCGAGCAGCCTGGCGACCTCGGTCTCCAGATCCGCCTCGCCCGTGCTGGCGCGCTGCAGTGCGGCGCGGAGCCGGTCCTCGGGGATGAGGATGTCGCCGTGCATGCCCGTGACGGCATGGAAGATGCCGAGTTCGGGGGTGCTGCTGTATCTCTCCCCTTCGGCGGCCGGGCAGGGCTCGGCCGTGACTTCGAAGCGCAGCAGATGCCAGCCGCGCAGGGCGGACGCCAGCTTCGAGGCCGTACCGGGCTCCCCCTGCCAGGAGAACTCGGCCCGCCAGGTGCCCGGTGAGACGGGCTGGCGGATCCAGTCGAGACTTACGCGCACGCCGAGGACGCCCGCGACGGCCCATTCGACGTGCGGGCACAGCGCGCGCGGGGCGGAGTGAACGTACAGAACTCCACGTGTCGTCACCGGTACCTCCAGTGTGGGACGAGGTTCGCCTTCCCCAGCGGCCTCACGCCCGAACCGGCTGCTTCCGGGGCAACATTAGATATTCTGCACCATTGATAACAATCAGGACAAGAGTTAACTACTGCCAACTGGGCCTCGGTAAACCTCCCACCGGATCGCCGGCGTCTGTCAGGGAAAAGCTACCGTGCGACGTCTCCACAGGAGTGACGTACCGTCGGGCTCGGACCAGATGTCACCCACTCGTCGGAGGGGATAGCCGGATGCGACAGTTTCTGCGAGGCTGCCTGGCCGCTGCCGCCGCCTCGCTGTTGCTGGCCGGATGCTCCGGCGGAGGGCCCGAACCGCACCGCGACGCCGCCGTCGCCGAAAGCCGGGCGCCTGCTCCCAAGCCCACCCCCAAGCCCACCCCCACGTGGGACGCCCGCCCCGCGTCGATCGCCGCGCTCGGCGATTCCATCACCCGTGGCTTCGACGCCTGTTCCCTGCTCGCCGACTGCCCCGAGGTGTCCTGGGTCACCGGCAGCCGCACCCAAGTGGACAGCATCGCCGGGCGGGTGCTGGCCGGAGCGGCCGCCGCCAACAGCTGGAACCTCGCCAAGAGCGGGGCCCGGATGTCCGATCTGCCGGACCAGGCGGAGACCGCCGCCGCCAAGAAGCCGTCGCTGGTGACCGTACTGATGGGCGCCAACGACGCCTGCCGCGAGTCGGCCGCCGACATGACGCCGGTGGCCGGCTTCCGCACCGACTTCACCCGGGCGATGGCCGGCCTGCACAGCGCCCTGCCGAAGTCCCAGGTGTTCGTGGCGAGCATCCCCGACCTCAAGCGGCTGTGGGAGGTGGGCAAGGAGAACCCGCTCGGCAAGCAGATCTGGAAGCTCGGGGTCTGCCCCTCGATGCTGCGCGACGCCGACTCGGTGGCCGAGAGCGCGCAGACCCGGCGGGACGCGGTCCGGGCGCGGGTGGTGGCGTACAACCGCGTGCTCAAGGAGGTGTGCGGACAGTACGATCACTGCCGCTACGACGGCGGCGCGGTCTTCGACTACCGCTTCACGCCGGACGAGTTGAGCAGCTGGGACTGGTTCCACCCCAACGCCCGGGGGCAGGCGCAGCTCGCCCGGATCCTCTTCACCGCGGCCTTCGCCAAGCCGTAGCGAACCCCGCCAACTCCCCTGATTCATGCGGACAGAAGCTGACCGCATAGGTCCGTAACGTACTGCCCATGGACACGAAGAACGCACTCCACCGGTACCGCTGGCTCGGGTACACCGCCGTCATCGCAGCGAGCGTCATGGATCTCCTGGACTCCACCGTCGCCAATGTGGCGGCGCCCGCGATCCGCGCCGGACTTGGCGGTTCCTACGCCGACCTCCAGTGGATCGCGGCGGGATACACCCTCGCCATGGCGGTCGCGCTGCTCACCGGCGGACGGCTCGGCGACATGTACGGGCGCAAGCGGATCCTGCTGGCCGGGATCGCCGGCTTCACCCTCACCTCGATGGTGTGCGCGACGGCCCAGTCGCCGGAGATGCTGATCCTGGCACGGATCGCGCAAGGCGTGTGCGGCGCGGTGATGCTGCCGCAGGGCTTCGGACTGACCCGGGACCTGTTCCCCGCCGCCGAGATGAAGAAGGCGTGGGGGATCTTCGGACCGCTGATGGGGCTGTCCGCGGTGATGGGCCCGATCATCGCCGGCGTGCTGATCCACGCGGATCTGTTCGGCACCGGCTGGCGCATGATCTTCGGGATCAACCTGCCGATCGGCGCGTTCGCCTTCGTGATGGGATGGAAGTACCTGCCGGACGTGGCCCCCACCGCCCGTGGCGCGCGGCTGGACGTCCCCGGTGTGCTGCTCGCCGGAACCGGCGCCTTCCTGCTGGTCTTTCCCCTGGTGCAGGGCCGTGAACTGGGCTGGCCCACCTGGGTGCGGGTCATGCTCGTCGCCTCGCTGCCGGTCCTGGCGGTCTTCGCCCGCTACCAGGTGCTGCGCAAGCGCTCGGGCCGCACCCCGCTGGTGGAGCCGAGCGTGTTCACCAAGCGCGCCTATGTCTCCGGCGTCGCGTTCGCCATCGCCTTCACCGCGTCCATGGGCGGCATGATCCTGACGCTGGGCATCTTCCTGCAGCTCGGCCTCGGCTACACCGCGCTGCACTCCAGCCTCACCACCGCGCCCTGGGCGCTGGGCGCCCTCTTCGGCTCCGCCTTCGGCGGCATCATGATGACCCGCCTCGGCCGCCGTATCCTGCACCTCGGTCTGATCCTGATGGGCGGCGGACTGCTCGCCCTCTACGGCGTCTTCCAGTGGGCCGGAGCGGACATCACGGACTGGGAGTTCGCCGCCCCGCTGCTGGTCGGCGGCGCCGGGATGGGCATGATCTTCGTACCGCTCTTCGACATCATCCTGAACGGCGTCGACGGCCACGAGATCGGCTCCGCCTCGGGCACCCTGCAGGCCCTTCAGCAACTCGGGATGACGCTCGGCTTCGCCGTCCTCGGCACCGTCTTCTTCAACATCCTCGGCGGCGCGAAGCCGGGTCCGGCCGGCCACATCGACGCCGCGCTGCACGCCGCCGGGACGACGGCGCTCTGCACAGTGGGGCTGATCGCGCTGGCCTTCGTACTCGGCTTCTTCCTTCCGAAGACGGTCCGCTCCGCGGAGGAGGAGCCGGTGCCGGTGGCGGAACCGGCCCGGGAGCCGGCGCTGGTCTGAGGTACTCCCTCAATCGCCGGACGGGCTATGTCCTCAATCGCCGGACGGGCTGGAAGAACCAGCCCGTCCGGCGCTTGAGGACGTTCTTCATTCATCGATGTCTTCGACGGACGCGGGTACGAGTTCGCGCACCAGCAGCGCGGCGCCCGCGACGGCGCCCGGCATCGCGAAGACGGCGATCACCGGCACCAGGAACAACAGCACCAGCGGCACGCCGAATCCGAGCGCCAGCGGGAGCCGGCCGCGCAGCAGCCGCAGCCGCGTCCGCAGCGGAACGGAGCGGCGCTGCATGGCCACCCCGGTCAGCTCCGTGGTCAGAAATAAGCCGGAGACGCAGAAACCCACGACCGGTACGACGGTCTGGCCCACCACCGGGATGAAACCGCAGGCGAAGAGCACCACGCCGAAGGCGACGACGTGCGCCAGCACGGACAGGCTGTCCCGCGCCGAGGTCAGGATCTCGCGCCAGAGCGGGATACCGGGCTTGGACGGGGCCCCGCCCTGTATCTCCTCGACGTGTTCCGAGAGCGCCTCATAGAACGGTTCACCGATCAGCAGGGTCACGGCGGTGAAGGTCACCATCGCCAGCAGCAGTCCGCCGCCGAAGACGATGACGGTCAGCGTCCAGCGCAGCAGCGACCGCCACGGTGTGTCCCAGCCGTCCGCGAAGGGCGTCGCCCAGGCCGACAGATCGTCCGACCAGATGCCGAGGGCGACGAGCGCGGCGATGTAGAGGACCAGGGCGATCAGGCCGGGCAGCAGCCCGAATCCCCACCAGCGCCGGTGCCGGGCCACCCAGCGCTGGCCTTCCAGGAAGTACTTGACGCCGGTCGCGAGATCACGCATGGGCGTCACCCTAACGACTCGGCCGGGGAGCGACCGAAGGGGCGTTGCGGATGGGGACCCGGCGGAGAAAGGGGCGGGGCGTGTCAGGACGCCCCGCCCCTCGTTGTGGGTCCCCCGGCCGGTACCGCGCGGGTGTTGGCGGGTTTTACGGGAGGTCGAGCGGCGCGCTCACCCTGCGGTCGGCGACCGAGCGGCCGGCCTGGACCTCGTAACGGCCCGGGACGAGCAGCCAGTCACCGGCCGCCTCGTCCCACACCTCGGCGGCTCGGCGCGGGAGTTCGATGACGGCCTCGGCGCTCTCGCCGGGTCCGGCCTGTACGGAGGCGAAGCCGGCCAGCCAGCGGGCCGGGCGCTCGACCGCGTCGTCAGCGGGGGCCAGATAGACCTGGACGACCTCGCGACCGGGGCGCGAACCGGTGTTGCGGACCCGGACGGTGAGAGTGCCGAGCGCCCCGCCCTCACCGTCACCGTCACCAGATCCGGCGCCGCGCTCGAACTCCGCCGACTCGTAGGCCCAGTCGGTGTACCCGAGGCCGTGCCCGAAGGGGTAGGCGGGTGTGGCGCCGGCCTTCTCCCAGGCGCGGTAGCCGATGAAGACGCCCTCGTCGTAGGAGAGCGTGCCGTCGTCCGGGGTGACCTGACTGACGGGCACGTCCGCCAGGTTCACCGGCCAGGTGGTGGGCAGCCGGCCGCCCGGCTCCTCGTCGCCGAGCAGCACGTCGGCGAGCGCGGCGCCGGCCTCCTGGCCGGGGAACCAGCCGAGCAGCACCGCGGCGACATCCTCACGCCACGGCATCTCCACCGGGGAGCCGGAGTTGACGATGACGACGGTGCGCGGGTTCGCGGCGGCGACCCGGGCGACCAGTTCGTCCTGGCGGCCGGGCAGCCGCAGGTCGGTGCGGTCGAAGCCCTCGCTCTCGACGCGCTCGGTGGTCGCGACGACCACGATCGCCGTGTCGGCCGCCGCGGCGGCCGTGACGGCCTCCTCGATCAGCTGGTCGGGGTCGCGCTCCGGCTCGCCGTGCACGAAGGAGAAGCAGATGGCCTGGATCGGGGCGTCGGCGAACTTCGCGACGGTGTAGGTGAGGCTGACCTCGACGGTCTCGCCCTCGGCCAGTTCCACCGTGCCGCGCGGCACCGGGGAGCCGAAGAACGCCTCGAACGGGTCGGCGTGGTCGGCGTGGTCGGAGGACTGCACGCCGTCGAAGAGCACGGTGCCGGCGACGACGAGCCGGAAACCGCCGAGGCCGCGGGTGCCGAACGCGTGCGCACCGCTCTCCCGGGGGGTGAAGGTACCAGTGGCCTCGACGGTGGTCACCGCTTCGTAGCTGACGCCTTCCGGCATGTCGCCGAGCCACTGCACCATGCCGTTGGGCATCCGCTCGGAGCCCAGCTCCCGGCCGTCGGTGTCGCGGGCGACGGCGCGCAGCGTGAAGCCCTTGTCGGCGACGGAGAGTTCATCGCTGGGATCGGCGCCGACGGCGTAGCTGAGCTCGACGCCCTCGGGCAGCGCGCTGCGCAGGCCGTCGAGCGGCGAGACGATGTGGTCGGGGAAGACCTGCGCCGAACCGCCGCCGAGTACCCGGGCGTCACGGGCCGCGGCGCCGATCAGGGCGATACCGCGGACGGCCGAGGCGTCGACGGGCAGCGCGCGGCCGCCGCCGGGCACGGTCTCGTTGCGGACGAGCACGAAGGCCCGGCGGGCGATCTCGCGGGCCAGCGCCTCGCCGTCGATCCCGGCCGGGCGGTCCCCTGCGGCGACGGCGGCCGGGGCGCCGTCCAGGATGCCGACACGGGCGGCGAGCCGCAGTACGTTGCGGACGGCCTCGTCGACCACCGGTTCCTCGACGCGCCCGTCCCGGACGGCGACGGCCAGTGCCTCGCCGTAGACGGTCCGCGGACCGGGCATCGCCACGTCCAGGCCGCCGGTGATGGTGCCGACGGTGTCGCGGGCGGCCATCCAGTCGGAGACGATGTAGCCGTCGAAGCCCCATTCGCCGCGCAGCACCACGTTCTGCAGGTAGTGGTGCTCGCTCATCGTGGTGCCGTTGACGCCGTTGTAGGCGCACATGATGCCCCACGGGTGGGCGTTCTTGACGATGGCCTCGAACGGCGCGAGATACAGCTCGCGCAGCGCGCGGGCGCCGACGACGTTGTCGACGGTGAAGCGCTCGGTCTCGGCGTCATTCGCCACGAAGTGCTTGACGGTGGTGCCGACGCCGCCCGCCTGGACGCCCGCCACATAACCGGTGCCGATCGCGCCCGTGAGATACGGGTCCTCGGAGTACGCCTCGAAGTGCCGTCCGCCGAGCGGGGAGCGGTGCAGGTTGACCGTCGGCGCGAGGAGTACGTGTACCCCCTTGCGGCGGGCCTCCTGCGCGAGCAGGTTGCCGGCCCTGCGGGCCAGCTCCGGGTCCCAGGTCGCGGCGAGCGCGGTCGGGCTGGGCAGCGCGATCGACGGGTCGTCCGCGGTCCAGCGCACCCCGCGCACCCCGATCGGGCCGTCGGACATCACCAGCGAGCCGAGCCCGATCTCGGGCAGCGCGGGCAGCGTCCACATGTCCTGGCCGGACAGCAGCCGCGCCTTGGCGCCCAGGTCGAGCTTGCCCAGCGCGGCCTCCACCGCATCCTCGATGGTCGCGCGCCCGAGATCCGTCCCGAGATCCGTCATCTTCTGCTCCCTGTGTCCCTTGGTGTCGTCCCGGCTCCCATCCTCACCCCACCTACCTGTAGATCGGTAGGGTAAGTTATGAATACGTTACTTAAATCTCACATCGATTAGGATCACGGCCGAACAGAGACGGCCGAACAGAGGGGGCGTGGAGTGTCCAGGACGACCGGCGACCGGCGGACGGAAATCGTCCAGGCGGCCGTGGAAGTGATCGCCGAACGCGGCTACCGGGGGGCGTCCCTCGGTGCGGTGGCCGAGCGGGTGGGACTGACCCAGCAGGGGCTGCTGCACTACTTCCCGACGAAGGAGGCGCTGCTGGTCGCGGTGCTGGCCGCACGGGACCAATGGGACATGGCCTCCACGGCGCTGCACGGCACGACCTGGCCGCTGGAGATGCTGACCTCCCTGGTCGAGTACAACGCGACCCGGCCGGGCATCGTGCAGACCTTCACGGTCCTCGCGGGCGACAGCGTCACCGAGGACCATCCGGCCCGCCCCTACTTCGAGGAGCGCTACCGGTGGGTGCGGGAGGGCGCGGCCGAGATGCTGCGCGCGGAGTTCGGCGAGCTGCTGCCCGGCGGCCTCACCCCGGAGCGGGCCGGGCCGCTGCTCATCGCCGTGATGGACGGCCTGCAGGTGCAATGGCTGCTGGATCCCGAGTCGGTGGACATGGCGGCGGCGTTCCGGGACTTCGTCGCGCTGCTGAGCGGAAACACGTAAGGACCGCACCCCGAGGAGTGCGGTCCTTACGTGTTCGCTTCTGCCGTCGGACGACGGACTCAGACGACGGAGAGCGCCACGTCGATGTTGCCGCGCGTCGCGCTGGAGTACGGGCACACCTGGTGCGCCTTCTCCACGAGGTCCTTGGCGGTGGCCGCGTCCACGTTCGGGATCGAGACCGCTATCTCGACCTTGAGACCGAAGCCGCCGGCCGGGGTCTTGCCGAGGCCGACCTTGGCGGTCACCAGCGAGCCGGATATGTCCGCCTTCTCCTGGCGGGCCACCACACCGAGGGCGCCCTGGAAGCAGGCGCTGTAGCCGGCGGCGAAGAGCTGCTCCGGGTTGGTGCCGGCGCCGTTGCCACCCAGCTCCTTGGGCGGGTTGACGATCACGTCGAGCTTGCCGTCGTCGGTGGCGACCCGGCCGTCACGGCCGTTCTCGGCAGTGGCGACCGCGGTGTACAGGACGTCTACGGACTGGATGGTCATGAATAGAACCCCTCCTGGTATGTGCACTCACGTGCATCGCCGCGACTCGCGCCCACGATCGCAACAATTTGTTGAAGAGCTTAGCCGGTCACTTCGCGCGGGCTCCAGCGGTTCACTCGGGAAGGCTGACGATCATCTTTCCGGTGTTGTCGCCGCGCAGGACCCCGAGGAATGCCTCGAAGTTCTGCTCGATGCCCTCGACGAACGTCTCGCGGTAGCGCAGCTTGCCGTCCCGGATCCAGCCGCCGACCTCCTGCACGAACTGCGGCTGGAGCGCGGCGTGATCGCCGACCAGCATGCCCTGCAGCCGCAGCCGCTTGCCGATGACCTGGGCGAGGTTGCGCGGCCCGGTCGGCGCCTCGGTGTCGTTGTACTGGGCGATGGCGCCGCAGAGCACGGCGCGCCCGAAGAGCTTGAAGGAGCTGATCGCGGCTTCCAGGTGCTCGCCGCCGACGTTGTCGAAGTAGACGTCGATACCGTCGGGCGCGGCCTGCTTGAGCTGCTCCGCGACGGGGCCGTTCTTGTAGTTGAACGCGGCGTCGAAGCCGTACTCCTCGACGAGGAGCTTGACCTTCTCGTCCGAGCCGGCGCTGCCGATCACCCGGGAGGCGCCCTTGAGCTTCGCGATCTGGCCGACCTGACTGCCGACCGCACCGGCCGCACCCGAGACGAAGACCGCGTCGCCCTCCTTGAAGGAGGCGGTCTCCAGCAGTCCGGCGTACGCGGTCAGACCGGTCATGCCGAGCGCGCCCAGGTAGGTGCTGAGCGGCGCGGCCTGCGGGTCCACCTTGACGGCGTGCGCGGCGTCGAGGACGGCGTACTCGCGCCAGCCGAGCCAGTGGAGGACGTGGTCGCCGACCGCGAATCCCTCGGTGTTGGAGGCGGTGACACGGCCGACCGCGCCGCCCGCCATCGGCTCGTTGAGGGCGAACGGCGGCGAGTACGACTTCACGTCGTTCATCCGGCCGCGCATGTACGGGTCGACCGAGAGGTACAGGTTGCGGACGAGGATCTGGCCGGGAGCCGGCTCGGCCGTCTCGACCTCACGCAGGGCGACGTCATCGGACGTGGGCCACCCGTGGGGGCGGGCGACCAGGTGCCATTCACGGCTCTTCGGCATGAGAGGGTGCCTCCGTCCGCCATAGCTTGACTATGGCAAAGATTGATTTCCTCAAATAACGATGGACCTTGATGGTTGAGGTTGTCAAGTAACCGGAGGTACGCTGTGGCCCATGTCCTCCACGCCTCAACGTACCGACCCCCTGACCCTCGAAGTGGTTGATCTGATCGCCACGGTCGTGGCGCGCTACCACGAGGAGTACGAGGAGGCCGCTGCCCGCCATCAGCTCACCGGCGCGCAGGCGCGCCTGCTGGCGCTCCTGTCCCGGGAGCCGCTGCCCATGCGGCAGATCGCCCAGCAGCTGAAGTGCGAGCCCTCCAACGTCACCGGGATCGTCGACCGGCTGGAGGCGCGCGGGCTCGCCGAACGCCGGACCGACCCGTCCGACCGCCGTATCAAGCTGGCCGCCGCCACCGAGGAGGGGCGGGAGACGGCGGCCCGGCTGCGCGGCGCGCTCAGCTTCGCCCGCGCACCGCTCGCGGGTCTGTCCGAGGCCGAACGCACCTCACTGCGCGACCTGCTCAAGCGCATGCTGGCCTGACGCCCGGCTGCCCGCGCCCGCCGTTCCAGCCCTCAATCGGCCTGTCGCCCTACCCGCACGACCACAGGAAGCGCTTGCACGTCGGGCTCTGCGTCGGGCTCGGCGGTTGTGTCGTCGGGGGAGGTTGCGAGGTGGACGGCGACGTGGAGCGGGTGGACGGCGGCGCGGACCGCGTGGGCGGCCGGGAGGACGACGGGGCCGCGCTCGGCGTGCCGGACGGGGTGCCGGAAGTGCGGGCCGGTGCCGAGTGGACGGGCCGGGCCGTGCTCCGCCGCAAGCCGGGACTGGACGCGGCGGCCTGCGGGACGGAGTCCCCTGCCGGGGTCTGCGACGGGCGGGGATCCGCTTCCGGCCCGCCCGCGAAGGTCCCCGCCGACAGTGCGGCGGCCGTGCACGCGACCAGGACGAGGCCGAGACCGGCCCCCGTGAGCATCCGGGTCCTGCCGCGGCGCGCCGACTGGCGCCGGCGCCGGGCGGCCCGGCCGCCCGCCGTGCGCTCCGGCTCCGGCTCCGGCTCCAGCTGTGGCTCCGGCTGCGGCTCCGGCTGCGGCTCCGGCTGCGGCTCCAGCTCCGGCGGGGCGGTCGACGCCTCGGGCACCGGCGCCGGTTCGGCGGGGCCGGTGAAGTGTTCCACGGGCGTGCCGCACCCGGGGCACGACAGGGCGCCGTTGAGGTGCCGTCGGCACGAGTAGCAGTAATCCATTGTGGTGGGGACGCTATGCGGCCAGTTGGTCACAGGTGAATGCGCTGCTGTGAGGATTCTGAGAAGATCCCCTGACCACAGGGGCGTTGCCGGACAATCCGGTCCCCCTCGCGGCCGTCCGGCCCTCGCCGGACGGCCGCGGCGAGGACACGGCTTGGGATACGGCTTGGGATACGGCGTCAGTCGACCTCCGCCACCGCCTGCGCGAACTGCGCCGCGTACAGCCGGGCGTAGGCGCCCTCGGCGTCCAGCAGCTCGGTGTGGGTGCCCTGCTCCACGATCGCGCCGGACTCCATGACCAGGATCACGTCGGCGTCGCGGATCGTCGACAGCCGGTGGGCGATGACGAAGCTGGTCCGGCCGTGCGCCAGGGTGGCCATGGCACGCTGGATCAGCACCTCGGTGCGGGTGTCGACCGAACTGGTCGCCTCGTCGAGCACGAGGATCACCGGGTCGGACAGGAACGCGCGCGCGATGGTGATGAGCTGTTTCTCGCCCGCGCTGACCCCCGAACCCTCGTCGTCGATCACCGTGTCGTAGCCGTCCGGGAGGGTGCGGATGAACCGGTCGGCGTGGGCCGCCCGCGCCGCCTCCTCGATCTGCTCGCGGGTGCGGCCCTCGGAGCCGTACGCGATGTTCTCCGCGATGGTGCCGCCGAACAGCCAGGTGTCCTGCAGCACCATGCCGATGCCGGAGCGCAGTTCCTCGCGGGACATCGCGGCGATGTCCACGCCGTCCAGGGTGATCCGGCCGCCGGTCACCTCGTAGAACCGCATCAGCAGATTGACCAGCGTGGTCTTGCCCGCGCCGGTCGGTCCGACGATCGCGACGGTGTGCCCGGGCTCCACGCACAGCGACAGATCCTCGATCAGCGGCTTGTCCGGCTGGTACCGGAAGGCCACCTTCTCCAGTTCCACCCGGCCGAGCAGCTCACGCGGGCGCGCGGCGTCCACCGGGTCCGGGTCCTGCTCGGGGGCGTCCAGCAGCTCGAAGACCCGCTCGGCGGAGGCGACCCCTGACTGCACCAGGTTGGACATGCTCGCCACCTGCGTGAGCGGCTGGCTGAACTGGCGGGAGTACTGGATGAACGCCTGCACATCACCGATGGACAGCGCGCCGGACGCGACCCGCAGCCCGCCGACCACCGCCACCAGCACGTAGTTGATGTTCCCGATGAACATCATCGCGGGCTGGATGATCCCGCTGATGAACTGCGCCTTGAAACCCGACCGGTAGAGCGCCTCGTTCTGCTCCTCGAAGGCCGCCGCCGACTCGTCCTGCCGTCCGAAGACCTTCACCAACGAGTGCCCGGTGTACATCTCCTCGATGTGGGCGTTGAGCTTGCCGGTGGTCTTCCACTGCTGCACGAACTGCGGCTGCGCGCGCTTGCCGACCTTCGTCGCGACGAACACCGACACCGGCACCGTCACCAGCGCGACCAGCGCCAGCAGCGGCGAGATCCAGAACATCATCACCAGCACGCCGAGGATCGTGAGCAGGGAGTTCACGATCTGGCCCATGGTCTGCTGGAGCGTCTGGGCGATGTTGTCGATGTCATTGGTGGCCCGGCTGAGCACCTCACCGCGCGGCTGCTGGTCGAAGTACGACAGCGGCAGCCGGGACAGCTTCGCCTCGATGTCCTCACGCAGCCGGTAGACGGTGCGCTGGATGACGTTGGTGGCGGTGCGCATCTGCACGAGGCTGAACAGCCCGGCGGCCACGTAGATCCCCAGCACGGTCAGCAGCACGCTGCCCACCGCGTTGAAGTCGATGCCCTGGCCCGGGGTGAAGTCCACCGCGGAGAGCAGGTCGGCGATCTTGCCCTGGCCGTGCTGGCGCATGTTCTCGATCGCCTGCGCCTTGGTGGTCCCGGGCTGCAGCTGCCCGCCGATCACCCCGGAGAAGATCAGGTCGGTGGCGTGGCCGAGGATCTTGGGGCCCAGCACGGAGAGCGTCACGCTCGCGGTGCCGAGCGCCAGCACCAGACAGAGGAACAGCCGGTCCGGGCGCATCAGGCGGATCAGCCGCCGGAAGGAGCCCTTGAAGTCCATCGACCGCTCGACCGGCCCGCCGCCCATGAAGCGCGCGGGCCCGGCCATCGGCGCGGGACCGCGGCGGGGCGCGGATTTTGCCGGGGTGGTCATGCTGCCTCCTGCTCGGTGAGCTGGGAGAGCACGATCTCCCGGTAGGTCGGGTTCTCCGACATGAGCTCGCTGTGGGTGCCGGTGCCCACCACCTGGCCCTCGTCGAGCACGATGATCCGGTCCGCGTCCCGGATGGTGCTCACCCGCTGCGCGACGATCACCACGGTGGCGTCGGCGGTCTCCCGGCCCAGCGCCGAGCGCAGCGCCGCGTCCGTCGCGTAGTCGAGCGCGGAGAAGGAGTCGTCGAAGAGGTAGATCTCGGGCCGGCGCACCAGTACCCGCGCGATGGCCAGCCGCTGCCGCTGGCCGCCGGATACGTTCGTGCCGCCCTGCGCGATCGGGGCGTCCAGGCCGCCGTCGAGGTTCTCCACGAACTCGCGGGCCTGCGCGACCTCCAGCGCGTGCCAGAGCTCCTCGTCGGTCGCGTCGGGCTTGCCGTAGCGCAGATTGGTCGCAACGGTCCCGGAGAACAGATAAGGCTTCTGCGGTACGAGGCCGACGGTCTCGGCGACCAGCGCCGGTGCCAGGTCCCGCACCGACACCCCGTCGACGAGCACGTCGCCGCCGGTCGCGTCGTAGAGCCGGGGCACGAGCCCCAGCAGGGTGCTCTTGCCACTGCCCGTCGACCCGATCACCGCGGTCGTCTCCCCCGGGCGGGCGACCAGGTCGACGCCGCGCAGCACCGCCGCCTCGGCGCCCGGGTAGCTGAAGTCGGCGCCGCGCAGCTCCAGATGGCCGTGCCTGAGCAGTTTCGTCACGGGCGCGAGGGGAGGCACGACGCTCGACTCGGTCGCCAGGACCTCCTCGATGCGTTCCGCGCACACCTCGGCGCGCGGCACCATCATGAACATGAAGGTGGCCATCATGACGGACATCAGGATCTGCATCAGATAGCTGAGGAACGCGGTCAGCGCGCCGATCTTCATGCCACCGCTGTCGATCCGGTGCGCGCCGAACCACATCACCGCGACGCTGGAGACGTTCACGACCGTCATCACGACGGGGAACATCAGCGCCATCAGCCGGCCGGTCTGCAGCGACACATCCGTCAGCTCGTCGTTCGCGCCGGCGAAGCGCCGCTTCTCGTAGTCGTCCTTCACGAACGCCCGGATGACCCGGATGCCGGTGATCTGCTCGCGCAGCACCCGGTTCACCGTGTCGACGCGCTCCTGCATGGTGCGGAACAGCGGACGCATCCGGCGGACGATCAGACCGATGAGGATGCCGAGCACCGGAACGACCGCGAGCAGCAGCGACGACAGCGGTACGTCCTGGCCGAGCGCCATGATGATGCCGCCCACGCACATGATCGGCGCCGAGACCATCAGCGTGAAGGTCATGAGCACCAGCATCTGCACCTGCTGGACGTCATTGGTGGTGCGGGTGATCAGGGACGGGGCCCCGAACTGGCCGACCTCGCGGGCGGAGAAGCTCTGCACCCGGTCGAAGACGGAGGCGCGGATGTCACGGCCGACGGCCATGGCCGTCCGGGCTCCGAAGAACACCGCTCCGACCGCGCACACCACTTGGAGCACGGTCACCGCGATCATGATCCCGCCGATCCGCAAGATGTAGCCGGTGTCGCCCTTGACGACACCGTTGTCAATGATGTCGGCGTTGAGGGTGGGGAGGTAGAGCGTGGCGATGGTCTGCACGAGCTGCAACAGCACGAGGAGCGTGATGGGTCGCTGGTACGGGCGCAGGTGGGTGCGGAGAATTCGGATCAGCACACGGAATCTCTCAGGGTCGGCTTGATCGGCACGCGATCATATCTTCCGACATCCTGTACCCGCATGTGTTTAAACCTCGGCAAAGGCTCCGGGGTGGGTCTCTTCCCGGACGGCCGTGTACTGCTGGCGTACCGCCTGTCCCACCGGCATGTCGTCGCCCGGTTCCAGCAGTTGGAGCCCGCCGCTCCGCCAGGGCGGCGGCTCCTGCGCCGTACCGGAGCCGAGCACCGCGCCCAGCGACCACGCCGCCTGCCGGGCCGCGCCCAGCGCCGCGTAGTCCCCCGGCTGCGGCACCACCACCTGCGCCTCGAAGAGCGCCGGTGCGATCGCCTGCACCGCGGGCAGCTCGGCGGCGGCGCCCAGCAGGAAGATCCGCCGGATCCGGACCCCGCGCCGGCGCAGCACGTCCAGCGCGTCCGCCAGCCCGCAGAGCATGCCCTCGAACGCGGCCCGCGCCAGGTGCTCCGGCTTCATGCTCTCGCGCCGCAGCCCCGCCAGCGTGCCGGCCGTGTGCGGCAGGTCCGGGGTGCGCTCGCCCTCCAGATACGGCAGCAGCACCAGCCCGTACGCGCCGGGCGTGGACCGCAGCGCCAGCTCCGACAGGCCCGCGAGGTCCGTGCCGAGCAGCTCGGCGGTCGCACGCAGTACGCGCACCGCGTTACGGGTGTGCAGTACGGGCAGATGACGCCCGGTGGCGTCCGCGAAGGAGGTGACGGTCCCCGAGGGGTCGGTCAGCGCCTCGTCGTGCACGGCGAAGACGGTGCTGGAGGCGCCCAGCGAGACCACCGCGTCGCCCGGGCCGACACCGAGGCCGAGCGCCGCCGCCATCGTGTCCCCGGTTCCCGCCGAGATCAGCAGCCCCTCGGGGGTCTGCCCGGCCGGTTCCGCGGGCCCCAGTACATACGGCAGCGCCACCTGGTGCCCGAGCGCCAGCTCCACCAGTTCGGGCCGGTACTCCCCCGTGGCCGACGACCAGTAGCCGGTCCCGGACGCGTCGCCGCGGTCCGTCGTCCGCCGCTGCGGCCGTCCCAGCAGCTGCCAGACCAGCCAGTCGTGCGGCAGCAGCACCTCCGCGGTGCGCTGCGCCGCCGCCGGCTCGTGCTGCGCCAGCCAGCGCAGCTTCGCCACCGGATGCGCTGCCTGCGGCACGGACTGGACGGCCGCCGCCCACTCCGCCGGGCCGCCCAGCGCCTCGGTCAGATCCGCGGCCTGCGGCTGCGCCCGCTTGTCACCGCGCAGCAGCGCCTGGCGGACCAGTACGCCACCCGCGTCGAGCGCCAGCAGGCCCTGCTGCTGCCCGGATATGCCGATCGCCAGGACGCCCTCGAGCACGCCGTCCTTGGCCGCCTCGCCGAGCGACAGCAGCCAGGACTGCGGATCGATCTCGGTCTGCTTGCCCTCGCCCTCGACGGGATGGGGCGCGTACCCCTGCCGGAGCACCTCGCCGGTATCCGAGTCGCACACGACGACGGTGGTCCCTGCGGTCGAACTGTCGATGCCCGCGACTTTCCCCATAGGGGGAGATGATGCCGCACGGAGCCGTCAGGTGTTCGAGGTACCCCAGTCGTCCTCCGCGGCACCCCGGTCGCGCAGCGCCCTGACCCGCGCGGTCACCGATTCCGGCATCTTGTCGCCGACCTTGGAACCGACGAGGTCGGCGGCCTTCACCGCGGCCCCGCGCCCGGTCTGTGCCGCGCTCTCGGCGGCGTTGCGCACCGCCGGATTCTGCGCGATCCGCTGGGCGCTCTTGCGCAGCTGCTCATACCGCTCCCGCCCGGCCCGCGCCCCGAGCACGTAGCCGACGACGGCTCCGGTGATGAACGTCAGCCGGTAGCGCATGGGCTCCACCCTTCCTCGTACTCGTACCCGCCCGAACCTGTGGACTGTGCTTCGCGCCTACCCGCCGTAGCCGGGTGACAACCGCGGCGATACGAGTTGGCGGAGCACCCCCCCACTTGCGCTAATGTATGTCTCGCAGCGAGCACGCGCTGTCCGGCTGGTCCGGACGTGGGCGTATTTCGGTGCACACAGCGCAATCCCCTGTAGCTCAATTGGCAGAGCAGCCGGCTGTTAACCGGCAGGTTACTGGTTCGAGTCCAGTCGGGGGAGCGCGGTCCCCTGTAGCTCAATTGGCAGAGCATTCGGCTGTTAACCGGAGGGTTACTGGTTCGAGTCCAGTCGGGGGAGCAAGCGACAAGAGGACCCTTTGGGGTCCTTTTTCGTTTCCCGGGAACCACCCGCCCCCTGATCGAAGTCCAGTGAGTGATGCGTCTGTGACCCGCGAGGGCGACAGATCGTATGAGCAGCTATGCTGCGGCAGACGGTGCGTGAGACGTGTCGTACGGGGCGGTAGCTCAGCCGGTTAGAGCAGCGGACTCATAATCCGTCGGTCGTGGGTTCGAGTCCCACCCGCCCCACCTGTGCAAGCCTCTGACCTGCGGAAACGTCTCTTCTGGGGCATTGGAACATGAACTTGCGCTCAACGGACTGAATCCGCTGCTCAGTTGGATGGAGCATTGCGTAGCCCCCTTCCGCCTTGGGTGGACGCCAACGCGCTGACCTGCTGTTTTGCGGTTGATCAAGTTGGCCACCAGCTGGGGTGTGGCTGTCCCTGAGGGTCGCAGCACAGGTTGTGGGGACGTGGTGGGGACGCGGGGATCGGGTCGGGGCGGGTAGTAGCGTTGGCTGGACGCGCCGATCGTTTCCAGGTAACGGCCCGTACTGGAAACGGCCCAACTGGAACACCGGATGCGACCTTGGAGGTTCCGTCGGCCGGGGGAGTGCGCAAGCCGCTGGGCAGCGCCAGGCCCTACAGCTCCTTGCCCATCCGATGCTCGGATGCCGCGGTCCCGGGCGTCATCGGTGGACAGAAGCGGGGGACGCTCAGAAGTCCCGGCTTGGGGTATCGCCGTGCAGCACAGACGGCGGGCAGTCGGGGTGAGGGCCGGCCAGGGCGGCGTCGGCGTCCTTGCAGCTGCTGCGGACGGACCGTTGGCCGGCCAGGGAGCGGTCACGCGAAGACCTGTGCCTGATTGTCACTGATCGCGTGAGGCCAGTTGATCACCATTGTAATCGTTTGGGCCAGTTTCATCCGCCCATGCGACGGAGTAGCAGATGTCCAGGATGGCGAGGCGCGGTGGAGAGCACACACGAGCGATCTGCGTCCATGTGGCCCATTAGGGCCTCACTCCCCCTGGCTGACCCCGCCGCCGAACGTCGCATCGGCCGATGATCGCACCATGAATCACTGGGCCCCATCGCCATCGACGACGCGGAACGAGCCGTTTTCTGCAGCCGTCAATGTTGGCAATGTATCGTAGACGCATACATCAACATCAGGGAGATGGTGATTGTGTCGGTCACCCAGATTGATCTCGACGACGAGGCGCTGGCAGAAGCCATGCGGTTGATGGGCGTCACGACGAAGAAGGAGACGGTCAACACGGCCCTGCGGGACTACGTGGACCGGATCAAGCGGCTGGAGGCCGCCGAGAAACTTGCCGTCCGCGGGGCACAGGGCGAGTTCGAACAGGCCGCCGCCGCATACGACGCGGCGAAGCAGGCTCGGCGGGCGGCCTTCGAGTGATCTCGTACCTGCTTGACACCTCCGCACTGTGGCACCTCTTCCGCACCCCGGGGGCGCTGCGCCCCTGGGAGGGACACATCGCGGCCGGGGTGTTCCGCGTCTGCGAACCCACCCGGACCGAGTTCCTGTTCTCGGCCACCAGCCCGTCCCACCGCGACGAGCTGGCCGAGGAACTGGACGCGTTGTGCCCGCTGTCCGCGGTGCCGAAGAACGCGTGGCGCTGGGTGGACACCGCCCAGTACAAACTCACCCAGCGCAGCCAGCACCGCTCCGCCGGCGCGATCGACCTACTGGTCTGCGCAACCGCGGTCCACCACGGCCACACCGTGCTCCACGTGGACAACGACTTCGCCACCGTGGCCGGCATCCTCAAGGACGTACAACAACGCGACATTCGCACCTGACACCGACCGAGTTCGTGGTCGCTGACCTGATGGCGACCCGCCTGCCGCAGTACGGGTGCAGTATCCAAGTCACTGTCCCGCGACTGTGAACCGGGACTGCTCTCTGAGCGCAGCCACCGCACCCTCCAGATCCGCGAGACGTGCGGCAAGGGTGGCCTCCGCGAGCCGGGTTGGCAATGCGGCGCTGAACTTGAGGCCGTTCAACGCACGCGCATCCACTGCGGGAAGACACAGCTGATCGATGGCCTCTGCAGTGGCCTTCCTCCATTCCGCGGGCGTCACGTCCTCGCGAAGTCGGATGCAGGTGTCCGTTGGCCTCTGGAGCGGATCGGCGATCGTGGCGAGTGTGGCGGCCAGGGTGGCGTTGGCCCGGTAACCGGCCCAGGTCCACCAGCGCACGTTGGTGTCACGCCCGCCCCTGACGATGACTGTCCCGTCCGGATGGACCAGTTCCGAGCTGCCTTCGCGTGCCTGGGTCACTGCAGCCGTGGCGCACACGGTAAAGGCAACCGGCGGGTCGGAGCCGAGCAGTACTTCTCTTGCCGCGCGGGTCAGTTCATACGATGCGGTCCGGCCGGAACCTACTCCTCCCCAACGCGCTTTGCCGCCGCCATCGACCGGTTCGACGAAGCATCGCCGCCGGGACCAGTCGATATACGTCACCTGCCAGTTCCGTCCTGCAAGGAGCAGACGCCGAGGACCGGGCACCTCTTCTGTCAGTAGCGCGGGATTGGTCGTGCCGATCTCGGAGCGACCCGACAGCACCGCGAATTCCGGAGCTGCCGTGAACACTGCAGTGAGATCCATGAAATGTCGGTACCCGAAGCGGCGTTCTGCTTCCGGACCAATGAAGAGCATCCCTCCGTCCTGATGCAGGAACCCCTCTTCAATCAGGTGACGCACGATAGGCTCGGCCGAACTTCCGAAGGGTCCGAGTCCTCCCCACCATTCCTGCCACAGTCGATCCCCGACTCGATGTTCCTGCAAACAGAGGGCCAGCACTTGTTGCGCGACAATGTGCCGCGGTTCCGGCGGAGCGACCATCGGCTCCACCCAGCCGCGCGACCACAACAGCAAGAGTGCTACTCACCGATCAGTCCCTCCTCGTCGACGGTGAGGAACAGGCAGTTGCGGGTGGAACCCGGGCGCCGGCCGGTGCGGCCAAGACGCTGGAGGAAGGAAGCCACAGTCCCGGGCGCATCGATCTGGATGACGCGGTCCAAGTCACCCACGTCGATACCCAGTTCCAAGGTGCTGGTTGAAACGATCACGCAGTCGCGCGCATCAGCGAAAGCTTCTTCCGCTCGGCGGCGTTCATCCACTGAAAGGGACGCGTGAGACAAGAAAGTGGTCACGCCCTTAGTGCGCAGGCTCTCTCCCAGCTTCTCAACCTGTCGACGCAATTCGCAGAACACCAGACGCTTCTCGCCTTGGTGGAGTGCTGCGATCACCGTGGCCGCGTTCTCCAGCGACCCAACATAGTCAACCTGAATGTCGCCGGGCGGTGGCAGCATCGGGGATTCCTCGCTCAGGCCTCGTTGTTTCACCGCGTTGGTCGGCTGAGTCTGTGCCCGTGATGTCGCTTTCGCCGGTCCCCGTGGGTGGTGTCGGGTAGGGCTGCGCGTCGGCTGTCGTGCCGGGGACGCTGGGTTCCACGGT
>NZ_JASISZ010000032.1 GCF_030063355.1 Streptomyces sp. PH10-H1
GCGAACTCATTGATGAAATGCCGCCGCCCCCACAACTGCCGGGTGTACTCACCCAGCCCAGGACGGGCACCACTCACCGACAACCCATACTTCGCCGCCAGCTCGGCAGCCGACAACCCACCATCGGGACTGTCCAGGCCGTGCGCCGGCACGGGGGCGTCTATCTGCAAGGTCATGTAACGCGCTTTCGTTCGAGGCGAAAACGGAGAGTAGCGACGTCGGGACGGAACGGATCCGTTTCGTCGCGTTGCCTGACGGTAGAGCATTTCAAGGACGGAACGCAACCGTTCCGTCGCTACGTCACGCTAGGCTCGGCGGTATGCCAACGGAGCCCCGATCCCCTCGTCGCGTCCCCGCGGGAGCCGCCGTGCTCCGGGAGGACGTGACGGAAGCCATTCGCAGCGCCGTCTTCGCGGAGCTGGCGGCGGTCGGCTACGGGCGGATGTCCATCGAGGGGATCGCCCGCCGGGCCGGCGTCGGCAAGGCCGCGGTCTACCGGCGCTGGCGCTCGAAGCTGCCACTGGTCCTCGACACCGTGTCCGCCGTGGCGGTCCAGGGCGTGCCGGCGCCCGACACCGGATCGCTGCTCGGGGACGTACGGCTGCTGCTCGAAGTCACCGCACGCGCGCTGCAGCACCCGGTCGCGTCCCAGATCATCCCCGACCTGCTCGCCGAGGCGGCGCGCAATCCGGAGATCGCCGAGGCGTTGCAGACCGCACTGCGCGACACCCAGCGCGGCATCTCGGCGGCCGTCGTCCGGCAGGCGGTCGAGCGAGGCGAACTGGCCGCGGGGACGGATGCGGATCTGTCCCTCGACCTGATCGCGGGCCCGCTCTACTGGCGGCTCGCCGTGATCCGTTCCGCGCTGCCGGCCGGCTATCTCGACGGCCTCGCGGCGGCCACGGTGACCGCACTGGCGGCGGCCGGCAAAGCGGCCTGACGACCGCCGCCGAAACCGATGCCCGGTGCTCGCCGCCCGGTGCTCGCTTCCCGGTGCTCGCTTCCCGGCGTCAGCGGTGTCAGCCGTGTCAGTTCTCGGGTGACCGTATGGAGACGATCTCGCCCTTCCAGAGCTGGAACCAGTGCCCCGCGGCGAGGAGTTCCTCGGCGGCGCTGTTGAGCGCCGCGACCCCGTCGCGGGTGTGGTGGCGGTCGGAGAGGTAGACCTCGACCCGGCCGCGGCGTTCGCGGACGACCGCGCCGACATCGGGTTCGAGAGGGGCCAGGAGATAGACGATCTCAATCACGGGGTTCCCCACTGATGGCACGCGCGGCCGGCCGAATCCAGGCACCGGATGCGCGTCACGGGGCAACGTACCGCCCGGTCCGCACACCGACAACAGCTGTACCGGCCAACGGCAGCCGCTCCGCTACCGCTCCTCTGCCCGCGCCCGCTCCCATGCCTCGACCGTGGCGCGCAGCCGTCGGCGCTCAGCCGGTGGCATGGCCTCCGCGTAGGTGACGATGACGCGCATGTCGTCGTCGTAGCCCTGCACCTCGTCCGAGACCCAGCCGAGGAACTGCTCGGCGGCGGCGCGCTGCACGAGCGCCGCCGGCCGGCGCAGGGCGGCGGCGATGGCGCGCAGCTGTACGGGGCCGGGCGCGGTGGCGACCTGGCCGCGGGCGAGTTTGTGCAGATACGGCTTGGAGACGGTGGCCCCGGTCACCGGGTCGATGGCGCGGTCGGCGAGATCCTGGTACGAATCCCCGGCCGTCTGCGCCTCCTGGACCAACCGGGACAGCTGATCGTGGCGTTCCATACCCACCCGTCCCAATTCGTAGACGAAACGTCTCTCAAGTGCTTCACTATTTTTACATGAGACTGGAACATCCCCATAGAGCACTCTCACCCGTGATCCTCAGCCTCCCTCTCAGCACGCTCACCATGGTCATCGGCGGCCGTCGCGCGCTGGTCCCCGCGGTCGCCGTCGCCGCCCTCTCCCTCCTGCTGCTGATCGGCGCCGCCGCACCCGCCGTGTGGTCCCGCAGGCCCGCACGGCGGGAGGCGGCGCTCCACGTTCTGAACAGCCTGCTCGGCCGCGAGCATCAGCCCAGACGCAGGTGATGCAGCATCAACAGGGCGGCCGCCATGTTCGACGCGGGCACCTCACCCCGCGCGACCATGTCCGGCACGGTCTTGAGCGGCACCCACTCCCGCCGGTCCGATTCGAAGTCGTCCTCCGGGTGCCCGACGTACTCGGCGTCCTCGGACCAGTAGACGAAGTGCCGTGCGTCGGTGAGGCCGTTGGAGGGCTCGACGGTCAGTAGGTGCCGCAGCCGCCCCGGGCGCCAGCCGGTCTCCTCCAGCATCTCCCTCGCCGCCGCCGTCTCGGTGTCCTCACCGTCCTCGACGACGCCCGCCGCCAGCTCCCATCCCCAGCTGTCGGTGATGAACCGGTGCCGCCACAGCAGCAGCACCTCGTTCGCCTCATTGACGGCGGTGGCCAGAGCGACCGGGCGCAGCCGGATGAGGTAGTGGTTGAGATGCCGCCCGTCGGGGAGTTCGACGTCGGCGAGATTCACGCGCATCCAGCGGTTTCTGTACACGGTTCGCTCACTAAGGTTCTTCCATTGCACGATTCCGCCACCTTCCTTTCGGATGGTGACAACATCGCAGTTCGCGTGAACGTCACAATGGAACGCGGAGCAGCTCGTCGATGAGCTCCGCGGCCTGGACTGCCGTCACGCTGTCGTAGGCGGCCAGATGACGGCGTACCGCCGCGAACCGGTCGCGCAGACGCTGCGATTCCATACCCCGCCCCTGTTCCACCATCCGGACCGCCAGCGACGCGGCATGTTCGGCCTCGCCCCGGCGCAGCTCCACATGGGTCAGCACCGCCAGCCGGTGCACCCGCCCCCGCGCGTGCGAGGGGGATTCCACCGCCTGGACGGCGTGTTCGAGGGCAGGCCGTAATTCGCCGAGGCTCATGAACGTCTCGGCCAACTGCACATCGACCAGGCCCGGTTGGACGTAGGCGGTCTCCGCGGGCTCCTCCTCGGCCCTGATACGCTGCTCCGCGGTCTCGGCGAGAGCGCCGCAGCGATGGGCACTGGGCCGGTCGCCGAGCCGCCCGTACGCCTTGGCCTGCATCGCGTACAGGTCCGCGGCCAGCGCCGGAGTGACGTTGCGGCCCGCCGTGCGCAGCGCCGCCTCGGCGAAGGCCACCGCCTGCCGGTAGTCGCGCAGATGGAGCGACTGGTAGACCAGCATGCCGACCACGCAGGCGCCCAGACCCCGGTCGCCCGACGCCTTCGCCAGCCGCAGCGACTGATGGAAATAGCGCTGCGCCAGGCCGTGGGCGTCGGTGTCGTAGGCGCAGATCCCGGCGATCCCGACGAGCGCCCCGACCGCGCGGTGCAGTTGCCGGCCGACCGGGTCGGGGTAGCGGCCGCGCAGCAGCGGCGCGGCCTGGGCGTTGAGGAAGCCGACGACCCGGTCCCGGGTCGCCACACCGCCCGCGCCCCGGTACAGCTCCTCGTAGTGCGCGCGGGCGGCGTGCAGCATGGCCACATCCGCGCCGGTCACCCGCTGGACCCCGGTCCTGGAGACATCCATGTCCTCCGGCGGGTTCTCCCACTCCCACAGCGGCATGACCGCCTTGGGTCCGGTCAGTACGGGCGCGGTCCGCACATGGGGGCGCTGCTGTTCGTCGGCGCGCCACAACGCGGTGGCCCGCTCCACGAAACCGGCCAGCGGGGTACCCGCCGTCTGGGCCACGGCTCCCCGGTCCATCCCGATGTCGGCGAGCGTCAGCGGGCGTTGCACCAGCCCGCCGAGCACCTCGCAGATCAGGTCGGGCACCTGGCCGCGGGGCCGCTGCCCCTTGATCCAGCGGGTCACCGCGGTGCGGTCGTAGTGGAGCGGCATTCCCCGCGCCCGGCCGAGTGCGTTGATCCGGGCGGCCAGCCCCGCGTGGGAGGCGCCCGCCTCGTCCAGGACGGCGTCGAACAGCGTGTTGGGTTCCATCGGGTCCCCCTGCTTCGCCCAATGCGCGCAGCGTAGTACCACCGCGTTCACACGGGGTGTGAGCAGTGCACCCGCATATGCCCCTCGCACACGCTCCCCCCGGGAATGGCGCGGCGCTTCACTGAGGTCGGGTTGTCGACTCCCCCTCGTGCATTGGCGGCAACCCACCCCGCACCGCCCGCCCTGCGTTGCCAGGCACACCGCGGCAGGACGGGTGGTGCGGTCCGCTACGACTTTTGGGAGGCCGGCTGTGACCGGTACATGCTTCCGCTGCGCGGCGAGCGGCGCCGGGACGATACAGGTCGGCACCCTGCGACCGCGTGAGGGCGGCGACTATCCCGTCTGGTCCTGCGGTGACTGCCTGGCCGCCGCTCCGGACCCGGACTACTGCTTCTTGGTGCCCGCGACTTCCTGCACCGCGGCTTCACCGGCATTGCGCTTGACGGAGTCCACGCCGTTCATCGCGCCCGACTTGGATTCGTACGCCTCGCCGACCGCGATGATCTCGCCGTTGCCCGCCTTGAGGCGGAACCTCCACTTTTCGGCCTTGTCCTGGTAGACCTCAAACTTACCGGCCACTTCGTCCTCCTCGATCCCTGACGGATACGACAGATATCCGCAAAGTACGACTTGTACGACCAGCTCGCCACCGCAGGCGCCATGTCAGCGGAGCGAGTGGATCAGCGGCCCGGATCAGTGACGCGGATCGACGGCGCTGGTCAACGGCGTGGCACTCCGGACAGTGCGGCGGAACGGTTCCGCACCGGGATCCGTGCGGCTTCCCGCACCAGGACAAGCAGGGCGATGTCATCGGCCGGCCGGCCGCCGGTGTGCCGCAGGGCCGCGGCGCTCAGCGCGCGGGCGAGGGGCGCGGCGGCCGGCATCCCACCGCTGCGCGTGGCGGCGGCCGCCGCCGCGAGGGCGTCCGGCAGCGGGAAGAACACCCCGGACGCGTCCCGGGCGTCCTGCAGCCCGTCGGTGTAGAGCACCAGGGCCTGGCCGAGCAGCAGCATGCCGCGGTGTGCCGGTGCCGACCGGTCCCCGTCGTCCAGCAGGCCCAGCGGCGGCAACGGGTCCCCCAGCGCCAGCGGCTGCGGACGCTCACCGGCCGCGGCGTGACCGTTGAGACACGGCCCGGTCGGGTACGGCCCGGTCGGGTACGGCTCCGTCGCGTAAGGCCCGGTCACATAGGGCTGCGGATGGCCGCAGTTGACGGTCAGCAGCTTCCCGTCATCGCTCAGCTGCACCAGCAGCAGGGTGACGAACTCCTCGGCGACCGGACTCTGCGACTCGGTGTCCGCCACCGCCGGGTGCTCCGCACACGAACGCTCCCGCAGATGCCGGGTCAGCGAACGGTCCAGACGGGACAGTACGCCGGTCAGCTCGGGCTCGTCGTGCGCGGCCTCGCGGAAGCTGCCGAGCAGCGCGGCGACCGTGTCGATCGCGTCCAGCCCGTGGCCCCGTACATCACCGAGCACCGCCCGCAGCCCGTACGGCGTGGCCAGCACCTCGTACAGGTCGCCGCCGACGCGGGCGCCCCGGCTCGCGGAGAGGTACTCGCCCGCGACCGCGTAGCCGTTCACGCGCTGCGGCAGCGGTCGCAGCAGCACCCGCTGAGTGGCGGCCGCGATCTCCCGGGTGCGCTCCAGCTCCGCGGCCATTCCCGTCCGGCGGCCGGCCATCCAGAAGCACAGCGCCACCACCGCGAGGACCGCCACCGCGATGCCCAGCCTGGCCTCGAACTCCCGCGCGCCGTGTCCGACCAGCCCGGCCACCAGCGCCCCGAGCGCGATCCCGCCACTGACCAGCACACACCGCCGCCGTCCGCTCCCCAGGCACGCGATGGCGGGAGCAACGGCCAGCGCCGGCAGCGGGTTCTCCCCCGGCACCACCGCCGACACCGCCAGCACCACCGCGATCCACGCACCGGGCAACAGGTACATCAGCGCGGACGGCAGTCCGAGCGCCCTGATTACTGCTCTGATACGGATCATCCCGCCGGCTCCCCCTCACAGCCGTTGACGCGGTCGGCGACGGAACCGCTCCCCCAGGGAACCGGCCCCCGTGTCGCGACCGATTCTGTCGACTGAGGCCCCAGCAATGACTCCCAGCCCTGCAGAATCACCCGATCGAGGGAAGAAACCTCCAGGTGGAGACAGTCCGACCTCATAAGGAATACTTCTGGATCTCATACGATCCATCTCTTCGACTTCTGGACCGTGACGGCGCACCATGGGAGAGAAGCAACGGAACGACCGCTGATCGACCCGAGGAGAGCGACCGACCATGACTGCCACACGTGAAGCCGCCGCACAGCCCGAGGATCTGGCCCGTCTGTTCGTGGAACGGGGGAACGCGGGCGACGCCGAGGGAATCGCGGCGCTCTACGAGCCGGACGCCGTGCTGGGATTCCCGCTCGGCAGCGAAACCGCCGGGCGGGAGGCGATCCGCGGCGTCATCGAGCAACTGCTGGCGAGGGCGCCGCACTTCACGCTGGAGGAATCGCTGCCCACCCTGATCAACGGCGATCTCGCCCTGACCGCGACCCGTTCCGCCGACGGCACCGGAGGCCGCGCGCAGGTGGCGCGCCGCCAGCCGGACGGCACCTGGCTGCGGATCCTCGACGGGCCGGAATCCCGCGACCGGTGACCGTACGAGCCGCGCCCGCCGCCGAGCGGCGCGGGGGCGGGCGGCGGGCCCGGACATGCGTGTGGGGCGTACCCGAACAGTTCGGGTACGCCCCACACGCATGTGGTCAGGCCCAGCGGCCCGGCGTCACGCGCCGCGCAGGGCCGCGCCGGTGGCCGCGCCGGCCGCGGCGACGGCGGCGTCCCGGGCAGCCGTCGTCTCCTCGGCCGTCAGGGTGCGGTCGGCCGCGCGGAAGCGCAGGGCGTAGGCGAGGGACTTCTTGCCCTCGCCGACCTGCTCGCCGGTGTAGATGTCGAACAGCCGCAGGGATTCCAGCAGTTCGCCGGCGCCCGCGCGCAATGCGGCCTCCACCTCGGCGGCCGGGACGGACACGTCGGTGATCAGCGCGACGTCCTGGGTGGCCACCGGGAAGGTGGACACCCGGGGTGCCGGGACCGGGCCGGAGGAGGCCCGCTCCACGCGGTCCAGGTCGAGCTCCATGGCGGAGGTCTGGTCCGGCAGGTGCAGCGCCTTGACGACTCGCGGGTGCAGTTCACCGCCGTGGCCGACGAGGATCTCCTCGCCGTCCGCGACAGCGAACAGCGCCGCGCAGCGGCCCGGGTGGAAGGGGGCGTGCTGGTCCTGGCGGACGATCAGCTCGACCCCGGCCTCGCGGGCGATCGTGCGGGCCGCCTCGATGGCGTCCGCCCAGGTCGCGACGGAACCCTTGCCCCACCAGCCGGCCTGCTCGCGCGCGCCGGACAGCGCGACGGCGACACGGCGCGGCTGCTCGGGAAGCGCGGCGTTCAGGGCCGCGATCTCCTGGTCGGTGGGCCGGCGGTCGACCGGCAGCCTCGGCGGCGCCGGCTCGTCGCCGCTGGGGTGGAAGACCAGACCGGTCTCGAAGAGGGCCAGGTCGTGCGAGCCGCGTCCGGTGTTGCGGCGCAGCGTGGCCAGCAGCCCCGGCAGCAGCGTCGTGCGCATCGCCGGTTCCTCGTCGGAGAGCGGGTTGACCAGCTTGACGGTGCGGCGGCGCGGGTCGTCCGCCTCCAGGCCGAGCTGGTCGAAGGCCGCGTCGCCGAGGAACGGGGTGTTCTGCACCTCGGCGTAGCCGGCTCCGGCCAGCGCCCGGCCGACCCGGCGGCGCAGCTGCTGCGACCCGGTCAGACCGCGGCCGGACGGGAGCTTGGGCAGGGTGGAGGGCAGGTTCTCGTAGCCCTCCAGCCGGATGACCTCTTCCGCGAGGTCGTTCGGGTCGGTGAGGTCGGGGCGCCAGCTCGGCACGGTGACGATGAGCTCGTCGGAGCCGTAGACATCGCAGCCGATCTGCTGCAGTCGGCGCACCACGGTCTCGCGGCCGTACTCGGTGCCCGCGACGCGGTCCGGGTGGTCGGCCGGGATGGAGATCGTGCGCGGCGCGGACGGGGAGATGATCTCCGTCACGCCCGCCTCCGCGGTGCCGCCCGCGAGCAGCACCAACAGGTCCACGGTGCGCTGCGCGGCGGCTGAGGCGGTCTGCGGGTCGGTGCCGCGCTCGAAGCGCTTGGACGCCTCGGAGGACAGCTTGTGACGGCGCGCGGTGCGGGCGATGGTGACGGGCGCGAAGTGCGCGGCCTCGATGACGACGTCGGTGGTGCCGCGCACCTCGCCCGTCGTCTCGTCGCGGACCGCGTCCGCGATCTCGGTGTTGGCCCCGCCCATGACGCCGGCCAGGCCGATCACACCGCTGTTGTCGGTGATCACCAGGTCCTCGGCGTCCAGGACGCGCTTGGCTCCGTCGAGCGTGGTGAGCTTTTCGCCGGGCTGCGCGCGGCGCACGCCGATCGGGCCGTCGATCCGGGTCCGGTCGTAGGCGTGCAGCGGCTGGCCGAGTTCCAGCATCACGTAGTTGGTGATGTCCACGGCCAGGCCGATCGGCCGCATGCCGGCCTTCTGCAGCCTGCGCTGCAGCCAGATCGGAGAGCGCGCCTCGGGGTCGAGGCCGGTCACGGTGCGGGCGGTGAAGCGGTCGCAGCCGATCGGGTCGGCGACCTTGACCGGGTAGCCGTACGCATTGGGCGGCGGCACATCCAGCAGCGACGGGTCGCTCAGCGAGATCCCGTACGCGATGGCGGTCTCGCGGCCGACGCCGCGCATCGAAAGGCAGTAGCCCCGGTCCGGGGTGACGGCGATGTCGAGGACCTCGTCGACGAGCTCCAGCAACGCGATCGCGTCGGTGCCGGCCTCGTGCTCCGGCGGGAGCACGATGATGCCGTCATGGTCGTCGCCCATGCCCAGCTCGGCGGCCGAGCAGATCATGCCGTGCGAGGTCCTGCCGTACGTCGTGCGCGCGGCGATCTTGAAGTCGCCGGGCAGGGTGGCGCCGGGCAGGACGACGACGACCTTGTCACCGACGGCGAAGTTCCGCGCGCCGCAGACGATCTCCTGCGGCGCGCCGGTGCTATTGGCCGTGCCGACGTCGACCGTGCAGAAGCGGATCGGCTTCTTGAAGCCCTCCAGCTCCTCGATGGTGAGGACCTTGCCGACCACCAGCGGGCCGGTGAGACCGGCGCCGAGCTGCTCGACGGTCTCGACCTCGAGGCCGGAGGCGATGAGTTTGGCCTGGACGTCACGGCCGGTTGCGCCGGCGGGCAGGTCGACGTACTCCCGCAGCCAAGAAAGCGGGATCCGCATCAGATCTCCATCCCGAACGGAAGGGTGAAACGCACATCACCCTCGATGATGTCTCGCATGTCCTCGATGCTGTGACGGAACATCAGCAACCGCTCGATGCCGAAACCGAAGGCGAAACCGCTGTACTTCGCCGGGTCGACACCACAGGCGGTGAGGACGCGGGGGTTGACCATGCCGCAGCCGCCGAGCTCGATCCAGCCCTCGGAGGAGCAGGTCCGGCACGGCCGGTCCGGGTTCCCGGCCGACTCGCCGCGGCACGCGAAGCACTGCATGTCCATCTCGGCGGACGGTTCGGTGAACGGGAAGTACGCGGGGCGCAGCCGAGTGGTGAGCTCTCCACCGAACAGCGCCCTGACCATGTGGTCGAGGGTGCCCTTGAGGTCGGCCATGGTCAGGCCTTCGTCGATGGCGAGCAGCTCGACCTGGGCGAAGACCGGAGTGTGGGTGGCGTCCAGCTCGTCGGTCCGGTAGACCCGGCCGGGGCAGATCACATAGACCGGCGGTTCGCGGTCGATCATCGAGCGGACCTGCACCGGGGAGGTGTGGGTGCGCAGCACCACGCCCGACTCCGCCGCGCCGTCACCGGCGGGGCCGCCGGACAGCGGCTTGACGAAGAAGGTGTCCTGCATCTCGCGTGCCGGGTGGTCCGGCGGGAAGTTCAGGGCGTCGAAGTTGAACCACTCGGCCTCGATCTCGGGGCCTTCGGCGACCTCGTAGCCCATGGCCACGAAGACGTCCTCGATGCGGTCCGAGAGGGTGGTGAGCGGGTGCCGGGCACCGGCCGGGACCCGGTCGTAGGGCAGCGTGACGTCCACTGCCTCCTCGACGAGCACCCGGGCGTCGCGCTCGGCCTCCAGTTCCGCCTGGCGGGCGGCCAGCGCCTTGTTCACCGCGCCGCGGGCCTGGCCGACGCGCTTGCCGGCCTCCGCCTTCGCGTGCGGCGGCAGCGCGCCGATCTCACGGTTCGCGAGGGCGAGCGGCGAGCGGTCACCGGTGTGCGCCACCTTGACCTCGTGCAGCTCCTCGAGGCCGGCGGCCGCGGCGATGGCGGCGACCGCCTCGTCGCGCAGACGCTCGATCACTTCGGGTTTCAGTGCCTCGACCTCGACAGGGTCGTACGACTTGTTCGGTGCCGACATCTCTTCCCGTTCCGAATTGGGTGCTGTGAGCGGCCTGCCCGACCGGACACATGCCAAGGGTCGAGTCTACTGGGGCCGCGAGGACTGACTGGTCGCGCCCACCGGACCGGACGGGGCCATGGCTCAGGCCATGAACGCCGGCGCCCCGACGGGCAGAATAAATCGGAACTGGGCTCCGCCGCCGGGCGCCCGGCCGACCGCGATCGTGCCGCCGTGCGCCTCGACGATGCCCTTGACGATGTAGAGGCCCAGGCCGGTGCCGCCGCGCTTGCTCCCCCGCCAGAAGCGGGTGAAGACGCGGCTCATCGACTCCTCGGGGATGCCGGGGCCCTCGTCGCTCACCGTCAGTGCCGTACCTTCCGCGCGGTCCTTGTCGGGGGCCCCCAGAGAAGAGGGCGCCACCTCGATGGTGACCTGTCCCTCGCCGTGCCGCACGGCATTTTCCAGCAGGTTGCCGAGGATCTGGTCGATCTTGTCCGGGTCGGCCCACAGGGCGGGCAGCGGCTGGACGACGGCGACCCTGAACCGGTCCCTGGGCTGTCCCGCGGCCACATGCGCGTCCACATGCCGCTGGACGGCCGCGGCGATGTCGACCGGCTGGCGGCGCACCTCCAGGCGGCCGGAGTCGATCCGGGAGATGTCGAGCAGTTCGGCGATCAGCCGGGTGACGCGGTTGGCGTCCTGGTCGACGGTCTCCAGCATGAGCTTCTTCTGGTCGTCGGTGAACCGCTCCCACTTGGCCAGCAGGGTCGCGGTGAAGCCCTTGACCGAGGTGAGGGGCGAGCGCAGTTCATGGGCGACGGTGGCGATCAGCTCGGCATGGCTGCGCTCGGTGCGGCGCCGCGCCTCGGTGCCGCGCAGGGCGACGACGAGCCGGCGGACGGGCCCGGTGGGGTGGGTGCGCACATACCGTGCGGAGACCAGCACCTCACGGCCGCCGGGCAGCAGCAGATTGCGTTCCGGCTGGCCCACGCGGATCGCCAGCCCCTTGTACGGGTCGGTCAGCGCCCACCAGCGGCGGCCTTCGAGGTCCTCGAGCGGCAGCGCCCGCTCGATGGACACCCCCAGCACATCGGCCGGGTGCAGCGCGGTGATCCGGGCGGCGGCGGTGTTGAAGCAGATCACCCGGCCGTCCTCGTCGGCGACGACGAGTCCGTCGGGAAGGTCGTCAGGAGTGAGCCCGAATTCGCTCAGGCCGACGGCCCAGCCCGCCAGCGTGGCCGGCTCGGTACTTTCGGTAGCCGCGACATCCATCCCCGTACCCCCCTCTCAGGGCCCCCGGGCCGCAACCCTACTAGCTGGATGTGACGGAGCGGCACCCTCCCGGGGCACGCTGCGCCCGGGCGGAGGCATAGAGGCACACGGCGGCGGCCGTCGCGAGGTTGAGGCTCTCGGCCTTGCCGTGGATCGGCACGCGCACCACCTCGTCCGCGAGCGCGCGGGTCTCCTCCGGCAGTCCCCAGGCCTCATTGCCGAAGATCCAGCCGGTTGGGCCGCCCATGGTGCCCTCGTCGAGTTCGGCGTCCAGGTCCCGCACACCGGCCCCGTCGGCGGCGAGCAGCCGCACACCGGCCTCGCGCAGGCCCGCGACGGCCTTCTCGACGGGCACTCCGACGGCGACGGGCAGGTGGAACAGGCTGCCGACCGACGCGCGGACGCACTTGGGGTTGTACAGGTCGACGGAGGCGTCGGTGAGGATCACGGCGTCGGCCCCGGCCGCGTCCGCGCAGCGCAGCACGGTCCCGGCGTTGCCGGGGTCGCGGACGTGCGCGAGGACGGCGACGAGTTTCGGAGCGGATCGCAGAATCTCGTCGAGCGGTGAGTCCAGGAAGCGGCAGATGCCGACGATGCCCTGCGGGGTGACGGTGTCGGAGATCTCGGCGACGACCTCGTCGGTCGCGGTGAGCACCGGGGCCCCGATGGCGCGGGCGGCCGCGACGATGTCGGCATGGCGCTCGGCGGCCTCGGGGGTCGCGTACAGCTCGATGAGCGTGCGCCCGGCGGCGCCGCCGGGGTGGCTGATGGCCTCCCTGACCGCCTGCGGCCCCTCGGCGATGAACCGGCGCTCCTTGCCACGGAAGCTGCGCTTGGCCAGGCGGTGGGCCGCGGTGACACGCGGGGACCGCAAGGAGGTCAGCTCGGGCTGGGGCTCGGGGCTCGCCATGGGCAGTGCTCGCTTCTGGGGTGGATCCGGGTGATGACGTGCGGGGCCGGGACAGCACACGGACCCGCAGGCACAGCCTGCGGGTCCGGGGACTGCGTGGGGGTCACTCGGGGCGACCCCGGCAGAACCCCGTCGCGTCTTCTCAGGCGGCCTTGGGCGCGTTGACGTCGGTCGGCAGCGCCTTCTTGGCGACCTCGACCAGCGCGGCGAAGGCGTTGGGGTCGTTGACGGCCAGCTCGGCGAGGATCTTGCGGTCCACCTCGATGTTGGCGGCGTTGAGGCCCTGGATGAGGCGGTTGTACGTCATGTCGTTCTGACGGGCAGCGGCGTTGATGCGCTGGATCCAGAGGCGACGGAAGTCGCCCTTGCGCTTCTTGCGGTCGTTGAAGTTGTAGACCAGGGAGTGGGTGACCTGCTCCTTGGCCTTGCGGTACAGGCGCGAACGCTGACCGCGGTAACCCTTCGCCGCTTCGAGGATTGCCCTGCGCTTCTTGTGGGCGTTTACAGCCCTCTTGACGCGTGCCACTTGATAACTCCTTGTAAGGGACCGCGGGGGGACTCACGCGGTCCGAAATCGATGGGATCCCGGTTTGACGTCGCGCCCCTCGGTGTCCTCACGGAGGTTGGGGCGCGGCCGTCAGATACCGAGAAGCTTCTTGATCTTCTTGGTGTCGGCCTTGGCGAGCTGGACCACACCGGCGAGGCGGCGCGTCTTGCTCGACGGCTTGTGCTCGAGCAGGTGACGACGGCCGGCACGCTCACGCATGATCTTGCCGCTGCCGGTGACCTTGAAGCGCTTGCTCGCACCGCTGTGCGTCTTGTTCTTCGGCATGTCGCCGTAGTCTCCTCGTCGCTGGCCCTCCCGTCCGCCACAGGTGCGGACGGAGAGCGTCAGTACTGCATTGCCATCCCGGAACGGTGGCTCCGGGGCCTTACGAGGTCTCAGTCGCCTCGGCCGGCTTCTCAGCAGGCTTCTCGACCGGGGCCTCGGCGGATTCGACGACCGGGGCCTCGGCGGACTCGTCGGAGTCCTTCGAGTCCTCGACGGTGCCGTCGAACGACTCGTCCAGCTCGTCCGAGTCGTCGTCGGGCGCGTAGCCCTGACGCTCGGCCTTGCGGACGGCCGCGGCCTCGCGCGCTTCGGCCATCGCTTCGGTCTTCTTCTTGTGCGGACCGAGAACCATGATCATGTTTCGGCCGTCCTGCTTCGGATTCGACTCGATGAAGCCGAGCTCCTCCACATCGGACGCCAGCCGCTGCAGCAGTCGGAAGCCCAGCTCGGGGCGGGACTGCTCGCGACCACGGAACATGATCGTGATCTTGACCTTGTCGCCCTGCTTCAGGAAGCGGACGACGTGGCCCTTCTTGGTGTCGTAGTCGTGCGGGTCGATCTTCGGCCGGAGTTTCATCTCCTTGATGACCGTGTGCGCCTGGTTCTTGCGCGCCTCACGTGCCTTCATGGCCGATTCGTACTTGAACTTCCCGTAGTCCATGAGCTTGCACACGGGCGGACGTGCGGTCGCTGCGACCTCGACCAGGTCGAGGTCGTATTCCTGCGCAAGCTCCAGGGCCTTGGCAAGCGGCACGATGCCGACCTGCTCACCACTGGGACCGACGAGTCGCACCTCGGGGACGCGAATGCGGTCGTTGATGCGAGGCTCGACGATGCGGGGCTCGGCGCTGATGGGGCCTCCTCGGTTGCACCACGCGGCCGCCTGGCGGACAGCCACGTAACGTCTGTGTCGTCCGACCCCTGTACTCAGAACGCAGAAAACGCCCCATACAGGTCACAGGCAGGGCTCCTCAAAACCGGGAGCACCGCCACGGATCACCGCGGGGCGCATCGGGCAGCGCGTTCGGCATCCGGAAAACCATCCGCCGAAGAACACTGCCTGACCGGACCCGCCAACCTCTCGGTCGGTCGGGTGGGAGATCGGAGCCTCCACTTGTGGGCCGGGCACAGGTGTGTCCGACCGGTCGATTTGCAAGCATACCAGTGACCTGCGGAAGCCGGTAATCGGCCGGACGGGGCCTATCGTGTGGGCCATGAGCGACAAGAACGAGACCCCTGACTTCGACGCGATGACCCGCGACATCGCGGACGTGCCCGCGGTCGAGGTCATCACGACGGTGGCGGTCCACCTGATGAGCGCGGCGGCCGTCAACCTGGGCCTCGCCGAGGAGGGCCCGGAACACAAGGACCTGGACGAGGCCCGGAAGCTGATCACCGCGCTGGCCGGCCTGGTCACCGCGGGAGCGCCCGAGATCAGCACCTACCACGCGGCTCCGCTCAAGGATGGCCTGAAGTCGCTGCAGCTGGCCTTCCGCGAGGCGTCGCTGGTGCCGGACGAGCCCGGCCACGGGCCCGGCGAGAAGCTCACCGGGCCCGTCTACAGCTGAGCCGGCCTCCAGCTCTCCGGCCGGCGGCCTCAGGCCGTCTCCTGCCCTTCCGCCCCGTGCCCTTCCGACCTGTCGTCCGCGGTCTCTTCGATCGTCCGGATCCCCCCGTGGCGGGCGGCATGCGGCGGGTGGGTCACATGGTGCACCAGCGCCGCAAGCGCGCCGCCGATCAGCGGCGCCACGATGAACAGCCACAGTTGCGACAGCGCGGCTCCGCCCGCGAACAGGGCGGGGCCGAGGCTGCGCGCCGGGTTGACCGAGGTACCGGTCAGCGGGATGCCGACCAGGTGGATCACGGCGAGCACCAGGCCGACCGGCAGACCGTCGAAGCCGAGCATCGCCACCTTGTGCGTGACGGCGAGCACCACGAAGACCAGCAGGAACGTCAGCACCACCTCGACGATGAACGCGCCGCCGATGTTGATGCCGACCGCGGACCGGCTGCCGTAGCCGTTGGTGCCGAAGGCCCCGCTGGTCTTCAGACCCGGCACCTGCTTGGCGACCAGGTAGAGCAGCGCGGCGCCCGCGATGCCGCCCAGGATCTGGGCGACCCAGTACTCGACGGCGGTACGGATGTTGATGCGTCCGGCGACCAGCATGCCGAGGGTGACCGCCGGGTTCACATGGCAGCCGGAGACCGGGCCGATCGCGTAGGCAAGCGCCAGCAGCGTGAAGCCGAAGGCGAGGGCGATGCCGAGCGTTCCGATGTACTCACCGGCCAGCACCGCCGACCCGACCGCGAAGAAGACCAGCAGCAGGGTGCCCAGGAATTCACACGTCACTGTCCGCTTGTCCACGGGGCCTCCTTGTGATCGTCACTGCCTGGCTCTCGCATTCTCGGGCCAATGCCCATATCGCAGATCTCGGAGCATTTCACAACATATTGCATATTTCGTGTGCCGCGCGGCCGCGGTGGCTCAGCGCGCGAACAGCGGCTCGCCCGACACCTCGGCGTGCGGCGGCAGCAGCGCGAGGTCGAGGCCGCGGACCAGCCGGGACCGCAGCACCTCGTCGGCGGCCAGGGCGGTGGTGATACGCCGGGCCACCTCGCTCACGGCCGCGTCCGGAGCGAGGACCAGGCCGAGGGTGCCGTCCGAATCCCCCACCGGGGACAGGTGCGCGCGCAGCACACCCGGCTCGGCGGCGACTGCCGCGCGCAGCGCGCCCAGCACCGCCGGATCGCCGAGCGGGTCCACGTGCTCACGGCCCGGGGCGACGGCGCGCAGCGCCGGGCCGGTGAGGGCGTACGGAACGGGGCCCGCCATGTCGATCAGCAGCGTGTCGGCCTTCTCGTGCGCGAGGGCCTGGAGTGCCTGGTGCAGCGGAACGGCGACCGGGCGGGCGTCGGAACGCCAGCGGGCGAGGGACTCGACGCAGGAGAAGGCGGGCAGCGCCCGCCGCCCGTCGGGCGCCTGGATCGTGGGCACCGCCATGTCACTGGTCTTCTCGCGGCGCAGGCCGTCGGGTCCGGTCTCGGCCTCCCCCAGTACCGCCACGACGGGCACCAGCAGTCGGGCGCCGGACAGCGCGGCGAGAACGGCCGGTTCGGCCCGGCTGTCGTCGGCGTAGGCGGCGAGCGCGGCGGCCAGGGCCGCGTCGGCCGAACCGTCGTCGTCGGCGAAGCCTGGATCAGGGATGTTCTTGAGCGACACGCTCCGCAGCGTATCCGGGACGGGCCCGGCTCTTGCGCACGGCCTCCGGCCACCGGTTTTTCTTACGCTCCGCTCATCCCCGTCCCAGGGTCCGACGGCCAGAACGGCCTTCACACAGCGCCTTCATGCAGGTCTTCGCGCAGGGTCTTCGCGCAGGGTCTTCGCGCCGCGCCTGCCGGTCGGTCAGGAAGGTCCTGGCGTTGCCCCGCGCGGTGAGCGTCCCAGGCGGGGACGGAACCAGAAGAGGCCCGCCGCGGCGACCAGGGCGGTGCCCAGGAGGGCGCAGGTGATCGCCACGCCGTCGCCGAGTCCGCCGCCGGCCTGCACCGGGGCGAGACCTATCGAGGGGCCGGAGCCGAAGTACCGCTGCGCGAAGGGAGCGGGCGACGGCGCCTCACCCTGGGGCTGGAGCTTGGCCGCCGCCTTGAGCGCCGCGGCCGGGTCCATGAGTCCGGTGCCGACCGCGTCGCTGCGGCCGCCGGCGGGCCGGTCGCGGGTGGTGTCCTCGAGGAGCCGCTTGATCTGGGCGGGGCTCAGCTTCGGATAGGCGGACCGGATCAGGGCCACGGCGCCGGAGACGTACGCGGAGGCGGGGCTGGTCCCCCACCCCTCGTAGTACTTGCGGTCGGGGTCGGCCAGGACGACATCGACGCCCGGCGCCGAGACGGAGGCGTACCAGCGGCGGGTGGAGAACGTGGCGTGCGCCCCGTACCGGTCCACGGCCGCGACCGCGATCACGCCCGGGTAGGCGGCCGGGTACGAGGCGCGGTCCGCGTGCTCGCCGCCGTTGCCCGCCGACGCGACGACGACCACGCCCTTGCTGAGGGCGTACTGGATCGCATTGTCCTCGTCCGCCGCGGGCGCGGCGGTCGCGCTGTCGTCGCCGAGCGAGAGGTTGATGACGCCCGCGCCGTGGTCGGCGGCCCAGCGGATTCCTTCGGGGAGGGCTGCGCCCTTGGTGGCGCGGGCCTGGTCACGCTTCGGGTCCTTCTCCTCCAGGATCACCCGGACCGGCAGGATCTTGGCCCCGGGCGCGATGCCGAGGACGCCCTGCGAGTGTCCCGGGCCGTGCCCGTGGCCCGCGATGATGCCGGCCATGCCGGTGCCGTGTTTGGCCCACGCGCTGTCGCCCGGGCCGGCTCCGAAGCCCACCAGGTCGTTGCCGGCCAGCACTTGTCCCGCGAGGTCCGGATGGCCGCCGTCGACCCCGGTGTCCAACACCGCGACGGTGACGCCCGCGCCCTGGGTCGTCCGCCAGGCGTCGTGCGCGTGCAGGACGTCCAGCGCCCAGTCCGCGTCGCGTACCGAATCCGCGCGGGCGGACGCGGCCGGCAACACAGTGAGGGCGGCGGCCAGGGCGACGGCGGCGGCGCGCCCGAGGGTGGCTGATCTCATCGGGACGCCTCCCCCGGTGATGTGGCGGCGATCGTCGCGGCCTTGTGCAGCCGGGTGTCGAGGTCGGCGGAGAGGACGAGGGCGTCCTTGCCGAGACCGGCCTGGGCGGGCGCCGTGGTGGCGCCCTTGGCGGTGGCTTCGTCGGCCGGCTGGGGTTCGGGGATCGTGCGGCCGTCCGCGAAGCCGCTCACCGCGTAGACGACCAAGGGGAGGGTGGCGGAGACGCTCACCGTCCAGCTGGCCCGCTGCCCGTCGGCGAAGGAGGCGGCCGCGGTGCCGGGGAACGCGACCGGATGGGGCATCAGATCGGTGCGGGAGCCGAGGTGTTCGGTGCTCCAGCGGCGGTTCAGCGCGCGCATGCCGGTGACGTCGCCCCCGGTGACGACCAGGCCGACCGTGGTGACGCGGCTGGAGGTGGCGTCGACGTAGGTGGCCCGCAGCACCCGTACGCAGACCACCGGGGCCAGCACCTTCGCCAGCAGCGGGTCGACGGCCCGAGCGCAGCCGGCGGCCGGGGCGACACCGATGCGCGTCCAGGTGCGGTCGGCGCCGCCGGGTCCGGACGTCGGCCGGTTCACGGTGGGCGGGAACAGCGTGTCGACCGGGACTCTGCGCCACAGCTCGCCCGCGACGGCGTAGGTGCGGGCGGCGGTATCGGCCGCCGGCTCGCCCGCGGCCGGTTCGTGGTTGATCCAGGCACCGGCCGCGGCACCGGCGAACAGACCGAGGCCCAGGACGAAGCAGAGCGCCGAAATGGCCCGGCTGCCGGCCGTACGGGGACGGCGGGCGGGCGGCACGGGCGGCATCGGCGGCGCGGCGGGCTGGGACGGGAACGGGGGCGCGGCGGCCGGAGGTACGGCCGACTGGGGCGGCACGGTCGGCGGCGCGGGGGGCATGTCGGCCTGCGGGTCCGGGGAGCGGCGCGCGACGATCGGCTCGCGGGCCGCCGGGCGGTGCACGGGCCGTGGCGGAGTCGTGGGGTACAGCGCGGGAAACGCGGGCGGCTGCGGGGCCGATGGCTGCCCCGGTCCGTTGTCGACCCCCGTGCTCACCGGTGCCCCCTCGCGATGTCCGTACGCGGCTTGGGCGCCACTCTACGGGCTCCGCCTGCCCGGTGGATCGGGGGCAGCGCAGGTCGCGGGGCAGGTCGTAAGCTCACCGCGTGGCGCCACAGTATCCGCAGACCCGGCGGTAACGGGAGGTTCCGGCCGCCAGGGCCTGTCCGGCGGATCATGAACGGCCGCTTCTCCCCCAGCTACCGCTGGGAGGTGCCCGTGACCTGGAACCCCTACCGTTCGGTAGGCACCGTCTGGCAAGCTGCGCGCATGTCTCATCCCGCAGCCGACCGGGTCCGGTACGACCGGGCCACCGCCGACCTCGACGCACCGGTCGCCATCGTCGATCTGGAGGCGTTCGACGCCAACGCCGACGACCTGGCACGAAGGGCCGGCGGGAAGCCGATCCGGGTGGCGTCCAAGTCGGTGCGGTGCCGGGCGCTGCTGGAGCGGGTGCTGGCTCGTGACGGCTTCGCGGGGATCATGTCGTTCACGCTGGCCGAGTCGCTGTGGCTGGCGCGGGCGGGCTTCCACGATGTGCTGCTGGCGTACCCGTCCGCCGACCGCGACGGCTTCGCCGAGCTGGCCGGGGATCCGAAACTGGCCGCCGCCGTCACAGTGATGGTCGACGACCTCACCCAGCTGGATCTGATCGACGCGGCCCGCCGTGGCGGCTCGGAGCGGGTCCGGGTCTGCCTGGAACTGGACACGTCCCTGCGGATGCTGGGCGGCCGGGTACGGATCGGCGCGCTGCGCTCACCGCTGCGGGAGCCCGCGCAACTCGCCGAACTGGCGCGGGCGATCGCCCGCCGCCCCGGCTTCCGGCTGGCCGGGATCATGGCGTACGAGGGCCATGTGGCCGGGGTCGGCGACTCGGTGGCGGGCCGGCCGCTGCGGTCCCGGGCGATCCGGCTGATGCAGACGGCGGCGCGCAAGGAGCTGGCGGTACGGCGGGCCGAGGTGGTGCGGGCGGTCCGCGCGGTTGCACCGGAGCTGGAGTTCGTCAACGGCGGCGGGACCGGCAGCGTGCAGCACACGGCCGCGGAGGACGCGGTCACCGAGATCGCCGCCGGTTCCGGACTGTTCGTGCCCCGGCTGTTCGACAACTACACGTCCTTCCGGGGGCGTCCGGCGGCGCTGTTCGCGCAGCCGGTGGTCCGCCGCCCCGGAGTGGGCATCGTGACCGTGTTGGGCGGCGGCTATCCGGCGTCGGGCGCGGCGGGCGCCGACCGGCTGCCCGTGCCGTATCTCCCGCGGGGCCTGCGCTACGACCCCCAGGAGGGGCCGGGCGAGGTGCAGACGCCGCTCATCGGGTCGCCCGCGGACGATCTGCTCATCGGCGACAAGGTGTGGTTCCGGCACGCCAAGGCCGGTGAACTGTGCGAGCGCTTCGCGGAGCTGCGGCTGGTGGAGGGCGACCGGGTCACGGCGACGGTGCCGACGTACCGGGGCGAGGGCAAGACCTTCCTCTGACGCCCGACCGCCCTCGCGCCCGGTGACCATGGACCGGGCCCGCGGCCATCGGTCACCGGCCCGTGACCGATGGCCGGTGACCCGCGGTGGAACGGTCAGACGCCGGTGCCGCCCGTGCCGCCGGAGCCACTGGCGGCCTTGATGCCCTTGGTGATCCTGTCCATGATGTCGAGGCCGGGGGCCTGGGCGTTGATGTCGAAGCCGTAGCGGACCACGACGAGCTGCTGCGGATTCGCCGGTGACGGGAAGACCAGCGACTGGACGTAGCCGTCGTCGCCGACCTTCGTCACGACCTGCCAGCGCACCAGGTAACCCTGCTGCCCTGCGACGGTGACCGGCTGCGACAGCAGCTCCTTGTGGGAGGTGAGCCCGCCCTCGTAGGACTGCTCCGCGTTGACCGGGATGTCCTCCTTGGCGGCGGCCTCGGGCGTCGTGCTGGTGAGCTTGTACGCCGCGGCCGGCGCGGAGAACACACCGCCGCGTACACAGTTCTTGGCCGGGTCTGCGGGGCACTTGTAGCTGCCGGTGGTCAGTCCCGCGCCGCCGGCGCCCGATTTGCCCTGCCAGCCCGGGAGAATCGGCAGGCCGACCTTGTCGAGGGTGTCCACGGCGACGCCGCTGCCCGACGTGGGGCCGGGGTTCTGCGACGGCCCGCCCGGCGCGCCGCTCGGTCCGCCGTCCGGGTTCCGCGATGCGCTCGAGGACGGCGACGGCTTGCCGGAGGCCTTGTCGCCACCGCTCTTGTTCAGCATGACAACGCCGGCGACCACCCCGCCCACCAGGACGAGGACGGCGACGATGCCGATGGCGATCACCCCTCCCCGGCGGGCGGGCGGACCCGGCGCGATGCCGCCGGGATAACCGGCGTAGGGCGGAGTGCCGGGGGCAGCGGGCTGGGCGGCCGGAGCTTGGGCGGTTCGCGTGTACTCGCTCCACGCGGAGCCGTCCCACCAGCGTTCAAGGGCCGGGCCGTTACCTGTGTGCCCGGGCTCTGGATACCAGCCGGGCGGGGTCGTCATGGTCACGGCCGTCACCCTAAGGCCACTGCATGAGAATCCCGTAAGCCCGGCGGTTACAGCCGGGTCACGCGGCCGGTCGCACGTCCGGTGCCGCGTCCCGTCACACGTCCCGTCACACGTCCCGTCACACGTCCTGTCGCGCGTCCTGTCGCGCGTCCCGTCACGTGACCGGGCGGCGGGTGAGTGACAGCAGGTCGCGGGCCGGTCCCGCCGGGCGGTGGCCGGTGGGCCAGACGGCGCGCAGTACGCGGTTCAGCGTGATGCCGGCGACCGGGACCTCGATGAGACGGCGGGCGGCCAGTTCGTCGGTGACGGCCAGTTCGCTCAGTACGGCGGGGCCCGCGCCGCTCAGCGTGGCCGCCTTCACCGCGGTGGTCGACGCGAGTTCGAGCAGCGGCAGGGCGAGCCCGCCATGGCCGGCGAGGGCGGCGTCCAGGACCTGGCGGGTGCCGGAGCCCTGCTCGCGCAGCACGAAGGCGGTGGCGGCGAGTTCGGCCGCGGACAGCGGTTTGCGGCGGCGGGCCCAGGGGTGGGAGGCCGCCACGACGACGACCAGCCGGTCATGGCCGATGACCGCCGCGTCCAGCCCGGCCGGTACGTCGAGGCCCTCGACGAATCCGAGGTCGGCCCCGCCGCTGGTGACCCGTTCGGCGACGGCCGCCGAGTTCCCCGCGTACAGCGATACGGCGGTATCGGGATGCTGTCCGTGCAGCACGATGAGCCAGCCCGGCAGCAGGTATTCGGCGATCGTCATGCTCGCCGCGACGCGCAGCCGGGAGTCGCGGCGGGTGCGCAGCGCCCGCGCACCGACGTCGAAGGCTTCCGCCGACTCCACGACCCGCCGCGCCCATTCGGTGACCAGCGCGCCCGCGTCGGTGAGGGTGGATCCGGTGGGCGAGCGGTTCACCAGCGCCACCCCCAGCTGCCGTTCCACGGCCCGGATCCGGCTGCTCGCGGCGGGCTGGCTGATGCCGATCTCACGGGCGGCCCGGCCGAGGCTGCCGAGCCGGGCGACGGCGAGCAGCAGCTCCATCGCGCCGAGGTCGGGCACCCGGTGGGCCAGACCCGTTCGCGGAACGCGGTCACCGGACACATCGACACCGCCATCGCCATCGCCATCGCCATCACCAGAGCTCATAACCTCAGCTTATGCCCACATAGCCGCAGAGTGCCTTCCGGACCGGCCGCCCACCAGGGAACGTAAGGAGCATGGCAACCCTCGCCCCTGTACGCGCCCGCGCTCTCCACGACCTGGAGATCCACGCCGGCGCCCTGCGCCACCTCGGACCCAACTGGTACGCCACGGTGATGGGCACCGCGATCGTCGCCAACGCGGGCGCCGCCCTGCCGCTGCGCGTCCCCGGACTGCACACCGCATGCACCGTCGTCTGGGCCCTGTCGGCCGTACTGCTGGCCTCCCTGCTCATGGCCCGCGCCGGGCACTGGCTCCGGCACGCCGACCAGGCGCGCCTGCACCTCATGGACCCGGCCGTCGCGCCGTTCTACGGCTGCCTGCCGATGGCACTGCTCGCGGTGGGGGCCGGCACGCTGAGTCTTGGCGCCCCCGTGATCGGGAGGACGGCGGCGATCGCCGTCGACTCCGCGCTGTGGACGGCGGGCACGCTGAGCGGACTGCTGATCGCGGCGGCGATCCCGTATCTGATGATCACGCGCCACCACATCGAGCCGGGCAGCGTATCCCCCGTCTGGCTGCTGCCGGTGGTCGCGCCGATGGTCTCGGCCGCGCTCGGCCCGGCACTCGTCCCGCATCTGCCCGCCGGGCAGTGGCAGGAGGCGATGCTGCTGGGCTGCTACGCGATGTTCGGTCTGAGCCTGCTCGCCACCCTGGTGATGCTGCCGCTGATCTGGGCGCGGCTCGTCCAGCACGGCCCGCTGCCCGTCGCGCTGACCCCGGCCCTCTTCCTGATCCTCGGCCCGCTCGGCCAGTCGACGACGGCCGTCAACCAGCTCGCCGACGTCGCACCGGGCGTCGTCCAGGCCCCCTACGCGGCGGCCATGAGCGGCTTCGCCGTGCTCTACGGAGTCCCGGTGATGGGCTTCGCCCTGCTCTGGATGGCACTGGCCGGGGCGATGGTGGTGCGCGCGGCACGGCGCCGCATGCCGTTCGCCATGACGTGGTGGGGCTTCACCTTCCCGGTGGGGACCTGCGTCACGGGCGCCGCGGGCCTGGCCCGGCACACCGGCCTCGACGCCTTCTCCTGGCTCGCTGCCGGGCTGTACGTCTTCCTCGCGGCGGCGTGGGCGGTCGCGGGGGTCCGTACGGTGCGCGGCCTGCTCAGCGGAGCGCTGCTCGCAGCGCCTCGCTGAGTGCGGCCGGCGCCCCGGCCAGGGAGGGGCCGTACCAGGTCAGGTGGCGGCCCCCGACGAGGACCGCGGGCAGGCCGGGGAAGGCCTCCGGGCCGTCATCGGGGGTGAAGGCGTACGGCTCGTCGGGGAGCACCACCAGGTCCGCGCCCGATGCGCGCAGCTCCTCGACCGGGATGCGCGGGTAGCGCTCGGCGTGCGCCGCGTACACGTTGTCCACGCCCAGCCGCGCGAGCAGATCGCCCGCGAAGGTGTCGCGGCCGAGCACCATCCAGGGCCGCCGCCAGATCGGGACGACCGCCCGCAGCCGCCGTTCCGGGACGGGCACATCGCGCCAGGCGGCCTCGGCCGCGTCGAGCCAGCCGGGCCGCTCCAGCCCGCAGCCGTCCGTCAGCACCCGGTGGAGTTCGCTGAACGCCTGGCCGAGATCGCGTACTTCGGTGACGAGGACCGGAATCCCGGCGGCCCGCAGCGCGGCGAGGTCGGGTGCGCGGTTCTCCTCCTCGTTGGCGATCACGAGGTCGGGCGCCAGGGCGGTGATCCGCGCGATATCGGGATTCTTGGTCCCGCCGATCCGCGCCACGTCCAGACCGGCCGGGTGGCTGCACCAGTCGGTCGCGCCGACCAGCAGTCCGGGGCCGGTCGCGGCCACCGCCTCGGTGAGCGAGGGAACGAGAGAGACCACACGCCGTACGACAGGACGATTCGTCACCGGCCTACCGTACGGCGCGTGGTCTCGGCTCAGCGCACAAGGTTCAGCGCACAAGGTTCAGTCCGCGAGGTTCAGTCCGCGAGGCTCAGTGCGCGAGGCTCAGTGCGCGAGGCTCAGCGCACGTCGCTCTTCACAGCACCCACCGCTGTTCAGCGCACGCGGCTCAGGACGCCACCGGTGCCATCGCGTCGACGATGCCGGGGTTGGCGTCGATCCACTGATTGACGCCCTGCGCCTCATGGCCCTGTCCGGCGTCCTGGATCTGCTTCTCCAGGCTGCCGAGCTGCGCCTCGGTCATGTGCCACTTCTTGAGCCAGCCCGCGAACTCGGGGAACTTCTGCGGGAAGTCCTTGTGCGCGAGGGTCTTGATCTGGTTGTTCGCCCCGAAGGCCTGCTGCGGGTCGGCGAGCTTGGTCAGCTGGTACTTGCTGTAGGCCCAGTGCGGGGTCCAGAGCACGACCGCGACCGGCTCCTTCTTGGCGTAGGAACGCTCCAGCTGGGCGAGCATGCCGGGTGAACTGCCGTTGGTGACCGTGTACTCCTTGTCGAGGCCGTACGCGGGCAGCACCTTGGTCTTGAGCAGGTTCATCTCGCCGGTGCCGGGCTCGATGCCGATGATCCGGCCCTGGAAGAGATCCGCCTTGCCCTTGAGGTCGGCGAGCGTCTTCACGTCCTTGACGTAGGACGGGACGGCGATCTCCAGGGAGGTCTTCTCGTACCAGGCCCCGAGGTCGACGAGGTTGTCCTTGTACTTGTCCCAGTACTGCTGCTGCGCGACGGGCAGCCAGCCGTCGAACTCCACGTCCACCTGCCCGTTGGCCATGGCGGTGAACATCGAGCCGACGTCGTACTGGGCCATCTTCGGCTTGTAGCCGCGGCGTTGCAGGACGGCCTGCCACAGATACGTGGTGGCGATGTCCTCGTCCCACGGGAAGTAGCCGATGTCCGGGGCGGCCCCGGCCTCCTTGCCCTTGGCGTCGCCGGCCGCGGCCTTCTTCACCGGGGCCATCTTGTCGACGACGCCCGGGTTCTTCTTCAGCCAAGCACGCACGCCGTCCTGCTCATGGCTCTGCCCGGCGTCCTGGATGGCCGCTTCGAGGCTGGTGAGCTGCGCCTCGGTGAGCTTGAAGTCCTTGAGCCACTGGGCGATCTTCGGCTCCTTGGCGGCGAAGCCCTTGTGGGCGATGGTGTGCACGCCGTCGCCCTTGCCCCAGGCGCCCAGGGGGTCCTTGAGCTTCTTGAGATCGTGCTTGCTGTAGGCCCAGTGCGGGGACCACAGGGTGACGACGACGGGCTCCTTGGCCTTCAGCGACCGGTCGAGCTGGGCGAGCATGCTCGCGGTGCTGCCGGTGGTGACCTGGTACTCGCCCTCCAGGCCGTACTGCTTCAGGACCTTCTCGTTGAGCGTCTTCATCATGCCGGCGCCCGGTTCGATGCCGATGATCCGGCCCTTGAACTTGCCGCCCTGCCCCTTGAGGTCCGCGAGCGAGTCGATGCCCTTGACGTAGGAGGGGACGGAGAGCTCGAGGGAGGTCGGGTCGTACCAGGAGCCCAGGTCGTCCAGGTTGGCCTTGTACGTGTCCCAGTACGACTGGTGGGTGGTCGGCAGCCAGGCATCGGTCTGGAAGTCCAGCTTTCCGGCGGACAGGCCGGTGTAGAGCGGGCCGACGTCGTACTGCGACAGCTTGGGCGCGTAGCCGCGCTGCTCCAGGACTTCCTTCCACAGGAAGCTGGAGGCGATGCCCTCGTCCCAGGGGATGTAGCCGATGTTCACCGGACGGCCGTTGCCGACGTTCTTGGCGTCGGCGACGCCGGCCGTGGCGGGCGAGCCGCCGAAGATGTTCATCCCGCCGGCTACGAGGGCGAGGATGACCACGCCGACGACCGCGACGCTGGTCTGCGGGCGGTAGTTCCAGACGCGGGTGGAGCGCAGCGAGTTCAGCGCCGCGGAGGCGCGGCGGCCGAGCGGTGAGACCCGGGTGCCGAGCGAGGCGGTCATCCGGTCCAGGTACATCGCCAGGATGACGACGGAGATGCCGCCCTCGAAGCCGAGACCGATGTTGACCTGGCTGATCGCGGTGAAGACCGACGCGCCCAGGCCTCCGCCGCCGACCATGCCGGCGGTCACGACCATGGACAGGCCGAGCATGATGACCTGGTTGATGCCCGCCATGATGGTGGGCAGCGCGAGCGGCAGCTGCACCCGCAGCAGGGTGTCGCGCGGGGTGGTGCCGAACGCGTCGGCGGCCTCGATGAGTTCGCTGTCGACCTGCCGGATGCCCAGCTCGGTCATGCGGACGCCCGGCGGGATCGCGAAGACGATGCAGGAGATGACGCCGGGCACCTGGCCGACGCCGAAGAAGAAGATGCCCGGGATCAGATAGACGAACGCGGGCATCGTCTGCATGAAGTCCAGTACCGGCCGCAGCAGCGTGCTGACCGTACGGTTGCGGGCCGCCCAGATGCCCAGCGGCACCGCGAGCACGACGGTGATCACGGTGGCGACCAGGACGAGCGACAGGGTCGCCATCGCCTGGTCCCACTGCTCGACCGAGTCGATCAGCGCGAAGCCGGCGAAGGTGAGCACGCCCGCGGTCGCCCCGCGCAGCCACAGGGCGAGGACCGCGAAGATCCCGGCGAGCAGCAGCGGGGCCGGCGCGCCGAGCACCGCGTCCAGGCCGTCGTACATCCCGGAGACGACGCTGGTGATGATGTCGAAGAGCCAGGCGAAATGGTCGCGCAGGTAGGTGACGGCGCTGTCTATCCAGGCGCCGAGATGCAGTCTAGGCATCGGCCGGCTCCTTGCTGTCCGAGGTGCGCGCCGACACGTCGGCCAGTGCCCGGCCGCGGTCCACGTCCTCCATGAAGGAGGCGACATAGGAGTCGGCGGGGTGGAGCAGCAGCTCCTCCACAGTGCCGTTCTGGACGATCCGGCCGTCACGCATCACCGCGATGCGGTCCCCGAGACGTACCGCCTCATGGGGGTCGTGGGTGATGAAGACGATGGTCTTGTGAAGGGTTTTCTGCAGGTCGAGCAACTGCTGCTGCATCTCGCGGCGGATCAGCGGGTCCAGCGCGCTGAACGCCTCGTCCATCAGCAGGACGGGGGCCTCGGTGGCGAGCGCACGGGCCAGGCCCACGCGCTGCTGCATACCGCCGGACAGCTCGTCGGGCCAGGACTTCTCCCAGCCGCCGAGACCGGTGAGTTCCAGCGCCTCAGTGGCCCGCCGCTCGCGCTCGGCGCGCGGGACGCCCTGTACACAGAGGCCGTAGGCCGCGTTCTCCAGGACACTGCGGTGCGGGAAGAGCGCGAAGTGCTGGAAGACCATGCTGATGCCGTGTGATCGCACCCGGCGCAGTTCGCCGCTGTCCAGCGCGGTGAGGTCCTGGCCGTCGAACAGTACGCGTCCGGCAGTCGGCGGAAGCAGCCCGTTGAGCGTGCGCAGGAGGGTGGACTTGCCCGATCCGGACAGGCCCATGACGACGAAGACCTCGCCCTCACGCACCTCGAACGAGGCGTCGATGACGGCCGCCGTGACGCCGTCGTCGCGCAGCTCATCCCGGTCCGCGCCCTCTTCGAGCCGGCGCACCGCTTCCTCGGGCTGCCGCCCGAAGACCTTGTACAGATGCTCAACTTGCAGCCTTGACACATATACCTCGCGGGTCGGGCCAAGAGCGACGCACAGCCCCCGCTTGTGGGTCGCTCACTTCAAGACCGGCGGCTGCCCACCTTTATGTAAAGCAAACCAAACGGTGACTCAGGTCACATCACGTCACATCGCGTCACATTTTGCCCAGCAGCCCCAGAACCTCGGATTGCGGCTCCGGGGCCGCGGCGACGAAGCTCAGTGACTGCACGGTCACGGGCCGCACGCCACCCTCGGCGGCCAGGCCGACGCGCCGGAGACGCGCCGTCAAACGCGCCGGAATCACCCTGCGCGGGCGTGCCATGCTGACCGCGTGACTGACGCGCACCCGAACAAGCTGCTTCTGCTCGACACCGCGAGCCTGTACTTCCGCGCCTACTTCGGCGTCCCGGAATCGGTGAAGGCGCCCGACGGCACGCCCGTCAACGCGGTGCGCGGGCTTCTGGACTTCATCACCCGCCTGGTCACCGACCACGAACCCGACGAGATCGTCGCCTGCATGGACGCCGACTGGCGCCCGCAGTGGCGCGTCGACCTCATCCCCTCCTACAAGGCGCACCGCGTCGCGGAGGAGGCCCCGGCGGGCTCGTCCGGTCCGGACACCGAGGAGGTCCCCGACACCCTCTCCCCCCAGGTGCCGATCATCGAGGCCGTCCTCGACGCCATCGGCATCGCCCGTGTCGGCGTCCCCGGCTACGAGGCGGACGACGTCATCGGCACGCTCGCCGGCCAGGCCCTGTGGGCGGTGGACATCGTCACCGGCGACCGCGACCTCTTCCAGCTCGTCGACGACACCCGCGGCGTGCGCGTGCTCTACCCGCGCAAGGGCGTCGGCGACTGCGACTTCATCACCGAGGACGTCATCCTCACCCGCTACGGCGTACGCGCCGACCAGTACGCCGACTTCGCGGCGCTGCGCGGCGATGCCAGCGACGGCCTCCCCGGTGTGAAGGGCATCGGTGAGAAGACCGCCGCCCAGCTCATCACCGAACACGGCGACCTGGCAGGCGTACGCGCGGCCGCCGCCGACCCCGCCGCCAAGCTCACCCCCGCCAAGCGCAGGGGCATCGTGGAGGCCGCCGCCTATCTCGACGTCGCCCCCAAGGTCGTCACGGTCGCCCCCGACATCCCCCTCCCCGCCTTCAACCCGGCCCTCCCCACCGAACCCGCCGACCCGGAGCTCCTCGAAGCCCTCGCGGAACAATGGGGCCTCGGCGGCTCGCTACTGCGCCTCCTGGACGCCCTGGCGGACGCCCGCTGACGCGGTGTCCGTTCGGACACTTCGGCCAGAACTGGTCTACGAGCGAGCAAATTCGAAAGGATCTTCCCGCAAAACCGTGCGGAACCAGTCGGTCGCGGTGTGTACTATGCGGATCCGCTTTCGGGGCGGATTCCGCGCCCCTGCCCCGCTCCCCCCATCTCCCCGAGGTCCATTCGATGATCGAAATACCGGACCTGGCCGCCGGCGGCCGGGCCGCCCGGACCGTGTTGGCGGTCGCCCCGGGGGGCGGGCTGCTGCGCTCGCGCCGTCACCGGGCCCGGCAGGGCGAGGAGATCGCCGCGCTGCGGGCCCATCTGGACGGCGCACGGCAGGAAGTCGGCCGCGCCTCCGAGGCGTTCACCGCCGAGATCGTCCATCTCGCGAAGCAACGCATGCCGGCCGAGGCCACCCGCGCCGCCCATCCGCACATCCAGGTTCCGGGCCCGCTCCACCCGGAGCTCGCCGGCACCGGTCTCGGTGCGGGTCTTGACGGCGTCCTGGACGAGCTGCTGACCGCCATGGCGCAGGAGCGCAAGCGCGTGGACGCCGCCGCCCGCGCGGGCATGCGCGGCGCCACGCGCGACATCCAGGCCGGTCTCTACCGGCTGCAGGACGTGCTGCGCGGACTCCAGCAGCGCTATGACGAGCCGGAGTTGGCACAGACGCTGTTCGCCCTCGACCACGAGAACGAGCAGTCACTGCGCCGCGCGCAGGTCACCGCCGTGGTGTGCGGAGCCTGGGTGGGGCTGGCCCGTGAGGAGTCCCATCTGGTGGAGGCGGTGACGGGCGGCCAGTCCCGGCTCGTCGGCTACCACCGGGTCCAGGTCCACAACCACCTCGAGGCGGGCACGGCGCTCGTCTCGCACGCCGTGGAGCCGGTCGCGATCATCGTCGCCGAGCTCCTCGACAACGCGCTGCGGCACTCCTCGCCCGACACCGTCGTCGTGGTGAACCTCGAACGCGCCCACCACGGAGTCTCCGTCACGATCGACGACTCCGGCGTCGGCATGGCCTCGGACGAACGGGCCTACGCGCAGCGGATGGTGGCAGGCAGCGACCCGATCCTGCTGTCCGAACTCGGCGACCCGCCCCGGATGGGACTGGCCGCGATCGGCCAGCTGACCCGGAAGTTCGACCTGTCCGTCGATCTGTCGACACCGTCGCCCTACGGCGGCGTCCGCGCGGTGCTGCTCATCAAGAACCACCTGCTCAGCCGGATCGACCCGGTGGAGCGGCCGCCCGCCGCCAGCACCCCGCGGTCCACCCGCCCGGCCGTGGCGGAGCCGCAGGCAGCGACACCGGCTCTGGCACCGGCACCAGCACCGGCACCGGCCGTGGCGCCGGCGGACGCGCAGCCGAACCGCGCCCCGCACCGCACCACTCATGACCCCGCCGCGATCACCCACGAGCCCGCCCTCGACGGTGACGCCCTGCCGCAGCGCCGCCGCCGGGCCCGTTCCGACGCCGAGCCCGTGCCAGCCGCGGCCGAGCCGGCCCCGCCGCGGGTACGGACCCCCGAGGAGTCGGCCGCCGCGCTCGGCGCCCTGCAGTCCGGAACCGCCGCGGCGCGGTCCGCCCTCGAATCCGAAGGGAACGATCCGCGATGACCAGCCGCGACGCCGGTGACACGGCATGGGTACTCGATCCGATCCTGGAGATCCCGCACGTCCAGGCCGCCATCCTGCTCACCAGGGACGGTCTCGTCACCGGGTACTCCGCCGCGCTGTCGCAGGCCACCGCGGAGCGCACCGCCGCGATCACCAGCACCGTGCAGGGCGCGTGCCGGGCCGCCGCGGCCGCCTTCGCCGACCAGGACGACGCGCAGGTACGCCAGGTCGTCATCGAGTCCGACCACGGCTACATCCTGGTCGCGCCGACCACCCACGGCACCTGCGTGGCCGCCTTCGGCGATCCCGAGGTACGCCTGGACCTGCTCGCCCACCGGGTCCACTCGCAGGTGGCCCGGCTCGGCGAGAAGGCGATGGCCGCCGCGCCCCGGGGAGCCGATGGCGGCTCTCCGGCATGACGGGCCGCCGGAGCGGCCGCCCACTGGTCCCCGCGTATGTGTCCACCGGCGGGGTGGCGCGGCCGAGCCGTAACAGCCTGGAGCGCCTCTCGGTGCTGACCGGCGAGAAGACCCTCCCCGACGATCTCCCCGCCGCCCCGCACGCGCTGCTCAAGGCGCTGGACGGCGGATCGCTCACCGTGGTGGAGACCGCCGCCCTGCTGGAACTTCCGGTCTCCGCCGTACGCGTCCTCGCCGCAGGCCTGATCGACCAGGGGCTGGTGCGTGCCCGCCCGCCGGTCCCCTTCGCCGCCCTGCCCGACTCCGACTTGTTGAAGAGAGTGGCCGATGGCCTCCGTGCCCTCAAGCAGTAGCACCGGCACCAGCGGCCTGCATCTGCCGGACAGCGCCCGCGAACTGGTGAAGATCCTGGTGGCGGGGCCCTTCGGGGTGGGCAAGACCACGCTGATCGACTCGGTCTCCGAGATCCGGCCGCTGCACACCGAGGAGCACCTGTCCGAGGCGTCCGTGTCGGTGGACAACCTCGCCGGAGTGCGGGACAAGACCACCACCACCGTCGCCATCGACTTCGGACGGATCAGCCTGGAAGGGGGGATCGTGCTGTACCTGTTCGGCACCCCCGGCCAGGAGCGCTTCCGCTCCCTGTGGGCGGACATCGCCTACGGGGCGCTCGGCGCGCTCGTGCTGGTCGACACCCGCCGCATCGACGACTCCTTCGACGTCCTCGGCCTGGTGGAGGAGACGGGACTGCCGTACGCCGTCGCGCTCAACACCTTCCCCGACTCCCGTCACTACACCGAGGACCAGCTCCGCCGTTCCCTGGACCTGGATCCCAGTACCCCGATGGTGACCTGCGACGCCCGGGACACCAACTCCTCCATCGATTCGCTGCTCGCCCTCGTCCAGCACCTGATAGCCCGCCACCGTCCGGAGACCTGGTGAACCCCTCTCCCTACCCCGCCCCCGCCGAGACCTTCTCTCTTTCCGCGCCGGTGCGGCTGTGGGAGGACGGCTTCGCCGTCGACCCGCACCGCTACTACGCGACGCTGAAGGCCCAGGGCCCGATCGGCTGGGCGGAACTCGCCCCCGGCGTGCCCGCGTACGTCGTCACCGACCGCCGCGCCGCACTGGAGGTGCTGCACGACCCCGGCACCTGGTCGCACGACCCCAGGCCCTGGGAGGCCACGGTCGCCGAGGACTCGCCGATCCTCGGCATGATGCGGTGGCGGCCCAACACCCTCTTCTCCGACGGTGACGCCCACATCCGCTACCGCCGCACCCTGATCGACGCCTTCGACCTGGTGGAGCCGCACGACCTGCGGGAGCGGGTGCACCACGCGGTGGACGTCCTGGTGGACCAGTTCGGCCCCACCGGGAGTGCGGACCTCGTCGCCGACTTCGCCCGCCCGCTGATGTCGCTGATCTTCAACAACCTCTTCGGGCTGCCCGACAGCGAGAGCGGCCGCCTCGAAGCCGCCCTGGGCAAGATGATGGAGGGCGGCGCCCAGTCCGCCGAGGGCGAGGCCGAGTACGGCAGTTACGTCATGGGACTCGTCGGCGCCAAGAGCGCCCAGCGCGGCGAGGACCTGACCAGCTGGCTGCTGGACCACCCGCTGGCGCTCACGCCCGAGGAAGTCGCCTGGCAGGTGTTCCTCACCCTGGGCGCGGGCCATGAGCCCAGCGCGAACCTGGTCTCCAACGCGCTGTCGCGCATCCTCGGCAACCCCGACTACTACTCCACCCTCACCAGCGGCTCGCGCCCCGTCATGGACGCCGTCGTCGAGGTGCTGCGGTACGAGACCCCGCTGGCGAACTACGGCATCCTCTACGCCCGCGAGTCACTGAGTTTCCACGGCGTCTGGGTCCAGGCCGCCGTCCCCGTCGTGGTCTCCTACGGCGCTCTCGCGCTCTTCGCCGAGCAGGACTTCGCCGGAGCCCACCACCCCCGCGACGCCTCCCATCTGTCGTGGTCGGCCGGAGAGCACGCCTGCCCGGTCAAACAGCACGCCCTGCTGATCGCCACCGAGGCCATCGAGCGGCTCACCCAGTGGCTCCCCGACCTGGCGACGACCGTCCCCCGTGAGCGCCTCACCTGGCGTCCAGGACCCTTCCACCGCTCCTTGAAGGCGCTGCCCGTCCGCTTCACTCCCCGCACTCCCGACCAGCCAGGAGACCGAGCATGACCGTGCCCACCCGCGTGGCCCTCGACCCGTTCGGCGCCGACATCCCCGCCGAGAGCGCCAGGCTGCGCGCCCTCGGCGCGGTGGTGCCCGTCGAGCTGCCGGGGTCCATCCCCGCCTGGGCGCCCACCGGTTACGACACCCTCAAGGCCCTGATCCTGGACCCCCGGGTCAGCAAGGACCCGCGCCGGCACTGGTCGCTCTTTCCGGAGATCGGCGAACACCCCGCCTGGGGCTGGATCCTGGGCTGGGTCGGCGTGATCAACATGCTGTCCACCTACGGCCCCGACCACAGCCGGCTGCGCAAGCTCGTCGCCCCCAGCTTCACCCACCGGCGCACCGAGGCGATGCGGACCCGGGTGGAGCAGATCACCTCCGAACTTCTCGACACACTCGACAAGTCCGCCGCCTCGGCGCCCGGCGAACCGGTCGATGTACGGGCCGGATACGCCCATCCGCTGCCCATGCGGCTGATCTGCGAGCTGTTCGGCGTCCCCGACGGCCTGCGCGAGGACACCAGACGGCTGATCGCGGCCATCATGGACACCTCCGACCCCAGCCCGGAGCACGGCGCCTTCGTCCAGGAACAGATCGGCACCGTGCTGGGCGCCCTCATCGCCCACAAGAGCGAGCACCCCGGCGACGACATGACCACCGAACTCATCAAGGTGCGCGACGAGGACGGCGACCGGCTCAGCGACGAGGAGCTGCTCTACACCCTGCTCCTCGTCATCGGCGCCGGCTTCGAGACCACCGTCAACCTCATCGGCAACGCCGTCGTCGCTCTCCTGCAGCACCCGGACCAGCTCGCCGCCGTCCGCTCCGGCGAGATCAGCTGGGATGGCGTCATCGATGAGGTGCTCCGTGTCGCGCCCTCCATCGCCACCCTCCCGCTGCGTTTCGCCGTCAGCGACATCACCATCGGGGGTGTGACCATCCCCGCGGGCGACGCCATCGTCGCCACCTACGCCGCCGCGGGCCAGGACCCGGCCCACTACGGCGACGGCGCGGCGGCGTTCGACGCCGCCCGGGGCTCCGACGACCACCTCGCCTTCGGCATCGGCGTCCACCGCTGCATCGGCGCCCCGCTCGCCCGCATGGAGGCCCTCACCGCGCTCCCCGCCCTCTTCGAGCGCTTCCCGGATCTCCAACTGGCCGCCACCGCAGAGGAATTGCGGCAGGTCCCGTCGTTCATCGCCTACGGCTGGCAGGAGATCCCGATCCGCCTCCACGGGTGACGGCCGGTTTCCGCGCGTACCGTTCCCGGGCCTGCCCGCTCCGGGCGCTGCTTCCCTGGGAGTATGGGGAGGCCGGACGGGATGCCGCGGGCGGAGTACGTCCGGTACCTCCTCATGCCGGATGCGGTGAGGGGGTCCGGCGGCGAGAGTGGTTCATGAGACGGACCGCATCATGAACCATCGACGACCGGGACACGCGCCTTGGATCACGCATTCACGAACGAGGAGACGGACGCGGACACCGGCACGGGGGTGACCGCCACGGAGGTGACCGCCACGGAGGTGACCGGCGCCGGCGCGGCGGCGGGGCCGCCACCCGGTCGTCCCCCGGCCCGGCGGCGCTCCCGCCTGCGGCGGTGGACCCGGCGTACCGCCCTGGCCTGCGCCGCACTGCTGGTCGCGGTGACCGCCGCGTCGTTCGCGTACAACGGGTTCACGGACGGCCGGGCCGCGCCGCCTCCGGGACTCAGCTATGTCGAGGCGGCCGGCATTCACACCCGCTACCAGACGTGGGGAACGACGGGGTCGCCGGTCGTCCTCGTGCACGGCGCCTTCGAATCGGCCGGCACCTGGTCGCGGCTGGCCCCGCTGCTCGCCCGGAACCACCGGGTGTACGCCCTCGACCTCACCGGCTCGGGGTACAGCGAGCGGCGCGGCCCGTACACGGTCGACCACTTCACGCGGCAGTTGCTGGGCTTCCTCGACGCCATGCGGCTGGGCGGGCCCGGCGACCGCCCCCTGCTGGTGGGCCACTCCAGCGGCGCCGCGATGGCCGCCGAGGCCGCTCTGCGCGCGCCCGGCCGCGTCGGCGGGGTGCTGCTCCTGGACGGTGACGCCCTTGACACGGGTGCGGGCCCGCCGCCCGCGTTCCGGTACGTACTGGTCGATCCGTACCGCACCAGCCTGCTGCGGCTCGGGCTCGGCTCCGACTGGCTGATCCGCAAGGTCTACAGCTCCCAGTGCGGGCCCGGTTGCCCACCCCTGGACGGCGCGGGCCTGGACGAATGGCGGCGGCCGCTCCAAGTGCCGGGCGCAGAGGGTGCCTTGTGGAGCATGCTGGGCGAGGGCGTACCCGGCATGTCCGCCGACCGGCTGGCGCGGCTGCGGGGGGTGGACATCCCCAAGGCCGTCGTGTTCGGCGCGGGCGACGACGTGTTCAGCCGGCAGACACCGGCGGAGACCGCAGAACGGATCGGCGCCCCGGCCCCGGTCCTCATTCCCGGGGCCCGCCACCTGTCGATGATCTCCAGCCCGGACGCGGTCGCCACCGCGGTGGAAGCGCTCGCGGGCCGGACCGCGCGTTGACCCCTGCGGGGACTCGTGGGGAAGGTGTGCGCCGGCCAGCGGCAGCGTGCCGTCGCCCTGGTCGGTACCGGCGGAACCCGTACGCTGCAGGCACAGGCCGACCGAGGGAGAGATCGCATGGAACTGGCGGCACAGGTTCGGTACGCCGTCACCGACCGGCACGGCGGGGTGAGCAGGGCCCCGTACGACAGCCGGAACCTCGGCGCGGCCACGGGCGACGACCCGGCCGCCGTCCGCCGTAACCGCGAGCTGACCGCGTACGAGCTGGAACTGGACGCGTCACGTGTCGTCCTGATGCGGCAGGTGCACAGCGCGACGGTGGCCGATGTGACCGCGCCGTTCGGCCCGGACGCTCCGCCGGTCGACGGCATCGTGACCTCGGAGACGGGTCTGGCCCTGGGCGTCCTGGCCGCCGACTGCGCGCCGGTGCTCCTCGCGGACCCGGTGGCGCGGATCATCGGCGCCGTCCATTCCGGGCGGGTGGGGACGGCGGCAGGTGTCGTGCCCGCCGCGGTCGACGCCATGCGCGCCAAAGGTGCCGACCCGGCCCGGATGGTCGCGTTCATCGGACCGACCGCCTGCGGCGACTGCTACGAGGTTCCCGACGCCATGCGCGAGGAGGTCTGCGCCACGGTGCCCGAAGCCTGGGCCACCACCAGCCGGGGCACCGCCGGGCTGGATGTACGGGCGGGTATCGCGGGGCAGTTGACCCGTGCGGGGGTGGCCCAGGTACGGCACGACCAGCGCTGCACCCTCGAGTCGAAGGAACTGTTCTCGTACCGGCGCGAGCAGCGCACCGGGCGCTTCGCCGCCTTCGTGTGGCTGACGCGCTGACTCCCTGAGCGCTCCGGGGACCGCGGGCCGGCGCCTCCTCCGGCGGCCGGCCCGCCTCTGGGGTCCGCGCTCAGCCGGCGGGCGTCCAGTGCGGGTCCCGGCCCAGGAAGCGCAGCAGCGTCGCGGCGTGGCCGGTGTCCGGTCCTCGCCGGCCTCCAGCGCCGGGGCGGAGGCATGGAAGGAGTCGCGCAGCCGGTCCGCGATCCGGTCGGGCCGCGGACACGGTGGCGAGGACCTCTTCGAGCGGGCCGAGGGGCGCCCCGCCGATCGGTTAGGCTTACCTAAGTTGTAGATGAGGTACCCAGGCGACGAGAGAGTGGGAAGTGTCCATGGCGGACCGTCCGGCGCGCAGGACCCCGAAGCTCAACCGGGCGCGCGTACTGCGCACCGAACGCATCACCCCGCACATGATCCGCGTGGTGCTCGGCGGCGAGCAGCTAGCTGGTTTCGGCGCGGGCGAGCACACCGATCACTACATCAAGCTGCAGTTCCCGGTGGACGGGGTCGCGTACCCCGAGCCCATGGACCTGGAAGCGGTGCGCCGGGACTTTCCCCGTGACCAGTGGCCGCGTACCCGCACCTACACCGTGCGCAGCTGGGATCCGCGGGCGCTGGAGCTGGCCGTCGACTTCGTGCACCACGGCGACGAGGGCGTCGCCGGTCCCTGGGCGGCCCGCGTGCAGCCCGGCGAGGAGGTGCTGTTCGCCGGCCCCGGCGGGGGCTACGCACCCGGCGAGGAAGCCGACTGGCATCTGCTCGCCGGTGACGAGAGCGCGCTGCCGGCTATCGCCGCATCCCTGGAGCGACTCCCCGAGGGGGCGCTCGCGAAGGCGTTCATCGAGGTGACGGGCCCGGCGGAGGAGCAGGAGATCATCGCCTCCGGGAAGGCCGACATCGTCTGGCTGCACCGCGGCGACCGGCCGATCGGAGCGGCGCTCGTCGAGGCCGTACAGGGTCTGGAGTTCCCGCCGGGCACCGCGCAGGCCTTTGTGCACGGCGAGGCGACCTTCGTGAAGGAACTGCGGCGCCATCTGCGGATCGACCGCGGTCTGGAGCGCGAGCAGCTGTCCATCTCGGGCTACTGGCGGCGCGGCGCCGACGAGGACGGCTGGCAGGCCTCGAAGCGCGAGTGGAACCAGCAGGTCGAGCAGGAGCAGGAGGCGGCCCCGGCGGCCGCCTCCTGACCCGGCGCCTCCTGACCCGGTGACTTCGGCCCTGGGCTCTGGGTCCTGGGGTCTGCGGTCTGAGGTCTTCTTCCCGGTTCAGTGCTCCAGCAGGCCGGAACGGCAGCCGGGCGGCGCCGTGAGCGGATCGCACCGCGCTATCCGGCCGCCCGGCAGCTCGGCGGTGTAGTCACTGCCGTAACGGGCGGCGAGGCCGGTGACCGGGAAGTCGGTGCTGATCATCTGGGCGCCCGAGTCGAGCGCGGCCCGCAGCCGTGCGGTGTCACCGGCTGCCGCCTGGGCGAACGGCTCGTCGGCGCGGGTACGGACGTAGTAGCCCCGCCGGACGAAGTCCTGGATGGTGGCGGTGTTGGTGCCTGTCGGGTCGTTCCACTCGACGAACGCCGCGTCGGCGCGCCCGGGGCGGGAGTTGGTGAACAGCACCCGGCCCTGGAGGCTGTCGCGGCCACCCGCCCGGTAGGCGTCCTGGATCATCTGGTCCTGATTGTCCATCAGGAACATGACCTGGCCGCGGGTGGCACCGACTCCGGGCCAGCCGTACGCCAGGACCGACGCTTCCAGGGTGCGGCCGGGCCGCCGCAGGTCGTCAGGCGTGATGGTCGCGTCATCGGGGAGGACGGCACGGATCTCGGCGTCGAGCGCGTCCAGCATCGCGGTGGTCCACGGGGGGCTCTTCGGGCCGCCCCTGGCCTCCATTGCCGGGTCGGTCCTCTTGAGTTCGAGCAGGATCGGCAGCGCCACGTGGCCGGGGTGGGCGTCGGACCACTGCTTGACCTGGCGCAGGCAGATGGTGAGCGAGACGCAGCTGGTGCCGTAGTCGTGGTCGGCCCAGTGCAGCACCTTGAAACCGGGTGCGGCGTAGGCGGGGTCAGTGAGCGGCCCGAGCCCGGCGTCACCGCGGACCAGCGGCTTGCCGTACAGCCCGCCCGCCGGATCGGGGAACAGATCGAGTTCGATCCCCCGGACATGCTCCGTCCCGAACTGCGCGGGCAGCGAGGCGTGGCTGTACTCCAGGTTCCAGAAGTTGGGGTCGGAGGTGCGCTGGGCCTCCGACCATCCCAGGATGACGTGGCCGCTTCGTGCCCGGCAGATGGCACCCAGGCGACGGCATGCGACGGCCGGAACCCGTACGTTCCGGGTTCCGGCCGTCCTGCGGTCCCGCGGTCCCGCGGTCCTGCGGTCCTGCGGTCCTGCGGTCCTGCGGCAGTTGTTCGCCCGGCCGGTCTCAGACCGATCGCTGGTACGCGCGGAAGGTCCGGGTGGACAGCCACACCGCGCCCGCCGCCAGTGCGAGCAGCGCGCCGCCGCGGCTGAACACCGCACCCCAGTCCGGGTCGGTGGCCATGGCCGAACGGCCTGCCACCAGCGCCCAGTTGACCGGGTTGAAGTCCGCGATGTGCCGCATCCAGGACGGCATCAGCGTGACGGCCATGAAGGCCGAGGACAGGAAGGTCAGCGGCAGCAGCAGGAAGGTGTTGATGCCGATGATGCTTTCGCGCTGCCGCACCAGCATGCCGAGCGCGTTGGAGAACGCGCCGAACACCGTACCGAGCAGGATCGACGCGAAGGCCAGGATCAGCAGACCGGTGATGCCGCCCGGGTAGTCGGCGCCGCCCAGTTTGCCGAGCAGCACGATGACCACGGACTGCAGTGCGGTGCTGATGCCCTGCTGCACCACATTGGCGTTCATCAGCGCCGCCCGGCTGACCGGAGTGACCAGGAAGCGGTTCAGGGTGCCGCGTTCGATCTCCTCAAGGGTGCCCATGCCCGCCCACATGCTGGAGGACAGGGCGCTCATCACGACCACGCCCGGCACCAGGTAGTCCAGATAGGAGGTGGTGCCGAAGCCGCCGAGCTCGACGACCTTGCGGAACAGGGAGCCGAAGAGGAACAGCCAGATGACCGGCTGGATGAGGGTGATCACGAGGAAGGCGGGCTGCCGCAGGATCGCGGTGAGCTGCCGCTGCGTCATGTACCAGGTGTGGGTAAAGGTCGTGGTGCTCATCGGGTACCTCCGGCGGTGGCCGGTACGGGAGACCCGTCGCCGGTGTCGGCGTCCGCGAAGCGGCGGCCGGCGTAGCGCAGATAGACATCGTCAAGGGAAGGGCGGGCCACGGTCACGGAGGCGACAGCCGCGCCTTCACGTTCGAGTACGGCGAGCACATGCGGCACCGCGGAGGGGCCGTCGTCGGCCCGGGCGCGCAGATGGCGGCCGTCCACGACCGCCTCGCGGACGCCGGCGAACTCCGACAGCGCCGTCTCCAGCAGCCGGGCGTCAACGGGTCCGGTGTCGTCGCGCAGCTCGACCTGGACGGCGTCGCCGTGCAGTTCGCCCTTCAGCTCGGCGGGCGTGCCCTCGACGACGATCCGGCCGCGGTCGACGATCGCGACGCGCTCGGCGAGCCGGTCGGCCTCTTCGAGGTAGTGGGTGGTGAGCAGAATGGTCAGACCCTCGTCGCCCGCCAGCCGGGAGATCTCCTCCCACATGGCGGTGCGCGCCTCGGGGTCCAGCCCGGTGGTCGGCTCGTCGAGAAAGAGCACCTCGGGCCGGTGGACCAGGCCGAGCGCCACGTCCAGGCGGCGTTGCATCCCGCCGGAGTACGTCTTGACCAGCCGCTTCGCGGCATCGACGAGGTCGAAGCGGTCCAGCAGTTCATCGGCCCGGTGGGCCAGGGCGGCGCCCTTGAGTCCGTAGAGCCGCCCCTGCAGGATCAGGTTCTCCCGGCCGGTGGCGACGGGGTCGGCGCCGGACTTCTGCGCGACCACGCCGATGGCGCGCCGGACCCGGTCCGGATGGCGCAGCACGTCATGGCCCGCGACGAGCGCGGTCCCGGAGTCGGGGCGGGCGAGCGTGGTGAGAATTTTGACGGTGGTCGACTTGCCGGCCCCGTTGGGGCCCAGCAGCCCGAAGACGGTGCCCGCCTCGACGGTGATACCCATGCCGTCGAGAGCCTTGATGTCGCCGGGATAGGTCTTGACCAGGTTGTGCGCCGCCACGGCGGGCGCGCGGGTAATCATGATGACGGTCCTCCGCATATCGGTGTTGGGCGTTTGCCGAACGGATCTGCGGGGAGGGAGCCGGGCTATCCTGGGTGTGCCGCACCTGGATCGCCTGGCGCCTGCTTCACGCAGATGTCCGGCCGATGGGTTACGCCTCCGGTGCCCGCTGTTCCCGCAGCGGGCGCCGGAGTTGACTGGTTTCAGGGTCAGAGTTCTTTCATACGCTCCCGGAACTCTTCGCCGATCCCGGATTCCACGGCCCGTTTCTCGATCTCCGACCATTCCCCGGGGATCTCGCCGCTCTCCTGCCAGGACCGCCATTCGGCGACGCCGGAGATCGTCCCGGCCGTCAGCTCGCCGAGGAAACCGCGCGTCCAGGCAACTTCCGCCTCGATCATGTGGACCTGGTACTCGGACTCGATGAGGAACATCCGGGGCAGCTCCCCGTCCAGCTGGCCGAGCACGCCGCGGATGGCGGCCACTTGGACCTCCAACGTGGCGACCCGCTCGCCGAGCAGGGCGATCGCCTCGTCGGGCGGCAGCACCAGAATCAGCGAGAGCGCCGCCTCATAGGCGGGATACTCACGGACCGGCACGGCCACCAGATCGGCCAGCCAGTCATGCGTCTCCACCCGGCCGGCCTCGGTCAGGCCGTACAGGGTGCGCTCAGGGCGGTTGCCCTGCCGCTGGATGCCGGCGATCTCGACGAAGCCATGCTTTTCGAGGTTCTGGACGACGGTGTAGAGCGAGCCATAGTTGATCTTGATGCTCTGCTCCTTGCCCCGCTGCCGGAGCACCTGCGCAATCTCGTACGGATGCATGGGCCGCTCCCCGAGCGTCGCCATCACCGCCAGCGCCAGTGGATTGGACAGCTTTCGCCGGTTCGCCATCACTCTCACCTCGCTCCCGTATATCCGTGGCCGAGCATATCGCGTTTACACGACGTCGACAAGCGCGATACATCGCGAGTCTGACGCGATGGGAGCGCGACAAACCGCGCCCGCGGCCATCGGTCGGGCCGGGGCACTTCGGGGCGGCGATTGGCGCCGTCTACGGGCTTTCCGCGACTCCCGGGCGGTGGACGGGGGCCCTGCACGTGCCGCTGCCGGGGTTCGGGGGGCGAGTGCTGCGGGCTGGGGAGCTGGGCGGGCGACGGAGCGGCCGGACCGCGCGGGGCGCGCTTCCTCACGGCCCCCGCGGGGGCCCCGCTCGCCGGGCTCGCCGGCGAGCGGGGGGTGTCGGGTGGGAGTCAGCCCACCGACGAGTACGCCACGACGCCGCGGCGCAGTGCGTCCACGGCCTTGCGTGCGTTCTTGCGGACCGGGCTGTCGCCGGGGGCCGCGTCGGAGATCTGGCCGAGCACGTCGATGACCTGCTTGCACCAGCGTACGAAGTCACCGGCCGGCATCTCGGCGTCGCCGAGTACGGCGTCCAGGCCGTGGCCCGAGGCCCAGCGGTAGACGGGCCAGGCGAAGCCGAGGTCCGGTTCGCGCTGGCCGACGCCCTCGGTCTGGTGGATCCGGTGGTCCTCCTCCAGCGCGTCGAGCCGGCCCCAGATCCGGACCATCTCGGCGAGCGCCTCTTTGGCGTTGCCGGTGGGGAGTTTCGGCGCGATCGCGTCATCGGACTGCCGCGCCTCGAAGACCAGCGCCGAGACGCACGCCGCCAGTTCGGCCGGGCCGAGCCCGTCCCAGACGCCTTCGCGCAGGCACTCGCTGGCCAGCAGGTCCAGCTCGCCGTAGAGCCGGGCGAGCCGCTTGCCGTCCGGGGTGACCTTCTCGCCCTCGAGATAGCCGAGTTCGGTGAGAAGACCGCAGATCCGGTCGAAGGTGCGGGCGATGGTGTTGGTGCGGCCCTCGATGCGCCGTTCCAGCTGCTTGGTGTCGCGCGCCAGCCGGTGATAGCGCTCGGCCCAGCGGGCGTGGTCCTCGCGCTCGTCGCAGCCGTGGCAGGGATGCGCGCGGATCTCGGTGCGCATCCGGGCGATATCGGCGTCGTCGGCCGCCGCGGCCCGCGGTTTACGGTGCCGCTCCGGCGCTGCCCATCCGGAGGTTCCGGCCTTGGTACGCATCGCCGAGGCCAGGTCACGCCGGGACTGCGGGCTGCGCGGGTTGAAGCTCTTCGGGATCCGCATCCGGTCGACGGCTTCGACGGGGATCGGGAAGTCTATCTGCGCGAGCCGTTTGACCTGCCGCTCGGCGGTGAGCACCAGCGGACGCGGACCGTCCTGATGGTCCTCGTGCCGCCGGTGGCCGGGGCTGCGGCCGGCCGGGACTCCCGGCTCCAGGACCAGGGCGAGACCGGCGTACTTGCCGGCCGGGACATGGATGATGTCGCCCGGCTTGAGCTTCTCCAGCGCGTCGGACACGGCGGCTCGGCGCTGGGTGGCGCCCTGCCGGGAGAGTTCGGCCTCGCGGTCCTTCAACCGGCGGCGCAGCGCCATGTACTCGTCGAAGTTGCCGAGGTGGCAGGTCATCGACTCCTTGTAGCCGTCGAGTCCCTCCTCGTTGCGCTGCACCTGCTTGGAGATCCCGACGACCGACCGGTCGGCCTGGAACTGCGCGAAGGAGGTCTCCAGCAGTTCCCGCGAGCGGTGCCGCCCGAACTGGCCGACCAGGTTGACCGCCATGTTGTACGACGGCTTGAAGGACGAGCGCAGCGGATACGTCCTGGTGCCGGCCAGGCCCGCGACGGCGCCCGGGTCGAAGGCGCGCTGCCACAGCACGACGGCGTGGCCCTCGACGTCGATACCGCGCCGCCCGGCACGGCCGGTCAGCTGGGTGTACTCGCCGGGGGTGATGTCGGCGTGGGTCTCGCCGTTCCACTTGACGAGCTTCTCGAGGACGACCGAGCGGGCCGGCATGTTGATGCCGAGCGCCAGGGTCTCGGTGGCGAAGACCGCCTTGACCAGGCCCTTGAGGAAGAGCTCCTCGACGACTTCCTTGAACGTCGGGAGCATGCCGGCGTGGTGGGCTGCGACGCCGCGCTCCAGGCCCTCCAGCCATTCGAAATACCGCAGGACGTGGAGGTCCTCGTCCGGGATCGCCTTGGTGCGCTCCTGGACGATGGCCCGGACGCGCTCCCGGTTCTCGTCGCTGTTGAGCCGCAGTCCCGCGTAGAGGCACTGCTGGACGGCGGACTCGCAGCCGGCCCGGCTGAAGATGAAGGTGATGGCCGGCAGCAGACCCTCGGCGTCGAGCCGCTCGATCACATCGGCGCGGCTGGGCGTCCAGACCCGGCCGCTCGACCGCCGTTCGCGCTCGCGGTCCGCCTCGTAGCCGCGCTTGTTCCGGTCGCGGGGGTGGACGGTCCGCTGGTTCTCCATACGGGCGAGGCGTACGAGGTCGGGATTGACCTCGAGGCGGGCGGTCTCATCGGCGCCCTCCTTCTCCTCGAAGAGGTCGTACATCCGCTTGCCGGCCAGTACGTGCTGCCACAGCGGGACCGGGCGGTGCTCGGAGACGATCACTTCGGTGCTGCCGCGCACGGTGTCGAGCCAGTCGCCGAACTCCTCTGCATTGGAGACGGTCGCCGACAGTGACACCAGCGTCACGGACTGCGGCAGGTGGATGATCACCTCTTCCCAGACGGCGCCGCGGAAGCGGTCGGAGAGGTAGTGGACCTCGTCCATCACCACATAGCCGAGGCCGTCGAGCGCCGAGGATCCGGCGTAGAGCATGTTGCGCAGCACCTCGGTGGTCATCACGACCACCGGTGCGTCGCCGTTGACGCTGTTGTCACCGGTGAGCAGGCCGACCTTGTCCGCGCCGTAGCGCTTGACGAGGTCGCTGAACTTCTGGTTCGACAGCGCCTTGATCGGTGTGGTGTAGAAGCATTTGCGGCCCTCGGTGAGGGCGAGGTGGACGGCGAACTCGCCGACAATGGTCTTTCCGGAGCCGGTCGGCGCGGCGACCAGCACTCCGCTTCCGGCCTCCAGAGCCTGACATGCCGCGATCTGGAACGGATCCAGGTCGAAGTCGTACAGCGCGCGGAACGGCGCGAGGGCAGTGGCCTGATCGGCCGCGCGACGCCGGTCTGCGGCGTAGCGCTCGGCGGGGGACATCTCATCGGTCATCTTGCCACCGAGCGTACCGGCCCCCACCGACACACCGCGTGATCTTTATTCGTACCGGTCCTCAGAGCAGCAGCAGAGCAGCGTCAGACCAGCGTCAGACCAGCAGCCGCACGGCCCGCGGCACCGTCACGGCGGTCAGCGGCAGCGGCCCGATCCGCTCACCGTCCGCGTACCCCGTCACATCCTCGGCGGCGAGCCGCACCCGGGCCGCCCGGTGCACGGTGACCTTCGGGTGGCTGGGATGCGTCCCCCGGTAGACCCGGGGGAAGACCGTGAGGAGAGTGGTGCGGCTGCACGGCCCGACCACCGTGACGTCGAACAGCCCGTCGTCCAGTACCGCGTCGGTGCAGATCCGCATCCCGCCGCCGTACGACGACCCGTTGCCGACCGCGATCAAGGTGGCCTCGATCTCGCGTTCCGGACTGTCGTCGAACTGAATCGTGTACGGAATCGGGCGCAGGGCGGCGAGTTCGGCGAGCATCGCCACGTCGTAGCGGAAGCGGCCGGTGGGCCAGCGCATCCGGTTGCCGCGGTCGTTGACCCGCGAGTCGAATCCGGAGGCCAGTACGGTGCCGAACCAGCGGTCCCCGACCCGGCCCAGGTCGACCTCCCGCACGCGCCCCTCCTTCAGGGCGTCGGCGACCGTGCGGCCCGCGGCGGAAGGGTCGCGCACCGGCAGCCCGGTCGCACGGGCGAAGTCGTTGCCGGTGCCCACCGCGATCACGCCCAGCGGTGTGCCGGTCCCGGCCACCGCCTGCAGGGCCAGCGAGACCATGCCGTCGCCGCCGACGCCCACCAGTGCCCTGGTCCCCGCGGCGACCGCCTCGCGGGCGCGTACAAGGGCGTCGGCGGCGTCCTGTCCCACGACGGTACGGACGGTGAACCCGGCCTCCCGCATCGCCCGGGCGGCCGGCTGCGCGGCATGCGCGCCCCGGCCGCGGCCGGCGGTGGGATTGACGAAGAGGGTGATGTCGCTGCTCACGGGCGGACTTTACCCCTCGTGATCAACCGCGTCGAGGTCAGGTGGCGTCGTCGAAGTCGTCGTCAGGACGGTCCAGGGCGCGGGGTGCGGGTGCCGCGGCGATCTGCTCGGGGATGTGGTCGAGGCCGGACGCCTCGTCCGGGTCGAGCGAGAAGTCCGGGTCCGCCTCACGGCGGCGCCTCTTGCGGATGTCGTTGGCGTAACTGATGCCCACGGCCCCGAAGTACAGGAACACGATGGGGGCCGCGAGCAGGCACATCGTGAGCGGGTCGCCGGTGGGCGTGGCCACCGCGGCGAAGATGGTGATACCGAGCACCATGAGCCGCCACCAGCTGAGCATCCGCTTGGCGGGGAGGACTCCGGTGAAGTTCAGCAGGACCAGGAGCAGCGGCAGTTCGAAGGCGCAGCCGAAGACGATGATCATGCGGACGACGAGGTCGAGGTAGTCGTCGAGCGGGAACAGGTTGCGCGCGTCCTTGACCGTCAGGCCGATCATGATCTGCGCGGTCTGCGGCAGGATCACGTAGGCGAGATAGCCGCCGCCGAGGAAGAGCGGGACACCCGCGCCGACGAAGGAGATCGCGTAGCGCTTCTCCTTGGTGTGCAGTCCCGGCGCCAGGAACGCCCAGAGCTGGTAGAGCCAGATCGGCGTCGTGGCCACCAGGCCGGCCATCAGGGAGACCTTCATCGCGATCGAGAAGGGGCCGGTCAGCCCGTTCACGGTCATCTCCGCGCACGGCTTGCCGTCGGCCCCTTTGAGCGCGCCGTTGACGCAGCCAACGGACTTCAGGACCGGGTGCATGAAGAATTGGATGATGTCGCGGTAGAAGAACGACGCGACGATCGTGACGACGATGATCGCCAGAACCGACTTCAGCAGTCGGTTGCGCAACTCTCGCAGGTGGTCCGCGAGCGGCATCCGCCCCTCGGGATCCTTCTCCTGCTTGCGGGCAGACTTGAGCACCCACGTCCTCGTCTCGTGCGGCAGCCGTCAGCGGCTTGGTGCGAACCGGTACGGGCTGGGGTCAGGCCTGGGTGGTGTGGTTCGGCTCCGCGACCGGGCGGGCGCTGGTCACATCGCCGGGGGCGGCCTGGATCGTCTTCGGCGCGGCGGGCGCGGACTCAGCGGTGTGAGCGTCCGCCACCGGTGCCTCGTCGTCCTTCTTCATCGCCTTGGCCTCGCTCTTGAGGATGCGGGCCGACTTGCCGAGCGACCGGGCCATGTCCGGAAGCTTCTTGGCGCCGAACAGCAAGATGACGACGAGAAGGATGAGGACGATCTCGAGGGGCTTGAGATTGCCGAGCATAAGTGTCTACCTTCTCACCGGAGCGGCGTGGGTCCTTGTCTTCGCCGGACCGGGCATGTGCCCGTTCCGCCGTACTGGCAGTGATCGTAGCGTGCGGCGGTAAACGCCGGGCAATCCGCCGGCAACCACCAGGTGCGACCCCCGCCGCTCGTACACGGGGCCGCGCTAGGCAGCGTACCTCCCGGGACGGCCATGAACGAGGGTCGATCGTGTAACGCCGGGATTCTCCCGCCTGGCGATCCCCCGATTCACCGTTGTGCCGGGCGCAGGCACGTCAGCCGCGGGAGATGTCCCCGGCGCGCTCCGCGAGCGGCTCCGCGGCCTGGCGCAGCCGCTCGGAGGCGCGGGCGAGGTCGTCGGTGCTCCTGGCCACCTGCCCGGCCAGCCGCTGAACCTCGGCGAAGACCCGGACACCGAGCACACCGAGCACGAGGATGCCGGCGGTCGAGAGGCCGACGTACAGGTAGAGCCACCACATGGCCCCGACCCTATCGGCTCAGCCGATGTGCAGCCGCATGGTGCGCACCCCGCCGCCGGTGAGCAGTTCGATGATCCGCTCCCCCGCCGGCCTGCGGACGGCCATCCCGCACCCGGGGCAGGTGAAGGAGTAGAACGTGGTCCGGTGGGTGCGGCCGATGGCCAGCCGCAGCTCCTGCGACGCCAGCTCGAAGCGGCCGCGGCAGTCCGGGCACGCGGCCTTGAAGAGCACCGCGGACGGCGCCGGGGACGTCATCGTGGAGGCCATCGTCATCGTCGCTCCCTATTCTCCGTACGCCGCCAGCGCCAGCACGGCCGCGTCGCGCGCCCGCGCGGCGAGGTCGGCCGGCGAGACGATCCGGCCGTCCCGGCCCAGCCGCAGCGCCAGCCGGCGCAGCGAGCCCGGGTCGGGGGTGCGCAGGCTGATCCGCAGGCCCCCGTCGGGCAGCTCGTCGGCGCTGTCGTGCGGGTAGTACTCGGCCACCCAGCGGCCGCCGGGGCCCACCTCGACGACGACCTCCGGGTCGTCGCCCGCCGGCTGCACCAGCCCCAGCGACAGGTCGCGCGGCTCGATCCGCGGCGGGTCGGACGGCTCGTCGAGCAGTTTGATCTCCGCGACCCGGTCGAGCCGGAAGGTGCGGCGGTCCTCCGACAGCCGGCACCAGCCCTCGAAGTAGGTGTGCCCGACCGCGAAGAGCCGGATCGGGTCCACCTCACGCTCGGTGAGGGCGTCCCGGGCGGGCGAGTAGTAGCGGATCCACAGCCGGCGCCGTTCGGCGATGGCCCGGTCCACATCCGCGAAGACGCTGCCCTCGGACTCGAAGGTCACCGACAGCTGGGAGCTGGCGGCCGCCACCTCGCCGGCCGCGGTCTCCAGCTTCGCCGTGGCCCGCAGCAGCGCCTGCCGGTCGCTGTCGCGCAGGCCCGGCAGGTTCGCCACCGCCCGCGCCGCGACGAGCAGCGCCGTGGCCTCGTCCGCGGCCAGCCGCAGCGGCTGCGCCACATCGTCGACGTTGTGCCACCAGATCCGCTCGCCGTCGGTGTCGATGTCGAGCAGGTCACCGCCGCGGAAGCTCGTACCGCACAGCGGCAGCACGTTCAGGTCACCGATCAGCTCGGCCTCGGTGACCCCGAAGGCGCGGGCGACATCGGTGACGCGCGCGCCGGGGCGTTCCCGCAGGTACGTCACCAGGGAGAGCATCCGCCGGGTCTGGTCGATCGCGTTCGCCATGTCGTGAAGTCCCGTCAGTCCTTGGCCACGGCGCGCAGCCGGTCGACCACATCGGCCCGCAGTTCGGCGGGTTCCAGGACCACCACGTCGGGGCCGAACTCCACCAGCCAGGCGTCGAGTCCATGCCCGTACGGGATTTCCAGTTCGTCCCACTCGGCGTCCACCGGCTCCGACGTCACGGCCTTGGCCCGCAGCGGATAGCCCGACTCGCGGCGCAGCCGGATCCTCGCGGTCGCGGTCGCGCCCTCGCCGGCCCAGCTCGCGACGGCGGCCCGTACGTCCACATGGTCGGGGACCGGCGCGCTGAAGGCACCGGCGCGGGAACGGACCTTGCCGGAGATGCGCGAGAGCCGGTAGACCCGCACCGCGTCGCGGTCACGGTCCCAGCCGGCCAGGTACCAGTGGCCGCGCCAGCACTCCAGGGCCCACGGCTCGACCTGCCGGGGTTCGGGGCGCACCGCGTTCGCCTTGCGGTAGTCGAAGGAGACGGCCCGGCGCTCACGCGTCGCGACCATCAGCGGCTCGAACGCGGGCTCGGGGGTCGGGATACGCGGCTCCAGCGCGCTGTGGGTGTCCTCGAACGGCACACCCGCCGCCCGCAGCTTCTGCAGCGCGCCACTGGCGGCCTCGGCGAGCCGGGCCTGCTGCCACACCTTGGCGGCGAGGCTCAGGGCGGCGGCCTCCTCGGCGTCCAGCGCGATCTCGGGCAGCCGGTTGCGGTCGCGGCGGGCGAGGTAGCCCACCTCGCCGTCGACGCTCTCCACCGTCTCGATGATCAGTCCGAGTTCCCGCAGATCGTCCTTGTCGCGCTCGAACATCCGGTTGAACGCGTCGTCGGAAACCATCTCGTGATAGGCCTCGATCGACTCGCGCAACTCCCGCTTGCTGACGGGACGCCGGGTGTTCATCAGGCACAGCGCCAGGTTCATCAGCCGCTCGGCCTTGGCAATCGCCATCGCGCACCCTTCGTCTTCAGCTCTCGATCGATGACCGTACCGCTCCGGGGAGCTGCGGCAAAAGCCGAGGGCCCATGCCAGGAGGCATGGGCCCTCGAAACGCGCCTGCTCAGACCGAGACCAGGTCCACGACGAAGATCAGAGTCTCGCCCGGCTTGATCGCCGGGGTCGGGCTCTGGTTGCCGTACGCGAGGTGCGCGGGGATGGTCAGCTGGCGGCGGCCGCCGACCTTCATGCCCTGCACGCCCTGGTCCCAGCCCTTGATGACACGGCCGCCACCGAGCGGGAAGGTGAACGCGGCGCCACGGTTCCAGCTGGCGTCGAACTCCTCACCCGTGCTGAACGAGACGCCCACGTAGTGGACGCTGACGTTCTGGCCCGCCTTGGCCTCCTCGCCGGTGCCCTCCCAGATCTCCTTGATCTGAAGAGTGGCCGGCGGCTCGCCTTCGGGGAAATCGATCTCGGGCTTCTCGATGCTCACTGCGGTTACTCCTTGATACGTTGCGGGCAACCCGGACAGTCTTACAGAAGCGCCAGGATGTCCAGCGAGAAGACCACCGTCGAGTTGGCCGGAACCCCGGTCTGCGCCTTGTCGCCGAAGCCCTCGGACGGGGGAAGGACGAGCAGCAGACGACTGCCGATCTTCTTGCCGGTCAGGCCGGCCACCAGGCCCTTGATCTGCAGCTGATTCAGCGCCGGGATCGACGTCGTCTTCCCGGTGGCGTAGCCGTCGTCGAACTTCGAGCCGTCCTTCCAGACGAATCCCTCGTACTGGATGACTACGCCGTCGGTGGCCTTGACCACGGGGCCGCTGCCCTCGATGACGTAGTTGGAGACCAGCGCCTTGGGCGGGTCCACCTTCGGGATCGTCACGGTCGGGGCCTTGCCGTCGGTGTTGGTACCGACCTGCGGCAGCTTCGCGTCGTCCTGCTTGACCTCGGTGCCCTTGGCCGACGTCGGGACGGTGGTGGCCTTGAGGATGTCCACGACGAACACGAGGGTGGAATTGGCGGGAATGGTGGTGCCCTGCGCCTGAGCCCCGTAGCCGAGGGCCGGGGGGATCCCCAGCATGACGCGGCTGCCCACGTTCTGGCCCTCCAGGCCCTGGTCCCAGCCCTTGATGACACCGCCCGCGCCGATCGTCAGCGGGAACGACTGCTTCCGGTCGAAGCTGTTGTCGAAGGGCTTGTCGGAGGTCCAGGTCTGGCCCAGGTAATTGACCTGGACGTTCTGGCCCTTCGCGACCTTCGCCCCGCTGCCCTTGCTGACGACCTCGACCTTGAGCTCCTTGGGCGGATCACCCTCGCCCTTGGCAATGGTCGGCTTTTCACCGATCTTCACCCCGGCCGTGATGGAAGGCAGGCCCATCTTGGACGTGAAGGCGGCGGAATTTGAGTTGCCCTTGTCGCTGCCGCACGCTGCGGTGAGCAGCAGCACGGGGACGACGAGCAGAGCGGCAAGTCGGCGCACGTAATCCTCAGATCTCGGTTGGCACTGGCGTTTCGCGCCACTCTAAGGCGTGCGGCAGGCCCCGTACGCGGACGTACGGGGCCTGTGAGTGTCCTGTGACCCTTTCCCGCCGGGTCCCCGCCGGGTCCCCGCCCGGTCGTCCGCAGATCGCATACCGGCGGTGAGCGGGTCACATACCGGCGATGAGCTTCTCCACCCTGTCATCGACCGACCGGAACGGGTCCTTGCACAGCACGGTGCGCTGCGCCTGGTCATTGAGCTTCAGATGCACCCAGTCGACCGTGAAGTCACGCCGCTGTTCCTGGGCGCGCCGGATGAAATCGCCGCGCAACCGGGCGCGAGTGGTCTGCGGAGGCACCGACTTCGCCTCGAAGATCTTCAGATCGCTGCAGATCCGCTTGGCCTGGCCCTTCTTCTCCAGCAGGTAGTACAGGCCGCGGCGGCGGTGGATGTCGTGATAGGCGAGGTCCAGCTGGGCGACGCGCGGGTGGGACATCGTGATGTTGTCCCGGTTCCGGTAGCGCTCGATCAGCTGGTACTTCATCACCCAGTCGATCTCTGTGCCGATGGCGGCGAGGTCGCCGCTGCCGATCGACTCCAGGGTGCGGCCCCACAGCTCCAGCACCTGCTCGATCACGCCGTTGCGGATGCCGCGGCGTTCGCAGAAGTCGACGGCCTTGGAGTAGTACTCCTGCTGGATCTCCAGGGCGGACGCCTCGCGGCCGGTGGCCAGCCGCACCTTGCGGCGGCCGGTGATGTCATGACTGACCTCACGGATCGCCCGGATCGGGTTCTCCAGAGTGAGGTCACGCATCACGATGCCCGCTTCGATCATGCGCAGCACGAGGTCGGTGGCCCCGACCTTGAGCAGCATCGTCGTCTCGGACATGTTGGAGTCGCCGACGATCACATGCAGCCGCCGGTAGCGCTCCGCGTCCGCGTGCGGTTCGTCGCGGGTGTTGATGATCGGGCGGGAGCGGGTGGTGGCGGAGCTGACGCCCTCCCAGATGTGCTCCGCGCGCTGGCTGACGCAGAAGACCGCGCCGCGGGGGGTCTGCAGCACCTTGCCGGCGCCGCAGATCATCTGACGGGTGACCAGGAACGGGATCAGGATGTCGGCGAGCCGGGAGAACTCGCCGTGCCGCGCGACGAGGTAATTCTCGTGACAGCCGTAGGAGTTCCCCGCGGAGTCGGTGTTGTTCTTGAACAGATAGACATCGCCGGCGATGCCCTCTTCGTGCAGACGCCGTTCGGCGTCCACCAGAAGGCCTTCGAGGATGCGTTCGCCGGCCTTGTCATGGGTGACGAGCTCGGTCAGATTGTCGCACTCCGGAGTGGCGTACTCCGGGTGCGAGCCGACGTCGAGGTAGAGGCGGGCGCCGTTGCGCAGAAAGACGTTGCTGCTTCGACCCCATGACACGACACGGCGGAAGAGGTACCGCGCCACCTCGTCAGGAGACAGACGCCGCTGCCCCCTGAACGTGCATGTGACGCCGTACTCGTTCTCCAGCCCGAAAATGCGGCGGTCCATGTCTGAACATTACGCCTGATGCGTGGCGCTGAAACCGAGTTCGACTCCATCGATTCGATCTTTTTCCAACTCGGTTTTCAGGTTTGGGGGCGCAAGGAATCGGGCGGTCGCGAGGAGTACGGCCAGCGCAACGACTCCGCCGGCCACCGCAACGGCGAATCCGGCGGCGACCCCGCCGAACTGCGCGGCAGGCCCCGCGGCGGCGGTTCCGAGCGAGGCGCCGACACCGATCGCGGTCACCAGCCAGGAGAACGCCTCGGTCACCGTGCCGCTCGGCGCGTGCCGGTCCACCACCACGAACGCGCAGGCCAGGACCGGCGCCAGGAACACTCCCGCGAGGCCCGAGAGGACCGTCATCGCAACCACGCCGGGGACGAGCACCAAGGGCGCATAACAGATGGCCAGTCCGACGGCCAGCACCCGCAGCCGGCGCTCGGGTGTGCCCGGCCAGGGCCGCGCTCCGTACGTCACACCACCGATGAGGGCGCCGAGTCCGAGCGCGGACAGCAGATAGCCGTTCACCATGCCGCCGCCGTGCACGTCCGCGTAGGCGACCGCGGCGACCGCGATCGACCCGAGGGCGACACCGACGAAGAACAGCGAGCCGATCAGGGCGCGCAGCTCCGGCGCGCGCAGCGGTCCGAGCCAGTCGGCGGCCCGGGGTTCGGCCCGCCACTCACGGGACGGCGGGGCCGTGACAACGCCGAGCGCGCCCGCCACACCGACCGCCGCGATCCACAGCACGGCGGCGGTCTCGGAGGCGACCGCGACCAGGGCGGTGACGAGGACCGGGCCGATAGTGAACATCAGCTCCTGGGCGGCGGCGTCCAGGGCGTAGGCGGCGTGCAGCCGGTCCTCACTCTTCAGGACGCCCGGCCACAGCGCCCGCAGCCCGCCTTCCAGCGGCGGGGTGAACAGGCCGGCGACCACCATCGCGACACAGGCCACGGGAAGCGGATCGGGTCCTGACAGGGCGAACAGCACCATGCCGGCGGCGGACAGCACGGCCGACGGCAGCATGACGCGCGGCTGGCCGTAGCGATCGGTGATCCGGCCGAGAAGCGGCTGGCCGACGGCGGTGCCGAGACCGTAGAGCGCGCCCAGCGAACCGGCGAGCGAGTAGCTGCCGCCCTCGGCGCGGGTCAGCAGCACGATGCACAGCGCGGCCGTCGCGTTGGGCAGCCGGCCGATCAGGGTGCCGCTGAGCAGCCGGGCGGCATGCCGCGTCCTCAGCAGATCCGCGTATCCCGTCGCCATACCGGCCCCTCTCCCCCGGACACCACCGAAGTGTTACGTATAACTTGTTGCGTCATACGTACCATGACCGCAGGCCGCGGGTCCATCCGCGGGGACCGGAAGGATGCCCGGAGTGACCGATACCGCACGCCCGACCTCACGGGACGTGGCGCGGGCCGCGGGCGTCTCGCAGGCGACCGTGTCACTGGTCCTGGGCGGCAAGTCGCGCGGCCGGGTCTCGGACCGCACGGCGGAAGCGGTACGCGCTGCGGCGCAGGCGATCGGCTACCGGCCGAACCTCGCCGCCCGCAATCTCCGGCTCGGCCGGACCCGTACGGCGCTGCTGGTGGTCCCCGTACTGACCAATGAGTACTTCGCCCGCGTCTACACCGGTGCCGCCCGCGTCGCGGCGGAGCACGAGTTCGGCGTGGTGCTCTACCCCTCGCCCGACGGCATCGGGCCGGCCCGTGACCCCTTCGGCTCCGCCCGCGCCTCGATCGACGGCGTCATCGCGTCCTCGATGGCCGCCGACGCGCTCGACGCCATCGGCGGCGGCGACCTCCCGCTCGTCATGCTCGACAGCGACCCCGGCGAGGCGAGCGCCGCCGCCACCGTGAACTTCGACATCGCCGACGGCATGCGGCAGGTGGCCCGCCATCTGCTCGGACTCGGACACCGCCGGTTCACCCACCTCGCCTCCGCCGTCGACACCTGGACCTTCCAGGTCCGCGCGGACGCGCTGGCCGCCACGCTGGCGGGCGCCGAGGGCGCCCGGCTCCACACCGAGCGGTCCGCTCACAGCGTCGGCGACGCCCGGCTCGCCGCCGAAATCGCGCTCAGCCGGCCAGGACCCCGGCCCACCGCGCTGATCTGCGACGACGACATCCTCGCCGCAGGCGCCTGCAAGGCCGCCCGCCGGCTGGGACTGCGGGTGCCCGGCGATGTGTCGGTGACCGGATTCGACGACCTCGCGCTCGCCACCGCCGTCGAACCGGAACTCACCACCGTCCGGCTGCCCGCCGACGAGATCGGCGGCCGCGGCATGGCGGCACTGCTGGCCGTACTCGACGGCCGCCCCGCCGACCGCGGCGACCTCCCCGTCGAACTCGTCGTACGCGGCTCCACCGCCCCGCCGCCGAAGTGACCCGCCCCGGGCGCCGGGGCGTCCGGCGCGTGACGTCCGGCGCGCGGGGACGGCGCCTGCCCCGGACCGGTACCCGACGCGCGGGGACGGCGCCCGCGCCCGCACACCCATGAGGAATGGCACACGGCCGCCCGGCATGGCTACCGACACCCGGGAACGGCGCCGCCCGCCCGGGAACGGGCACCCGCCAGAAACCGCATACGCCCGCGCGGGACTGGGTACCGGGCGCGCGGGGCCGGCGCCGCGCGCCCGGGCACAGGCACCCGCCGCCCAGGAACGGCACCCGCCCGGAATCGATCGGCACTGCTCCCGGCCAGGGAACCGCACACGCCCGCGCCCCGGCGGCTCTGGGCCGGTCGGGGCGCGGGCGTGAGGTACAGAGGACGGCGGGCGAAGGCCCCGCTACTCCTCCTCGTCGGAAGGGTCGTCGGTCTTGGTGGTCGCCGCGCTGTCCGCCTCCAGGAGGCGGGCCAGCTGACGGCCCAGGATCCGCTTGAACTTGCGCTGCTGCGGCCGCGTCCTGTCCAGCACCGCGACCTCCAACTGCTCGGCGGTGAGCTGCCGTTCGGCGCCGTTGCTGTCCCGGCCGAGCGATTCGGCCGCCAGCTTCAGCACCTCCGCGAGCGTCATGCCGTCACGGTGCCGCTGGTCGAGATAGGTGCCGATCGAGTCCGAGTTCCCGCCGACCGCGACGGCGCCGTGCTCATCCACGATCGAGCCGTCGTGCGGCAGCCGGTAGATCTGGTCGTCCTCGGGGGCCGCGCCGACCTCCGCGACGATCAATTCCACCTCGTACGGCTTCTCACCGACGCTGGAGAAGATCGTGCCCAGCGTCTGGGCGTAGACATTCGCCAGGCCGCGGGCCGTGACGTCCTCACGGTCATAGGTGTAGCCCCGCAGATCGGCGTAGCGCACGCCGCCGATCCGCAGATTCTCGAACTCGTTGTACTTGCCCACCGCCGCGAAGGCGATCCGGTCGTAGATCTCGCTGACCTTGTGGAGGGCGCGGGACGGGTTCTCAGCGACGAACACGATGCCGTCGGTGTACTGCAGTACGACGACGCTGCGGCCGCGCGCGATGCCCTTGCGGGCATACTCCGCACGGTCGGCCATGGCCTGCTGGGGTGAGACATAGAACGGCGTCGACACCGGCTATCCGTCCCTTTCTGTCAGTGGCGAGTTCATTCCCGTTTCCCGGTCCGTCGGTCCGGACGGACCGTCAGAGCAGTTCGGCACGCGGGCCGTCGGGCTGTTCCAGCCGCCGCTCGTGGATGATACGGACGACTTCGGACGACTCTGCCTCGGTGAGCTTGCGGAAACCCTCGTCGGTGATGACGGTGACGATCGGATAGATGCGCCGCGCCAGGTCCGGGCCACCGGTGGCCGAATCGTCATCAGCGGCGTCGTACAGGGCCTGCACGACCAGGGTGATCGCCTGCCCCTCCGTCAGATCCTTGCGGTACAGCTTCTTGAGCGAGCCGCGAGCGAAGACCGAACCGGAACCGGTCGAGGCGAATCCGTGCTCCTCGGAGCGGCCGCCGGTCACGTCGTAGGAGAAGATCCGGCCCTTCTCGCGGTCCACGTCGTACCCGGCGAAGAGCGGTACGACGGCGAGCCCCTGGAGCGCCATCCCGAGATTCCCGCGGATCATCGTGGACAGGCGGTTCGCCTTGCCCTCCAGGGAGAGCACCGCGCCCTCGATCTTCTCGTAGTGCTCCAGTTCCAGCTGGAACAGCCGCACCATCTCCACGGCCAGGCCGGCGGTCCCGGCGATGCCGACGGCCGAGTACTCGTCGGCCGGGAAGACCTTCTCGATGTCGCGCTGCGCGATGACATTGCCCATCGTCGCGCGGCGGTCACCGGCCAGGATCACCCCGCCGGGGAAGGTCGCGGCCACGATCGTCGTGCCGTGCGGGATCTCGATGGCGCCCTGGAGCGGCGGCAGGCTCCGGTTGCGCGGCAGCAGATCGGGTGAGTGCTCGCCGAGGAAGTCGATGAACGAGGACGAACCAGGCGTCAGGAAGGCAGCTGGCAGACGCCCGGTGCTACGAGTGTTGGCTTCCACACGTTTCCTTCCACGTATGCGACGGCCCGGCGCATGACGACAGACCGGTCATTGAACTGTCCAAGTGCTGCGTCGCAGCTGAGGCACAGTGTGCCTCGGACCCTACCCGTCTCACGGCAGTGATCCACATGCTCCCGAGAGGTCCGGGCAGAGCGCTCCGGGCGGTACGCCCGGAGCGCTCTACTGCCCGCCTTTTTGCACGAATGAGCGCACGAAGTCCTCGGCGTTGGCCTCGAGTACGTCGTCGATCTCGTCCAGGATGTCGTCGACATCCTCCGAGAGCTTCTCGTGGCGCTCCTTGAGTTCGTCCGAGGTCTGCGCGTCCTGCGCGACCTCTTCGACTTCCTCTGTGGCGCGTGTCGCCTTCTGCTGTCCGCCGTCGGTGTCCTTGGTAGCCATGACGCTCACCCCGCTCGGTTGCGTTTCCTACGTGATCAGACCCTACAAGCCGGGTCCGACATCGGCCCGGCTTCCGCTCACTTGCTTGATTCCCGGTTCTGGGGCATTTCAGCCGCCGGAAAGGATGCGGACCAAGTCTTCTGCCGTGCGGCAGCGGTCCAGGAGCTCTTTGACGTGGTTGCGGGTGCCGCGCAGCGGCTCCAGCGTCGGAACCCGCTGGAGGGAGTCACGGCCCGGCAGATCGAAGATGACCGAGTCCCAGGAGGCGGCGGCGACGTCATCGGCGTACTGCTCGAGGCAGCGGCCGCGGAAATAGGCGCGGGTGTCCTCAGGGGGCTTGGTACGGGCGCGCTCGACGGCGGGCTCCTCCAGGAGCCGCTGCATGCGGCCGCGGGCCACGAGACGGTTGTAGAGGCCCTTGTCGGGCCGTACGTCGGCGTACTGGAGGTCGACGAGGTGCAGCCGCGCGGCGTCCCACTCGAGACCGTCACGGCGCCGGTAGCCCTCGAGGAGCTCCCGTTTGGCGACCCAGTCCAGCTCGCCCGACAGGCTCATCGGGTCGTTCTCGAGCCGGTTGAGCACGTCCTCCCAGCGGCTGAGGACATCCTTGGTCTGGTCGTCCGCATCGGCGCCGAAGCGCTCCTCGATGTACTTGCGGGACAGGTCGAAGTACTCCATCTGGAGCTGTACGGCGGTGAGGGTGCGCCCGCTGCGCAGCGTGATGAGATGTTGCAGTGTGGGGTCGTGGCTGACCTGGTGCAGGGTCCGTACCGGCTGGTCGACGGCCAGGTCCACCTTGATGAAGCCGTCCTCGATCATCGACAGCACGAGTGCGGTGGTGCCGAGCTTGAGGTAGGTCGAGATCTCGGAGAGGTTGGCGTCCCCGATGATGACGTGCAGCCGCCGGTACTTCTCCGCGTCCGAGTGGGGTTCGTCGCGGGTGTTGATGATGGGGCGCTTGAGCGTGGTCTCGAGGCCGACCTCGACCTCGAAATAGTCGGCGCGCTGGCTCAGCTGGAAGCCGTGTTCCCGGCCGTCCTGGCCGATGCCGACGCGGCCGGCCCCGGTGACGACCTGGCGCGAGACGAAGAACGGCGTCAGATGGCGCACGATGTCCGAGAAGGGGGTCTCCCGCTTCATCAGATAGTTCTCGTGGGTGCCGTAGGACGCGCCCTTGTTGTCGGTGTTGTTCTTGTACAGGTGGATGGGCTGAGCGCCGGGGAGCTGCGCGGCGCGCTCGGCGGCCTCGGCCATGATCCGCTCACCCGCCTTGTCCCACAGGACGGCGTCGAGCGGGTTGGTGACCTCGGGTGAGGAGAATTCCGGGTGGGCGTGGTCGACGTACAGCCGTGCTCCGTTGGTGAGGATGACATTGGCCAGGCCGATGTCCTCGTCGGTGAGCTGGCTCGAGTCCGCGGTGTCACGGGCGAGGTCGAAGCCCCGGGCGTCACGAAGCGGGTTCTCTTCCTCGAAGTCCCAGCGGGCGCGGCGCGCCCGGTGCATCGCCGCCGCGTACGCGTTGACGATCTGGGACGAGGTGAGCATGGCATTGGCGTTCGGGTGGCCGGGGACGGAGATGCCGTACTCCGTCTCGATACCCATTACTCGCCGTACGGTCATGCGGCCCTCCTTGCCCGGCGCCGCCCCGTGCTGGGGCTGACGCTCAAGTACCGCTGCGCATATGGCCCGAGTGCGACTGCTGATCCCTGAGCCGCACTGCAAGGCGCGGTACGGAAGAGCCTAGAACGCGATGGCGGCGGTGGGGAGATCATTTCACTCATTACTCCGGTCCTGCCTGACCTGTGGACAAACACTCCGGCTGCGGGTACCCGGTCGGGGCGCCCGCAGCCGGAGAGGTTGCTTTACAGGTACTGCCCGGTGTTGGCGACAGTGTCGATGGAGCGGCCGGTATCCGCGCCCTGCTTCCCGGTGACGAGGGTGCGGATGAACACGATCCGTTCGCCCTTCTTGCCGGAGATCCGGGCCCAGTCGTCGGGGTTGGTGGTGTTGGGCAGGTCCTCGTTCTCCTTGAACTCGTCGACACACGCGGCGAGCAGGTGGGCGACGCGAAGACCGCGCTGGTTGTGTTCGAGGAAGGCCTTGATCGCCATCTTCTTGGCCCGGTCCACGATGTTCTGGATCATCGCTCCGGAGTTGAAGTCCTTGAAGTACAGGACCTCCTTGTCACCGTTGGCGTAGGTGACCTCCAGGAAGCGGTTCTCCTCCGTTTCGGTGTACATCCGCTCGACGACGGCCTGGATCATGGCCTCGACGGTGCCGGCCTTCGATCCGCCGTGTTCCGACAGGTCCTCGCTGTTGAGCGGGAGTGTGGGAACGAGGTACTTCGAGAAGATGTCCTTGGCCGCCTCGGCGTCCGGCCGCTCGATCTTGATCTTGACGTCCAGACGGCCGGGCCGCAGGATCGCCGGGTCGATCATGTCCTCGCGGTTGGAGGCGCCGATGACGATGACGTTCTCCAGGCCTTCCACTCCGTCGATCTCGGCGAGCAGCTGGGGGACGATGGTGTTCTCCACGTCCGAGCTGACACCGGATCCGCGGGTGCGGAAGAGGGATTCCATCTCGTCGAAGAAGACGATGACGGGGGTGCCCTCGCTCGCCTTCTCCCTGGCTCGCTGGAAGACCAGGCGGATCTGACGCTCGGTCTCGCCGACGTACTTGTTGAGCAGCTCCGGACCCTTGATGTTCAGGAAGTAGCTCTTCCCCTGCGGCTGTCCCGTGACTTCGGCGACCTTCTTGGCAAGGGAGTTGGCGACTGCCTTGGCGATGAGGGTCTTTCCGCAGCCGGGGGGGCCGTAGAGCAGTACGCCCTTGGGCGGGCGCAGCTCGTACTCCTTGAACAGGTCCGCGTGCAGATAGGGCAGTTCGACCGCGTCGCGGATCTGCTCGATCTGACCGGCGAGGCCGCCGATCTGCTGGTAGTCGATGTCGGGGACCTCCTCGAGGACGAGGTCTTCGACCTCGCTCTTGGGGACCCTTTCGTATACGTAGCCGGAGCGGGGCTCCAGCAGGAGTGCGTCGCCTACGCGGAGAGCGCCGTCCAGGAGTGGCTCGGCGAGCCACACCACCCTCTCCTCGTCGGTGTGTCCGACGACCAGGGCTCGTTCGCCGTCCTCAAGGATCTCCTTGAGGGTGACGATGTCGCCGACGCGCTCGTACTTCATGGCCTCGACCACGTTGAGCGCTTCATTGAGCATGAGTTCCTGACCTCGCCGGAGGTCTTCAAGTTCGACGGAGGGGCTGACGTTCACCCGCAGCTTTCGGCCGCCGGTGAAGATGTCCGCCGTTCCGTCCTCGTTCGCCTGCAGAAAGACGCCGAAACCGGCAGGAGGCTGCGCGAGCCTGTCCACTTCTTCCTTGAGGGCCACGATCTGGTCGCGGGCCTCGCGGAGAGTGTTCGCGAACCGCTCATTCTGAGCGGACACGCCTGCCAGGTTGGTCTGCAGCTCGACGATCCGCTCTTCGAGAATCCTCGTGTGACGCGGAGAGTCGGCGAGCTTACGTCGCAGGACGGCGATTTCCTGCTCAAGAAAGGCGACCTGGCTCGTGGTGTCATCTGAACCACGAGCGGGTCGGCCGCCACGGGTGATGTCGTCGTCGTGGGCCGCCACGGTCCTCACCTCCTCCAAGGGGAGCTGGACGTTTCCAGACCCTACCTGGGCCGGTGGGGGTTGAAACCCCTAGATCACAAAGACGGTCGGGGTGTGTCCGATCTTCACCCTTGCGTACGTCCTCACGCCAGGGAGATACCCACGGATCAACATCGGAAAGCGGCCGGTTGTATCGTCGGTTCGGTCAACACCCGTCAGGGACTGTTGCGGTCCGTGTACGGACCGATCCATGAACAGCAGGCGAGGTATCCCGTGAGCAACGTGTCCGAGGCCGACGCGGAAGAGATGGAAGTCTGGATCGACCAGGACTTGTGCACCGGGGACGGCATCTGTGTGCAGTATGCGCCCGAGGTGTTCGAGCTCGACATCGACGGGCTCGCCTACGTCAAGGGCAACGATGACGAGCTGCGGCAGTCACCGGGTGCGACCGCTCCGGTTCCGCTGACCCTGCTGACCGATGTGGTGGATTCGGCCAAGGAGTGCCCCGGCGACTGCATCCATGTACGCCGCGTCACCGACCGGGTCGAGGTGTTCGGCCCCGACGCCGGGTGACCGGTCAGATACCGTTCGCCAGCGCGCCCGGCGTGGCGTAGTAGCGGCCCGCCCGCCACTGCCAGGTGTAGGTGCGCTTCTGGTCGGGGCAGCAGCGGGGTGTGGCGTCGCTCGAGAACCCGAGCACGGTCGCCCTGACGATGCGGCCCTGGAGCCCGAAACCCGTGATGCTGCGCTGCTCCGCGGGATCGACCAGCGTGGCCACGACGCGCGGCGCGCTGCCTGGCGCCGCGCCCGGCGCCAGGACGTAGACCCCGCTGGGCGGGGTGCCGGCCTCAGCGTGACAGCGCACGACGACGACCGTCTCGGGCCGGCCGTCCCGGTCCAGATCCCCCGAGACGCTGCTGACGACGTCCACGGGCGCTCCCGCACAGTCGAGTGGGTACTTGGCCGCCCTGGGGTCGGGGGCGGCCTGCGTGGTGACGTCTGAGCCGTGCGAGGAGGCATCGGCGGGCTGGACCAGGGCCCCGGCGCCGATGACCGCGCCGACCAGCGCGGCGGTGGAGATCCAGTGCGCCGTGCGGGCTCGGGTATGCGGAAGGGCCGGTCCTGCGGAGGGCTGCACTCGCCTGGCTCCTGGGGAGTTCGAGGGGGTGGCCAGCATGGTGCCATACGTCACACTCGGGCGGAACAGCCGGGTCCGGAGGGAGAACCGGGTCGGCGGGGAATCGGCGAATCGGCGGGGAAACCGGAAAAGGCGCTGTCGTCGGATGCCCCAGCGGGGGAATCCGGCGACAGCGCCTTCACCTGGGCGTGCCCGGTGCTACTCGGTCGGCTCGGGTGCCTCGGCGACCTCGGCCGTCTCGGCCGCTTCGGGCGTTTCTGCCGTCACGGACGGGTCGGCGGCCGCGCGGGTGCCCCCGCTTTCGCTGCCGGGTCCGGTGTAGTCGTCGCCGTACGAGCCCTTGGAGGGGCGGCGGCGGCGCAGCGGCGGCTCCACGCCGTCGGCGAGCCGACGAGCGGTGAGCAGGAAACCGGTGTGGCCGATCATGCGGTGGTCGGGACGTACCGCGAGGCCCTCGACGTGCCAGTTGCGGACCATGGTCTCCCAGGCCGCCGGCTCATTGAAGGTGCCGTGCTCACGGATCGCCTCGACGGTGCGGGCCATCTGCGTGGTGGTGGCGACGTAGCAGCACAGGATGCCACCGGGGACGAGGGCCTTGGAGACGGCGTCGAGGCATTCCCAGGGGGCGAGCATGTCCAGGATGACGCGGTCGACATCGGTGTCGGACAGATTGTCCTGGAGGTCGCCGACGGTCAGCGTCCAAGCGGGGTGTTCCCCGCCGAAGTAGCGCTGGACGTTCTGGGTGGCGATCTCCGCGAAGTCGGCGCGGCGCTCGTAGGAATGCAGCATGCCCTGGTCGCCGACGGCACGCAGCAGGAAGCTGCTGAGCGAGCCTGAGCCGACTCCGGCCTCGACGACACGGGCGCCGGGGAAGATATCGGCCATCGACAGGATCTGCCCCGCGTCCTTGGGGTAGACCACCGCGGCTCCGCGTGGCATGGACAGGACATAGTCGGGGAGCAGGGGGCGCAGCGCCAAGTAGGCGACGTTCCCCGTGGTACGGACAACACTTCCTTCAGGAGCACCGATCAACTCGTCGTGCGAGAACGCACCCTTGTGGGTGTGGAACTGCTTCCCGGCTTCGAGCGTGAAGGTGTAGTGGCGTCCCTTGGGGTCGGTGAGCTGGACCTGGTCCCCGACTTGGAATGGGCCGCGACGGCGGGCGGCACCGGTCGGTTCGGACATGTGAACAGCCTAGCTGGCTTTTTTTGGGCTCGGTTCGCCTCCGCGGTGGGCCGGACCTCGCGGACCGGGCCCCCGACACGGCCGGCCTGGCCGCAACGCCTGGGGATCAGCCCTCAGGAAGCCGGCCGGGCCATCGCCGCCAGGAAGGCCTTCTCCACGTCGGCCGTCGAAAGTACGCCGTAGATCTCGCCCGTCGGCTCGACGACGAGGTATTCGGTCGACGGGGTCGCGCGCAGTGTGTCCAGCAGGTCCTCGCCGGAGAGCTCCGTGGAGACCCTCATGCCCGGCTTGAGGTCCTGGGCCAGGCCGCTGACCGCGACCCAGGGGCGGCGGTGTTCCGGGATGCCGACTATGGCGGCCTCGCGGACGACCGCGGTGGGGTCTCCGTGACCGTCCACGACGACCAGGGCGCGGGCGCCGGCCTCGTTGGCGCGCCGTAGTGCCTCGGACAGCGGGGTGTCGGAGCTGACGGGCACCGCGCGCCGGGTGAGGGTGCGGGCGCGCAGGTCGGGGAGGCGTTCGCGCAGCCGGGCCATGCGCAGACTGTTTCCGGCGCCGGTCCAGATGATTGCGGCGAGGATGGCGGCGAGCAGGGCGTCGGTGAGCGAGTCGAAGCCGCTGCTGCCGGCCGTGTTGTTGTACGTCAGCACCGGCAGGCCGAGGACGGCGATGGCGAGCGCGCGGCCGGTCCAGGCGGCGGCGACGGTGCCGCTCATGGGCTTGCCGGTGATCTTCCATACGACGGCACGGAGCATGCGTCCGCCGTCCAGCGGGAGGCCGGGCAGCAGGTTGAACACGGCGACGATCAGGTTGCTGATCATGAGGCCGGCGAGGAGCACCCCGGGGACCGTGCCGGGCTCCACGGCCTTCATGCCGCCGTAGAAGACTCCGGCCAGCACCAGGGAGAGCAGCGGGCCGACGAAGGCGAGGACGAACTCCCGGCCGGGGGTGTCGGACTCCTTCTCGATCTCCGAGACGCCGCCGAAGAACTGCAGCTGGATGCGGCGCACGGGAAGCTTGAAGCGCAGGGCGGCGACGGTGTGCGCGAGTTCGTGGATGAGGACCGAGGCGTAGAACGCGACGGCGAAGAACAGCGAGACGAGGTAGCGGACCGCGCCGAGCTCGGGCAGGACCTTGTCGAGCTGGCCGCCGAAGACCCAGGTGATGAGGGCGGCGACGAGGAACCAGCTGGGGGCGACGTAGACGGGCACACCGAAGATGCGGCCCATGAGGAAGCCGCCGCCGGCCTCGCGCGGGCTCTTCTTGCGACCGTTCCCCGGCTGCTGGGCTTGCGTCTCCTGGGACGGCGGCTGCCCGCTCTCGCTCACTGGTTCCCCTCGTTCATGTGTGAACCCTCGTACCAACCATGTTGATCATGCAATGCGAGGGGCTCTGCCGTCGATGGTATTGCCAGCTGGTCCGCGGCCGACACCGACTGTCGGCGGGACGCCGTAAGGTCGTCTGCCATGGGCACCAGCACCTCAGACATCCCTCCCCGGCCACCGTCGTCACTCTCCCCGTCGCGGGCGTCGGACTTCATGCGGTGTCCGCTGCTCTACCGGCTTCGGGTGATCGACAAGCTGCCGGAGAAGCCGAGCGAGGCCGCCACCCGCGGCACCGTGGTGCACGCGGTGCTCGAGCGGCTCTTCGACTCCCCGGCGGCCGAGCGCACCGCGGACCGCGCCCGGTCGATGGTGCCGGGCGAGTGGGAGAAGCTGCTGGCCGCCCGGCCCGAGCTGGCCGCGCTCTTCGAGGTGGCGGACGGACCGGCCCTCACGCAGTGGCTGGAGAGCGCGGAGCGGCTCGTCGACCGCTGGTTCACCCTGGAGGACCCGACACGGCTGGAGCCCGCGGAGCGGGAGCTGTACGTGGAGACGGTGCTGGACTCGGGGCTGACGCTGCGCGGGTACATCGACCGGCTCGATGTGGCGCCGACGGGTGATCTGCGGGTGGTCGACTACAAGACGGGCAAGGCACCCCGCCCCGAGTACGCCGACGAGGCGCTGTTCCAGATGAAGTTCTACGCGCTGGTGCTGTGGCGGCTGCGCGGAGTGGTGCCGCGCCGGCTGCAGCTGGTCTATCTGGGCAGCGGCGACGTGATCATGTACGACCCGGCCGAGTCGGACCTGCAAAGCGTGGAGCGCAAGCTGCTGGCGCTGTGGGAGGCGATCCGGGAGGCCACGGTGACCGGTGAGTGGCTGCCGCGGCGCACGAAGCTGTGCGGCTGGTGCGACCACCAGGCGGTCTGTCCGGAGTTCGGGGGCACTCCCCCGCCCTATCCGCTGCCGCTCCCCGGCCCCGCGCCGTCCGGGGACGACCGCGTCTAGGCAACAATGGGGCCGTCCGGCGATGACGAGGGAGATCTTGTGGCGATTCGCGTCCTTCTGGTGGACGACCAGCCGCTGCTGCGTACCGGCTTCCGGATGATTCTGGAGGCCGAGCCGGACCTTGCCGTGATCGGTGAGGCCGGGGACGGCCAGCAGGCTCTGGACCAGGTGCGGGCCCTGCAGCCCGATGTGGTGCTGATGGACATCCGGATGCCGCGGATGGACGGTGTCGAGGCGACCCGGCAGATCACCGGCCCCGGGCGGGACGGGCCGGCCAAGGTCCTGGTGCTGACCACCTTCGACCTGGACGAGTACGTGGTCGAGGCGCTGCGCGCCGGTGCCAGCGGCTTTCTGCTCAAGGACGCGCCGGCCGCCGAGCTGGTGCAGGCGATCCGGGTGGTCGCGGCAGGCGAGGCCATGCTCGCGCCCAGCATCACCCGCCGGCTCCTCGACAAGTACGCGGAACGGCTGCCCTCCGGTGAGGAGTCCGTGCCGCAGCCACTGCACACCCTCACCGAGCGAGAGGTCGAGGTCCTGAAACTGGTCGCCCGCGGCCTGTCGAACGCGGAGATCGCGGCCGAGCTGTTCGTCAGCGAGACGACGGTGAAGACGCATGTCGGGCATGTGCTGACCAAGCTGGGCCTGCGCGACCGTGTCCAGGCGGCGGTGTACGCGTACGAGAGCGGGCTGGTGCGCCCCGGCGCGGGCTGAGGCAGCGCGGCTGTCCCGACGGTCAGCGTGAGGCGGCCCGCACAGTGTGCCGGAGCAGCAGGGCGGTGGTCACGGGGCCGACACCGCCCGGCACCGGGGTGAGGGCGCCGGCCTTCCCCGCGACGGACACGGCGTCCACGTCGCCGACGAGTCCGCCGTCCTCGGTGGGGTTGGTGCCGACGTCCACCACGATCGCGCCGGGCCCGATGTGCTCGGCGGTGGGGAGCCCGGGCCGCCCCACCGCCGTGACCACGATGTCGGCGGCGGAGGTGACCGCCGCCAGGTCCCTGGTGCGGGAGTGACAGATGGTGACGGTCGCGTTCTTGTCCAGCAGCAGGTGGGCGACGGGCTTGCCGACGACGGTGGAGCGTCCGACCACGGCGACGTGCCGGCCGGCGCTGGACTCGTCGGCTGTGGCCACGACCACGGCGAGTTTCGGCGGCGTGCCGGCGTCGTTCAGCGCGGCGGCCGTCCCGGCGCGGATGGCGCCCGCGTGGCCGGCGTACTTCTCGCCGGTGCTGTAGCGGGCCACCATGCCCAGCAGGGCCGCCGCCTGGGCCGCGTGGAGCGCGGCGGACGCCCCGCCGCCGGGGGTCGGCACCCGGTCGGCGAGCCGTTGCAGGAAGTCGCTGATCGTCTCGTCGCGCATGAGCGCCCGTCCTCCGGATCACTGGGAGTGCTGCCACACGCCGGAAATGGTCCCGCGCCGGATATCCCGTCGTGGCCGCGCCACCGGATAGGTAACGTCCCCGCCATGACCACTCTCCACGGCGCCTCGGTCACGCTGCGTCCGGCCGGTGCCGCCGACATCCCCGCGCTCGCCGCGATCCGCTCCACACCGCAGGTGTACGAACGCTGGCGCGGCGACCCCGACACGATGGCCGCCTCCGTGGCCGAGGACCTGACCGAGCCGGACACCGAGATCTTCGTCGTCGAGTACGGGGACCGTGTGATCGGCGCGATCCAGTGGGCCGCCGAGGAAGAGCCCGACTACCGGCACGCGAATATCGACATCTACCTCGACCCCGCCTGCCACGGCCGCGGGCTCGGCACCGACGCCGTCCGCACCCTCGCCCGCCATCTGATCACCGTCCACGGCCACCACCGGCTGACCATCGATCCCGCGGCCGACAACACCGCCGCCATCCGCTGCTACACCAACGCCGGATTCCGGCCGGTCGGCATCATGCGCGACTACGAGCGCGGCCCCGACGGGACCTGGCACGACAGTCTGATGATGGACCTGCTGGCCCGGGAGTTCCCCGGATAGCGCGGTGTCCGGCCGATCAGAGGCGCTCTGTCATACCCCGTGCCTAGGATGTCAGGGACGGCTGGAGCCGAAGGCCGACGGTCGACAGGGGGCCCTCAATGAGTGATCTCGCGGCAAGGGACGGCTTGGCGACGGAGCTGCAACTGGAGCGGCACCGGGTGGAGCTGACCGGATACTGCTACCGGATGATGGGGTCGGCGTTCGAGTCGGAGGACGCCGTACAGGAGACGCTGGTACGGGCCTGGCGCGGCTTCGACCGTTTCGAGGGCCGGGCGTCGCTGCGGTCGTGGCTCTACCGCATCGCCACCAATGTGTGTCTGGACATGCTGAAGGCGCGCGAGCGCCGGGCCCGCCCGATGGATCTCGCGTCCCCCGTCTCGTTCAACTCACCGCTGAGCCCGGCGCTGCCGGAGGCGACCTGGATCGAGCCGATGCCCGACGGCCGGATGCTGCCGTCGGCCGGCGATCCGGCCGAGCTGGCCGCCCAGCGCGATTCGGTCCGGCTGGCGTTCATCGCCGCTCTGCAGCACCTCGCGCCCCGGCAGCGCGCGGTGCTGATCCTGCGGGAGGTGCTGGCCTGGAAGGCGAGCGAGGTCGCCGAGCTGCTCGACACCACGGTCGCCTCCGTCAACAGCGCGCTGCAGCGGGCCCGTTCGGCGCTCGCCGCCGGTGATGTCACCGCCGGCGACCCGGCCCGGCCGATGGACGAGACGCAGCGCGCCCTCCTGGCGCGCTATGTGGACGCCTTCGAGCGCTACGACCTCGATTCGCTCACCTCACTGCTGCGTGAGGACGCCACCTTGTCGATGCCGCCGTACGAGCTGTGGCTCCGCGGGCACGAGGACATCCGCGGCTGGATGCTCGGGACCGGGATCGGCTGCCTCGGATCGCGGCTGCTGCCGGTCGTGGCGAACGGCTCCCCGGCGTTCGGGCAGTACCGGCCGGCCTCCGACGGCGGCCACGAGCCGTGGGCGCTCCAGGTCATCGAGATCTCGGAAGACCGGATCACCGGGCTCAACTGCTTCCTCGACACCGCTCATCTGTTCCCGATGTTCGGGCTGCCCGCCCGTCTGGAGCCGTGACGTCCGGCCCCGGCTCCAGGGGCAGGACGTCCCGCAGCCCCGCGAGGGCCAGCAGGCCGCACAGCCGGCCTCCGGCGTTCCGCAGCCGGATCCGGCTGCCCAGCCGACGGGCGGTGAGCTGCAGCCGTGCCAGGGCCTCGACGGTGCCCGCGTCCGGCTCGGTGAGCGCGGCCACGTCGCACGTCACCCAGCCGCCCTCGCTGCCGTGCAGCCGCGCCCGCAGGCGCGCGCACAGCGCGGGGATGCCGGCGCGGGTGAGGGGCGCGTCCAGGACCCAGACAAGCGCGTCCGGTCGCCCGTCCCGCTCCCCCTCGTGCCGCCCCGGCAACTCGTCCGCAGCACTCACGTCGGCCTCCTGTCGTGGGGTTCCCTACGACAGACCTCCGCGCCGGGCACAACTCATCGCCCGCGGGCCGCGGCCGGACCCGCTCCATGACGAGGCGGGCCCGGACGACAGCGTCGTCCGGGCCCGCCTCAGTGTCCGGGTCAGCCCGTCACACCTCGGCCCAGCTCCCAGAACTGGGTGGTGGAGGAGGCATTGAGCGTCCACTCGGTGCCCGTGATGTCGCTACGGGCGGCGAGGTACTGCTTGCCCTGCCACAGCGGCAGCAGCGGTACGTCCGTGGCGACGATGTTCTGTGCCGCGGTGAAGTCGGTGATGGTGGCGCTGCGCTGGGTCTTCTGCCGGGTCGACTTGATCAGCTGGTTCTGGATGACGCTGTTCGAGTAGGCCAGCTCGAGGAAGCTTTCCTTGTCGAGGAACGGGGCGATGTAGTTGTCCGGGTCCGGGAAGTCGGGGAACCAGCCCATCCCGTACACCTGGAACTGGTGCTTGCGCCCGCCCTCGGTGTAGGCGTGCCAGTCGCTCACGCCCTGCAGCTTGATCTTGAACAGCCCGGTGGCCTCCAGCTGCTTCTTGAGCAGCTGGAACTCCTGCGCGGTGGCCTCGCCGTAGTGCTCGGTCGTGTACGACAGCGTCAGCTCGACCGGCGAGGTGATGCCCGCGTCCCGCAGCGTCTTACGGGCGTTCTGTGCGTTGGGCACGCCGTAGGAGTTGTAGAACGAGTTGGCGTGGCCGGTGATGCCGGCCGGGACGATCGAGTAGAGCGGCTCGGTGGTGCGCTGGTAGACGTCGCGGGTGATCGCCTGGCGGTCCACGATCTGGGCGACGGCCTGGCGGACCGCCTTCTGCTTCACGACCGGGTCGGCCGTGTTGAAGACCAGATAGCGGATCTCGGTGCCGGGCGCCTCGGTCAGCTTGACGTCCTTGTCGTTGGCGACGTTGAGCTCGTTGAGCTGCGCGGGCGTCATCGAGCGGTTCATGACGTCGATGTCGCCGGCCTTGAGGGCCTTGCCCATGTCCGTGGAGTTCTTGAAGAACTTCAGCTCGATCTTGCTGTTGTTCAGCTTGATCGTGCCCTTGTAGTGCGGGTTCTTCGTGAAGACGGCCGAGTCGCCCTCCTTGAAGGACTCCAGCTGGTACGGGCCGGAGCCCACCATGTCGAAGCCCGCGTGCTGCTTCTTCGCGTCGTACACCTCGCTGTCCACGATGTCCGCGGCGGGCGTGGCCAGCTTGTACGGGAAGGTCGCGTCGGGGTCCTTGAGGTGGAAGACGACCGTGGCCTCGTCCGGCGTCTCGACCTTGTCGACATTGGTCAGAAGGCTGTACGGGCCGTTCTCGTCCTTGATCGCGAGCATGCGGTCGATGGAGAACTTCACGTCCTTGGACGTGAGGGCGTGGCCGTTGGAGAACTGGAGACCGTCACGCAGCGTGCACCGGTACTGCTCGCCGAGTCCGTCGGTGAAGTGGCACTCCTTGGCGGCCTCGGGCTCAGGGTCCGTGCCGCTGCGGGGGAATCGCAGCAGCGTCTGGAACGTGTTGTAGAAGACGTTCCAGGTCTGGATGTCGTAGCCCGTGACGGGGTCGAGCGGAGCCGGCGACTTCGGCGAGAGGTGGAACTCGTCGGTAGTGCCCACGACGATCGCCTTGTCGGCTCCGCTGCCACTGCCGGATCCGCAACCGGCGAGTACGGGTGATATCAGACCCACGACGACCACCGGCAGCGCGAGCAGCTTGCGATTCATCCTCGACGTTCTCCCTTGTATGTGCTGATCAACCCGTGACACCCCGCCCGAGCTCCCAGAACTGAGTGGTGGTGGAGGAGTTGAGCGCCCATTCCACGCCGGTGATGTCACTGCGGGCAGCGATGTACTGCTTGCCCTGCCACAGCGGCAGCATCGGCACGTCCTGGGCGATGATCTTCTGAGCGTTCTCGAAATCACTGATGGTGGCGCTGCGCTGCGACTGCTGCCGGGTCTCCGGGATCACCTGTCGCTGGATGACATCGCTCTGGTAGGGCAGCTTGAGGAAGTTGTCCCTGTCGAAGAACGGAGCGATGTAGTTGTCGGGGTCCGGGAAGTCGGGCAGCCAGCTGAGAGCGTATGCCGCGTACTTGTGCTTCTTCACCTGGGTCAGGAAGACGTTCCACTGCTCGCTCTTGAGCGTGACGTCGAACAGTCCGCTGGCGTCCAGCTGCCGCTTGATCGCCTCGGCCTCCTCCTTGTTGCTGGAGCCGGCGAGGTCTTTGCGGTACCAGTAGTCGAACGCGACCTTCCCGTCGATCCCGGCCGCGTGCAGCAGCGCCTTGGCCTTGGCCGTGTTCGGGTCGCCGTAGGCCTTGAAGAACGAGTTGGCGTGGCCGGTGATGCCGACCGGGACCGGCGAGTACAGCGGCTCGGCGGTCCGCTGGAAGACGTCGCGGGTCAGCGTCTGGCGGTCCATGATCTGCGCGATGGCCTGCCGGACGGCCTTCGGCCGTACCGCCGCGTCCGTGGTGTCGAAGAACAGATAGCGGGCCTCGGTGCCGGCCGCCTCGGTGAGCTTGACGTCCTTGGTGCCGCCCTTGAGGAGCCGGTTGATCTGGTCCGGCCGCATGGTGCGGGTGGCGACGTCGACGGTGCCGCTCTTGAGCTCGGACTCCATCGTGTCCGCGGACGAGAACATCCGCAGCTCCACCTTGCTGTTGTTCAGCTTGAGGGTGCCCTGGTAGTTCGCGTTCCGGCTGAAGACCGCCCGGTCTCCCTGCTTGAAATCGTCCAGCGTGTACGGGCCGGAGCCGACGATCTTGAAGCCCTCGAACGGCTTGTCCTTGGCGTAGACGTGGCTGTCGAGGATGGCGGCGGCGGGTGTGGCCAGTTTGAGCGGGAAGGTGGTGTCGGGCGCCTTGAGCTGGAAGATCACGGTGTGGTCGTCGGGCGCCTGCACGGTGCTGACCCCGGCGATCAGCGAGGCGGGACCGTTGTCGCTGTTGATCGCCAGCATGCGCTCGACCGAGAACTTGACGTCCTCGGCGGTCAGGGCATGACCGTTGGAGAAGGTCAGCCCCTTACGGAGCGTGCACTGGTACACCTGGCCCCGCTGGTCGGTGAAGCCGCACTTCTCCGCCGCGTCGGGTTCCGGATTGGTGCCGCTGCGCGGGTAGCGCAGCAGCATCTGGAAGGTGTTGTAGAAGACGTTCCACGTGGCGCTGTCGTACGACGTCGCCGGGTCCAGAGGGGCCGGGTTGTCCTTGGTCAGCGTGATGCTGTCCGTGGTTCCCACGACGATGGGCTTACCGCTGTTCGCACCGCCACTGTCCGACCCGCCGCATGCGGCGAGCCCGGGTGCCAGCACGCCCAGAAGGGCGGGCAGCACCAGTAGCTTACGGTTCATCCTCGTCGTTCTCCCTTTGGTGTTTCCAGCGCTCAGTCGATCCGTCGTGGTTCCCTGGCGGACGACGCGGCGCCTGCGCCGTCCGCCACCTTGCCGCTGATGATGCGGTTATTCTCGGGATCCGGGGTACAGGTGGCAGGCCACTTGGACATCCGTTTCCGGCAACAGGTTCAGCCGCGGGTCCTGTGATGGCGAGAACTCCACCACGGCCCGGCCGCCTTCGGCGTGCATCGTGATCACGCCTCGCCAGAAGGGCTCGCGCGGTTCTGCCGCGGAGGCCTCCTCACGAAGCCGGCGGAGGTATTCCAGCACATCTTCCGCGGTGTGCCCCCGGCCGGGGGTGACTGCGGCGGATGTGAGACCGGGTTCGGAGAGCGCGTCGAGATCGCCGAAGAGCGCCCTTTCCTTGCCGGCCTCCGCCATCGGCAGTTCCAGCCAGCGGCGTTCCAGCAGGCCACGCAGGTCGCGGGCCTCCCAGCCGCAGCCGGCGAGCGCGACCGGGCAGCGCGGGTGGAAGGAGCAGCCGAGCGGCGGCCGGGCCGCGTCCGGAATCTCGCCGCGCAGCAGTTCGCGTTCGACGGCGAGTGTCGGGTCGGGCTCGGGGATCGCCGCCAGCAGCGCCTTGGTGTACGGGTGCTTGGGGTCGGCGAAGACCTCCGCGGTGGGCCCGTACTCCACGATCCGGCCGAGGTACATGATCGCGATGGTGTCGCAGAAGAACTTCGCGCTGGCCAGGTCGTGCGTCACATAGACGTACGTCAGGTCCAGGTCCCGCTTGAGGTCCAGCATCAGCTGCAGGATCTTGGCGCGGACGCTCATGTCGAGCATGGAGATCGGCTCGTCGGCGACGAGGAGCTCCGGCTCGGCGATGATCGCGCGGGCCAGCACGGCCCGCTGCTTCTGGCCACCGGACAGGTCACCGGGGAACTTCGTCAGATACCGCTCGGGAGGGGTCAGACCGACCCGTTCCAGGGCGTGGGTGACCTTGGCGTCATACTCCTCCTCGCTGCTCACCAGGTTGTGGATGCGCAGCGGGTGGCCGACGGCGGTGCGGATGTCCATCGCCGGGTTGAGGGAGGCGTGCGGGTCCTGGAAGACCATCTGCAGCTTGCGGCGCAGCGGGCGGAGCCGGCGCTCGCCGTACTCGGTGATGTCCTCGCCGCGGTAGCGGATGGCGCCCGCGGTGGCCCGGTTCAGGCCCAGCAGGGTGCGGCCGAGGGTGGTCTTCCCCGAGCCGGACTCGCCGACCAGGCCGAGCACCTCGCCCTTGCGCAGCGTCAGGTTCACTCCGTCGACGGCCTTGACCGCACCGGCGGTCTTGCCGACGATGCGGCCGAGGAAGTTGCCCCGCATGCCGAAGTGGACCTCGAGGTCCTCGATCTCGACGAGCGTCTCGCGGTCGGCGAGCGCCACGACACCGGTCGCGTCCGTATCAGGCTTCGTCGGCATCGCTGATCTCCTTCACCGCGGCGAGCGGCTCGCGCCCACCCGTTCCCAACTCGTCGGCCAGCGAGGGGTCGGCCTCGATGCCCTGATGCCAGCAGGTGCTGTGCACACCGGACGGCAGAACCACCTCGGGCGGCTCCACCTTCGCGCATCCCTGCATCGCCACCGGGCAGCGCGGATGGAACCGGCAGCCCTCCGGAGGGTGCACCAGGTCCGGGGGACTTCCCGGGATGTAGTGCAGTCCGGTGGTGGAGAGCGAGATCGTGGAGCGGAGCAGCTCCTTGGTGTAAGGGTGCTGCGGGTTGGCGAACACCTCGCGGGCATCGCCCTGTTCGACGATATGACCCGCGTACATCACCGCTACCCGGTCGCACGCTTCGGCGACGATACCGAGATTGTGGGTGATCAGCACAAGGGATGTGTCGAAGTTCTTGCGCAGATCCGCAAGGATCTTGATGATCTGTGCCTCGACGAGGACGTCCAGAGCCGTGGTCGGCTCGTCGGCGACGATGAACGCCGGGCGCAGCACGAGGGCGAGCGCGATCATGATGCGCTGGCGCATACCGCCCGAGAACTCGTGGGGGTAGCTCTCATAACGGCTGGCCGGGATGCCCATACCGCGCAACGCCTCGATGGCGCGCTCGCGCAGTTCCTTCTTCGAGAGCTCCTTGTGGTGGGTGTGCAGAGCCTCCTCGAAGTGCTGGGAGATCTTCATCAGGGGGTTGAGCCGGGTCATCGGCTCCTGGAAGATCAGCCCGAGGTCGGGTCCGCGGAGCTTCTGCAGCTCCTTGGGCGACATGCCGACGAGGTTGCGGCCCCTGCCGCCCTTGCTGTTGAGGATCACTTCACCGTCGACGGCGGCGACGGAGGGCGCCAGGCCCAGCACGCCGCGGCCGAGGGTGGACTTGCCGCAGCCGGACTCGCCGACCAGGCCGAGTGTCTCGCCGGGGCGTACATCGAAGCTGACGCCGTCGACGGCCCGGACGGGTCCGCGCTCGGTTCCGTACCAGACGCGCAGGTCGCGGACGGAAAGGACAGGTTCGGTCATTTCGCGGCCTCCCCTTCTTCTGCAGTTTCGGCGGTGACGACGCGGCGGCGGTTGAGCTGGGGCAGCAGCACCTTGGTGATCCGGCGGCGGCGCATGGTCGGGTTGAGGACGTCGTTGAGACCCTCTCCAAGCAGCGTGAAGCCGAGGATGGCGATCACCATGGCGACGCCCGGGTAGACGGTGGTCCACCACATGCCGGCACTGGCGTCGTCGATCGCGCGGTCGAGGTCGTAGCCCCACTCGGCGGCGTCGGTGGGCTGGATCCCCAGACCGAGGAAGCCCAGGCCGGCCAGGGTGCCGATGGCGTCGGCGGCGTTCATCGTGCCGATGACGGGCACCGACTGGATGACGTTGCCGAACAGGTACTTGCGGATCACCACGGACGGCTTGGCGCCCATCGCGCGGGCAGCCTCCACGAAGGTGGCCTCACGCGCGGAGAGCGCCGAGGCGCGGACCACGCGGAAGTACTGCGGGATGTAGACCACGGTGATCGACAGCGCGGCGGTCACCACGCCTCCGCCGGTGATACCGGAGAAGACGAAGCCGGTCACGATGGCGAGCAGCAGATACGGGAACGCGAACAGCGCGTCCATGACCAGCACCAGGATGCGGTCGAGCCAGCCGCCGAAGTAACCCGCCAGCAGGCCCAGGAGGACGCCGAGGATGAGCGAGAAGACGACGGCGAGGACCATCACCTCCAGCGCGGTGCGGGCGCCGTAGACGGTGCGGGAGAGCACGTCCAGGCTCTGCACGGTGGTGCCGAACCAGTGGTCCCCGTCCGGAGCGCCCTGCTTCGGGAAGTTCTTGCCGCCGGACTGGTACGTGTCGAAGCTGTACGGGGCTATCAGCGGGGCGAAGACCGCGGTGAGCACAAAGAGCAGCGTGAGCACCGCACCGGTCCACAGCATGAACTTGGGCACGCCGTGTGCCTGCCGGACAGCGATCACGATGCGCCGAAGACCGCCGAAGCGGATGGACTTTCCGGTGCCCGGGGCCTGGGGGGTGATCTCCGGGCCGAGCGGAACGGGGAGTGTTGTCTGGGCCATCAGTACCGCACCCTCGGGTCGATCAGCGCGTTGACGAAGTCGATCAGCATGCTGATCACGACGACGACGAGGGCGAAGACTGTGACGATGCCCTGGACGGCGACGTAGTCGCGCTGGGTGATGTAGTCGATGAGCTGGCGGCCGATACCGGGCCAGTTGAAGATCTTCTCGGTGAGGACCGCGCCGCTGAGCAGCATGGCGACCTGGAGGCCGAGCACGGTGATCACCGGGATCATGGCGTTGCGGAAGGCGTGCCGTGCGACGACGGCGCTCTCCTTCACGCCACGGGCGCGGGCCGCCTCGATGTAGTCGCCCTGCAGCGACTGGATGAGGTTGATGCGGATCATGCGGATGAAGACACCGACGATCAGCAGGCCCAGCGCGACCGAGGGCATGATCAGGTGGGTGGCGATGTCGCTCACCGCGTCCCAGTCGCCCGCGATCATGGCGTCCACGATGAGGATGTGGGTCTGCGTCGGCACGTTCAGCTGCACCAGCGGGGAGGCCTGGCCGGAGGTGTCGCCGAAGGCGAGCTTCAGCATCGGGCCGGCGACGATGACCGGTACGGCGTAGGTGAGGATGCCGAAGAGCCGGCCCCCCACGTCGACCGCGCTGTCCCGCAGCCGGCCTGCGAGCAGGCCCACCGGGATGCCGATGACGGTCGCGAAGACCAGCGCGCCGAAGGTCAGGGTGAGGGTGGCGCCACCGTTCTCGATGATGATGTCCCGCACGGTGCGGCGGTCGGAGAACGTGGTGCCGAAGTTCAGGGTGACGACGGACTTCAGGTAGTCCCAGAACTGCTGGTATATCGGGGCGTCGAAGCCCGCGGCGTGCCGTCGGGTAGCGAGTTCCGCCGCGCTGAGCTTGCCGCCCTGGGAGGCCGAAATGGGATCACCGGGGGCCACCCGCATCAGGACGAAGACCATTACCAGCAGGATGAGGACCATGGGTATGGCGAGCGCGATCCTGATGAGGATGTAGCGGCGCAGTGACCCGGACTGCTTGCTCATGGAGGGGTGTCTTTCTTAGCCGGAGTGGCGGCCGGCCGTCACTTGCCCGTCGAGAGTTCGTAGAAGCGGAACATCGTCGGGTCCAGCGCCTTGTCCACGCCGGTCACACCGTCACGCACGACAGCGGTCTGCTTGCCCTGCCAGACCGGGATGATCGGGGCGTCCTCGGCGACGATCTTCTGGATCTCGGCGAAGGCCTCGTTGCGCACCTTGGGGTCTGCGGTGCCCTGCTCGTTGACCAGCAGCTGCTGAACCTGCGGGTTGTCGTAACCCGTGCCCAGGAACGGCGTCTTGCCGAGGAACGGCGACACGTCGTTGTCGGCGTCCGGCAGGTCGGGGAACCAGCCGATCATGTACGAGCCGTAGCTGCCGGCCTTCTCGTCCTTCTGGTACTGCTGCCACTCGGTGGAGGCCAACGTGACCTTGAACAGGCCGGAGGCTTCCAGCTGACGCTTGATCGCGGTGGCCTCGTCGGCGGCCGCGGCACCGTAGTGGCTCGGCGTCCAGGTGTAGGACAGCGCAACCGGGGCGGTGATACCGGCGGCCTGCAGGATCGCGGCGGCCTTCTCATTGGACGGAGCGCCGTACTTGTCCTTGAACGCGTCGGTGTGACCGTCGATGCCGTTGCCGACCATCGAGTAGAGCGGGGCGACGGTGCCGTTGTAGGCGTCCTTCGCTATGCCCTCGCGGTCGATGACCTGCGCGACGGCCTGGCGGACCGCCTTCTGGTCGGACGGCTTCACCTTCGCGTTGAAGACGAAGTAGCGCTTCTCGGTGCCCGTGCCCTCGACGACCTTGACGCCCTGGGTCTTCTTCAGATCCGCGGTGTCGGTGGGCGAGAGAGTACGGAAGGCCGCGTTGACCGTGCCGTTCTTGACGGCCGCCTTCAGCCCGGAGGCCTCGGCGAAGTACTGCAGCACGAACTGCTCGTTCTGGAGCTTCACCGGGCCGCTGTACTTCTTGTTGGCCAGGAAGGACGCCTGCTGCTTGGCGGTGTACTTGTCCAGGGTGTACGGGCCGGAGCCGATCACCTTGGTGCCGGCCAGCAGCTTGTCCGCCGGGAAGGTCTTCTCGTCGACGATCGCACCGGCGTCGGTGGCAAGCACCGACGGGAAGGTGGAGTCGGCGCTCTTCAGGTGGAAGACCACCTGGTCGGCGCCCTTGGCCTCGGTCGATTCGAGGGTGCCGAAGAGGCTGACCGGGCCGTTCGGATCCGCGATCTTGAGCATGCGGTCGAACGAGAACTTGACGCTCGCGGCGGTCAGCTTGTCACCGTTGGAGAACTGAAGCCCGGACTGCAGGGTGCAGGCGTAGGTCTTCGGGTCGGTGAAAGCACACGACTTGGCGGCGTCCGGCTCAGGCTTGGTGCCACCCGTCGGGAAGCGCATCACCTTCTGGTAAACGCTGTCGATGACCTCCCAGGAGCCGTAGTCATACGCTCCTGCCGGGTCGAGCGACGACACGGAGTCGATGGTCCCGACGATCACGGCGCCCTTGCTGCCGGACGCCGAGCTGTCCTTGTTGCCACCGCACGCGGTCACACCGACGGCCAGGAAGGCCACGGCAGCTGCGGCGACGACACGCTTAGTACGTGACATCTAGTGATTCCCCTTGCTCAAATGCCGGTCGTTCGATTCGGCATTGACCAGTCAGGACACTAGTGGGAACGGTCTAGTCCTCTAGAACACGGAGAAGTTGAGGCAGTATCACATCCCGATAACGGCACACCCGGTACCGATATGCGGACGACGGAACGATACGCCCCTCTGTGTCGCAACCCGGACACAACGCCGCGCCGCTTGCACCCATTTGACCATCCGGATCATGCCCTTCCGCAGGTGTCGACCGACTGGGGAGTGACAAAAATCACCTGGCCGAAAATGAGCCGGTACAGAATTCAGCCACCGCATTCGTTACGGGGAATGAGCGACCGGACGCCCAGAGTTTCGAAACTATTCACCGGAATACGCTCAGTGAACAGTCGCATTCAGAGAGCGCAGAAAAGGCACGCTCAGCTGCTCCAGTGAGCCCACCACGGTCCGGCCGGGGGCTGCCGCGATCCGGACGATCGACGGCACCGCGATGACCTGGCAGCCCGCCGCCTCGGCGGCCGCCACACCGGTCGGCGTGTCCTCCACGACCACGCACCGGGCCGGCTCCGCGCCGAGCCGGGCGGCGGCGATCAGATACGGATCCGGGTACGGCTTGGTGCGGGCCACCTCGTCCCCGGCGAGGGTGAACGCGAAGTTCTCCGCGCCGAGCGAGCGCAGCACCGAGTCGATGATGTGCCGGTGCGAGGCCGACACCAGCGCGGTGGGCACCTGGTGGGCCGCCAGCTCCGTCAGCAGCCGGCGGGCACCGGGCATCAGCGGAACGCCCCGGGCGATCAGCTGGGTGAAGCGCGCGTTGATCGCGTCGGACAGCTCGGGCAGCGTCAGCTCCGTACCGGTGACGGCCATGAGGTGGCCCACGCTGCGGGTCATCGGGCCGCCGATCACGATCGCGCGGTGCTCGCTGTCCAGGACGTGGCCCAGCCCGGCGAACACCTCGACTTCCGCGGCCCACCAGATGTCCTCGGTGTCCACCAGCGTGCCGTCCATGTCGAGGAGCACGGCCTGCAGCCCGCGGCCTTGGGCCGAACGGGTGTCGACGGCGGGAATGCTACTGGTCATGCGCACCACTCCTCAACGGGTCCAGAGGGGCACAAAGGCCGGTCGCACGCGCCCACGATCGTGGGGCGGCGACCGGCCTGTGCCGGACCGTCAAGTGTACGTCTCGCGGCTAACTGCCGCCCAACGGGCGCTTAACGCGCGTTGAAGTACTTCGCCTCCGGGTGGTGGATGACGATCGCGTCGGTGGACTGCTCGGGGTGCAGCTGGAACTCCTCGGACAGCTTCACGCCGATCCGCTCCGGCTCCAGCAGCTCGGCGATCTTCGCCCGGTCCTCGAGGTCCGGGCACGCACCGTAGCCGAGCGAGAAGCGCGCGCCGCGGTATTTCAGGGCGAACATGTCCTCGACCTCGTTCGGGTCCTCGCCCGCGAAGCCCAGCTCGCTGCGCACCCGGGCGTGCCAGTACTCGGCCATGGCCTCGGCGAGCTGGACGGACAGACCGTGCAGCTCCATGTACTCCCGGTAGGCGTTTTTGGCGAACAGCTCGGCCGTCGCCTCCCCGATCCGGTTGCCGACCGTCACCACCTGCAGACCCACGACGTCGGTCTCGCCGGAGTCCTCGGGGCGGAAGAAGTCCGCCAGGCACAGCCGGCGCCCACGGCGCTGGCGCGGGAAGGTGAAGCGGGTCCGCTCACTGCCGTCATCGCCCAGGATGATCAGGTCGTCGCCCTTGGAGACGCACGGGTAGTAGCCGTAGACCACGGCCGCTTCCAGCAGACCGTCGGTCTGCAGGCGGTCCAGCAGTCCGCGCAGCCGGGGCCGGCCCTCGTTCTCCACCAGCTCCTCGTACGTCGGACCGCCGGCGCGGGCCTCCTTCAGGCCCCACTGGCCCTTGAAGAGCGCACCCTCGTCCACCCAGGACGCGTAGTCCTTGAGCGGAATGCCCTTGATCACGCGGCTGCCCCAGAACGGCGGGGCGGGCACCGGATTGACGACCGACACATCGGAACGGATCTGCCCGAGGTTGGCCTCCGGCTCATCCTCCACGACGCCCTCACGCTTGGGCACCCGGCGCTGCTTGAGCTCGGGCAGGGTCGCGCCCGGGACGCCGCGTTTGACCGCGATCAGCGCGTCCATCAGGCGCAGGCCCTCGAACGCGTCGCGGGCGTAGCGCACTTCGCCCTCGTAGA
>NZ_JASISZ010000033.1 GCF_030063355.1 Streptomyces sp. PH10-H1
CTGTCGTCACGGTGACCTCCAGGAGCAGGCCCTCGGTGTCGGTCAGGATGTGGCGCTTGCGGCCGTCGCGTGATTTGCCGCCGTCGTATCCGCGACTGTCCTTGCCGACGGTCTCGGAGGCGTCCACTGACTGACTGTCGATGATCCCCGCGCTGGGCTCGGCGTTGCGGCCTTTGCGTTCCCGAGCCGTGCGGCGCAGGCGTTCGTGCAGTTCACGCACGTAGTCGTAGGTTCGCCAGCGGCGGAAGAAGTCGTAGACGGCCCGCCAGTACGGGAAGTCGACCGGCAGGGCCATCCACTTCACGCCGTTGTCGACGAGGTAGCGCATCGCGTCGAGCATCTCGCGGTGGCAATGTGCCTCGGGGCGTCCGCCCTGCTTGAGGAGCCAGGCCGGCACCGGCATCGCGGAGCGGACCTCGGCCCACTCCGCATCCGTCATGTCACTCGGATAGCAGCCCGCCCGCAGCCCCGGAGCGATCGAACCGAACCGGTGCACGTAGCAGTCACACGCAGGGGTGACCGTGGTGGACGTGAGCGCATCGATACTGCTCAACTGATCAGGCAACGGGCTTCCTTGGTCGTGCTGGGTGTCGTAACCGCGTCACTACCAAGGGGCCCGTTCTTTCATGCCCGCAGCCGTACCCGTACCTCCGTACAGATGGTCACCCGTGCCGTACGCCTCGAACGAGATCCGGTTTGCCACAACGCACTCAGGCGACGCCGTCCTGCCACCACCAGGAGCCCGAGCCGTAGTTGGAGTGCTCGACACGGCTGTCCACGTGCTGCCACGAGACGGAGTACGTCTCCAGGCCGGAGAAGCCACAGGTCTCGGCGATCCGGTAGATGGCGAGGGTGGACAGGCCGCTGACGGCGATATCGGCGGCCACGCCGTACGTGTGCATGGAGTTGGAGGCTCCGCCGATGGAGGAGTTGTACGGGACGCTGCGGAAGCCGGAGTTGATGGTGACCCCGCGGTCGCCGGACTTCTTGCGCAGCGCCTCCAGCTTGTACATGGTGCGCCGGACGTTCTCCTGCACCTCGCCGGCGCCGACCTTGCCGTTGTTGAAGCCGGAGCCGTCGTGGCTGGTGAACTCCGACCAGTCGAAGTGCAGGGTCGAACCGTCGCCGCTTTCCAGGGCGTTGAGTACGCCGTAGGTCTGCGGCCCGGCGACGCCGTCGGCGCTCAGGCCGTACGCGGACTGGAATCGTCGCAGCGCGGCGGCCGTACCGGGCCCGAAGGAGCCGTCGACACCGACATAGGTCTGCGAGGCCGAGTCGGCGGCCCAGCCGGCTATTCGGATCTGCAGTTCGGTGACGGCGGAGCCGGACGAGCCCTGCTGGAGGGTGCCGGACCAGCCGTAGGCGGCGGCGGAGCCGGCGAATCCGATGTTGGCCACGGTGGCGAGCCCGGCGGCGGCGAGCGCGCCGCCGCCGTAGCGGAAGAACATACGGCGGTCGATGGATGTGCTCATGTGATGCTCCTCAAGACAGTGGTGATCAGTACCAGTTGTGGGACTGCCAGAAACTCCAGGCCGAACAGGGCGTTCCGTACCGGCCGTTGATGTAGTCCAGACCCCACTGGATCTGGGTGGCGGGGTTGGTCTGCCAGTCGCCGCCCGCGGTGGACATCTTGGAGCCGGGCAGTGCCTGGGGGATGCCGTAGGCGTCGGACATGGGGTTGTCCGCGTAGACCTTCCACTCGCTCTCGTGGATCCACAGCTGGTCCAGGCAGCCGAACTGGCCGCTGACGCTCCAGCCGTACCGCCCGAACTTCCACTGTGCGGTGAGCCGCACGGTGCGGGCGATGCCCATGGCGTTCATGGTGGCGGGCCCGGTGATCCCGTCGGCGGTCAGGCTGTGGGCGGACTGCCAGGCGGCTACGGCGTTGGAGGTGCCGGACCCGTAGGCGCCGTCGGCGGTGCTGCCGGCCTTGCGCTGGACCTCGATGACCTTGTTGTGGAGGGCGAGTTCGGTGCGGCCGCCGTACACGCCGTCCTCGTCGAGCCCGTTGTCGTGCTGGAAGCCGCGGACGGCGGTGGTGGTCTGCGACCCGTACACGCCGTCGACCCCGCTCGCGGCCAGGTAGTTCAGGCCCGCGAGGTTGCGCTGGATCCAGGTGGTGGAGTCGGCGGCCTGTGCCTGGACGGGCAGGGCTGCCAGCGCCAGCAGGGCCAGCAGGGTCAGCAGCAGGACGGCGGGCCCGCGGAAGGCCGGGGTGGTGCGCATCAACGCGATTCCTCTCCGCGGATCAGCAGACGTAGAGCGAGTTGGGATGCACCAGCTCGCAGTAGCGGACGTGCAGATGGTTGTCGTGGTTGTCAAGCGGCTGCGTCAGGCCCTCGTTGATGAGCACCGGGTCGTTGAAGAAGATGATCTTGACGTGACCGGGCGCGGCCGCCTTCACGGTCTGGATGAGCTGCCGGGTGGCGGACCGGTCGTACGCCGCCGACTGCCAGGTGATCCGGCCCGCGCTGCACTGGGCGGAGTCCGTGCGGATCGGCCAGATGTCGGCGTCCAAGCCGTCCTGGTGGCTGGCGTGGCCGTTGATGGGGCCGCCGTGCTCGAAGCTGATGTCGCCGACCGGGATCCGGCCGCGGCCGTAGGAGGAGAACGTCGTCGCGGCGGCTTCGAGCTGGCCGATGGCCGCTCCGGTGCCCCAGTTGGCGGAGGTGTTGCCGTCGGGGTCCTCGTCGCAGAGCGTGCCGGCGTTGAAGTTGGCGTACTGGTAGTGCCACAGCAGGTTGCGCCAGGTGTCGGGGCCGGCGATGCCGTCGGCCGAGAGGCCGGCGTGGCTCTGGAAGGTCCGCACCGCGGAGTCGGTGCCGCCGCCGAAGACCCCGTCAACGGTGAGCCCGGCCCCCCGCTTGGCGTTCAGCAGATACTGGACGGCCCTGACCGCCGGCCCGCTGTCGCCCTGCCGGACCGTCGTGACCAGCTTTCCCCAGGTGGCCGGGCCGACGATGCCGTCCGCGCCGAGCCCGGCGGAGCCCTGGAACGAGGTGACCCCGGCCTTGGTGCCGGAGCCGAACACCCCGTCGGTGGACAGGTTCTGGCCGTGGGCGTTCAGCAGGTACTGGAGGGCGACCACATCGGAGCCGCGGTTGCCGGTGCTCTGGGTCGGATAGAACGCGCCGGAGAATGCCTGGGCCGGCTGCTGCAGGCCCAGCATCAGCCCGAGGATCGCGGCGAGGAGCAGCCCGATCCGGGCCAGCGGTCTGCGGCGGCCCGTCGATGTTCCTGTCATGCGGTGATGTCCTTCCGGGGCGGAGTAGGTGACGCGGCCGCCGTGTCCCGGAAGGGGGGCCGGCACACGGCGCCGCTCGGTTATTCTTTGGCGTGCACTGGCCACGGCGGGTGTCCCGGGCGCGGGTTCGGGACATCTCGGGACGCCTGCGCTCGGTGAATACGCCGCCACCTGCGAAGATCCGTCGCGACCCGTGGTCCCTCAGGGATCGTTGGCTGTCTGTTAGCGGCGCGTTGGGACGGTCCGGGAGGATTGCCGAGTCGATCCTGTGCGGAGATCGACCGGGTTTGCGGCGGGGTGGGCGCGCCTGAATGAGCGAGGAGATTCGTGTGACTGCAGGGATCCACGGAGACGTCGAGATAACGGCACCCGATCGCTTGCTCGTCTGCGAGATGCGGCGGATCAAGGATGCTTCGGGGCTGAGCTTCGGCCGGCTGGCGAGCAGGACGCACTACAGCCGCTCGTCCTGGGAGCGTTTCCTCAACGGCAAACAACTGCCCACCCGGATCGCCGTGGAGGAACTGGCGGGCGTGATGGGGGAGGACCCGGGCCCGCTGCTTCGCCTCTGGGACCTCGTCACCGGCGAGGCGCAGGACGGGCAGCCGGACGCATCGGTGGATGCGGAGCCCCAGCCGGAGCCGTCGCCGCAGTCCCGGCCCGGGTCCGGGGATGCGCATCCCGGCACCGGACCGTCGGTCGCTGCGGAGATCGGCGCGGAACCCGGTGCGGAACCCGGCGCGGAGCCGGAGGCGCGGGACGACGCGGGGCCGGACTCCGGCGGGCGCGGGAAGCGGGCGTGGAACCGCGGGCTGCTCGCGGTGTGCTGCGTCGTCGCCGGCGCCCTGGCGGGCAGCGTCGGGACGGTTCTGGCCACCGGACCCCAGCGTTCCGCGGCGGCGGGGGCGCCGTCGGAGCAGCAGCTGGCCGTACAGACCTTGTCCGCGCCCAAGGGTGTGCATGCCGGCTGTACAGGCGAGACCTGCCTGAGTCGCGAGCCGCAGGCCATGGACTGCCAGTGGGACGCCACGACGGTCCGCGAGACCTGGCTGCGGGGCCTGCAGATCGAGCTGCGGTACAGCCCCGCGTGTCAGGCGGTGTGGGGCCGCGTCGAGAACGGGACGGTGGGGGATGAGGTGACGATCACCGACGCCTGGAGCCGCACCCTGGATGCCAGGATCAGGACCGGCACCGATACGTACACCCGGATGCTGTCCACGGCGGGCTCTCCGGCCACCACGGTGACGATCTGCGGGCTGATCCCGTCCCAGCACGAGAAGGAGTGCTCCCCGAACAAGCCCGGCCAGCCGTGAGCCGGCTGCCTCTCCGTCACGTCATGGCCTGAGCCTCCTCGACCATCCGGTGTTTGGTACGCCGACACGGCGGCGCAAGAAGTGCATCAATGCCTCTATTGGGGTGTCATGGGGAACAAAGCGTCATTTGTGACCCATGAGGAGGCACGCGATGCGCGGAGCCACGCGCTTGAAGTGGGCCGTTTGTGCGACGGCCGTCGTCCTGACGGCCACCGCCTGTGGTGGAGGGGGCAGCAGTGGCGGTGGAGGTGGCTCCGCAGCAGGCGTCGTACGCGCCTCGTGGGGGGACCCGCAGAACCCGCTGGAGCCCGCGAACACCAACGAGGTGCAGGGCGGCAAGGTCCTCTCCATGCTGTTCCGCGGTCTGAAGCAGTACAACTCGAAGTCGGGCAAGGCCGAGAACATGGTCGCGGACTCGATCACCACGAGCGACTCGCAGAACTTCACGATCAAGCTCAAGGCCGGCTGGACCTTCAGTGACGGCGACAAGGTCACGTCCGACTCCTTCATCAACGCCTGGAACTACGGCGCTCTGCTGAAGAACGCGCAGAAGAACGCGAGCTTCTTCCGCTTTATCGACGGCTACGACGCGGTGCACCCGGAGGCGGCGGGGGCCGCGTCCACGGCCCAGACGCTCGCCGGGCTGAAGAAGGTCGACGACCTGAACTTCACGGTCAAGCTGACCCAGAAGTTCTCCACCTGGCCCGACACGCTGGGCTACACGGCGTTCGAGCCGCTGCCGAAGTCGTTCTTCTCCAACCACGCGTCCTGGCTGAACAAGCCGATCGGCAACGGCCCGTACACGGTGGACTCGTACACCAAGGGCCAGACCATGAAGATGCGTAAGTGGGCCGGATACAAGGGCCCCGACGCGGCGCAGAACGGCGGTGTCGATCTGCGGGTCTACACCGACAACAACACCGCGTACACCGACCTGCAGGCCGGCAACATCGACCTGGTCGACGACATCCCGGCGTCGCAGCTGAAGAACGTGAAGGGTGACCTGGGCGACCGCTACATCAACCAGCCGGCCGGCATCATCCAGACCGTCTCGTTCCCGATGTACGACGCGAAGTGGTCCGCCGCGGGCAAGGAAAAGGTCCGCCGCGGTCTGTCGATGGCGATCAACCGCGCGCAGATCACCGAGCAGATCTTCCAGAAGACCCGGCAGCCCGCCACCGACTGGACCTCACCGGTACTCGGAGCCGCGGGCGGCTTCAAGGACGGCCTGTGCGGTGACGCCTGCGTCTACAACCCGACCCAGGCCAAGAAGCTGGTCGAGGAGGGCGGCGGCCTGCCCGGCGGGCAGATCACCCTCACCTCCAATGTCGACACCGGGTCCCACAAGGACTGGTCCGATGCGGTCTGCAACAGCATCAACAACGCGCTCGGCAACGACAAGGCGTGTGTCTTCAACCCGATCGGCACCTTCGCGGACTTCCGCTCCAAGGTGGTCGGCAAGCAGATTTCGGGCATGTTCAGGACCGGCTGGCAGATGGACTACCCGCTGATCCAGAACTTCCTGGAGCCGCTGTACTTCACGGGCGCTTCGTCGAACGACTCGCACTACACCAACGCGAACTTCGACAAGCTGGTGAAGGAGGCGAACGCCGAGCCGGACATCGCCAAGGCCGTCGCCACGTTCCAGGACGCGGAGAAGCAGCTGGCCACGGACATGCCGGCCATTCCGCTCTGGTACCAGAACGGCACCGCCGGCTACTCGACCAAGGTGTCGAGCGTGACCCTCAACGCGTTCAGCGTCCCGGTCTACGAGCAGATCAAGGTCAGCTGACCCGCGCGGCGGGCTGGCGCGGTGACGCCGCGCCGGGCCGCCGCCCGACTCTTGGGAAGGCCCCATGGGACGCTATGTGATCCGGCGCCTGCTCCAGATGATCCCGGTGTTCATCGGCGCAACGATCCTGATCTTCGTGATGGTGTACGCGCTCGGCGACCCGGTGGCCGCGTTCTTCGGCGACCGGGCCCCCGACCCGGCCACGGCCGCACAGATCCGCCATCAGTACGGGCTCGACAAGCCGCTGTGGCACCAGTACATCGACTACATGCGGAAGATCTTCACCGGGGACTTCGGGACGGCGTTCAACGGACAGCCCGTCACCGATCTGATGAAGAGCGCCTTCCCCGTGACGCTCCGGCTGACGCTCGTCGCGATCTTCTTCGAGATCGTCGTCGGCATCACGCTCGGTGTGACCACCGGCATGCGCCGCGGCCGCCCCATCGACACCTCGGTGCTGCTGCTGACGCTGGTCGTGGTCTCCATCCCGGTCTTCGTGCTCGGCTATGTGCTGCAGTACGTGATCGCGGTGCAATGGGGCATCGGCCGGCCATCGGTTTCGCCGGGAGCGCCGCTCAACGAACTGATCCTGCCCGGCATCGTGCTGGCGCTGGTGTCCCTGGCGTACGTCACCCGGCTGACCCGGACGTCCATCGCCGAGAACACCCGCGCCGACTACGTGCGCACCGCCGTCGCCAAGGGGCTGCCCCGCCACCGCGTCATCGTGCGGCACCTGCTGCGCAACTCGCTCATCCCGGTGATCACCTTCATCGGGACCGACATCGGCGCGCTCATGGGCGGCGCCATCGTCACCGAGCGGATCTTCAACATCCAAGGTGTCGGCTACCAGCTCTACCAGGGCATCCTCCGGCACAACTCAGCGACAGTGGTCGGCTTCGTCACCATCCTGGTGATCGTCTTCCTGCTGGCGAACCTGCTCGTCGACCTGCTCTACGCGGTCCTGGACCCGAGGATTCGGTATGCCTGAGCCGCACGACCCCCATGACTCCATCGCCCCCACCGGTATGGGCGGGGCGATGGACCTTGCCGCCGCCGAAGCGATGACGCTGGAGAAGTCCCCCGGGAGTGGCCAGGCCCCGGGCGGCCCGACGGGCAAACCCCGCAGCCTGTGGTCCGACGCCTGGCACGACCTGCGGCGCAACCCGATCTTCATCATCTCCGCGCTGCTGATCCTCTTCTTGGTCGTCATCTCGCTGTGGCCCTCGCTGATCGCCAGCGGCAATCCCCTGAAGTGCGACCTGGCGAAATCCCAGTTGGGCTCGGCTCCCGGCCATCCCTTCGGCTACGACAACCAGGGCTGCGACGTCTACACCCGCACGGTGTACGGGGCGCGCGCGTCGGTCACCGTCGGCGTCTGCGCCACAGCGGGCGTCGCGCTGCTGGGCGGCGTCCTGGGCGGCCTGGCCGGCTACTTCGGCGGCGCGTGGGACGCGGTGCTCTCCCGGATCAGTGACATCTTCTTCGCCATCCCGATCATCCTCGGCGGTCTGGTCTTCCTGTCCGTGGTCACCAACTCCACGGTGTGGCCGGTGATCGGCTTCATCGTGCTGCTCGGCTGGCCGCAGATCGCCCGTATCGCGCGCGGCTCGGTGATCACTGCCAAACAGAACGACTATGTGCAGGCGGCCAAGGCGCTCGGAGCGGGGCACTCCCGCATCCTGCTGCGGCACATCGCGCCGAACGCGGTCGCCCCGGTGATCGTGGTCGCGACCATCGCACTCGGCACGTACATCGCGCTGGAGGCGACGCTGTCCTGGCTCGGGGTGGGCCTCAAGCCGCCGACCGTCTCCTGGGGCATCGACATCTCGGCGGCGTCCACCCAGATCCGCAACGCACCGCACATGCTGCTGTGGCCCGCGGGCGCGCTGAGCATCACGGTGCTCGCGTTCATCATGCTCGGCGACGCGGTGCGCGACGCCCTCGACCCCAAGCTGCGCTGACGGAGGCGTTCCATGACCACGCTGACCACGCAGACCCCGAACAGGCCGCCGACCCCGCAGGACACCCTGCTGGACGTGCGCGGCCTGCACGTCGAATTCCGTACCCGGGACGGGGTCGCCAAGGCCGTCAACGGTGTCGACTACACGGTGAGCGCCGGCGAGACGCTCGCCGTGCTCGGCGAGTCCGGCTCGGGGAAGTCGGTGACCGCGCAGGCGGTCATGGGCATCCTGGACTCGCCGCCCGGCTTCATCACCCAGGGCGAGATCGTCTTCCAGGGCAAGGACCTGCTGACGATGGGCAAGGAGGAGCGCCGCAAGGTGCGCGGCGAGAAGATGGCGATGATCTTCCAGGACGCGCTGTCCTCGCTCAATCCGGTGCTCAGCGTCGGCGCGCAGCTCGGCGAGATGTTCATCGTCCACCGGGGGCTGTCGCGCAAGGACGCCAAGCTCAAGGCGATCGAGCTGATGGAGCGGGTCCGGATCCCGGCGGCGAGGCAGCGGGTCGGCGACTACCCGCACCAGTTCTCCGGCGGTATGCGCCAGCGCATCATGATCGCGATGGCGATGGCCCTGGAGCCCGACCTGATCATCGCCGACGAGCCGACGACGGCCCTGGACGTGACGGTCCAGGCGCAGGTCATGGACCTGCTGGCGGAGCTGCAGCGCGAGCTGAACATGGGGCTCATCCTGATCACCCACGACCTGGGCGTGGTCGCGGACGTGGCGGACAAGATCGCGGTGATGTACGCGGGCCGGATCGTGGAGACCTCGCCCGTGCACGAGATCTACAAGCGGCCGGCCCACCCGTACACCAAGGGCCTGCTCGACTCGATCCCGCGCCTGGACCAGAAGGGCCAGCAGCTCTACGCGATCAAGGGGCTGCCGCCGAACCTGATCCACATCCCGCCGGGCTGCGCCTTCAACCCGCGCTGCCCGATGGCCCAGGACATCTGCAGGACCGACGTGCCGCCGCTGTACGAGGTGAGCCCCATCAGGGCGAGTGCCTGCCACTTCTGGAAGGAGACCCTCGGTGTCGACAACTGAGGCGCGGGAACCGGTCCTTCAGGTCCGCAACCTGGTCAAGAACTTCCCGATCACTCAGGGGATCGTCTTCCGCAAGAACGTGGGCTCGGTCCAGGCGGTCTCCGGGGTCACCTTCGACCTCTTCCAGGGCGAGACGCTGGGCATCGTCGGCGAGTCCGGCTGCGGCAAGTCCACCGTCGCCAAGCTGCTGATGAATCTCGAGCGGCCGACCAAGGGTGAGATCCTCTACAAGGGCGAGGACATCACCAAGCTGTCGGGGAAGGCCCTCAAGGCCGTTCGCCGCAACATTCAGATGGTGTTCCAGGACCCCTATACCTCGCTGAACCCGCGTATGACGGTCGGCGACATCATCGGTGAGCCGTACGAGATCCACCCGGAGGTCGCCCCCAAGGGCGAGCGCCGCAAGGCGGTCGAGGATCTGCTGGACGTGGTCGGCCTCAACCCGGAGTACATCAACCGCTATCCGCACCAGTTCTCCGGTGGCCAGCGGCAGCGCATCGGCATCGCCCGCGGTCTGGCGCTGCGCCCGGAGATCATCGTCGCGGACGAGCCGGTCTCGGCGCTCGACGTCTCCGTCCAGGCGCAGGTCATCAACCTGATGGAGAAGCTGCAGGACGAGTTCAACCTGTCGTACATGTTCATCGCCCACGACCTGTCGATCGTCCGGCACATCTCCGACCGGGTCGGCGTGATGTACCTCGGCAAGCTCGTCGAGATCGGCGGCGACAGCCAGATCTACGAGCACCCCACCCACCCGTACACCCAGGCGCTGCTCTCGGCGGTCCCGGTCCCCGACCCGGCCGCGCGCGACCACCGGGACCGGATCATCCTCGCCGGCGACGTGCCGTCCCCGGCCAATCCGCCGTCCGGCTGCCGGTTCCGTACCCGCTGCTGGAAGGCGCAGGAGCGCTGCGCGCTGGAGGAGCCGTTGCTGGCGGTGCCGGCGGTGTTCCGGGGGGTGGGCTCGCCCGCGGAGCACGACAGCGCGTGCCACTTCGCCGAGGAATAGGCCTCAATCGCCGGCCGGGCTGGTTTGGCCTCAAGTGCCGGCCGGGCTGGAAAAACTGCCCTCAAACGCCGGGCGGGCTGGAAAAACTGCCGGGGTCCGTACCCGGTGGGGCTGGGGTGTCCGGGTACGGACCTCGGGCCGAGCGGAGGACGGGGGCCCGGGTCAAAGGGTCTTCTCTGCCGCCTCCTCGATCGCGGCCAGCGCCGGGTCGAGGACGATGTCCTCTTCCCGTGCCCCGATCGTCGGTTCTTCGGGGAAGTGGCACGCCGTGAGGTGGCCCTCACGGTTGCCCCCGATCTGGATCAGCGGCGGCTCCTCCGCGGCGCACTTGTCCTTGGCCTTCCAGCACCGGGTGCGGAATCGGCAGCCGGACGGCGGGTTGATCGGGGAGGGGACGTCACCGGCGAGACGGATGCGCTCGCGCTGGTCGTCGTCCGGGTCCGCCTCCGGCGAGGCGGAGAGCAGCGCGTGGGTGTACGGGTGGCGGGGCCGCTCGTAGATGTCCTTCCGCTCGCCGACCTCGATGATCTTGCCGAGGTACATGACGGCGACGCGCTGCGAGAAGTGCCGCACGATGGCCAGGTCGTGGGCGATGAAGAGGAACGCGATGCCCAGCTCCTGCTGCACCTTCTGCAGCAGATTGACGACCTGCGCCTGGATGGACACGTCGAGCGCGGAGACCGGCTCGTCCGCGACGATCAGCTTGGGCTCCAGGGCGAGGGCGCGGGCCACCCCGATCCGCTGCCGCTGGCCGCCGGAGAACTCGTGCGGGAAGCGGTTGTAGTGCTCGGGGTTGAGGCCGACGATCTCCAGCAGCTCGCGGACCCGGCGGGCGCGGCCGCCCGTCGGATTGATGTTGTTGATCTCCATCGGACCGGAGACGATGTTGCCGACCGTCTGCCGCGGGTTCAGCGACGCGTACGGGTCCTGGAAGATCATCTGGATCTCGGAGCGGATCGGCGCCAGTTCCTTGCGCGACGAGTGGGTGATGTCCTGGCCCTGATAGGTGATCTTCCCGGCCGTCGGTTCCAGGAGCCGGGTCACCAGCCGTCCGGTGGTGGACTTGCCGCAGCCGGACTCCCCGACCAGGCCGAGGGCCTCGCCCTCGGCGATATGGAAGTCGACGCCGTCCACGGCGCGTACGTCCCCGACATGGCGCTTGACGAGGAAGCCGCCGCGGATGGGGAAGTACTTGCCCAGGCCCGACACCTCGAGCAGCGGTGCGCCGGATTCGTTCCGGGGGGCGGGTACTTCGGCCAGGGTCTGCTGTTCACTCATGGTGGTTCCCTCGACTCGTGATCAGCGCAGCCGCGGCTTGATCTGCTCGATGAAGATGTCCTGCTTCTGGTCCGGCGAGAGATGGCAGGCCGAACCGCGGCGCTCGCCCAAGGGGATGCTCGGGCGCTCCCGCGAGCAGCGGTCTCCGCCGACCTGCCCGGTGAACGCGCAGCGCGGGTGGAACGGGCAGCCGGACGGCGGGTTGAGCAGGCTGGGCGGGCTGCCCGGGATGGGGGACAGGGGTACGTCCACCGAGGCCGACAGCCGGGGGATGGATCCCAGCAGGCCCCAGGCGTAGGGGTGCTGGGGTTCCTTGAGGATCTCGCGGACGGTGCCGCGTTCCACGGCGCGTCCCGCGTACATGACCACCACGTCGTCGGCGGTGTTGGCGATCACGCCCAGGTCGTGGGTGATCAGGATGATCGCGGTGCCCGTCTCCCGCTGGAGTTCCTTGAGCAGGTCGAGAATCTGCGCCTGCACGGTGACGTCGAGCGCGGTCGTCGGCTCGTCCGCGATCACCAGGGCCGGATCGCAGACCAGCGACATGGCGATCATCGCGCGCGGCCGCATACCGCCGGAGAACTGGTGGGGGTAGTCGTCCACGCGGATCTTGGCCTGCGGGATGCCGACCTTGTCCAGCATCTCGATGGCCCGCGCGCGGGCCGCCTTCCGGGAGGCGCCCATGTGCTTCATATAGGGCTCGGCGATCTGCCGGCCGACTGTGTAGTACGGCGACAGCGCGGTCAGCGAGTCCTGGAAGATCATGGCCATCTTCTTGCCGCGGAGCTTCTCCAGCGTGCGCTCGGAGGCCCCGGTCAGCTCCTGCCCGTCGAGGAGGATCTCGCCCTTGACCATGGTGTTGCGCGGGTTGTGCAGACCCAGGATCGCCATGTTGGTGACGGACTTCCCGGAGCCGGACTCGCCCACGATGCCGAGGGTCTTGCCGCGTTCCAGGTCGAAGGAGAGCCCGTCGACGGCTTTGACGGTGCCGTCCTCGGTGGCGAACTGGACGTACAGGTCGCGGACCGAGAGGAAGGGCTGGGAGTCCTGGGGTGCGGGCTCCGCCTCAGCCTTGGTGAGGATGGTCACGGACGGTTCTCCTGCCGGGTCGTGCGGAGTTCGGGACGGCGAGGGGTTACGGCGGCGCTTACGTCGGTCATGCGAGCCGGATCCGTGGGTCGATCAGGGCGTAGCAGGCGTCGACGACGATGTTGGACAGCACGATGGCGGTCGCGCCGATCAGCATCACGGCCATCTCCAGCGGCAGGTTGGCCTGCAGGACGGCCGCGACGGAGAGCGTTCCGAGCCCGTGGAGGCCGAAGGTGGCCTCGGTGATGATCGCGCCGCCGAGCACCGAACCGAGGTCGATGCCGAAGATGGTGATGATGGAGGCCGCGGTGCCGCGCAGCGCGTATCTGAGGAAGACATAGCGCGAGGACATGCCCTTGGCGCGGGCGGTCCTGATGTGGTCCTCCGACATCTGTTCCACCATCAGCGACCGGGTCTGGCGGCTGTAGTTGGACCAGAAGATCACCGACATGATCAGACAGGGCAGGATCAGGCCCTTGACCGAGGCCAGCGGGTCCGTCGTCCAGTCGGGATCGTGGCCGCGGTCGAGCCACCCGAGGTTGGTGGAGAACAGCAGGATGGCCAGCGGGCCGATGAAGTAGATCTGGACCGAGTTGCCGACCAGCGAGATGGAACTGGCGACCCGGTCGAAGGTCTTGCCCTGCTGCCAGGCGGAGAGCAGGCCCAGGCCGACGCCGATGGTCAGGAAGGTGGCCGCGCCGCCGATGGCCAGCGAGAGGGTCGTCGGGAAACGGTCGGTGAGCGTGGGCCAGATCGGCTGCCGGTCGGAGAAGGAGTAGCCGAAGCAGGGGGCGGGGCAGGGACCGATCTCGAGGGTGCGGCCGGCGACGATGCCCTTCATGTAGTGCCAGTACTGCAGATAGACCGGCTGGTCCAGGCCCAGGTTCTTGCGGATCTGGGCGACGTTCTGCGGATCGCACTGCTTCCCGCAGGAAAGCATGGCCGGGTCCGTGGGGAGCACGAAGAAGAGGAAGTACGTGACGGCGCTGATGGCCAGGAGGATGACGGCGGCGCCGAGTACGCGTCGAACGAGGAAACGGAGCATCGGGCAAGCTCTTCCGTAGGGGCGCGATCGGCGGCGCCGCGCGGTTCAGTCGGGGCGGCCGGCCCCGGCGGTGAGGCCGGGGCCGGCGCCATGCGCTGGAACTACTTCACGAACACGCTATTCGGGTTGATGACGCCGACCACCTGGTTGTAGGTGACGCCGCCGAGGCCCGCGCCGTAGATGCCGAAGAACTTGTCGAAGAGGAACGGCACCTGGGAGGTGTCGGTCTTCAGGACGTACTCCGACAGGGTCCGCCACTCGTCGGCCTGCTTGGTGAGATCGGTGATCTTCTGGATCCGGTCGATCTCGGTGTTGACGTGCTCGTCGTTGAGGAACGAGTAGTTGTTGGTGCCGTCGGCCAGATTGCGGCCGTCCAAGGTCGGCGGCACGACGGTGGAGGCGTTCGGCCAGTCGGCACCCCAGCCGGTGCGGTACAGGTCGTACGGGGTGTTGACCTTGCCGACGACCGTGTAGTAGCTGGTCGGGTCGATGGCCTTACGGGTGACCTGGAAGCCGGCCTTCTCGAGCGAGTTGGCGACGATCAGGGAGATGTTCTGCCAGCGGGTGGTGTTGGAGTAGGCGTAGGACAGCTTCGGGTGTTCCTGTCCCGCATCCTTCAGTAGCGCCTTGGCCTTCTCGATGTCACCGGCCGGCGCGCTGAGCTTGCCGAACGGGTCGAACGCCTTCCAGCCGGCGACGGTCGGGCTGATCAGCGTGGTGCCGAGCTCGCCCTGGGCCGCGCCGCCGAACGCGCTCTGCACCTGGGTCATCGGGAATGCGTACGCGATGGCCTGACGGATCTTGGGGTCGGTGATCCGCTTGGTGTTGATGTCCAGGACCTCGACGTACGGCTGGTACTCGTTGACCGTCCGCGACTTGTACTGGGCGCTCGTCGCAAGGGTCTGCATCCGCTCCGGTGCGGCGGCGCCGGACAGGTCGATACCGGTCGCGTCGGTGCCGGAGCCGGCCATCAGGCGGTCGGTGAGAGCCGGCTGGGCGATGCCCAGCTCGAAGTTCCAGCTGTCCGGGTACGCGTTGCGGATCGGGTCCGACTTCGGGTCCCAGTTGGTGTTGCGGACGAAGACCAGCGACTTGCCCGGCTTGTAGCTCTCGATCTTGTACGGACCGGAGGCGACCGGGTGGTTGTTGTACTTGTCCTTGTCGTCCTTCGCCTTCGGCACCGGCGAGATGTTCGGCATGGCCATGGCGTACGGGGCGTCCGGGTGCGCTTCCTTGAAGTGGAAGATCAGCGTCGTGTCGTCCGGGGTGTCCAGGACGGTCGCGGGTAGCTCCTTGCCCTCGTACGGTCCGGTGTACGCCTTGCGGTAGTCGGGGCCGAGCATCCACTTCTGCACGTACTGCGGGCCCTGGGTCTGGTAGCCGGCGAAGAGCCGCTCGATGCCGTACTTCACGTCCTTGGACGAGATCGGGGTCCCGTCCTCGAACTTGAGGCCGCTCTTGAGCTTGTACGTCCAGGTCTTGGCGCCGTCCGTCTGCACACCGGTGTCCGTCGCCAGGTCGCCGACCAGGATGGTCTTCTTGGTCTTGGCATCGATCTTGTAGCCGGTCAGGGTGCGGTTGTACAGCAGCGAGACCGACATCTGGTCGCTGACGTACTGCTGGCCCTGGTCGAGATAGTCGAACCCGGCCTGTTCCAGGTCGTGGACCGTGCCGCCCTTCTTGGCGCCGTCGATCTCGGGAGCGGGACCGGTGGAGTCCGCCGCGGTGCCGAGCCCGAAGTTCTGGACGCTGGCCTTTGCGCCACCGTCGCCCCCCTTGTTGCCGGTGTCATTGCTGCTGCCGCTGCTGCACGCGGCGGCCAGCGTCAGAGCCCCCACCGCCAGGAACGCGGAGGCGTAACGAGCCTTGCGATTTCTCATGGATTCCTGCCTGTCACAGAACGGAACTTCCACCGATGCCGACGTGCCGGTTTCCGCAGGTGCGGGCCGGTCCGACTGCCTGAACGATCAACGAATGGTCTTGGGATCGAGCGCGTCCCGGACCGAATCCCCGAGCAGGTTGAAGGCGACCACGAAGAGAACCATCGCGATGCCGGGGAAGAACATGAACGTGACGTCGTTCTCGTAGTAGTTCGCTGCGGTCTGGAACATCAGGCCCCAGTCCGGCGTGGGCGGGAGAATTCCGACACCGAGGAAGGAAAGGCCGGCCTCTGTGGTGACGTAGACCGGGAGCAGCAGCGTCGATTGGACGAGAATGGTGCTCCAGATATTCGGCAGCAGTTCCTTGCGGATGATCCGCCAGGAGGAGGCACCGCTGATCCGCGCCGCTTCTACGAACTCGCGTTCACGCAGTGAGAGGACCTGCGCTCGTACCAGCCGGCCGATGCTCATCCAGCCCAGGATCGACTGGACGATGATCAACGCGAAGAACCGCACGTACGAGGGTTCGACGTCATTGGTCGTGACAAACAGGGAGACGACTACCGGAGTGAACACGATGAAGAACAGCTGGCTCGGGAAGGCCAGGAAGAAGTCCGAGACCCGGCCGAGCGTGTAGTCCGACCGGCCGCCGAGGTAGCCCTGGACGAGGCCGATGAGCACACCGACCACGACCGAGGCGACCGTCACGCAGGCCGCGATGATCAGTGACGTCCGGATGCCGTAGATCAGCAGGGTGAACACGTCGCGGCCCAGCTGCGGTTCGATCCCGAACCAGTAGCTGCCGCTCACACCGCCGTTCGGCTGGAGCGGAAGGCCGTAGGTGTTCATCAGGCCCTGGTCCTGCCCGTACAGCTCGTACGGGTTCTTGCCGTACAGCTTGGCGATCAGGGGCGCGGCCGCCGCCACGAGAATGAAACCGATGACGACGAAGGCACAGGCGATGCCGCTTCGATCACGTTTGAAGCGAATCCATGCCAGTTGACCTGGGGAGCGCCCGATGAATTCGGGTGCGCCCCGGGGAGTTCCAGCCAGTGCTTCGGTCGCGTCGGCCGAAGCCGGGTCGGGCTGCACGTCGGCAGCTCGGGTTGGACTCGTCATTACGAATGCCCCCGCACCAAGAGTCTGTCTGCGCGACGGGGAAGTGCGTCACGGGTTGAGCGGACTTTGGCAATGGATTCATCGTCCAGTCAAGGGGCTGACGGGGGAAGAAATCGCGGAAGGGTGCTTCTTGAGTGAAGATTTTGCAGATTGCCGCGTACGCGTGCTTGACAAGGGTCGGTTGCCTCCAGAAATTAGGGAGGAATGTGGACCAACCGCGTTTACACGTCGGCAACTTGACTGTCGCAACACCGATATACGGACGTAGCACTCTGAACACCGTACGGCTGTGCGGGTCGCGTGGGTCGGCCGAGGTGCCTGATGGGGTCTCGGCCGACTGCCCTTTGGGGAAAGCCTGTTCCCCTCCCAGATGTACGGGTATATCTATGGGAACGGTGTGCCTGGGGGGAGATGGCCTTGAATCAGGGCAATGTGCTCGCACGCGGAGCGCGGGTCGCGGGTGGGATCATTTGTGCCGTTCTCGTCGCGGTGGAGATCATATGGATCACCCGGGACGTCAAAAACGTCGGCGCGAAAGACATGCTGCTGACCTGGATAGGACGGCTTTTCTCGGGACAGGAACATGCGCCCCTCGGCACCTCTGTCACGGATCTGATCCTGCTCGTCATCTGCCTGGGCGCTCTGGTGGCGGCCTCGAAGCCCAGCGCCTCCGGTGCCTTCGTGACGGTCGGGGTGATCACCTTCGTCTACCGGCTCCCGCTGCTCTGGGTCATGACCGAGGACTCGACCAGGGGACTCCCGCTGCGGGACCGGGCGTTGTATACGGGGATCGGCTCGGTCGTGGCATCCGTGGCGCTCATCGTCATCGCGGCTGCGGGCCGCCGCCCGGCACTCTCACCCGGCGAACCGGCACTCTCACCCGGCGAAGGCGGCGGCGAGCCGGCCGCCCCGCCGCGCACCGTACCGGCGGTCTTCGCCGGGCTGCTGCTGGTGTTCCTCACGCTGGTGACCGTCGCCTGGGAGCTGTACTACATCCACAGGTTCACCCCGGACCGCGTCGGACCGTTCTCGTACTGGCGTCAGCTCAGCGGACAGCAGCCCACCGGTACGCTGCTCAGCCCGTCGGGCTTCTGGGCGGACTGGGCGGTGGGCGCACTGGGCCTGGCCACCGCGGTGCTGGCGTTCGCCAGGAAACCGGTGGCGCGCCCGATGGGCATGGCGATGGGCTGGATACTGGCCGCCTACGCGGTGTTCATCCTGGACATCTACTCCAAGCAGAAGGTCCTCTTCACGTTCGGCGACCTGCCGACGAGCGACATGCTGCAGCAGCTCACCGCCGTCGTGGAGATCGTCGCGGGCCTGCTGATCCTCCTGCTGCTCGCCCTGCGCGGCGTCCACCGCCCGACGGTGGCCGCCCCGTGGGCAGCGCCCTCCGGGCAGTACGGCGCCTGGGGAACACCGCCCGCGCCCTCCCCGTACGGCGAAGCCCCGTACGGGCATTCGCCGTTCGGGAACCCGCCGGATGTACCGGGGGATCTGCCGCCGGAGTTCCCCCCGAACACCCCGCCCCGCCCGCAGTCGCCGCCGGGGGCCGGCTGGTAACAGGGCTTCGGGGAACGGGGGTTCGGGGACGGGAGCTCGGGGGCCTCGAGGGTCGTGGGTGTTACGCGATGCCCAGCGTCCGCTTGAGGAAGGCCACCTGGAGGAGCAGCAGGTTCTCCGCGACCTCCTCCTGCGGGGTCATGTGGGTCACCCCGGACAGCGGGAGCACCTCGTGCGGCCGGCCGGCCGCCAGCAGCGCCGAGGACAGCCGCAGGGAGTGCGCGACCAGGACGTTGTCGTCAGCGAGGCCGTGGATGATCATCATCGGCCGGACCTGGTCCACCGCACCCGACAGACCCTCGTCGGTGACCACGGAGTTGGCCGCGTAGACCTCCGGCCGCTCGTCCGGACGGCCCAGATAGCGCTCGGTGTAGTGGGTGTCGTACAGCCGCAGATCGGTGACGGGCGCGCCCACGACACCCGCGTGGAAGACGTCCGGGCGGCGCAGTACGGCGAGCGCGGCGAGATAGCCTCCGTAGGACCAGCCGCGGATCCCGACCCGTGACAGGTCCAGCGGGTACGACCCGGCGAGTGCGTGCAGTGCCTCGACCTGGTCGTCGAGGGTCACTCCCGCGAAGTCATCGACGATGGCCTTCTCCCAGGCGGGGGAGCGGCCGGGGGTGCCGCGGCCGTCCGCGACGATCACCGCGAAGCCCTGGTCGGCGAACCACTGCGAGGCCAGGTGGGCGTTGTGCGCGGCCACCACCCGCTGGCCGTGCGGACCGCCGTACGGGTCCATCAGGACGGGCAGCGGCCCGTCCCCTTCCCGGTATCCGGTGGGCAGCAGCACCGCCGCCGGGATCCGGCGCTCGCCCGCCTCGGTCAGCCGGACGTTCGCCCGCAGCACCGGCTGCTGCGCGTACGAGGTGATCACGGCGACCTGCTTGTCGTCCCGCAGCACCCGTACCCGCGCGCCGGCGGTGTCCGGTGTGGCGGAGGCGAGCACGGTCAGCGCCCCGGAACGGACCGCCGAATGCACGCCCGGCTCGTCGGACACCCGGCTGACCCCGCGCTCGCTCACCCGGTAGACGTGGATCTCCCCGGTCTCGGCGGCGTCGGCCGTGGCACCGGCCGAGGCCGACACCAGTACGTCGTCCGCGGTGATGTCCAGTACGGCCCTGACGTGCAACTGCGGTCCGGTCAGCGGCCGGTCACCGACGACCAGGACGCGGGCGCCCGCCTCATCGGCGATACGCACCAGCTTCCCGTCCGGCGTCCAGGCCGGCACACCGGCGAAAAGATCAAGCCATTCCTGATCTTCCTCGGCGTGCACCGGCTGGGTGCGGCCCGAGCCGGTGTCGAGGCTCAGGAAGAGCTGGCTGCGCTGGTCACGGGCCTGGACGAGCAGCACGGGCGGGCCGGCGGCCGACCAGTGCACCTGCGCGAGATACGGGTAACGCTCGCGGTCCCACTCCACGTCCACCCGGGAACCGTCGAGGCCGATCAGCGCCAGCGTCACCTCCGCGTTGGGCGTACCGGCGGCCGGATAGGCGATCTCGGCCGGGCGCCGGTCCGGATGCGCCGGGTCGGCGATCCACCAGCGCTGTACGGGGGCCTCGTCGACCCGGGCGACCAGCAGCCGCTCACTGTCCGGCGACCACCAGAAGCCGCGGCTGCGGGCCATCTCCTCCTGCGCGATGAACTCCGCCAGCCCCCAGGTCACCTCGTCGCCGTCCGGTTCCGCCAGCGCCCGGTCGCCGCCCCCCTCGGCGTCGACGACTCGCAGCGCGCCCCCGGCGACGTACGCCACCCGGCGGCCGTCCGGCGACGGCCGCGGATCGACCACCGGTCCGGCGGCGGGCAGTTCACGCGCTGTGCCGGCCCGCAGCTCGGCCACGAACAGCCGGCCCGAAAGCGCGAACGCCGCCAGCTCCACGGCCTGGTCCACCGCATAACCGACCACTCCGGCCGAGCCCTCACGGCTGCGCTCGCGCCGCGCCCGCTCCTGCGCGGAGAGCTCCTCCCCGGCCCCCGACAGCAGCGCTCCCGGGTCCGCGGCGATCCGCTCCTGCCCCGAGGCCGGGTCGAGGATCCACAGCAGATTGGACGGGTCGGTCCCGGACCGGGACCGCAGAAACGCCACGCGTTCCCCGTCCGGTGAGACCGTGAACGACCTGGGCGCCCCGAGCGTGAAGCGCTGCGTACGGGCGTGCTGACGCGGAAACGAGAGCTCTTCAGTCATGCCACCGACCCTAGATGTCGCCGCAGGCCCCTACCGTCTCTGGCGGAAAACCGGCTATGCGCCCCCGCGTGCTTCTGTGCACCGAGATATGCGGGGGCACGGAAAGTTATGATCAGTTGCCGTGTGCGGGTAAGGGTTAGTAGCAACTGGCAAGTGTCGTGCCCCTGCGTACCTGGGAGGTGAGCCGTTGTGGCACTTTCGATTTCGGCGGTGGTGCTGCTGCTGATCGTCGTGGCCCTGCTGGTGAGGAAGTCTGGGCTCAAGGGCGGTCACGCGGTGGCCTGCATCCTGCTCGGCTTCTATCTGGCGAGTTCTTCGGTGGCACCGACGATCCAGCAGCTCACGAACAGCCTCGCGGGCGTGATCGGGGGCTTCAAGTTCTGAGGGCTCCGAGCCGTACGCTCTCCTCATGAGCGATCTCCCTCCCAGGCGGCTGCTGCTCGTCCACGCGCACCCGGACGACGAGTCGATCAACAATGGCGCGACGATGGCCAAGTACGCGGCCGAAGGCGCCCATGTCACCCTCGTGACCTGCACCCTCGGCGAAGAGGGCGAGGTCATCCCGACCGATCTCGCGCACCTCGCCGCGGACCGCGACGACACCCTCGGCCGGCATCGCGTCGGCGAACTGGCACACGCGATGGCCGAGCTCGGCGTCACCGACCACCGCTTCCTGGGCGGGCCGGGCCGCTACCGCGACTCGGGGATGATGGGCGTCGTCCAGAACGAGAACCCGGACTGCTTCTGGCAGGCCGATCTCGATGAGGCCGCCGGGCATCTCGTGGAGGTCATCCGCGAGGTCCGGCCGCAGGTCCTGGTCGCCTACGACCCGAACGGCGGCTACGGGCACCCCGACCACATCCAGGCGCACCGGGTCGCGATGCGCGCGGCGGAGCTGGCCGGGGCCGCGGGCCACGGCATCGAGAAGATCTACTGGAACTGCGTGCCGCGCTCCGTGGTCGAGGCGGGCTTCGCGGCGCTCAAGGCGGCGGGGAAAGAGATCCCCTTCGAAGGGATCGCCTCGGCCGACGACGTACCGGGTGTGGTGGACGACGCACAGGTGACGGCGGCCATCGACGGCACCGACTTCGCGGAGCGCAAGGCGGCGGCGATGCGGGCCCACTTCACCCAGATCGCGGTGGACGGCCCGTTCTTCGCGCTCTCCAACGACCTCGGACAGCCGCTCTTCGCCGCCGAGTACTACACGCTGGCGCGGGGCACCGCGGGCGGCGGGCGCGAGGACGATCTCTTCGCCGGGGTGCGGGTATGAGCACGGCGCCGCGGATCGTGTCGTACCTCGTGCTCGCGGTGCTCGCCGCGCTGGTAGGCGGGGCGGGCGCGCTGGTGCAGGACGGCTGGTTCCCCGGCGGCCTGCTGCTCGCGCTGGCGGGCGTGGCGGGGCTGTTCTACGGCGGTGTGAAGCTCACCGGCACCCGGCTGGGAGCGGTGGTGCCGGCCGGCGTGTGGCTCATTACGGTGATGCTGCTCAGCTCCGCGCGGTCCGAGGGCGACTTCCTCTTCGCGGCCGGTATCGGCCCGTACATCTATCTGCTGGGAGGAGCGATGGTGGGAGTGATCTGTGCCACTCTTCCCCAATTGCCCTCATCTGGGGCGAATGACGCCCGACTTGGCGGCTGACCCGGTGTCCATGGTGTGCTGAGCGGTGAGCGTTCCACCGGTCGGGGGATCGCTTCGGCGCCGCCCAGTATGGTGGTGCGCGCTGGCGAGCCGCCTGAGGATGGCCGTGAGGTGGCGAAGCTAACCGGGAGAGCCTGCTTTGAGTCGTGAAACTGACAGTTCGTCCTCCGGAAACCAGGGGGGTCGCGGCGGAGCCGCGTACCCGTCGGGCACGCCGCCGTACGGAACGCGCCCGTTTCCGTCGCTGCACCCGCAGGAGGGGCCGCAGGACGGCGACGCCGCGCCCGAGGGGCCGGTGCCGGCCGCTCCGGAGCAGCCCAGGACCGAGACCACGATGACCACCAGGATCCGGATCAACATCCCCGGATCCCGGCCGATCCCGCCGCTGGTCATGCGCACCCCCGTCGAGGACCGCACCCCGGCGGGCCCCGGCGGCGATGCGGAACCGGGCCGTCCGGCGTCCAGTTGGAACGCCGTGCCGGCGCCCGAGCCGGCCGCGGAGCCGGTGGCCGAACCGGAACCGGCCTCCGAGCCGGAGCGGACCAGCGACTGGTTCGCACCGCGCAAGCCCGGCGCGGCGGCGCCCGCGCCGCCCCTCGCGTCCGGTCCCGCCCGTCCGCCGGTACCGGCGCCGGACGGCACGCAGCCGAGCGGTCCCGCCGGTCCGCAGATTCCCGGCGGGCGTCGCGACCCCCGTCCCGGCGCACGCCAGGACCCCGCACGCCAGGACCCCGCGGGCCCGGCGCCCTCGGGCCCGTATCTGGCCCCGCCGATGGGCGTACCGCTCGGTGGCACCGGTCCCGGCCCCGGTCCCTTCGACGAGGATCCGGAAGGCGCCGTCTGGCCCGGTGCCAACCCGCTGGCGCCGCAGGACCCCACGTTCAGCGACCCGGCCTACTCCGACCCCGGGTTCGGCGACCCCGCGTTCGGTGCACCGGGCGGCGCGTCGGGGACGGCCGACCGGAACACCCCCTTCCCCGCCTACCAGCCGCCCGCGGGCATGGCCCCGCAGGAACCGGCAGGACCGACCTCCGGTCCGGTGACCGGTGGGGTCCGGCTGCCCCAGACAGGTCCCGGCGGCCCGGGCGGTCCGGCCGGCCCCGGTGCCTCCAGCGGTCCCGGTGCTCCCGCCGCCTCCGGTGCTCCCGGCGGGCGAGTGTCGGGCGACACCCTGGTCAGCGGCATCCCCACCGTGCCCTCCTCCGGGTCCAGGACGCCGCCGGCCGGCGGCGAGGACTCGTACCGCTTCGAGGCGGACAGCACTCCCGCGCCCAAGGGCCGGTCCAAGGTGATATTGGCGGGCGTCGTCCTGGTCGGCCTCGCGGGTGTCGCCTACGGCGCCGGCCTGCTGATGGACCACTCGGAAGTGCCCAAGCGCACCACCGTCCTCGGCGTCGACATCGGCGGAAAGTCGCGGGACGACGCCGTCAAGTCGCTCGACGCGAAGCTCGGCACCCGTATCTCGGCTCCGCTCAAGGTGAAGATCGGTGCCCGGACGCTGGAGCTCAAGCCCTCGGTGGCCGGACTCTCGGTCGACAACCCGGCCACCGTCCGGGCCGTCGCGCACACCGACTACAACCCGGTCTCGGTGATCGGCTCGCTCCTCGGCGGAGCGCGACAGGCCGAACCGGTGCTGATCGAGGACGACGAGAAGCTGAAGTCCGCGCTGCAGAATCTGTCGCAGCAGGCGGCCGACGGGTCCGGTTCCGAGGGCATGGTGAAGTTCGTCAACGGCAAGGCCGTCGGCGTACCGGGCTCGCCGCGGCTGGCGCTCGACGTCGACGGCTCGATGAAGAAGGTCGCCGCCGCGTACCGGACGCGCGCCGAGACGGGCCGGGACCAGCCGGTGGAGCTCACCGCCACGACCGTGCAGCCGAAGGTCACCCAGGCAGAGATCGACCGGGCGCTCGCCGACTTCGGAAAGACCGCGATGGCCGGGATCATCACCGTGAAGACCGATGGCGCGCACAAGGTCCCGTTCGGCCCGAACAAGTCGCTTCCCAAGTTCCTGACGATGGTCGCGGACGACTCGGGCAAGCTGCAGCCCTCCTTCGACCTGGCCGTCCTCAAGGATCTGTACGGCAAGGTGTTCACCGGTGTGCTCCTGGAGCGGGACAACGGCACGAAGACCGCCGTCACCCCCAAGGACGTCGCCGACGCGATGCTGCCGGCGCTGCAGACGGCGGACCCGTCCAAGAAGACGGTCGTGATCCCGCACGTGGCGCAGTAACGCGCGGCCCCGCACCGGGACCCGGGACCCCGGCCCCCCGGCGCGTGATCCATGGGCCAGGGACCGGGTCCGTGAACCCTTCCCCATGACATCTGTCATGGGGAAGACACGATGTCCGGCACTGCCGGGAGGACGCGCGTCTCGGCGAAGCTGAGTCCATGACCGCAACAGCCGTACCGACCGCGACCGACGGGCCCGCCACGGGCGAGCCCGTGGTCGGCTTCAGCGGTGTGAACAAGAGCTTCGGCCCTGTCCACGCCGTCGCCGACCTCACCCTGACCCTGCACCCCGGTGAGACCGCGGCGCTGCTCGGTCCCAATGGAGCCGGCAAGTCGTCGGCCCTCGATCTGCTCCTCGGGCTGCGCAACCCCGACTCCGGCAGCATCAAGGTCTTCGGCACCAGCCCGGCGCAGGCCATCGCGCAGGGCCGGGTCGGCGCGATGCTGCAGAGCGGCGGGCTCATGGAGGACGTGACGGTACGGGAGATCATCTCCCTGGCCTGCGCCCTGCATCCGCGCGCCCACCCCGTCGACGAGGTGCTGGCCACCGCCGATATCGCCGACCTCGGCAACCGCATGGTCAACAAGCTCTCCGGCGGCCAGGAACAGCGCGTCCGCTTCGCGCTCGCCACCGCGGGCGCCAACGACCTGATCGTGCTCGACGAGCCGACCGTCGGCATGGACGTCACCGCCCGCCAGGCGTTCTGGGCGACGATGCGCCGCCAGGTCGACGAGGGCCGCACGGTGCTGTTCGCCACCCACTACCTGGAGGAGGCGGACGCGATCGCCGACCGCGTCCTGGTCCTGCACCGCGGCCGGCTCATCGCCGACGGCACCGCCGCCGAGATCAAGGCGCGGGCTGGCGCCCGCCGGATCACGTTCGACCTCCAGGGCACGATCGACGAGGCGGCGCTCAAGGCGCTGCCGAACCTGGTGGGTGTCGAGGTGTCCGGGGCCACCGTCCGGATCCGCTCCGACGACGCCGACGCGACGGTGCACGCGGTCTACGGCCTCGGGCTCTACCCCCGCAACCTCGAAGTCGCGGGCCTCGGCCTGGAGCAGGCGTTCCTCGCCATCACCGACGCAGCATCCGCCGAGGAGGCGGGAGAGCGATGAAGACTCTGATCAAGCTGGAGATCCTGCGCGTCCTGCGCAACAAGAAGTTCATGTTCTTCTCGGTGATCTATCCGCCGCTGCTCTTCCTGATCTTCACGGCGGGCACCGATCCCTCCTCGAAGCTGCCCGGCACCGATCTGTCGAGGGTCGCGTACTTCATGGTCGCGATGTCCGCGTTCGGCGCGATGACGGCCGTCCTCATGGGCAACGCGGAGCGGATCGCCCGTGAGCGGGAGAAGGGCTGGGTACGCCAGCTGCGGCTGACCGCGCTGCCCGGCCGCGGTTACGTCACGGCGAAGATCGCCTCGGCGGCCACCATCAGCCTTCCGTCGATCGTGCTCGTCATGCTGGTCGGCGCGAGTGTGAAGCAGGTGCGTCTCGACGCCTGGCAGTGGGCCGCGATCCTGCTGTGCAGCTGGGCCGGCAGCTTCGTCTTCGCCGCGCTCGGCGTGGCCATCGGCTACGTCTCCACCGCCGATGTCGCCCGGCCGGTCTCGATGATCGCCTACTTCGCGCTGGCCCTGCTCGGTGGTCTGTGGGTGCCCTTCACCTCCTTCCCGCAGTGGATGCAGAACATCGCCGAATACCTGCCGGCCCGCCCCTACGCGGCGCTCGGCCAGGCCGTCGAGCTCGGTGACGCCCCGCATGTGAAGGACATCGCGATCCTCATCGTCTACCTGCTGGTCTTCGCGGGCGGTGCGGCGTATCTGTACCGCAAGGACACCCAGAAGGCGTGACACCGTGGATCCCGTGAAGTCTGTGGACGGCGTGAGCGCCGGAATCAAGAACTGGCCGCCGTGGCGGGAGGAGGTGGAGTCCGCGGACTCCACCTCCATGGGGCGCGCGCCGGAGAACCGCCGGCAGGCGCTGGTGAAGCTGCTGTGGATCGCGATCTGGATGCTCTACCTGGGCGCTCCGCTGGACGACCTCATCCACGCCGGCCACGGCGTCCCCGTGACCGTGATCGCCTCGCTCGGCCTGGCCGCGTTCGTCGTCGGGTACCTGGCGCTGGTCTTCCTGCGCACCAACACCGACGAGCAGGATCGCTGGGTCTACGGGGCGCTGTGCGCGCTGTCCGCGCTGGCGGTGGCCACCTCGGCCGCCTTCGGCAAGCCCTGGCTGGTGCTCTTCGTCTACGTATCGGTCGCGTGCGGGGCGGTGCTGCCCCCGCGCCGGTCGCGCTGGCTGATCCCGGCCGTCACGGCGGTACTCGCCGCGATCGGATCGGTCGTCGACAACGCCGGGGAGCTCTTCCCCGCACTACTGATCCCTTGCCTCCTCGGAGGGTTCGCGATGGTGGGCATCAGACAACTCGTCCAGACGATGCGGGAGCTGCGCGAGGCGCGGGAGACCGTGGCGCAGCTCGCCGCGACAGAGGAACGCCTGCGGCTCGCGCGCGACCTCCACGATCTGCTCGGCCACTCGCTGTCCTTGATCACGCTCAAGAGCGAGCTGGCCGGGCGGATGCTCCCGGACCGTCCGCTGGACGCCGCGCAGCAGGTCTCCGACATCGAGCGGGTCAGCCGGCAGGCGCTCGTCGACGTCCGCGAGGCGGTGAGCGGCTACCGCCGCCCCACCCTGGCGACCGAGCTGGCCGGCGCCCGTACGGCGCTGGCCGCCGCGGGCGTCACCGCGGACTTCCCCGCGGACCTCCCGGTCACGGTGGAACAGACGCTTCCGTCCCTCGCCCCCGACACCGAGGGCGCGCTGGCCTGGGCCCTTCGCGAAGCGATCACCAACGTCATCCGCCACAGCGGAGCGACCCGCTGTGTGATCACCCTGGCCGAGGAGGCAGACGACGGCGGCGGCACCGTCAGCCTCACCGTCACGGACAACGGCCACGGCCCCGCCCGCAGCCCGGGCAACGGTCTCACCGGCCTGGAGGAGCGCCTGCTGCTCGCCGGCGGCAGCCTCACCGCCGGCCCGGCGGCCCCCACCGGATTCACCCTCCGCGCGAGCGTGCCGCGCCGCGCCCCCGTGGCGACGGGCCCGCCCGTCGGATGACGACCTGATCCACTCCCTTCCGCACACCAGGTCGTACGGGCACCGGCGCGTACGTCGCTACGCTGCACGCATGATTCGGGTGCTGCTGGCCGACGACCAGTCGATGGTGCGGGAGGCGCTGGCCACGCTGCTGGGCCTGGAGGACGACATCGAGGTGGTCGCCCAGGTCGCGCGGGGCGACGAGGTGCTGGCGGCGGCCCACGCCCACGCTCCCGATGTCGCGCTGTTGGACATCGAGATGCCCGGCATGACCGGGATCGAGGCGGCGGCGCAGCTGCGCAAGGAGCTGCCGGTCATCAGAATCGTGATCGTGACGACGTTCGGCCGCCCCGGGTATCTGCGCCGGGCGATGGAGTCGGGGGCCGAGGCGTTCCTGGTCAAGGACGCGCCGGCGGCGCAGCTCGCGGACGCGGTACGCCGGGTGCTGCGCGGCGAGCGGGTCATCGATCCGACGCTCGCGGCGGCGGCGCTGGCGGACGGGGCGGATCCGCTGACCGGCCGGGAGCGGGATGTGCTGCGGGCGGTGGCGGACGGTTCGGTGAACGCGGAGGTGGCGCGGAGCCTGCTGCTGTCGGAGGGCACGGTCCGCAACTATCTCTCGACGGCGATCCAGAAGACCGGCGCCCGCAACCGCGCGGAAGCGGTACGCATCGCCCGCGAGAAGGGCTGGCTGTAGCTGCCCCGCTCGCTCCGTCCAGCTGCCCGCCCGGTTCGGCCGTCCGCTCAGGTCGCCCGCTCAGGTCGCCCGCTCAGTTCAGCAGCGCGCGGGCCGACCGGGCCTGCCGCTGAATGGATTCAGCGGTCTGTGGATCCACCGCTTCCAGCATTTCCGCGTAGGCCTCCATCTCGGCGGCGCCGCGCGCGAAGTCACCGCGCCGTACGAGGAGCTGGGCGCGTTCGTAGCGCAGCCGGGCCGGATGGCGGGGGAGCAGCAGCGAGAGCTCCACGGCCCATAGCTGGACGTGGATCTGCTCGGGGCGTGCCGCCGCCCAGGCGCGGATGTTGTTGAGCACTCGCAGCAGGATGTCGAGCGGGTCGGCGGGGACGAGCATGGCGGGGGACAGCGGGGCGCCGGTCGCGCCCGCGACGAGCAGCCCGGCGTCGTCGGAGGTCAGCACCCGGCCGCCGCGGAAGGGGTCGGCGAGGACGAAGTGCCCGGCGGGATCGCCCAGGCCGACGACGAAGTGGCCGGGCAGGGCCACCCCGTACACGGGCGCGCCGGCCCGCCGGCCGACCTCGATCCAGACCACCGACAGCAGGATCGGCAGACCGCGCCGCCGCCGCAGCACCTCGTGCAGCAGCGAGGACTCCAGCTTCCCGTAATCGGCGGGCAGCCCGGCGAAGCCGCAGTCGGCGCCGAGGAGCGCGGACAGGGCGCAGGCCCAGTCGTCCGGCGTGCCGAGGCCGTAGGGCAGCAGGCCGGCCAGCCGGTCGAGTTCGATCTGCGCCGTGTCCAGGCCGGTCTGGCCGAAGTCCGGGTCGGCCTCCGCGCTGATCAGCAGACACAGCTCCGCGAGGTCGGGGCGCTCCTCGCGGGCCGCCTCCGCGAACCGCTCGCGCCACTGGCCCGTCACGGGGACGGACGCCGGTAGTGGTACCCGTGATGGGTGGTGAAGCCCATCCGGTCGTACAGCTCCCTGGCGGCGTCGTTGTCCGCCTCGACCTGGAGATACGCGAACGACGCGCCCTCCTCCAGGGCCCGCCGGGCGAGTGCGGCCATCACGGCGGTGGCCAGCCCCTTCCGCCGGTACGCGGGCTCGACCTCGACGGCGCCGAAGAGCGCCCACCGGCCGTCCACCACGCCGCGCCCGATCGCCCCGGGCATGGCGGCGAACCACACCGAGGGCCCGCCGGTGACGACCTTCAGCGCCTGCTCCGCCAGTTCACCCGTGCGGTGGTAGGAGGCGAGCCAGGAATCCCCGGGCTCGCGGGTGAGGGTGACGCCCTCCGCGCCTGGCAGGTCCGCGAGCGGTGCGATGGGCGAGGTGCGGACCAGGGTGTCGGCCTCCCTCGGCCAGCCGCGCCGCTCCAGCTCGGCGGCGAGCGGCGCGTCATCCGGGACCTGCAGATACGGGGTCGTACCGCGTTCGCCGTACCAGCGCACGACGAAGTCCAGCGCCTCGTCCAGCGGTACCCGCGGGTCGCCGTACGCCAGGACGGAATTGGCCCGCCGGGTAAAGCCGCCGGCGCCCCGCAGCGTCCACTCGCCCAGCCGCTCGGTCTCGATCGCGGGCCAGGCACGCGACGCCGCCTCCTGGAGCTCACCGGTGCTCGCGAGGGCGCCGCGGCGGACCGGAGCGGGGGGTACCACCTTGCCCGCGACCAGGGAGGATTCCGCGATACGGACGGTTTCGCCGTCCCGCCGCGTGACACACACCACCCCCTCATCCCACGATGCGAGAACACCGATGGTGTCGCTGAACGTAGGCTGCCCGTCAGCGATCTCCAGTACCCGCCGTACAGAAACGCGTTTTCCCACGTCAGCAGGGCTGATGCGGACCACTAGCCGTCCTGTGGCGGCAAAATCCATAGTCATCAGTGCCCCTCTTGTTCGTCTCATGCCCAGGAACGGAGATACTAGGGGCGGGCATCGACGACGCCGCGCTCCCGCGCGAGATGAGCCCTACCGAGGAGGAACGACAGCGTGACCTACGTCATCGCGCAGCCTTGTGTCGACGTCAAGGACAAGGCGTGTATCGAAGAGTGCCCGGTCGACTGCATCTACGAGGGCTCCAGGTCCTTGTACATCCACCCGGACGAATGCGTCGACTGCGGCGCCTGTGAGCCGGTCTGTCCCGTCGAGGCCATCTTCTACGAGGACGACACCCCGGAGGAGTGGAAGGACTACTACAAGGCGAATGTGGAGTTCTTCGACGAGCTCGGGTCGCCCGGTGGCGCCTCGAAGCTCGGGCTGATCGAGCGGGACCACCCCTTCATCGCCGCGCTGGAACCGCAGAACCAGCCCGGCTGATCGAGACCGCACGTCGCGTCGGTCCCGTACGGGGAGCGTTTCCGTGCGGGACCGACGTCGTCTCCAGGAAAGTGAGCACCAGCGTGGCGCCAGTCTCCGACCGTCTCCCCGTCTTCCCGTGGGACCGGCTAGAGCCGTACAAGGCCGCGGCCGCGGCACACGCGGACGGCATCGTCGACCTGTCCGTGGGCACCCCCGTGGACCCGGTCCCGGCCGTGATCCGGCGGGCGCTGTCCGCCGCGGCGGACAGCCCCGGCTACCCGCTGACGTACGGCACCGGCGCATTGCGCGACGCCATCGCGGACTATCTGCGCGACCGGCTCGGCATCGCGGGCGCCCAGCCGGCGAACGTGCTGCCGCTGATCGGGTCCAAGGAGCTGGTCGGCTGGCTGCCGACGCTGCTGGGGCTGCGCGAGGGCGACCAGGTCGCCTATCCGCAGCTGGCCTACCCGACGTACGAGATCGGGGCGCTCGTCGCCCGCGCGGAACCGGTGACGTACGCGGACCCCGTCACCGACCTCGACCCGTCGCGCGTCAGGCTGCTGTGGCTCAACACCCCCGCGAACCCCACCGGCCAGGTGCTGGACGCCGCCGAGCTGCGCCGCATCGTGGACTGGGCGCGCGGGCACGGCATCCTCGTCGTCTCCGACGAGTGCTACATCGAGCTGGGCTGGGACGCGGAACCGGTCTCCGTGCTCCACCCCGACGTGTGCGGCGGCAGCCATGACGGCCTGATCGCCGTCCACTCGCTCTCCAAGCGCTCCAACTTCGCCGGGTACCGGGGGGCGTTCCTGGCGGGGGACGCCGCCGTCGTCAAGGAGCTGCTGGGCGTGCGCAAGCACACCGGCATGATCGTCCCGGCGCCCGTACAGGCCGCGATGATCGCCGCGCTCGGCGACCGGGAACACGCCGTCGTGCAGAAGGAGCGCTACGTCCGGCGGCGGGCCGTGCTGCGCACCGCCTTCGAGGCCGCGGGCTTCCGGATCGAGCACAGCGAGGCCAGCCTCTACCTGTGGGCGACGCGCGCGGAGTCGTGCTGGGACACGGTCGGTGACCTGGCCAAACAGGGCATCCTGGTAGCGCCGGGCGAGTTCTACGGTCCGGTGGGCGCGCAGTTCGTGCGGATCGCGTTCACCGCGATCGACGAGCGCGTGGACGCCGCGGTGCGCCGGCTGGCCTGACCCGGCCATTGGTGGACGAAGGGGCCCGGAGAGCAGCGCTCTCCGGGCCCCTTCGCATCCGTCGCGGTGGCTAGCCGAGCGGCAGGCCCTTGAGGGGCAGCGAGCTGGCCGGGAGGGCGTTGACCGGGAGGTTGCCCGTCGACGGCAGCGCGGGCGCGCCGCCGGGCAGGCTGCTGACCGGGAGGGTGTCGGCGCCGGGCAGGCTCTTGGCGGTCTCGCCGAGGATGTTGCCGGTGGAGCCGGTGGCCTGGCCCGCGGTCTGCTGGGCGGCCGGGGCGGCGGTCTTCCCCGCGGCCCCGACCGCCTTGCCCGCGGCGGGGACGGCGGTCTGCACGGACTTGCCGCCCGCCTGGCCGGCCAGCCCTGTGGCCTTCTGGGAGGCGCCGTCGAGGGTGTTGCCGAGGGAGGCGCCGTCAAGGTTGGTCAGTCCACCCAGGTCCGTCGTCTGCGGCAGCACGGCGGCGGACGCGGCGGAGGCGCCCAGCAGGGGAGCAGCGGCCGCGCCGACGAGCAGGGCGGCACGGGCGATCCGACGCGTGAGGGGGAGGGACATGGTGCTCCTTTTGCGGAGGGAGGGACGGGACACGTCCGGTTGGCGGACGTGCTGACTACCGCTCCAGGAGCCCGAAGGTTGCGGCCGTTCGAGGTAAAGAGTTAGTAATGCGTCGCATAATAGTCATCCGGCAAAAGCGGCCATTCCGGGCGCCTCGGCAGTGCGTGATGAAACGTCACATCGCCCATGTCGCAAGGAAATTGACGTCCAGTCGGGCGAAATTCCCACGGCCGGGGTTTGACGTACTCGCTATGCGCTTTCGGGTGACGCGGCGCACTATTGCGCGACCGTGATCCGTACGTCCCCGTCGGCGGTCTCGGCCGCGCTCGTGTCGGACTTCTGCCATCCCTTGCCGGAATCGGCCGCCCGCCACTGCTTGTCCTGGAATGAGACCTTCTCGACCTTCAGGTCGTCCGAGTGGGCCACCGCCCACTGCGCCAGTTCCCAGCCGCGGCGTTTGCCGTTCCGGTCCGCCGCGCCCCCGGTGAGGGTGGAGGGCACCTGCACGGTCCGGGCGCGCGCCGTCCCGCCGCCCGCCGCGCCCTCGGCCGGCCGTGGCACGACCTGCGGGCCGAACTCACGGGCCAGCTGTTTGCGGACCTGCGCGGGATCGCCCGTCGTGACCGGGCCGCCGTCACCCCGGGTGCAGGTGAGCGCGCCCGGCTGCCGGCCGGTGAGCGCCGCGGCCAGCAGGGTCGCGTCCGCCTCGTGCTTCGCGTACGCCTCGGGAAAGCCGCTCCGCTGCACCCGCTGGGCGGCCTCGGTCAGCGGCAGCGTCGCATAGCCGTCGATCTTCAGCAGCCCGTCGAAGAACTCGTTCGTGGAGTGCACCGGGTCCATGATCTGCGCCGGCGTTCCCCAGCCCTGCGAGGGGCGCTGCTGGAACAGGCCGAGCGAGTCACGGTCGCCGTGGTCGAGATTGCGGAGCGTCGACTCCTGCATCGAGGTGGCGAGCGCGATCGTCAGCGCCCGCTCCGGCAGGCTCCGGGACGTCGCGACCGCCGCGATCGTCGACGCGTTCGCCGCCTGCTGCGGTTCGAGCCGCAGTACAGTCCCGTCACTGCCGCCCCCCGCCGCCACCGTGCACCCGGCCTGCTGCGCCCCGCCACCGGTGACGTAGTAGACGCCGTACCCGGCGAGACCGAGCAGGGTGAGGCCCGCGACGGCGAACCGGAGTCGGCGGCCGCGCCGGCGGGGACGCTGCTGGGACGTCGGCGAAGGGTTGGGCATGACGCCCACCGTACCCACACACCGGCCGCTGCTCTCGAACGCCTGCGTCGGAGGCGCTCGCAATCCCGGCCGCCGCCGGTACCGCCGGTAGGGTCATGACATGACCGCCAGCCCACTTGATCTCAGCCAGGACGCCGCCGGCGTCACCGCACAGCTCGTTGACATCCCCTCCGTCAGCCTCGCCGAAAAGGCGCTGGCCGACATCGTGGAGGAGGCGCTGCGCGCGTTTCCCCATCTGACCGTGGACCGGGACGGGGACGCGGTCGTGGCCCGGACGAACCTGGGCCGCGCGGAGCGGGTGGTGCTCGCCGGACACCTGGACACGGTGCCGATCGCCGACAACGTGCCGTCCCGGCTCGACGCCGACGGTCTGCTGTGGGGCTGCGGCACCACCGACATGAAGTCGGGCATCGCCGTACAGCTGCGCCTCGCCGCGACCGTGCCCGAGCCCAACCGCGACCTCACCTTCGTGTTCTACGACGCCGAGGAGATCGCCGCCGAGTTCAACGGGCTGAAGCGGCTCGTCGAGAACCACCCGGACTGGCTGGCGGGCGACTTCGCGGTACTCCTGGAGCCCACCGACGCCCAGGTGCACGGCGGCTGCCAGGGCACCCTGCGGGTGAGGGTGCAGACCACCGGCCGGCGGGCCCACTCCGCGCGCAGCTGGCTCGGCGACAACGCCATCCACAAGGCGGCGCCGATCCTCGCCCGCCTCGCCGCGTACGAACCCCGCCGGGTCGTCATCGACGGTCTCATCTACCCCGAGGGCCTCAACGCGGTGCTGATCGAGGGCGGGCACGCGGGCAATGTGATTCCCGACACGTGCGCCGTGACCGTCAACTACCGTTTCGCACCGAACCAGACCGAGGCGGAGGCGCTCGCGCACGTCACCGAGGTCTTCGACGGCTTCGAGGTGGTGCCCACCGACAGCGCGCCCGGCGCCCTGCCCGGCCTCTCCCAGCCGGCCGCCGCCGCCTTCGTCGCGGCCATCGGAACCGAGCCGTTCGGCAAGGAGTCCTGGACCGACGTGGCCCGGTTCTCCGCGCTCGGCATCCCCGCGGTCAACTACGGGCCCGGCAACCCCAAGCTGTCCCACACCCGTGAGGAGAACGTGGCGGTCGCCGCCGTCCTGGAGGCCGAGGAGCGCCTCCGGGCCTGGCTCACCGCCTGACGGCCGGCCGCGAAGGGGAGACTGGACGGAGGGACCCGGTGGGGAGCCGGGGGGAACCGCGCGGGCCTCTGGCCGCGTGATGTTCCTGCCATGGTGTGATCGGGTGCGACCGATCGTGTGGGGGGAAGGGCCGTTGCATGGGACTGACCAGTCCGCTGTTCTTCGTCGTGCTCATCGTCGCGGCCGTCGCGGCCGTGGCGGGGGCCGTGCTGCTGTGGGGGCGCGTACCGGACTCCAGGCTGCTCCGGGTGCCCGTCCGCGTCGGCATGATCGTGCTGTGCCAGCTGACGGCGGTCTTCGTGGTGATGGCCGGGGTCAACAACCAGTACGGCTTCTACGCCTCCTGGGACGATCTGCTCGGCGGCGGCAGCGGCGGGGGCAGCATGAACGCGGCGGCGAAGCACAAGCCGCCGCCCCCGGGACCGGCGCAGCTGACGGTGAAGTTCGACCCGTACGCGCAGGGCTTCCGCAAGGCGATCGTCCATGGCGCGCAGTCCGGCGTGTCGGGGGACGTCATGGTGTGGACGCCGCCGCAGTACGACAAGAAGGAGTACGCGAACACCCGCTTCCCGGTGATCGAGGTGCTGCACGGCCTGCCCGGCAGCCCGCGCAGCTTCCTGCGCGCCATGCGGCTGGGCCAGATCATGGAGCGGCAGATAACGGCCGGCAAGGCCGAGCCGGCCATCCTCGTCCTGCCGACGATCACGCCTGACGGGGCCAAGGCCGGCTGCGCCGACGCGCCGGGGCGGGGCAAGAGCGGCACCTGGCTCGCCCAGGACGTGCCGAACGTGATCGCCCACAACTTCCGTACGCTGCCCGCCCCGAGCGGCTGGGCGGTGATGGGCATATCGACCGGCGGTTACTGCGCCGCCCGGCTCGCCCTGGACTACCCGTCCCGTTATGTGGCGGGCGCCGCGCTGGCCCCCGACAATCCCGCGGAGGGTCCCCGCTCGCCGCTGTGGCTGGCCCACAACACCCGGCCGAACGTCGACCTGCTCGTGGGATCGAGCGTCCAGGACCCGGAGAGCCCGCCTCGGTTCGCCGAGTGGCTCGGACACGCGGTCCAGGCGCCGACGACCGTCACCCCCATGCTGCTGGACACCGGCGGCCACAACTGGAAGACCTGGGGACGTATGTTCCCCGACGCGCTCACCTGGGTGAGCAGTCATCTGGAGGCACCGCGCGTTGTCCCGCTGGCCAGGCCGGACGCGCAGTGATGCGTCGTACGCTGCACGCATGAGTAGCGCACGCAGGGACACGAGCAACGCGCAGGAGGCGGCAGCGGCGGCCAACGAGGCGGCCGAGAGCTCTCCGCAGGAGCATGGCTGGCCCGAACGTCACACCGGGCCGGTGGTCCGGCGGCGCGACCAGGTGCAGGCCGGGACCACCGACCAGCGGCTGCTGGACAGCCGCGGCCCCTCGGACTGGGTGCACGGCGATCCCTGGCGGGTCATGCGCATCCAGTCCGAATTCGTCGAAGGATTCGGCGCCCTCGCCGAACTCGGCCCCGCCGTCAGCGTGTTCGGCTCCGCCCGCACTCCGGTCGACTCCGAGGAGTACCAGGCCGGCATCCGAATCGGCCGGGCCCTCGCCGAGGCCGGCTTCGCGGTGATCACCGGCGGCGGCCCCGGCGCCATGGAAGCCGCCAACCGGGGCGCGGGCGAGGCGGGCGGCGTGTCCGTCGGACTCGGCATCGAGCTGCCCTTCGAGCAGGGCCTCAACCCCTATGTCGACATCGGCGTGAACTTCCGCTACTTCTTCGTCCGGAAGACGATGTTCGTGAAGTACGCACGCGGCTTCGTCGTGCTCCCCGGCGGATTCGGCACCCTGGACGAGCTGTTCGAGGCCATCACCCTCGTCCAGACCAAGAAGGTCACCCGCTTCCCGATCGTCCTGTTCGGCACCGAGTACTGGAGCGGCCTCGTCGACTGGGTGCGCGGCACCTTGATCTCCGGCGGCAAGGCGTCGGCGGCCGACCTGGAGCTGTTCCATCTGACCGACGACGTGGACGAGGCCGTGGCCCTGGTGACGAAGGAGACCGAGGGGCTGAACGGGGGGCTGAACGGGGGCTGACCGAGGGCCGGGAGCCCGCCCCGGCGGCTACGCCAGCCCGCGGCGCGCGACCGCGGGCGGCCGGTGGCCCGCGATGGAGGCCACCATGTCGAGGACCTGACGGGTCTCGGCGACCTCGTGGACGCGGTACACCCGGGCCCCGAGCCAGGCCGAGACCGCGGTGGTCGCCAGCGTCCCGATCAGCCGTTCCTTGACCGGGCGGTCGAGCGTCTCGCCCACGAAGTCCTTGTTGGACAGGGAGACCAGCACCGGCCAGCCGGTCGCCGTCATCTCCGGGAGCCGCCGTGTCGCCTCCAGCGAGTGCCGGGTGTTCTTGCCGAAGTCGTGCCCGGGGTCGATGAGGACGGCGTCGCGCCGCACCCCGAGCGCGACGGCCCGCTCCGCGAGGCCCATCGTGACCCGCAGGATGTCGGCCATGACGTCCTCGTAGCCCACCCGGTGCGGGCGGGTGCGCGGTTCCGCGCCGCCCGCGTGGGTGCAGACCAGGCCGACGTCGTAGCGGGCCGCGACCTCGGCGAGCTTCGGGTCGACGCCGCCCCAGGCGTCGTTGAGCAGATCCGCGCCCACCTCGCAGACCGCCTCGCCCACCTCGTGCCGCCAGGTGTCGACGCTGATGACGACCTCCGGGTGCCGCCTGCGCACCTCGGCGACGAAGGCCACCGTCCGGCGGATCTCCTCCTCGGCCGAGACATCCGCACCGGGACCGGCCTTGACGCCTCCGATGTCGATGATCGCGGCGCCCTCGGACACCGCCCGTTCCACGTGCAGCAGGGCCGGTTCATCGGTGAACGTGGCGCCCTGGTCGTAGAACGAGTCGGGTGTCCGGTTCACGATCGCCATGATGACCGGCTCGTCGTCGCCGAACTCCCGCGTGCCCAACCGCAGCATTTGCGTGTGCCTCCCTGTAGGTCGCCCGCCAGCGACGATAGCCGCAGGCGGCCGCCGGCCGCCCACAGGAGGGCCCAGCGGCGGCGGGACGTGGCACCATCGTCCAAACACATCGCGCGGCCCCGGGAGACGGTCTTGTTCTGGTTCATGCTCATCGCGCTGGTCGCGGTGGTCGCCGCAGTGGCACTGGCCGTACTCGGCGACGGCGGGACCCTCCGCGACGCGGACCCGGACCGGATCGACGACCGGCTGCCCGACCGCCCGCTGGTGCGCGCCGACATCGACGCGCTGCGGCTGCCGGTGGCCGTACGCGGCTACCGGATGCTCGACGCGGACGAGGTCCTGGACCGCCTCGCGGCGGAACTGGCCGAACGGGACGCGCGCATCGCGGACCTGGAGACGGCGCTGGCCGGCGTCCGGGCGACCGCCGTCGCCACCCCTTCGCTGCTGGACGCCCCGCCGTCCGGGAGCACCCCCTCGCTGCGCAAGGAACCCGAGGACCGCCCGCATGAGTGAGCGCGGGACGGTCACCGGCGAGGACGGCCTGGCCCGCTGCCCCTGGGGGCTGTCGGCGCCGGAGTACGTGACCTACCACGACACCGAGTGGGGCCGTCCGGTGCACGGCGACGACGCGCTGTTCGAGCGGCTGAGCCTGGAGGCGTTCCAGTCCGGGCTCTCCTGGATCACGATCCTGCGGCGCAGAGAGGGCTTCCGCACCGCTTTCGCGAACTTCCGGATCAAGGCGGTCGCCGACTTCACCGACGGGGACCGGGACCGGCTGCTCGCCGATCCCGGCATCATCCGCAACCGCGCGAAGATCGACGCGGTGCTCGCCAACGCCCGGGTGGCCGCGGCGCTGGGCGCCGGCGAGCTCGACGAGCTCATCTGGTCGCACGCGCCGGAGCCCGGGGACCGGCCCGCGCCGCGCACGCTCGACGACGTACCGGCGACCACGCCCGGCTCCGTGGCGCTGGCCAAGGACCTCAAGCAGCACGGCTTCCGCTTCGTCGGGCCCACCACGGCCTACGCGATGATGCAGGCGTGCGGCCTGGTCGACGATCATCTGGCCGGCTGCCACGCCCGTCGCACCTGACGGGACCCGTCTCCGGCGCGGACCGGCCCGGTTCCGGCCCCGACTCGCGCTACCGGCCCAGGTAGCGCGGCTGCTCCTTCCGGAGGAACGCCTCCACCGCGATCCGGTGGTCCTCGGAGGCGCCCGCCACCGTCTGGAGCTCGTCCTCCTTCTCCAGCGTCTCCAGGAGCGAGTGGTCCGTCCCGTACGCCAGTGACGCCTTGATCGCCGCGTACGCGACGGTTGGCCCCTGTGCGAGGCTCCGTGCCACCGCCAGGGCCTCCGCGGCCAGTTCGGCGGCCGGGACGACCTTGTTGGCGATGCCGAGCTCCAGCGCCTCCTGAGCGGTCACCTTGCGGGGGAAGAGCAGAAGATCGGCGGCGCGGCCGTGGCCGATCAGGCGGGGAAGGGTCCACGACGCGCCCGAGTCCGCGGTCAGTGCCACCCCCGCGAAGGACGTGTTAAAGCTGGCGGTGTCGGCGACCACCCGGTAGTCCGAGGCGAAGGCCAGCCCCGCCCCGGCGCCCGCCGCCACCCCGTTGATCCCCGCGACCACCGGCTTCGGCATCGTCGCGAGGGCGGTGACGATGGGGTTGTAGTGCTCCCGCACCGTCGACATCGTGGCGCCCGTGCCGGACTTGCGGTCCTCCATCAGCAGGCCGACGTGCTCCTTGAGGTCCTGGCCGACGCAGAAGGCGCGCCCGGTACCGGTGAGCAGAACCGCTCTGACCTGGGAATCCGCCGCCGCGCCCCGGACGGCCTCGCGGAGCGCCACCTTGGTCTCGGTGTTGAGGGCGTTCATCGCGTCGGGACGGTTCAAAGTGATGGTCGCGAGCCCGTCGCTCACCTCGTACAGCACGCTGTCGGACATGGCAGATCCCCTTCGTCGCGGCTCCGGTCCTGGCCAGCATGCCGGAGATCGCCACGGGCGAACATGTGATGTACGTCAAACATTCAACGGGGCGATTGCGGGGCGGAAGGGGAGTGCGACGGCGGAGTATCGCAGTCTCATCACCGAATTGGCCTGTTTTGTGGGAGGGGTCTGTCGAACGGATGGGAACCGATGTTGGTCATTGGGTCGGCACATGCGGGATAATGGTCGAGAACCAATGTGTTCGAGTCCGAGCTGGTTTCAGGAAGGGGAACGAGCATGGCGGCCATGAAGCCGCGGACGGGTGATGGCCCGCTCGAGGTCACCAAGGAGGGGCGGAGCATCATCATGCGCGTTCCGCTCGAGGGCGGCGGACGGCTTGTTGTCGAGCTGACTCCTGACGAGGCGGATGCCCTCGGCGACGCGCTGAAGAAGGCCATCGCCTGACACGAGCGCGTTCCCAATTAATCGTCACGGCCCCGATTCCTGACCGTTCCAGGTCCGGCATCGGGGCCGCTGCCGTATCCGCGCGTTGCTCAGGGAGATCTCCTGGAGCGGTCAGGGACCCCGGTGGACGGCGCACAGCAGCCCGTCGTCGGTGGGCAGCAGGACCGGCGTGAACACCGGGCTGTCACGGACCGCGCGCATCAGCTCGCGCAGCCGTATCGCCTCGGTGTCCTGGTGAGCCGCGTCCAGCGTGCGGCCCTGGGCGAAGGTGCCCTCGAAGCAGACCAGCCCGCCGGGACGCAGTAGGCGCAACGATTCGCCGAGGTACTCCAGGTACTCCATCCGGTCGCCGTCGCAGAAGACGAGGTCGTATCCGCCGTCCGCGAGCCGCGGCAGGACCTCCAGCGCACGGCCGGGAATGAAACGCGCGCGGTTCGCGGCGAAGCCGGCGTCCCGGTACGCCTCGCGGGCCAGCTGCTGGCGGTCGGGTTCCGAGTCGACGGTGGTCAGTACCCCGTCCGGCCGCATTCCGAGCAGCAGATGGATTCCGGACACACCGGTGCCGGTGCCGATCTCGACGACGGCCTTGGCGCCGGAGGCGGCGGCGAGCAGCCGCAGCGTCGCGCCGGTACCGGGGGACACCGGACGCAGACCGGCCTCGTGGGCTCGGCGCCGGGCTCGTATCAGCGCGTCGTCCTCGGAGACGAACGCGTCGGCGAACGCCCAGCTCGCCTGCCGGTTGCCGGTAATGGCCCTCTCCCTGTCCGCGTCGGTGTTGCGGCCCGCCCGGCGACTGTATCCGCCCCCAGCTACCGCTGGGAGGTGCCCCCGGGCCGGGAACCCGGTGAGGGGACTACGCGTTAGTAAGGTCGGGACCGAGAACGTGCGGCGGGCGGGAGTGGATCCGCCTGGTGTCACGGACCAGGTCTCCGGCGATACAGCGCACTTATCCGGAGCTAACGGGCGAGGTGGATATGGTAGTGGCTCTACTGGACACCACCAGAGCCGACAGGGGAGGTGCGGCTGCGGCCGGTGACCGAGGGGTGCTTCGGCATATTCTCAGGTCCTCCGGACAGCCGAAATCCGTGACCAACACTGCTGACCGTTCACGCAATGACGTACCCGCCAACGCGACCTTCGCCACCGACGGGGAGAGCCAGGCGTGGACGCCTCCTTCCTGGGAGGAGATCGTCAGCACGCACAGCACCCGCGTCTACCGCCTGGCGTACCGCCTGACGGGCAACCAGCACGATGCCGAGGATCTCACCCAAGAGGTCTTCGTCCGTGTCTTCCGTTCCCTGTCCACGTACACGCCCGGCACCTTCGAGGGCTGGCTGCACCGCATCACCACCAATCTCTTCCTGGACATGGTGCGCCGCCGTCAGCGAATCAGGTTCGACGCGCTCGGCGACGACGCGGCGGAGCGGCTCCCGAGCCGCGAGCCGTCCCCCGCACAGCACTTCAACGACACCCACTTCGACGCGGACGTCCAGCAGGCGCTGGACACCCTCGCGCCGGAGTTCCGGGCCGCGGTCGTGCTCTGTGACATCGAGGGACTGTCGTACGAGGAGATCGCCGCGACCCTCGGCGTGAAGCTGGGCACTGTTCGGAGCCGGATTCACCGCGGCCGTTCCCACCTGCGCAAGTCGCTCGAGCACCGTGCCCCCGCTGCCCGACCGGGTCGCGCGCTGGCCGCCGCCGTACCGAAACCGGGCCTGGAGGGCGGGAGAGCGTGACCAGTAGCGGTACAGGCCAGCAGCATGCCGGGCCTGCCGAGCAACATCTCGGGGATCGTCTCGCCGCCTTCGTCGACGGTGAGTTGCCCGATGACACCCGGGACCGGGTGCTCGCGCACCTGGTGACGTGTCCGCAGTGCAAGACGGCCGCCGATGAGCAGCGCCGGCTGAAGAGCGTCGTGGCGGCCACGGCTCCGCCTGCCCTGCCCGCGGGCCTGCTGGCCCGGCTGCAGGGACTGCCGGGTGGTGGCGAGGACGACGGAAGAGGCCCATTCGACGGCGGCCTGCTCGGCGGCGGTGATGCCTTCGGCCGCGGCACGGCGGAGGACTTCTCCTTCCTGTCGCCCGGCCCCGATTTCGCCACTCCGACGGATGTGCGGTCCCGGGGCTTCCGGATCCATGAGGCCGAACGTTCGGTGGCCGCCCCCGGCTCGGCCTCGCGCGGCCGGCGGTTCGCCTTCGCGGCGGCCGGCGCGTTCTCCATGGCGGCCATCGCCCTCGGCGGCGCGCTGCCGATGGATACGGCGCTGGACAGCGGCGCCCGCCCCGAGGAGCAGGGCCCCGCGACGGCCCCGCTCAGCGCCAACTCGGTGTCCGACCCCCAGCCGCTGCGGGACGATCTGGTCAACTCGGCCGAGGACCGCTACCTGCGGCACCCCGCGATGGCCGGCGTCACGCCCGTCTCGGTGACCCGGCCGCTGATGGCGCCCGCGACGCTGCCGATCGCGACACCCGTACCGACCGCCTCGGCAACCCCGACGGCCACTCCCGGCCCTCTCGCGCGCCGCTGAGCCCATCCGGCCGTGTGGCACTTGCGGACTTCCGTGTCCCGCCCGCAGGCTCATGGGATGAGCGATGAGGCGGGCCGGCCGCAGTGGTGGAGTCGCCCGGAGGGGCCGGTGCCCGGCGCGGGCGCCGCGGGACCCGCCCCGGAAGCGGCGTTCCCGGACCCTCACCGCCTCTCGCAGTCGCCCGGCGGCCGGCCCGGGCCCTCCCGCTGGCCTGGCGGCACGCCCGTCCGCCCCCGTGGCGGGAAGGCGGCCCCGCTGGCCGTGGGGGCGGCCCTGCTGGCGCTGTTCGCGGGCGGGATCGGCGGCGCGGTCGGCGTGTACGCGGCACGGCACAGCGACAGCGGTTCCGATCGGGTGACGCTGCCCCAGGCGTCCGTGGGCAGCGGCGACCGGGCGCGCGACAGCATCGCGGGGATCGCGGCCAGCACGCTGCCGGGCGTCGTCTACATCCATGTGCGCGGCACCGCCGGTGAGGACACCGGCACCGGGTTCGTCCTGGACACCAAGGGCCACATCCTCACCAACAATCATGTCGTCGGCGCCGCCGGAAAGGGCGGCGACATCGAGGTCACCTTCAACGGCGGCCAGGTGAGCAAGGCGAAGGTGGTCGGCGTGGACAGCGGTTACGACCTCGCCGTCATCGAGGTCGGCGGGGTGTCGGGACTGCATCCGCTCGCCCTCGGCAACTCCGACTCGGTGCGCGTCGGCGACCCGGTGGTCGCCATCGGCGCCCCGTACGGCCTCGAGGGCACCGTCACCGCGGGCATCATCAGCGCCACCCGCAGGCCCATCACGGCGGGTGGCAAGACCGACGGCACCGAAGTCAGCTACGTGGACGCGCTGCAGACCGACGCTCCCATCAACCCGGGCAACTCCGGGGGTCCGCTCGTCGACGCGCAGGGCCGGGTGATCGGCATCAACAGCGCGATCCGGGCCGCGGACGACAGCGCGGGCCCGGCCGGCGGCCAGGGCGGCAGCATCGGCCTCGGCTTCGCGATCCCCGCCAACCAGGCGAAGCGCGTCGCCGAAGAGCTGATCAACACCGGCCGGGCCACCCATCCGGTGATCGGGGTGACCGTCGACATGAACTACGACGGGGACGGCGCGCGGGTCGGCGGCAAGGCGGGTGACGCGGCCGCCGCGGTGACCCCCGGCGGTCCCGGCGACCAGGCCGGCATCAGGACCGGAGATGTCATCACGGCCGTGGACGGCGAGCGGGTGCACCGCGGCGAGGAGCTCATCGTGAAGATCCGCAGCCACCGGCCGGGGGACCGCTTGACGCTGACCGTGGTGCGCGGCGGATCGGAGCGAACCGTGGAGCTGACCCTGGGTTCGGCCACCGGGAACTGACCGTTTACCGGGGCACGACGTACTGTTGGCCCGAGCCACTCCCGCGCTGCCCGCGTGGCCAGGTACGGTAAGTCCACCCGGACCCTGCCCACCCGGCTGAGGACGTATCAAGGAGCTGCAAGGTGTTCTTCGACATAGGCCCGCTGGAGCTGGTCGCGATCGTCATCCTTGCGGTGCTCGTCTTCGGCCCGGACAAACTGCCGAAGGTCATCCAGGACACGATGTCGTTCATCCGAAAGGTGCGCGCGTTCTCGGACAGCGCCAAGGAGGACATCCGCAAGGAGCTGGGGCCGGAATTCAAGGACTTCGAGTTCGAAGACCTGAACCCCAAGACGTTCATCCGCAAGAACCTGATGGAGAACGAAGAGCTCGGTCTGCAGGACCTGCGCAACGGGTTCGACTTCCGCAAGGAGATGGCCGAGGTCACGGACGCCGTGAACGGCACGGACACCGCCGCCGCGGGCCCCGCGGGCCCCGCGGGCTCCGCCCCCGGCACCCCGGACCGGCTCCGCAAGCGCGAGACCCTGGACAAGGACGAACCGCCGCCGTTCGATTCCGACGCGACCTGAGTCAACCGTATTGTCCCCATCCACCCCTTGGGGTGGCTATTCTCCGTGTGTCCGCCATCACCGTGCGCCGTTTTGGCCTCCAGGCCCGGCTCCGGTCCGGCAAGATGGCGAGTCGCCCAAAAGGGCATGGAGGAGGCGCCACCCCGATGGAGACGAAGACCGGCAGAGCGGATCGAACGGTCGACGGCTACTTGATGGCCGACTTCCCGTGGTACGGGCTGGACGAGGCGTTCACCGGACGCCGCTGGCTGACCGCGGTCGGCACCAGCGCGGACGCAACCGTGGAGCACGGCTCGATAGGGCATGGCGACGAACCGTCGATCAAGGCGGAGACCACGGACCCCCACGCACAGCGTTTCGTCGTGGTGGTCACGATCGCCCGCCGTCCCGGCAGGCGCAGTTCGGACGGCACCGGACTTCTGGAGGCCACCTCGGTGTCCTCGGCGGCCTGGCTGGCGGGCTCGGGCCTGCTGTCGTGCACCTGGCCCACCCATATGGAACGGGCACTGCGCCAGGACTGGCTGGACCAGCAGACGGCGACCGCGTGGGATCTCGCCGACGACCTCTCCGGCCCCGCCTGGTCGACCCTCACGCTCCCTGTGGACGGTGAGCCCACCATGTTCCACTACCGGGAGTCCGAGTACGGCTGGGTCCTGGCGGGCTCCGCCCGCGGTGCCCACCTGGGCGCGTACGGGCGCGGCATGAGCGCGTACGGGCTGGGCCTGGCCGTGGTGAAGGACATCACGACGTACGACGGCTGACGGCCGCATGACCGTGCCCCCGGCCGCGCGGCGGACGGGGGCACGGTCATGAGCGTCAGAACTTGTTGCGCGGGGTGATCCCCAGCGACATACCCGCAAGGCCGCGGGCCCGGCCGCCCAGCTTGCCCGCGATCGACCGCAGCGCGAGCCCGGCGGGGGAGTCGGGGTGGCTCAGGACGACGGGACGGCCATCGTCGCCGCTCTCGCGCAGCCGGACGTCGATGGGGATCTGGCCCAGCACCGGCACCGTGGCACCCGTGGTCCTGGTCAGGCCCTCGGCGACACGCTCGCCGCCGCCGCTGCCGAACACGTCGACGATCTCGTCGCAGTGCGGGCACGGCATCCCGGCCATGTTCTCCACGACGCCGACGATCTTCTGGTGGGTCTGCACCGCGATGGACCCGGCGCGCTCCGCGACCTCGGCAGCGGCCTGCTGAGGCGTCGTCACGACGAGGATCTCGGCGTTCGGGACGAGCTGCGCGACGGAGATCGCGATGTCGCCGGTGCCCGGCGGGAGGTCGAGCAGCAGGACGTCCAGGTCGCCCCAGTACACGTCGGCGAGGAACTGCTGCAGCGCGCGGTGCAGCATCGGGCCGCGCCACACCACGGGCGCGTTGCCCGGGGTGAACATGCCGATGGAGATGACCTTCACACCGTGCGACGACGGCGGCATGATCATGTTCTCGACCTGGGTCGGGCGGCCTTCCACGCCGAGCATCCGCGGCACCGAGTGGCCGTAGATGTCCGCGTCCACGACACCGACCTTGAGGCCGTCGGCGGCCATCGCCGCCGCCAGGTTCACCGTCACCGAGGACTTGCCGACGCCGCCCTTGCCGGAGGCGACCGCGTAGACCCGGGTCAGCGAGCCGGGCTGCGCGAAGGGCACCTCGCGCTCGGCGGTGCCGCCGCGCAGGTTGGTCGCGAGGTTCTTGCGCTGCTCGTCGCTCATCACGTCGAGTTCGACGGTGACGCCCGTGACGCCCGGGACGGCTTCGACGGCCGTGGTGACGTTCGTGGTGATCGTCTCGCGCATGGGACAGCCCGACACCGTCAGATAGACGGCGACCTTCACCGTGCCGTCGTCCGCGATGTCCACGGATTTGACCATGCCGAGATCAGTGATCGGCTTGTGGATCTCCGGGTCGTTCACCGTCGCGAGCGCGGCGCGCACGGCGTCCTCGTTCGGAGCGGATCCGTGAATATCGGTAGCCATACGGTCGATGGTACGGCGCTTACCGGCGTGTTCTGCCGTCGCCTTCGTCACGCCGCTCCTCGAGCTCCTTCAGCAGATCCTGGAGCTCGGAGCGGATCCAGTCGCGGGTGGCGACCTCGCCGAGATTCATCCGCAGCGACGCCACCTCCCGCGTCAGGTACTCGGTGTCGGCGATGCTGCGCTCGTTCTGCTTGCGGTCCTGCTCGTGGGTGACCCGGTCGCGGTCGTCCTGGCGGTTCTGCGCGAGCAGGATCAGCGGGGCCGCGTACGACGCCTGCAGCGAGAGCATCAGCGTCAGGAAGATGAACGGGTACTGGTCCCAGCGCATCGAGTCCGGGGCGAAGATGTTCCACAGCACCCACAGGACGATGAGGACCGTCATCCAGACGATGAAGCGCCCGGTGCCGAGGAAGCGCGCGATCCGCTCGGAGAACTTGCCGAACTCCTCCGGGTCGTAGGCCGGCAGCAGCCGGCGGCGCACCGGACGCGGCTGGTCCAGCCGCACCCGCAGCCGCGGCACGGCGGTGGCGCCGCCCGGCATCTTTCCGCGCTCGCGGTCGCGCTCCACCTCAGCTGCCATCGTCAGGCCTGGTCTCGCTGACGTGGTGGGCGCCCGCCGCGCCGTGCAGATCGGTCTCGCGCCAGTCCTCCGGCAGCAGATGGTCGAGTACGTCGTCGACCGTCACCGCGCCGAGCAGCGACCCGCTCTCGTCCACGACGGGCGCCGAGATCAGGTTGTACGTGGCGAGGTAGCTGGTGACCGCGGACAGCGGGGTGCCGGGCGGCAGCGGCAGCAGGTCGGTGTCGACGATGGAGCCGACCAGGGTGAAGGGCGGGTCGCGCAGCAGCCGCTGGAAGTGCACCAGGCCCAGGTACTTGCCGGTCGGCGTCTCGTCGGGCGGCCGGCACACATAGACCTGGGCGGCGAGCGCGGGGGACAGGTCCGGGTTGCGGACCCGGGCCAGCGCGTCCGCGATCGTCGCGTCGGGCCGCAGCACGATGGGCTCGGTCGTCATCAGACCGCCGGCCGTGCGCTCCTCGTAGGACAGCAGGCGACGCACATCGGCAGCGTCCTGCGGCTGCATCAGCGTCAGCAGGCGCTCCTGGTCGACCTCGGGCAGCTCGGACAGGAGGTCGGCCGCGTCGTCCGGGTCCATTGCCTCCAGGACGTCGGCGGCGCGCTCCTCCTTGAGCTTGCCGAGGATCTCCACCTGGTCGTCGTCGGGCAGCTCCTCCAGGACGTCGGCGAGCCGGTCGTCGTCCAGGGCGGCGGCGACCTCGCCACGGCGCTTGGGGGACAGGTGGTGGAGGACGTTGGCGAGGTCGGCGGGCCGCAGCCGCTCGAAGGTGGCGAGCAGGTTCGCGGCGCCCTGCCCGTGCTCCTCCAGTGAGAAGCCGGTCACGGCCGACCAGTCCAGGGTGAGGGTCTCGCCGCGCCTGCGCAGCGCCCCGCCCTTGCCCCGGCGCACGAAGACCTTGTCGATCTCCCAGTCGCGGCGGGCCGGCAACTGCACCATCGAGATGTCCAGCACCGTCACCTCCTCGCCGGTCCCGACGATCCTGACCCGGCGGTCGAGCAGCTCGCCGAGGACGAGGGTCTCGGTCGGCCGCTGCTCGAAACGGCGCATGTTGACGACTCCGGTGGTGATCACCTGGCCGGACTCGACTCCGGTCACCCGGGTCATCGGAAGGAAGATCCGCCGCCGGCTGACCACCTCGACGACCAGTCCCAGCACCCTCGGCGGCCGGCCGCCGACGCGCAGCATGACGACGAGATCCCGGACCCGGCCGACCTGGTCGCCGCCCGGGTCGAAGACCGCGACACCCGAGATGTGAGAGATGAACACGCGCGGGGCACCAGCGGCCATGCGGTGCCTCCTGGCGTCGTTTCGGGTCACGGGTCGTCGCTGTCAGGCTAACCCGCGGGAATCTTGGCCGCCGCGCGGTGCTGCTCCGCGGTGCTGCTCCGTGGTTTCGCTCCGTGCGAGGCGCCAAGCTCCTGGCAGCGTACGGGCGGGGCGGGTACGGGGCGCGGGTGGGGCACGGTCGGGGCGCGGCCGGGTAAGGACCGGGTCTCGGCAGAGAGCTGTACGCTGCGGTAGCTTCGGGTCTCCCCACCACCGTTCCCCTGCCGCTGGAGGAAGAGAACACGTGTTTCCGGGCCGCCGATCTGCTGTTCTCGTCGGGGCGCTGTGCGCCGGACTGACGCTCGCCGGGTGTGCCGGCGGCGACCCGGACGCCGGGACGAACGGGGTCGCCAAGCTGCCGCCGAAGACGATCGAGCAGCGGGCCCGTGAGGCCGCCGCGTCGGCGGAGACCGTCCGGCTGTCCGGCACCGTGGTCAGCAAGGGGAAGACGTACAAGCTCGACATGCGGCTGCGCGGCGATGGCGGCGTCGGCGATGTCTCCACCCAGAGCAGTACGTTCCAGCTGCTGCGTGTCGGCAAGGACCTGTACCTGAAGGCGGGCGCCGACTTCTACGGCGACGCCGGCTCGGACAAGGACGGCCAGGCCGCCGCGGCCAAGCTCAAGGACAAGTACGTCAAGGTGCCCGCCGGTGACCCCGCGTACCAGCAGTTCAGCGGCTTCACCGACAAGAAGGTCCTGCTCGACGGGCTCTTCGTCCTCAGCGGCGACCTCTCCACCGGCGACCACCGCAAGGTCAACGGCACCCGCACCATCGCCCTCGCGGCGGACGGCGGCGGTGGCGGCACCCTCGATGTCTCGCTCGAAGGCAGCCCCTACCCCCTGCAGTACGAACGTGCCGGGGGCTCCGGCACGCTCACGCTTGCCGACTGGGGCAAGGACTTCCCGCTCGCGGCGCCGGACGCCGCGCATGTCGTCGACTACGGCAAGTCCATGACGGGCACCTCCGGCGGCTGAGGCCCCCACCACCGGCGACGCCCCACGGTCACCCGCCGGACCGTCAGGCGCGCTTCCTGCGGCGCGCCAGAAGGCGCGGCAGCGCCTCCGGCATCGGCTGCCGGGTCGTGGCGGGGGTGGGTACGGGGCTTGCCGCGCCGGAGTCGTCCGGCATGTCGCCGGGCTGCTCGGCGAGCGGCCCGGACGGCGCGAGGCGCAGCACCTGGCACTCACGTGCCCAGCGGACGGTCATGGTCTCGGCGTCCGGCGCGTTCAGCCGCTTGCCCTTGAGCTCCTCGACGGCGGCGGTCCATTCCTCGCTGTCGGGCGCGAGCGCGGTGACGGCGGCGGGCCAGGCGACGAGCCGGCCGCCCTTGTCCTTGCTGCGCACGGTCACGACCGCGGTGCCGCCGTCGGCCAGCCCGCCGAGCGGCTGTTCCCCGGGGCCGCCACCGAGGACGTACATCGCGCCGTCGACCCAGGCATGCCAGACCGCCTGCGGCGGGCGGCCGGTCGGGGCCTGGACCCAGACCAGGCCGGACTTCTTGGTGGCCTCCTCGACGAGGGCGGTCTGTTCGGCGGTTTCCGTCATGGGGGTCACCTTATTCGTTACGGCATTCGCCACGGCCCGGCGGACGCCGTCCAAGCGATGGACGACAGGGGCTTGGTCCGGTCACGGGCCTTACGCTGGGATCGGTCCCATCCCATCGCGAGCCGCTCGTGCCCCCGTCCAGTCAGGCCGCCCCGACCGAGGAGTCCCGTGTCCGCCGAGCCGCGCACCGTCGCCACGACCGCCGCCGTGCCGCCCGCGGCAGCGGTCGCGCACCGGCCGCTGGACTTCACGCTGCTGGCCGTGGCCATCGCGGGCGTCTCGTTCTCCGCCCCGCTGATCGCGGCGACCGCCGCCCCGGCGCTGGCCATCGCCTTCTGGCGGAACGCCATGGCGATCGGGGTGCTCACCCCGTTCGTGCTCGGCCGCAACCTCGGCGAGCTGCGCCGGATGGGGCGCCGCTCCATCCTGCTGTCGGTGACGGCGGGTGCGACCCTCGCGCTGCACTTCGGCCTGTGGCTGCCGAGCCTGTCGATGACGTCGGTCGCGACGTCGACCGCGCTGTGCACGACCACCCCGATCTGGACCACGCTCATCCTGCGCGTGCGTGGCCACCGCCCGCCCCGGCTGGTGTGGGCGGGCACGCTGCTGGCGGTGGTCGGCGTGGTCATCCTGACCGGCATCGACATGTCGATCAACACCCGGGCGCTGGCGGGCGACGCGCTCGCGCTGGGCGCGGGTATGGCGGCGGCCGCGTACGTCCTGCTGGGCGCGGAGGTCCGCAGGACCGCCAGCACCACCGCGTACACCTACGTCTGTTACTCGACGACCGCGATCGCGCTGCTCATCGCGTGCTTGGTCTCCGGCGCCTCACTGGGCGGATACAGCGGCGAGACCTGGCTGAAGCTCATCGCGCTCACCGTCGTCGCGCAGCTGCTCGGCCACTCGCTGCTGAATCGCGTGGTGCACGGTCTCGGCCCGTCCACCACCTCGACCGCGATCCTGCTGGAGACGCCGGGCGCGGCCCTCATCGCGGCCCTCTGGCTCGGCCAGACACCGCCGGCGATGGCCTACCCGGCCCTCGGAGTGATCCTCGCCGGCCTGGCCCTGGTCATCCGAGGACACAAGAAAATCAGCCCGCCCAAATCAGCCCGGCCGGCGTTTGAGGCCATGCCTTAGCCCGCCCGGCGCTTGACGGCAGAATCCAGCCCGGCCGGCGCCTGAGGCCATCGGTGAGGCCTACAGCCAGCCGTTGCGCCGGAACCCCCGGTGGATGCTGAAACAGATAGCGACTGTCGCGCAAAGCACCATGGGATACCCGTAGCGCCAGTGCAACTCCGGCATCTGATCGAAGTTCATCCCGTACACGCCCGTGATCATCGTCGGCACGGCGAGAATGGCTGCCCAGGCCGTGATCTTGCGCATGTCCTCGTTCTGCGCGACGGTCGCCTGCGCCAGGTTCGCCTGGAGGATCGAGTTGAGCAGGTCGTCGAAGCCGACCACCTGCTCGTGGACGCGCGCCACGTGGTCGGCGACATCGCGGAAGTACTTCTGGATCTCCGGGTCGACCAGCCGCATCGGCCGCTCGCTGAGCAGCTGCATCGGCCGCAGCAGCGGCGAGACGGCCCGCTTGAACTCCAGTACCTCGCGCTTGAGCTGGTAGATCCGCTCCGCGTCGCCGCCGCGTGCCGACTTGCCCTGCGCGGCGGAGAAGACGTCGATCTCCACGCCGTCGATATCGTCCTGCACCGCCTCGGTGACCGCGAGGTAGTCGTCGACCACCTGGTCGGCGATGGCGTGGAGGACGGCCGAGGGGCCCCTGGCGAGCAGCTCGGGGTCCTCCTCCAGCCGGTGCCGCAGCGCGCGCAGCGAGCCGTGGCCGCCGTGCCGGACGGTGATGACGAAGTGCCGGCCGGTGAAGACCATGACCTCGCCGCTCTCCACGACCTCGCTGGTCGCGGTGAGTTCGGCGTGCTCGACGTAGCGGATGGTCTTGAAGACGGTGAAGAGGATGTCGTCGTACCGCTCCAGCTTCGGGCGCTGGTGGGCGTGCACGGCGTCCTCGACTGCCAGCGGGTGCAGCCCGAACACCTCGGCGATGCCGGAGAACTCCTGCTCGGTGGGCTCGTGCAGCCCGATCCAGACGAAGCCCTCGCTGCGGCTGCCGGTACGCACCTTCTCCAGCGCCTCGGCCGGGCCGATGTGATCGCCGCAGCGCACACCGTCGCGGTAGACGGCGCAGTCCACGACCGCGCTCGTGGCGCCGGGGGTGCGGGTCGCACCGTAGTCGTATGACGCGGCGCTCTTGCGCAGGGAGGGGCGGACGACTGCGCGCAGGTCACGGATCATCGACATGGCAAGCTCCTTCACGGACTGGCCGACGGCACGAAAGCCGCACTGAAATGCTGATCAAGGCAGGGTGATCACACGGCAGTTCAGGGCGCTCTTCCGGCGCGGTGCCCGCGGCAGACGCTGATCCAGCTGATCCAGTGGGAAGACGAAACTTCCGCGTTTCCCGGCGGGAGGGCCGGGTATGGAACGCGAGGACTCAGATGGCGGGGTGGCGTGAGGAAGAGCTGCCGGTACTGCCAGGTCGACTAGGATCCATGTCAGCCCCACCTCCTCCGGCCGATCCCCGCTGGGGGATGACGTATACCCATGGCGACGCCAGACTTCACGGCGGCCAACGCCCTAGCTTAGCAAGCGCCCAGAGCGCTGCCGCCCAGCTTTGCCTGTTCAATACGGTTCCCCTACCTGCGGCGGGGGGAGCGCACCTATGCTCCGCGGTATGGGCGATCTTCTTCAGCTGGTCGAGGCACGACTGCACTCGGCGTTCGGTGAGCGGCACAGCAGGGCGGCGGTGACCTTTCTCGGTACCGACCGCATCGAGGTGCTGCGCTTCGTCGACGGCGACGTCGTGCGCTACGCGACCCTCGGGATGTCGCGGCAGCCGATGAGCGATCCGCTGGCCCCGGTCGCCGACCCGCTGCGCGGTCCGCGCGCCGAACTGGTGCTGTCGGTCCGTGCCGGGCTCGCCCCCGTCGACCAGGTGCTGCGGCCGCTCGCCGTGCTCGCGGCCTCGCCGCAGGTCGAGGGCGTCGTGGTGGCTCCAGGCGCCTCCCTGGACGTCGGCGGTCCGCTGTGGAGCGGTGCGCCGTTCTCCGCCGTGCTGGTCGCGGAACCGGGCGGTCTGGTCGAGGATCTCGAACTCGAAGACCCTCTGGATCCCGTCAGGTTCTTCCCCGTGCTCCCGATGACGCAGAACGAGGCGGCCTGGAAACGTGTCCAGGGCGGTGCCGCGCTGCAGGAGCGCTGGCTGAAGTACGGCACGGATCTGCGCGACCCGCTGCGGGCGTCGGTACCGCTCGCCGACTGAGCGCCGCCGCTTCCCCGCCCTCCTCCGCCGTGTCCCTGTGCCGTATCCCGGATCCCGGCCGCGCTCGCCGGCCGGGCGGAAGACTGATCTACGCGGCGCCGGACGGGTGATCGTCCTTGACGCGGGCACGCCTCGGGAGGACCGTTGGGCCCTATGAGGGGCGAACCCAGTTGCCCGAAGTGTGGTGGCCGGGTGCGAGCGCCCGGCCTCTTCGCCGATTCCTGGCAGTGCGGCGTGCACGGGACCGTGTATCCGCTCCAGCCGGTCGTCCCACCGAGCGTCGAGGCACTCGGCGTCGTCGTGCACCGTGCGCAGGTGCCGGTGTGGATGCCCTGGCCGCTGCCGGTCGGGTGGCTGTTCTCCGGGGCGGCTTACGCGGGCGACGACCGCAGCGGCGGGCGTGCGACCGCCATCGCCTGCTCCGGGCCCGGCCCGCTCGGCGGCCCCGGTGAGCTGCTGCTCATCGCCGAGGAGCTGGGCGTGGGGCTGGGTGCGCGCTACGCGGGCATCGCCGGGCCCGACCCCGGGTCGGCGATGAGCATGGAGCGGTCCCCGCACACCAAGGTGCTGGCCGCGGGCCGGCCGACCCCGATGTGGCATGTGGCGGGCGCGCCCGGCGACCGGGTGGTCTTCGCGGGCGAGGCGCTCGGGCTGTGGCTCTGGGCGGTCGTGTGGCCCGAGCAGTCCGGGCTGATGATGTACGACGAGCTGGTGCTCACCGATCTGCGGGAAGCGGGGGCGGAGGTCGACCTGCTGCCGTGCGGTGCGCTGTCACCCCGTCTGCTCGGCTGAGATGCACATCTCCTGAGATTCGCAGGTTCCCCGGCCCGCTATCCTTACTTTCCGAAAGCTTGTGCCGTATACCGCCGACCGCCGTTGGGAGCTGTGCCGTGCGCATCGATCTGCACACCCACTCCACGGCCTCGGACGGTACGGACACCCCCGCGGAGCTGGTGCGCAACGCCGCCGCGGCCCGCCTCGACGTCGTGGCGCTCACCGACCACGACACGGTCGGCGGCTATGGCGAGGCGGCCAAGGCGCTGTACGACCTCGGGTCGCCGCTGACGCTGGTGACCGGCGCCGAGCTGTCCTGCAAAGTCGGCGGCATCAGCATGCACATGCTGGCGTACCTCTTCGATCCCGAGGAACCCGAGCTGTTCCGGGAGCGCGAACTGGTGCGTGACGACCGGATGCCGCGCGCGCGGGCCATGGTCGACAAGCTCCGCGGCCTCGGGGTCCCGGTCACCTGGGAGCGTGTCGCCAGGATCGCCGGTGACGGCTCCGTGGGACGGCCGCACATCGCGACCGCGCTCGTCGAGCTCGGCGTCGTGGACAGCGTCTCGGACGCCTTCACGGACCAATGGCTGGCCAACGACGGCCGCGCGTACGTCGAGAAGCACGAGTTCGACCCCTTCGACGCCGTACGCCTGGTCAAGGCGGCCGGCGGTGTCACGGTCTTCGCGCATCCAGGTGCCCACCAGCGCGGCGAGACCGTCCCCGACAGCGTCATAGCCGAACTCGCGGCGGCCGGACTCGACGGCATCGAGGTGGACCACATGGACCACGACGAGGCCACCCGGGCCCGGCTGCGCGGATTCGCCGCAGGGACGGGGCTGCTCGTCACCGGCTCCAGCGACTATCACGGCAGCCGCAAGGACTGTCGGCTCGGGGACTGCGTGACCGACCCCGAGGTCTACCGGGAGATCGCCCGCAGGGCGCCCGGCGCGGTCCCGATCAGCGCGGTCTAGCGCCCTTCCCGCCCGGACTCGCCCGACCCCTGACGCGACCCCTGACGCGCCGGCGCTTCGACGCCGGCGCCCACCCGCCTGCCGGCCCACCGCGGAAAGCCCCCACTGAACATGTTCGACGTCACCCTCTTCGGGTCCGTATTCGTCACGCTCTTCGTGATCATGGACCCGCCCGGCATCACACCGATCTTCCTCGCCCTGACCTCCGGGCGCGCCACCAAGGTCCAGCGCAGAATGGCCTGGCAGGCGACGCTCGTCGCCTTCGGCGTCATCGCGGTCTTCGGCATCTGCGGCCAGCAGATCCTCGACTATCTGCATGTCTCGGTCCCCGCGCTGCGGATCGCCGGCGGGCTGCTGCTGCTCCTCATCGCGCTGGATCTGCTCACCGGCAAGATGGACGAGCCGACCCAGACCAAGGACGTGAACGTCGCGCTGGTGCCGCTGGGAATGCCGCTGCTGGCCGGGCCCGGTGCGATCGTCACCGTGATCCTCGCGGTGCAGAACGCGGACGGCTTCGGTCAGCAGGCGTCGGTGTGGGTGGCGATCGCGGCCATGCACGTCGTGCTGTGGCTGGTCATGCGCTACTCGCTGGCGATCATCCGGATCATCAAGGAGGGCGGTGTGGTGCTGGTGACCCGGCTGTCCGGGATGCTGCTCTCGGCCATCGCCGTGCAGTCGGTGGCCAACGGGGTCCTGGGGTTCGTGCACGGCGAGGGCTGAGCCGCCGCGGGTCCCCCGTACGCGGAAGCGTCCTCGTACGCGGAAGCGCCCACGTACGCAAAAGCGCCCCTGTACGTCCTTCGTACAGGGGCGCTCACGTCGTGAGCCGTACTAGATCGCGGGGCGGATGTAGATCCGCTGGCCGATCGCTGCGGCCTGTTGCACGATTTTGTTGACGGCGGCGGCGTCCACGACGGTGCTGTCCACAGCGGTGCCGTTCCGGTCGTCGAGCCGCATGATCTCGAAGCGCATGGTGCTTCTCCCTTCGTCGCACTGTCCATGAGTAGTCAACGAACCCCCTAGTGAAAACATTCCCTACACTAATGAAAACTTTTCCGAGCCTAAGTACTTGCGAGTACGGGACAATGGCGGACCTATGGACATGGACAACGACAACGCGCTGGCCGCGATGGCCGCCGGTATCGAGCGCACCAACGAGCTCCTTCAGCGGGTCCTCGCCGAGGTCGCCACCACTCCCGCCACCCACGCCGTCTTCGTGGACGCCGGCTACGTCTACGCCGCCGCGGGCCGCCTCGTCGCGGGCACCGAGGACCGGCAGGCCTTCGACCTGGAAGCCGAAGGGATCATCGAGGCGTTCATCGACAAGGCGCGCTCGCTCTTTCCCGACAGCCGGCTGCTGCGGGTCTACTGGTACGACGGCGCGCGCCGCCGCATCCACACCCGCGAGCAGGAACGTATCGCCGAGCTGCCCGATGTGAAGGTCCGGCTCGGCAACCTCAACGCCAGCCGCCAGCAGAAGGGCGTCGACTCCCTGATCCGCACCGATCTGGAGTCGCTCGCCCGGCACCGCGCCATCAGCGACGCGGTCCTCATCGGCGGTGACGAGGACCTGGTGTCCGCCGTCGAGGCGGCCCAGGGCTACGGCGCGCGAGTGCATCTGTGGGGCATCGAAGCCGCCGACGGACGCAACCAAGCCGACCCCCTGCTCTGGGAAGTCGACAGCCAGCGCACCTTCGACCTCGAATTCTGCAAGCCGTATCTGACCCGGCGGGTCGTGCCCGAGTACGGTGACGCGCCGGTGCCCTCGCGCGCTGACGTGCACTTCGTCGGCGCCCGTGTCGCCGGCCAGTGGCTCGCCGTCCGGGGCCGCGAGACCCTCGCGGAGCTGCTGCCCGGCCGCCCCTACCTGCCGCCGGCCTACGACCAGGAACTGCTCGTCGAAGCCGAGGGCCTGCTCGGCATCTCGTTGCGCGGCCACGCCGATCTGCGACGTTCGCTGCGCGACGGCTTCTGGGACCATCTGACCGCCCAGCTCTGACTCCTCACTCGCTCCGCAGATTCCAGAAATCGATCAGTGCCTCAGCCGTCGCGGCCGGCTGGTCCGCGTTCGGTGAGTGTTCGGCGCCCTTGATCACCACGCGCCGCGCGCGCAGCCGTACCGCCATCTCGTCGAGCCACTCCGGCGGCCACGCGTAGTCGACGGCGCCGGACAGCACGAGCGTGCGGATGGGTACGGCGGCCAGCTCGGCGACCCGGTCCGGCTCGGAGATCAGCTGCTTGCCGGTCGCGATCAGCTGCTCCGGCACATTCCCCATCCAGCGCCGGAACAGGAACTCGGCGATGGCGGGCGGGTCTTCCGGCGCGTCGGCGTTCTCGGCGTCCATCGCGCGCATCGCCTGCCAGACCGCTTCCATCCCCATCGCGGGAAGCGCCTCGACGAGCATCCTCGTCCGGGCCTGCTGGGCCGCCTCGATGGCGGCCGGGCCCGAGCTCATGATCGTGATCGAATTCCACGGCGGCGGCTGCGGTGCGTCGATCGCCGCCGCCCGCACGATCAGCCCGCCCAGCGAGTGGCCCAGCACATGCAGGGGCCCCGCGCCGCCCAGCGCCTCGGTCTGCGCGATGACGTCCGCGGCCAGCCGGTCCTGCGCGTACGCGCTCTCCTCGGCCGGGCCGCCCGTCTCGTGCTGCCCTCGGCCGTCGACCGCGACCACCCGGAATCCGGCCAGCGCCAGCGGCTCGAGCAGCGCGATGAAGTCTTCCTTGCTCCCCGTGAAGCCGGGCACCAGCACGGCCGTGCCACGGATCGCGGTCCCCGCGTCCAGCACCGCGAACTCGCCCCGCGCGGTGGCGAGGCGGTGCGCGCGGGCCCCGTCGGGCAGCTCCAGGGTCGGGGGTCTGCTCATGCCGTGAGATTACGCGACACGTGTGTACGACAGATTTCGGACAGCGACAGAACGCCGACGCCCCCGGTGAAGACCGGGGGCGTCGGCGTTCTGTCGCTGTGTCGTGCGGTTACGCGTCCGGGTCAGCTGTTCTCGCTGGCCTCGGCCTCGGCCTTGGCGGGGCGGGTGCGACGACGGCGACGGGCCGGCTTGGCCTCCTCGCCCTCGGCGGCGGGTACGTCGGCCGGTGCGGCCTCGACCACGGCGGCCGGGGTCTCGGACGCCTCGGCTACCGCGGCACGGGTGCGGCGACGGCGGCGCGGGGCAGCCTTCGCCTCGCCCTCGGCGTCCGCCTCGACGACGGCCGGTGCGGCTACGACGGCGGTGGTGGCGCCGGCGGCCTCATCGGCGACGGTCTCGCCGCCACGGGTGCGGGTGCGCTGACGCGGGGTCCGCGTCCGCGGGGGCCGCTCCTCGGTGACGACTGCCGCGGCGGCGGCCTTGCGGCCGCCCTTGCCCCGGCCGCCGGTCTCGCCGAGGTCCTCGACGGTCTCCGCGCCGAGTCCGGCACGGGTCCGGTCGGCCCGGGGCAGTATGCCCTTGGTGCCGGCCGGGATGTTCAGCAGCTCGTACAGGTGCGCGGAGGTGGAGTACGTCTCCTCCGGCTCGTCGAACGGCAGGTCCAGCGCCTTGTTGATGAGCTTCCAGCGCGGGATGTCGTCCCAGTCGACGAGCGTGATCGCGATACCGGTCTTGCCCGCGCGGCCGGTGCGGCCGACGCGGTGGAGGTACGTCTTCTCGTCCTCCGGCGACTGGTAGTTGATGACGTGGGTCACACCGTCGACGTCGATACCGCGGGCGGCGACGTCGGTGCACACCAGTACGTCGACCTTGCCGTTGCGGAACGCGCGCAGGGCCTGCTCACGCGCGCCCTGCCCCAGGTCGCCGTGGACCGCGCCGGAGGCGAAGCCGCGCTGGGCGAGCTGGTCGGCGATGTCGGCCGCGGTGCGCTTGGTGCGGCAGAAGATCATGGCGAGGCCACGGCCGTCGGCCTGCAGGATGCGGGAGACGAGCTCCGGCTTGTCCATGGAGTGCGCGCGGAAGATGTGCTGCGTGATGTTCGCGACAGTCGCGCCCTCGTCGTCCGGCGAGGTGGCGCGGATGTGGGTGGGCTGCGACATGTAGCGGCGGGCCAGGTTGATGACGGCGCCCGGCATGGTGGCCGAGAACAGCATCGTCTGGCGCTTGGGCGGCAGCATCGCCATGATCCGCTCGACGTCGGGCAGGAAGCCCAGGTCGAGCATCTCGTCGGCCTCGTCCAGGACGAGGGCGCGGACGCACTTCAGGTTCAGCTTGCGCTGGCCCGCCAGGTCCAGCAGCCGGCCGGGGGTGCCGACGACGATGTCGACGCCCTTCTTGAGGGCCTCGACCTGCGGCTCGTAGGCGCGGCCGCCGTAGATGGCCAGGACGCGCACATTGCGGACCTTGCCGGCGGTCAGCAGGTCATTGGTGACCTGCTGGCACAGCTCGCGGGTGGGGACGACGATGAGAGCCTGCGGTCCTTCGGGCAGGTCCTCGGCCTTGGCGCGGCCGGCCTCGACGTCGGCGGCGACGGTGACGCGCTCCAGCAGCGGCAGGCCGAAGCCCAGCGTCTTGCCGGTGCCGGTCTTGGCCTGGCCGATGATGTCATTGCCCGCCAGGGCGACCGGAAGGGTCATCTCCTGGATCGGGAACGGATTGACGATGCCGACAGCCTCAAGGGCTTCGGCGGTCTCGGAAAGGATTCCGAGGCTGCGGAAAGTCGTGGTGGTCAGGATGCTTGCCTCTTCTGTGAGACGCGGCACTGGGCTGTGAGGGGGGTCGAGCGTCCGCGTCCGGAAGAGAACGCCGGGCGCTGACCGCGCAAGTGTCGTACAGCCGTGGTGGCTGCGCGAAGCGCGGGACCGCTGCCCTCGCACATGCCGCGAGTGGGCCCCTCCTGCTGTCAGGAGGGCGGTCGGTTAGGAGCCGATCGGGCCACCGACCGGGCATCCAGATACTGCGTACAGTGCACAAGAAAAATGCCGAAAATCGGCGGGGTGCATTACCACTCTACCCCGGAAAGTCGCAGCTGCACCCGATCAATTGTTTCGGTCGGGACGGTAGGGGTGGTTCGGCCGGGCCCGGACTTGGCTATTGTGCGCAGCATGGAGACGCCTGACGAGACGACCGCACCCGCCACCGGAATCGCCGCCCTGGACTGGGCCGGAGCCTCCGCGGACCCGCAGTACCGGGCCGCGGTGGTCGATCTGCTGGGCGCGCTGGCCTATGGCGAACTGGCCGCGTTCGAACGCCTCGCGGACGACGCGAAGCTCGCACCGGAACTTGAGGACAAGGCGCAGCTGGCCGCCATGGCGGCGGCCGAATTCCACCACTTCGAGCGGCTGCGGGACCGGCTCTCCGAGATCGGGGCCTCCGCGAAGGAGGCGATGGAGCCGTTCGGCGCCGCGCTGGACGAGTTCCACCGCCAGACCGCCCCGTCGGACTGGCTGGAGGGCCTGGTCAAGGCCTACGTCGGCGATTCGATCGCCTCGGACTTCTACCGCGAGGTCGCGGCCCGGCTCGACACCGACACCCGCACGCTGGTGCTGGCCGTGCTGGACGACACCGGCCACGCCAGCTTCGCCGTCGAGAAGGTCCGCGCCGCCATCGCGGCCGACCCGCGGGTCGGCGGCCGGCTCGCGCTGTGGGCACGGCGGCTGATGGGGGAGGCGCTGTCACAGGCCCAGCGGGTCGTCGCCGACCGGGACGCGCTCTCCACGATGCTCGTCGGAGGCGTGGCGGGCGGTTTCGACCTCGCGGAAGCCGGCCGGATGTTCACCCGAATCACCGAAGCCCACACCAAGCGGATGGCCGCACTGGGGCTGGCCGCCTGACGCACCAGGTCGTTCGGACTCTAGACCTCAGGCCCGCCCCGCGACCGAGTGGTGGAGAAAGCGCCGGTCGTCCGCGGGGCGGATCAGCAGGCTGAGCAGCGCCGCCGCGACGAGAGCGGCCGCCGGGAGCGTGACGGCAAGATGGCCGCCGCCGAGCACGGTGCGGGTGATGAGGCCCCCGACCAGGGCCGCGACCGGGCCGGTGGCCAGCACGAGGGAGCGGGAGGGGAAGCGGTCCGGCATGAAGTGCGTGGCGGCATAGGCGATGCCCAGGCCGAGCGCGGCGAATGCGACTGCTTCCCACATCTGCGTGGTCCTTCCCAGGGGGGCCGACCGGTTCATACCGGTCCTACCCCGTCGGGGAGCCGGACAAAACGGAGGGGCCGCACCCGATCCCGGGTGCGGCCCTTCCGCCGTCGTCACATCGCCGCGCCGAAACCGACCTTCCGGCTGGCGGGCTGGCCGATTTCCACGTACGCGAGCCGGTCGGCGGGGATGAGGACCTTGTGGCCGTTCTCGTCCACCAGGCTCAGGAGCTTCGAGGTACCGGCGATGGCGTCCGCGACTGCCTTCTCGACCTCCTCGGCCGACTGCGCGCTCTCGATGCTGATCTCGCGCGGCGCGTGCTGCACGCCGATCTTGACCTCCACGGCTTCTGTACCTCCAGGTCTGGCGGTGTGCGCGTCTTCGCGCCGTACGCAGGAAACACTAGCCGGGCTCGGAGGCGGCGAATCCGAAGTGGATGAACGCCGGTAGCGAACAGCGCCGGGGAATACTCCGGCGACGGCCGTCAGTGGTGGCTGTGGCCGGCCGGGGCGGCCGTCAGTGGTGGCTGTGGCCGGCCGGGGCGGCCGTCAGTGGTGGCCGTCCGTCCCGTGCAGCGGGAAGCCTGCGATGCCGCGCCAGGCCAGCGACGTCAGCAGGTTGACGGCGGTGTCGCGCGGGATCGTGCTGTTGCTGGACAGCCAGTAGCGGGCGACCACCTGGGAGACGCCGCCGAGGCCGACGGCCAGCAGCATGGACTGCTCCCTGGGCAGGCCGGTGTCCTCCGCGATGACCTCGCAGATCGCCTCGGCGCACTGCAGCGAGACCTTGTCGACGCGCTCGCGCACCGCCGGCTCGTTCGTCAGGTCCGATTCGAAGACCAACCGGAAGGCGCCGCCCTCTTCCTCCACGTACGCGAAATAGGCGTCCATGGTCGCCTCGACGCGGAGCTTGTTGTCGGAGGTGGAGGCGAGCGCGGTACGTACCGCCTGCAGCAGCGACTCGCAGTGCTGGTCGAGCAGCGCCAGATACAGCTCCAGTTTGCCCGGAAAGTGCTGGTAGAGCACGGGCTTGCTGACACCGGCCCGCTCCGCGATGTCGTCCATCGCGGCAGCGTGGTAGCCCTGGGCGACGAAAACTTCCTGGGCGGCGCCCAGGAGTTGTTCGCGACGGGCCCGGCGGGGCAGGCGGGTGCCGCGCGGGCGTGCCTGAGTCTGCTCGATGGCTGTCACGCCGCCTCCCATTTCTGTTGAAGGAACACTGCGGGTGCCATCGTACTTTTCGGTAACGGGGCTGTGCGCAGTGCGAGCGCACATTCTCACTGCCTGGAACCTTTCAGCGATAGTCCTCCTCGTCCAGGTTGACGACACGGCGCTGTTCCGCGACGTCCGCGGGATCGGCGGCCGCGACGGGCGAATCCGAGCCCTCCGCGACCGGGTCGTCGTCGCGCTGGACGAGTTCGGTGTGCTGCTCGGCGGCATCGTCCTCGGGGGTCTCGAGGGCGACCTCGGTGGCGGTTTCGGTGGCGTCGGTCTCGAATTCATCCCGGGAAATCTGGATTTCGTCGGACACGGTGCCTCCCTTCCTTACTGTCGAGCGTAGGAGAGGGCGATCGCGGGCGCAGCCTGTGAGGGCGAACACACAAGCGCATGCGTGATCGTCTCGTAACATTGCCCCATGCCCTCGACCGAGTCTCCTCAAGCTGCGATCGCCACCGCAGCCGTCCCCTCGCCGGGGCCGCGGCTCGGACCAGGGGAAACGCACCGACATGTGACCCTTCCCGGTCTGAGTCTGATGGTGCGCGCACATACACCGCAGCGTGACGGACTCGAACCGGCCGTTTTCGTGCACGGACTGGGAGGTTCCTCGCAGAACTGGACACAGCTCATGGACCGGCTGTCGGACCGGCTCGACTGCGAGGCGCCGGATCTCCCCGGTTTTGGGTTCTCGCCGCCGCCGGACGACGGGGACTACTCGGTCAGCGGGCACGCCCGCGCGGTGATCCGGCTGATCGAGTCGGGCGGTCGCGGCCCGGTGCACCTCTTCGGGAACTCACTGGGCGGCGCGGTGGCGACGAAGGTCGCCGCGGCCCGCCCCGACCTGGTCAGGACCCTGTCGCTGATCTCGCCCGCGCTGCCTGAGGTCCCGCCGCAGCGCTCCGCGTGGCCGACCGCGCTCGTCTCGCTGCCGGGGATTCCGGCGCTCTACATGCGGGCCACCAAGGGCTGGCCTGCCGAGCGCAGGACCCAGGAACTGCTCGCGCTCTGTTACGGCGACACCTCGTCGGTCGGTGAGCAGGCCCGGGCGGAAGCGGTCGCGGAATACGAGCGGCGGATCGCGCTGCCGTACTTCTGGGATGCGATGGTGCGTTCGACACGGGGCATCGTCAACGCGTACACCTTGAGCGGACAGCACTCGCTGTGGCGGCAGGCGGAGCGGGTGCTCGCGCCGACACTGCTGGTCTACGGCGGGCGCGACAAGCTGGTCTCCTTCCGGATGGCACGGAAGGCGTCCAGGGTGTTCCGTGACGCACGGCTGGTGACGCTGCCCGACAGCGGGCACGTGGCGATGATGGAGCACCCTGACGTGGTGGCGCGGGCCTTCCGGGACCTGCTCGACCAGACCGCCGGGCACGGGGCGGACCGCAACGGGCACAAGACGGACCACAAGACGAGCGCTGCGGCGACCAGGAGCTGAATCAGGGCGTGGGGAAGCACAGCGCGCGTAGCGGCCAGCAGGGCCACGACAGCGGTATATCGAGCACCCTCGGCGGCGGCCGGTCAGGACAGGGCCGCAGACGCCGGGGCGACGCTCCCGGCCCGGCCCGGGCTCCGGACCGGATGCCGGCTCCGAGCGCACGGTACGACGGCGGCCGCGCCGGGGGATACCCGGACGCGAGTCCGCACCCCGAGCACCGTGAACACGCCGCCTGGGGCACCCAGGACGACCGGGCCGGGGGAGCCGGCCGCGGTCACGGCGGCCCGCGGAACGGTGAGCCGGCCGACCCGTACGACACCGGTCACCCGTACGACACCGGTCACCCGCACGACACCGGCCAGTGGCAGACCTTCGACCAGCCGGTCCTCCCGCCGCGGGCTTTCGACGGCCCGCCGGTCCGCCGGATTCCCCGGCAGCGCGTCGAGCGTGAGGCGATCCCCGGGCAGGAATCCGCCACGGGTTCCGCGACGGGTCCCGATGCCGGTTTCGATGCGGCCTTCGGGGCAGGTTCCGGAGTGGCGGCCGGCGCTGCCGCGGACGTCCGGACGAAGAGCGGCGGCAAGGGGCGCACGTTCACCGGGATCGCCGCGGCCGCGGTGGTGACGGTGCTGGCCGTCGTCGTCACCGGGCAGGTCACCGGAAGGGGCGCGGTTCGCAGCGAGGCCGGAGCCCCCGACGGGCAGACCCGCGACGAAACTGACGCGGCCTCGCGGTCGAAGGAGCGCCCGGCGCCCGGCGTCGCACCGTCCAGCGCCCCCGTGGCGGCCGTCGCCGGTTACGACCAGCAGATGGCCGCGCAGTACCCGCTCGACCCGAAGCTCGGCCTGGGCGGCGACTTCCAGACGATGCCGGGACACGACGCGGCTCCCGGGAAGGGAAAGCTGCTGCGGTTCCGGGTCGACGTGGAGAAGGGCCTGCCGCTCGATGCCGCGCTGTTCACCGAGACGGTCTTCAAGACGCTGAACGACGACCGGAGTTGGGGACACGGCGGGACGAAGACGTTCGAGCGGGTGTCATCGGGCCCTGTCGACATCGTCGTTACGCTGGCCAGCCCAGGCACGACCGCGAAGTGGTGCGGGAAATCCGGCCTGGACACCACAGTTGACAATGTGTCATGTGACGCGGCGTCGACCGAGCGCACCATGATCAACGCTTTCCGGTGGGCGCAGGGCGCCGAGACGTACGGCCCGGCCAGGATGCACGAGTACCGGCAGATGCTCATCAACCACGAGGTCGGCCACCGGCTCGGACACGGCCATGTCGGCTGCCCGACCCCGGGCGCGCTCGCGCCGGTGATGATGCAGCAGACGAAGTTCCTGTCGCTCGACGGCGGGCCCACCTGCAAGCCGAACGCCTGGCCGTTCCCGAAGGCCTGACCGGACCCGGCCTGACCGGGCCTGACAGGAACAGACTGGATCTGACCGGATCCGAACCCGTCGGTCGGTTTTTGACATCGGCGGGATCATCGTTCAGTCTTCTGGACATGTCGCACCGCTACGTCACCGAGCACGCCAGCATCGAGCTGGCGCTCATCGGTGTGGCCGAAATCTGCGTAGCCGACATTCTCTGTCGCTGACCCGCGGTCCGGTCGCGTAGAGGCTTCCCGCCTCCGCACCGGGCTGTCCCGTCCGTGGGCAGACGCACCCCCCTGAGTTCGAGCCATTTCCCCGTCGAGGGGGATCGGCTGCCGCTGCCCGCGGGTATTCGTTGAATCCTGCCGTCACACCTCGCAGCCGCGAAAGGCCGATCTCTCATGCGTCAACTGTCCCTCATATCCCGCCGCGTGGCAGCGGTAGCCGTTGGTCTGGCCCTCGTCGGAGGGGCCGCCGCCTGCGGCCCCAAGGGCAGCGGCGCGAAGGCCTCCACGGACGCCAAGCCCGCCAAGGGCGGCACCCTCTACGTGCTGAACAACCAGGCCCAGGAGGACTTCGACCCGGCCCGTCTCTACACCTCGGGCGGCGGCAACGTCCCCTCGCTCGTCTACCGCACGCTGACCACCCGCACCCGGGCGAACGGCCCCGCCGGCGCGAAGGTCGCCGCGGACCTGGCCACCAACACCGGCGAGCCGAGCAAGGACGCCACCGTCTGGACGTACCACCTCAAGGACGGGCTGAAGTACGAGGACGGCACGGCCATCACGACCGCCGACATCAAGTACGGCATCGAGCGGTCCTTCGCGGCCGAACTGTCCGGCGGCGCGCCGTATCTGCGCGACTGGCTGATCGGCGGCGCCGCGTACCAGGGCCCGTACAAGGACAAGAACGGCCTGGCCTCGGTGGAGACGCCGGACGCCAAGACGATCGTCTTCCACCTGAACAAGCCCGAGGGCGAGTTCCCGTTCCTGGCCACGCAGACGTCCTTCGCCCCGGTGCCCAAGGCGAAGGACACCGGCACCAAGTACGCCGAGCACCCGGTCTCCTCCGGCCCGTACAAGGTGATCAAGAACGAGAACAACGGCGAGCACCTGGTGCTGGAGCGCAACGCCAACTGGTCCGAGTCCACCGATGACCAGCGCAAGGCGTACCCGGACAGCATCGACGTCCAGTCGGGGCTCGACCAGGCCGTGATCAACCAGCGGCTGTCCACCGGTTCCGGCAAGGACGCGGCCGCCGTCACCACCGACACCAACCTCGGCCCGGCCGAGCTGGCCAAGGTCACCGGCGACAAGGCCCTCGCGAGCCGGGTCGGCACCGGACACTTCGGCTACACCGACTACATCTCCTTCAACCCGAAGGTGAAGCCGTTCGACAACCCGAAGGTGCGCCAGGCCATCGCGTACGCGGTCAACCGCACCACGGTGGTCAACGCGGTCGGCGGATCCTCGCTCGCCGACCGGGCCACCACCTATCTGCCGGAGCAGGCGTCCTTCGGCTACACGCCGTACGACCCCTTCCCCGCGGGCAAGACCGGTGACCCGGCGAAGGCCAAGCAGGTGCTGGCGGAGGCCGGCTACCCGAACGGGATCACCGTCTCCCTCACCCACGACGTCACCAAGGCCGACGAGCAGGGCCCCGAGGTCGCCACGGCCGTCCAGGACGCGCTGAAGGCGGCCGGCATCACCGTCACGCTCGACGGCCAGGAGCACAAGGCGTTCAGCCAGAAGATCCACAACGTCACGACCGAGCCGGGCTTCTTCCTCACCGGCTGGGGCGCGGACTGGCCGTCCGGCGGCCCGTTCCTCGGCCCGATCTTCGACGGCCGCCAGATCGTCAAGGACGGCGCCAACTTCAACAACGCGCAGCTGAACGACCCCACCGTCAACGCCGAGATCGACGAGATCAACAAGCTGACCGACCTCAACGCCGCGGCGGTCCGCTGGGGCGCGCTGGACAAGAAGATCGGCGAGCAGGCCGTCACCGTCCCGCTCTTCCACCCGGTCTACAAGCGCCTGTTCGGCAAGGACATCAAGAACGTCGTGATCAGCGACTGGACCGGCGTCCTCGACATCTCGCAGGTCTCGGTCAAGTGACCACTCAGGCCCTGACGGCCGTCGAGGCGGGGGCCCGGCAGGTCTGGCGGCGGCTGCGCGCTCAGCGTGCGGCCGTCGTCGGCACCGCCGTCATCACACTCCTCGTCCTGGTGGCGCTGGCCGCACCCCTGCTCAGCGCCATCGAGGGCCAGAACACCACCGCCTACCACCCCGAACTGGTCGACTCCGCCGTCGGCGGCGTACCGCTCGGCACCTTCGGCGGAATCAGCGGTGAGCACTGGCTCGGTGTCGAACCCGGCACCGGACGCGATATGTTCTCCCGGCTCGTGCACGGCGCCCAGATCTCGCTGGCCGTCGCACTCGGCGCCACCTTCGTGCAGATCCTCGTCGGGGTCGGCACCGGCCTCGCGGCCGGGCTCGGCAACCGCTTCGTGGACAACCTGCTGAGCCGCGTCACCGACGTCATGATCACCATGCCCGCGCTGGTGTTCGCCATCGCGCTGATGGCCGTGGTCCCCGACAGCTTCCCGCGCCCGTTGCTGCTGGCGCTGATCATCGGCTTCGTCGCGTGGGGCAGCATCTCCAAGCTCGTCAGGGCGCAGGTCCTCACCCTCAAGTCCCTCGACTACGTGGCCGCCTCCCGGCTGGCCGGCTCCAGCACCTGGCGGATCGCCCGCAGGGAACTGCTGCCGTCCCTTGTCGCGCCCGTCATCACGTACGCCGCGCTCCTCATCCCCGCGAACATGGTCATCGAGTCAGGGCTCTCCTTCCTCGGCATCGGCGTCAAGCCGCCGACCCCGTCCTGGGGGCAGATGCTCTCCAGCGCCAACACCTGGTACGAGGCCGATCCCGCGTACGTGCTGCTGCCCGCCGCGATGCTGTTCATCAGCGTGCTCGCCTTCACCGTGCTCGCCGACGGGATCAGGACCGCGCTGGACCCGCGCGCCGCCAGCCGGCTCCGCGTGGGCACCGGCCGCAGGCGCGAGGAGGCCGCGTCATGACCCGCTTCCTGCTGCGCCGCACGGTCTCCGCCGCGATCGTCCTGCTGGTGCTGGCCGTCGTGCTGTACGCCGTCTTCTACCTGGCGCCCGGCGACCCCGCGCAACTGTCCTGCGGACCCAAGTGCTCGCCCGCCCAACTGCGACAGATCCGCGAGCAGATGGGCCTCGACGACTCGGTGTACGCCCAGTTCTGGCACTTCCTGAAGGGCATCGTCGCCGGCCATGACTACAGCACCGGCACCGGAACCGTCCACTGCTCCGCGCCCTGCTTCGGCCAGTCCTACCGCACCGGCGAACTCGTCACCGACATCCTCCTCGCCAAGCTGCCCGCCACCGCCTCGCTCGCGCTCGGCGCGATGGTGCTGTGGCTGCTCCTCGGCGTCGGCACTGGGGTGCTGTCCGCGCTGCGCCGCGGCCGGCTCACCGAGCGGCTGCTCACCGGGCTCACGCTCGCCGGCACCGCGACACCGGTGTTCATCATCGGCATTCTGCTGCTGATGCTCTTCTGCTCGGTGCTGCAGTGGCTGCCCTACCCCTCGTACGTGCCCTTCACCGACGATCCGCAGCAGTGGGCCTGGAACCTGCTGCTGCCCTGGCTGGCGCTGGCGCTCGTCGAATCCGCCAAGTACGCGCGGCTGACCCGTAGTTCCATGCTGGAGACTCTCGCGGAGGATCACATCCGTACCTTCCGCGCCTACGGCGTCAGCGAGCGCGCGATCATCGGACGGCACGCGCTGCGGGCCGCCCTCACCCCGGTGATCGCGCTGTCGGCGCTGGACCTGGGCTCGATGTTCGGCGGCGCGCTGCTGACGGAGTCACTGTTCAACGTGCCCGGTCTCGGCCAGAAACTCGTGCAGTCCGTCGAACTCAAGGACCTGCCGGTCGTGGTGGGCATCGTGCTCGTCATGGGCTTCGCCGTGGTCATCGCCAACGCTGCCGCGGATGTGCTCTACGCGCTGGCCGACCGACGGGTGGTGCTGGCATGAGCGCGGTCAATGGTTCCGCGGCTGCTTCTGCAGCGGCTTCTGAGGCTGGTTCTGCGGTTGCTTCCGCCGAGCCGCTGGTCGAGGTCAAGGACCTCGTCATCGACTTCCCGACTGCCTCGGGCACCGTACGGGCCGTCGACGGTCTCACCTTCCGGCTCGAAGCCGGCGGCGCGCTCGGCATCGTCGGCGAATCGGGCTCCGGCAAGAGCGCCACCGCGTACGCCCTGCTCGATCTGCACCGGGGGACCGGCGCGAAGACCGGCGGCACCGTACGGGTCGCCGGGACGGACGTCCTCGGCGCCGACGACTCCGTGCTGCGGCGGCTGCGCGGCGGGCAGGCGGCGATGGTCTTCCAGGACCCGCTGTCCTCGCTCGACCCGTACTACGCCATCGGTGACCAGATCGCCGAGGTCTACCGCGTGCATGTGAAGGCGACCCGGCGCGCCGCCCGCGAGCGGGCCGTCCAGGTGCTGGACCGGGTCGGCATCCCCGACGCAGCCCGGCGCTCGCGCGCCCGGCCGCACGAGTTCAGCGGCGGCATGCGGCAGCGCGCGCTCATCGCCATGGCGCTGGCCTGCGAGCCTCGGCTGCTGATCGCGGACGAGCCGACCACCGCCCTCGACGTCACCGTCCAGGCCCAGATCCTCGACCTGTTGCACGAGCTGCGCGCCGAGACCGGGATGGGGCTGCTGCTCGTCACTCACGACCTGGGCGTGGTAGCCGGCAGCGTCGACGACGTCCTCGTCATGCGGAACGGCTCCGCCGTGGAGCGCGGGCCGGTGAGCGCCGTACTGGACGCTCCGCGCGAGCCGTACACACGGGCGCTGCTCGCGGCGGTGCCGCAGGTGGACGGGGCCAGGACCGTCACGATCGTGAAGCCGCGCGAGGCGCCGGATGAAGCCGCTGATGTTGTGGCGGAGGCTCCGCTGCTCGAAGCCGTCGGACTGCGGCGGGAGTTCGGCGGGCGCCGGGACACCGTGACCGCCGTGGACGGCGTGTCGCTGACCGTACGGCGGGGCGAGACCCTCGGCATCGTCGGCGAGAGCGGCAGCGGGAAGACCACCCTCGGGCGGATGCTGGTGCGGCTGCTGGACCCCACCGCCGGTGAACTCCGGTACGGGGGGCGGGACATCGGCTCGCTCAGCGACAAGGCACTGCGCCCGCTGCGGCGCGAGCTGCAGATGGTCTTCCAGGATCCGGTCTCTTCGCTGAACCCGAGGCGCAGCATCGGCGAGTCGATCGCCGACCCGCTGCGGGCGGCGGGGGAGCTTTCCGACAAGGCCGTCATCGAGCGGGTACGGGAACTGCTGGAGCGGGTCGGGCTCGAACCGGACTGGTACCACCGCTATCCGCACGAGTTCAGCGGCGGGCAGCGGCAACGGGTCGGGATCGCGCGGGCACTGGCGCCGTCCCCGAAGCTGATCGTCTGCGACGAGCCGGTCTCGGCGCTGGACGTGACGACCCAGGCCCAAGTCGTCGCACTCCTCGGGGAGCTGCAGCGCGACCTCGGACTCTCGCTGGTCTTCATCGCGCACGACCTGGCCGTGGTGCGGCAGGTGAGCGACCGGGTCGCGGTCATGCGGGCCGGCCTGATCGTCGAGGAGGGCCCGGCGGACACGGTGTACGACTCGCCCCAGCATGCCTATACCAAGGGCCTGCTGGCGGCCGTGCCGGTGCTCGATCCGGTCGAGTCCTCTGCGCGGCGGGCGAGCCGCAAGCGGCTCGCGGCGGTCTGAGACGGCGTCCGGCGGGTGTCCGGCCGGTTCCGGTGAGAGATGATCGACGGCTGAGTGGAGTGCGAGGTTCCGCGCACCCTAAGCAACGGCAACGCGTAGTGGCGCGAGAAGTTACGACCGTTCACCCCTTCTGGTGGCGCGGCGGACAACCGTCCGTCGCGCCACTGTCGTACCGGCATACCGTCATCGCGCCGGGCAGACCGATCCGCCGTCCGGTGAATTCCTGAGCGGACCGGTGAAGGGAGGGGGCGCACACATGCGCATCGCATTGCTCACCGAGGGTGGCTATCCGTACGCACGTGGTGAGGGGGGCGCCTGGTGCGACCGGCTCGTACGCGGGCTCCCCGGCCATGAATTCGAGGTGTACGCGCTGAGCCGGTCCCAGGCGACGGAGGCCGGGGGAAAGGTCGAACTGCCGTCGCAGGTCCGGCGGGTGCGGACCGAGCGCCTCTGGGGCGCGCCACCGGGGGACGACGGCGGGCGGGCCGCCCGCCGGGCCCGGCGGCACCGCTTCGTCGACCACTACCGGGAGCTGGCCGCCGCGCTGGCGGGTGGCGACGCGGGATCAGACGCCGTATCCGCCGGATCAGACGCCTTATCCGATGCCGTATCCAGTGCCGTATCCGATGCCGTATCCGATGCCGGATCGGACGGCTATGGCGGCCCGCGGGCCGACCGCTTCGCCGCAGGGCTCTACGGGCTCGCCGAACTCGCCCGCGAGGACGGCGGCCTCCCCGGACTGCTCCGCTCCGAGCACGCCCTGCGCGCCCTGGAGGACGCCTGCCGCGCCCCCGGCGTACGACCCCTGCTCGCCGCCGTCGGCGTAGGCGACCTGCTGACCGCTGCCGAACTCCTGGAACGCGCCCTGCGGCCGCTGTCCGCCCCCTGGTACGAAGCGGACGAGCTCGGCGCCGCCGACCTGTGCCACGCCGTCTCCGGCGGCCCGGCGACGCTTCCCGGGCTCCTGGCCAAACGGTTCTTCGGCACACCGCTCCTCGTCACTGAGTACGGCGTCCGGCTGCGCGAAGCGCTCCTCGCGCACCGGGCAGCGGGGCTGCCCGCCGAAGTCCGCGCCCTCCTCACCGCCTTCCACCGGCTGCTCGCCGGCGAGTCCTACCGCGAGGCGGCCCTGATCACTCCCGGAAGCACCCACTCGCGCCGCTGGCAGGAACGGTGCGGCGCCGAGCGTTCCCGGTTGCGGACCGTCTACCCGGGCATGGAAGCGGCGGAGGCCGCCGGCGCCGACGCACCCGCCGGGCACGCCGACCCGACCCTCACCTGGGTCGGCCGCGCGGATCCCGCCAAGGACCTCATCGCGCTGCTGCACGCCTTCGACGCGATACGCAAGGCGGAACCGGGCGCTCGGCTCCGTATCCTCCACGTACGCGGCGGCACCGACGCCTACCTCGCGGACTGCCGCACCCTGGCCGCCCAGCTCTTCCCCGACGAGGCCCGGGACGCGGTGACCGTCGGCGAGAGCCCCGTCACCTTCGAGGAGATCGGCTCACCCGGCGCCCCACAACTCGCGGACGCCTACGCCTCCGGCGATGTCGTCGTCCTGTCCAGCATCGTCGAGGGATTTCCCCTCAGCCTCGTCGAGGCGATGTTCTGCGGGCGCGCCACGGTCTCCACCGATGTGGGCGCCGTCCGCGAGGTCATCGGCGGCACGGGTCTCGTCGTACCGCCCCGCAACCCCAAGGCGCTCGCGGACGCCTGCCTCGCGCTGCTGCACGATCCCGAGCGCTCCGCCAGGCTCGGCGCCGCCGCGCGGGAGCGGGCGCTCGAACTCTTCACCGTGGAGCGGTGCGTGGGCGCGTTCCGCGAGATCTATCTGGAGCTGGTCGCCCACTGTCCGGTACGGCGCGAGCCGCTCCTCGACACCGACGGCGTGCCCCGCCCCTTCTCCGAGCCCGCCGAGGCCCATGTCCCCGGCCGCCTCACCCCGGTTCTGCCCGCCCCCGCCTGGGCGCGCCGCCCCCAACCCGTCGGCTTCACCTTCCCCGGCGGTGACCTCACATGACCGCTTCCCGTGGCTCCGCCCAGGCCGCCCTCCTCGCCCGCATCCTTTCCGACGTCCCCACCAACCCCACTGACCCCATCGACACCTTCCCGGGCGCCGACCTCCTCCCCCCGGCCTTCCGCCGCCCCGCCGCCGCCCCGGCCCCGGCCCCGGCCCCGGCCCCGGCCCCGGCCCCGGCCCCGGCCCCGGCCCCGGAGCCGGAGGACGGCGCAGCGGTCGCCGCGGCCGAAGCCGAGGGTCTGAGCGGCTGCGTAGAACCCACCTCCGACGCCTCCGCCACGTCCGACCGCTTGAATGCGACCGGCCCCATCGCCCAGGCGGAACCCACCCCCGACGCCCCGCGCCAGGACACACCCGACGACGCCGCGATGCCGCCGTCAACACCCGGGCCGGACAACCCCGGTGAGGTGCCACCCCGGCTTGCGGATTCGCCCACCGCCGAGCCGGACGCCGCCGGCGAGATGACTCCCGCCCGGATCGCGAGCCTTGAGGCCGGTGCGGCGGGTGCATCGGACGAACCCGCGGGGAAGACCGCGGTGCCGCGGCGGAGGGGACCGGCCGACCCCGTACGCGGGGTGATGCACCGGCACGAGGAGCTGTGCGCGGGGGCGGTGGATGTGCTGGAGATCGCCGCCGGGCTGGAGGCGCACGGGGTCACGGACCGGGTGGCGGGGCGGTTCCGGCACCGGGACGTGTTCTCGCTGGCCGACGAGCTCTACGCCCGCGTGCCGCGCGCCGCGGCCGGGGCGCGGCAGGGCGGCCCGGGGCCGGCGGCGCGGGTCGGCCCGGTACGGGTCGGTGCGCTGCATCTGCTGCCCGGCGCGGGCTGTGCGGCGGCCGTGTTCGTGGTGCGGTCGCCGGCTGTGGGCGCGGTGGTGGCGCTGCTGGTCGCGCTGGCGACATGGGCGGCGCTGCGGCGCGGTCCGCTGCGTACCGAGGGCGGTGGCGGGGCGCTGTGGGGCGGGTGGCTGCTGGCGTTCGCGCTGTGCGGCGGCCCGCTGCTGGCGGGGCTGCTCGACGCGCCGTTCGATCCGCCCGCCACGGGCCCGTTCGTGGCGCTGGCCTTCACCCTGGCTCCCGCGGCGTGGTGTGCGCACCGCTTCGCGCTGCGGGCGCGGGCCGATCTCGCGCAGAGCCGCGGGCTCGGGGAGTTCGCCGCCCGGGTACGCCCGCTGCTCGCGGGCACCTTCGTGCTGTATCTCGCGGTGCTGCTCGCGTTCCTGTGGGCCGCCGCCGCGCTCGTGGGTCCAGCCGGCGTCGCCGGGACGGCGGCGCTCGGGATGTTGCTGTTCACGGCCCGGCTGCTCACCGTGCACGGCTCCGGCCGCGCAGCGGCATGGGGGACGGGCGCGGTCGTGGCCGTCGAGGGGGCCGCGCTCGCCGCGGCCGTACTGCACCACGTACCGGGCCTGGCGGCTCTCGGGACCCCGGTCGAGTGGGTCGGCCCGACGGCGATACCGGCCCTGGCCTGCGGCTGCGCCGCCGTGGCCCTGGTGGCGCACGCCTTCCGCGCCCTCGCCTGGGCCTCGGCGCACGGAACGGGTACCGGCGACCTCCGCCCCCGCCACCGTACGAAAGACCTTCGCAACACCAACCAGGAGAAACGTTGATCACGCACCGAACGACCCCGCACCGCCGACCGCGCAGGAAAGCGCACCGGCAAGGACTCCGGCAGGGACTCCGGCAGGGACTCCGGCAGGGACTCCGGCAGGGAGGCGTCAGCCGATGAGAGTGCTGCTGCTCGGAGCCGATGGTTTCCTCGGCCGCCACGTGGCTGAACGGCTGCTCGCCGACCCCGCCGTACAGCTCACCGCGCTGGGGCGGAGCGATGACGCCGATGTGCGGTTCGACCTGGCGAGCGGGGCGCCGGGCGCGCTGTCCAGGTTCCTGGACGCCGTGCACCCGGGCGTCGTCGTCAATTGCGCGGGCGCGACCCGTGGCGGGGCCCGGGACCTGACCCGGCACAACACGGTGGCGGTGGCGACCGTGTGCGAGGCGATGCGGCGCAGCGGCACCGCCGCGCGCCTGGTGCAGGTGGGGTGCGCGGCGGAGTACGGTCCTTCGCCGGTCGGCGCGTCGACCGCCGAGGACGCGGTGCCGCGCCCCGGCGGGCCGTACGGGGTGAGCAAGCTCGCCGCGTCCGAGCTGGTGCTGGGCTCGGGCCTCGACGCGGTGGTGCTGCGGGTGTTCAACCCGGTCGGCCCCGGCACGCCGAGGAGTTCGCCGCTGGGGCGCGTGGCCGAGGCGCTGCGCCGGGCGATGCAGAGCGGCGACGGCGAGCTGAAGCTCGGCGGTCTGGCCGTGCAGCGCGACTTCATCGACGTACGGGACGTGGCGCGGGCCGTGCACGCGGCTTCGCTGTCGGCCGCGCAGGGTCTGGTGAACATCGGGTCCGGCCGGGCCGTACGTATGCGTGACATGGCTGCCGGGCTCGCGCATGTCGCGGGTTACGACGGCTCCCTGCACGAGCTGGACGATCCGCAGGCCCCGCCCGGCGCGCCCCCGTACCCCGACGGCTGCGGCATCTGGCAGCAGGCGGATGTACGGACGGCGCGCGACCGGCTGGGCTGGCGGCCCCGTATCGGCCTCGAGGAATCGCTGGCCGACGTCTGGATGGAGGCGGCATGCCGCGTCTGACACCACCCCACTTCTGGAGCGCGGGGCCGCGCGACCGGTCCTCCGGTGTTCCGGGCCGCTCCGGCGTCTCCGGAACCTCCCGAAACGGAGACGCAGGCGGCCAGGCCCGTTCCGACCGGCTCGGCTTCGGCGTGCCGGTGAACGCCCACCCGCTGGTCGCTCCCGCCGAGTGGGGCGAACTCGCCCGCCTGGGAACGCCGTTGCACTGGGTGGTGCTGAATGTGGCACGCGGTCCCGGCACCCGGCCCGACGCGCTCTACACGGAGGCGGTGACACGGGTCCGCGAGAGCGGCGTGCCGGTCCTCGGCCATCTGGACGCCCGGCTCGGCGAGCGGCCGTTCGGTGAGCTGGTCTCGGAGGCCTCCCACTACCTGGACTGGTACCGGGTGGACGGCTTCTACGTGCACCGGGCGCCGACCGAGCGTTCCGAGGCGCACGAGTGCCGCCGGCTGACGACGACCCTGCGCGCGCTGCTGGCGGGCGGGGACGGGGCGGCGGACGGAGCCCGCGAGAGCGGTGGTGACGGCGGCGACGGGCACATCGTGCTGGGGCACGGCACGCATCCGTACCCCGGGTATGCCGAGATCGCCGACCAGCTGGTGACGTTCTCCGGACCGTGGACCCACTACCGCTGGTCCGAGGCGCCGGAGTGGACCGCCTCGTACCCGCCGGAGCGCTTCGCGCACCTCGTCCACGGTGTGCCGCGGTCGCATCTGGAGACGGCGATGCGGATCGCCCGCTGGCAGGGCGCGGCCACCGTCTGCTTCACGGACCGCACCGACCGGGACGGGACCGATCCGTGGGAGGGTCTCGCAGGCTACTGGGACGAATCGGTACGAACGTTACGTAAGCAGCCGCCGCCCAGTATCTGAGGCGATTCGGTCTCGCTCCTCGGACCGGGTGTCTCGGAATGAAGACCGGCGTGGCAGTGTTACGGAGAGACCACCCGTACACCCGTATGCCTACCGATCCGGAGTCCCCGTGTCGCTGCCACCCCTGGTCGAGCCGGCTGCCGAGCTCACCGTCGACGAGGTCCGCAGGTACTCGCGCCACCTGATCATCCCCGATGTGGGGATGGACGGACAGAAGCGGCTGAAGAACGCCAAGGTGCTGTGTGTCGGCGCCGGCGGCCTCGGCTCGCCGGCCCTGATGTATCTGGCCGCCGCAGGTGTCGGCACGCTCGGCATCGTGGAGTTCGACGAGGTCGACGAGTCGAACCTGCAGCGCCAGATCATCCACAGCCAGGCCGACATCGGCCGTTCCAAGGCCCAGTCCGCGCGCGATTCGGTTCTCGGCATCAACCCGTATGTGAATGTCGTTCTCCACGAGGAGCGCCTCGAGGCCGAGAACGTCATGGAGATCTTCTCCCAGTACGACCTGATCGTCGACGGCACGGACAACTTCGCGACCCGCTACCTGGTCAACGACGCATGCGTACTGCTCGACAAGCCCTACGTCTGGGGCTCGATCTACCGCTTCGACGGCCAGGCGTCCGTCTTCTGGAGCGAGCACGGCCCGTGCTACCGGTGCCTCTACCCGGAGCCCCCGCCCCCCGGCATGGTCCCCTCCTGCGCCGAGGGCGGCGTGCTGGGCGTGCTGTGCGCGTCCATCGGGTCGATCCAGGTCACCGAGGCGATCAAGCTGCTCGCCGGCATCGGTGACCCGCTGGTCGGCCGCCTGATGATCTACGACGCCCTGGAGATGACCTACCGCCAGGTCAAGGTCCGCAAGGACCCGGAGTGCGCGGTCTGCGGTGAGAACCCGACCGTCACCGAGCTGATCGACTACGAGGCCTTCTGCGGCGTCGTCTCCGAGGAGGCCCAGGAGGCCGCCGCCGGTTCGACGATCACGCCGAAGCAGCTCAAGGAGTGGATCGACGACGGCGAGAACATCGAGATCATCGATGTCCGCGAGCCGAACGAGTACGAGATCGTCTCCATCCCCGGCGCCAAGCTGATCCCCAAGGGCGAGTTCCTGATGGGCACCGCCCTCCAGAACCTCCCCCAGGACAAGCGCATCGTCCTGCACTGCAAGACGGGTGTCCGCTCCGCGGAAGTCCTGGCCGTCCTGAAGTCCGCGGGCTTCTCGGACGCGGTGCACGTCGGTGGCGGCGTCATCGGCTGGGTGCACACGATCGAGCCGCACAAGCCGGTGTACTAGGCGCCTCGTCGTCTCGTAATGCGTGGGGCCCGCACACCGTTTCCGGTGTGCGGGCCTTCTCGTGGTTCAGCGTCCGCTCTCCGGGTCCTGCGGCTTTTTGGTGTGCCTCGCGCGAACAGGTTTTTGAGGGCGGCGAAGCCTGATTCGACGTCCTCGATCGCGTACAGCCAACGCCGGATGAAGAACCGCCGAACGGAACTGGTCACCTTGATTCGTTTGAGCCACCGCGGCATATCCCGGAAGGGGACGAAGGTCAGGGCGTCCCTGATCGCGTTCTCCGCCACGCCATCGAGGCCCTCGGCCCGCAGCGCCTCGTAGATGGCCGGAGTGAGTCCTCCGAACAGCCGGGCCGCGTCGCCCACGGCGACGAACGCGTACTGGCGGATCCGAGGATCGCTGGAGCGCAGCGCCCGCTCCACGCGTGGCGCGGCTACCGCGAGGTCACCACAGTTCAGCCACGAGGCCGATGACCGCCGTGCCGATGAGCGGCTCGCCCCGCTCGAACGCGGCGCCGACCTCGGCCGGGTCATCGAGGCGGATCAGTTCGTCACCTGTTTCCCAGTCGTACTTCGAATTCATTTCTGGTCCCCTCATTTTATTTGGCACAGGGGCGGCGGCAGCGTTCGCTGCTTCTTGGTGTTGTCAATCATGCCTGCCTTCTTGAGCTTGGTGAGATCTCCTTCTGTGATGCTCTCCGACGGGTATTTCGCCTGGATGTGACCGTGATAGATCTCCTTGACGACCGTCCCGTCCTTGTCGAAGATCTCCTTATGTCGGTCGAGGACGACGACCTCACCGTTCGCGTGGTCGACACCGAAATCGGAGCGGGCACCACACATCCCCCGTGGTTGATGAACGACGTCACCAATGCTCCGCTGTGTGACTGGAGTTGTCGAAGTGATACGCGTCGCCCCGATGCCGGCGGACGCACACGTCCCGCATGGGACTCGAGGGGAAGGGTGTCAGAAAGGCGTTACGAACAGGTGGTGCCCTTCGCCGGGACCTTTCCGTCGAGCAGGTAGGCGTTCACGGTCTTCGTCATGCACGTGTTGCCGCTGTTGTACGCGCCGTGGCCCTCGCCCTTGAAGGTGATCCCGATACCGACGTCCGCGCCGAGCCCGGCGGCCATCTTCTGGGCGCCCTCGTACGGGGTGGCCGGGTCGCCGGTGTTGCCGATGACGAGCACCGGGGCGGCGCCCGGGGCGCTGACGTCCGGGGTCTGCCAGTTCCCCGCGACCGGCCAGCCGGTGCACGCCGGGAGGCTCCAGGCCAGGAACTCGCCGAAGACGGCCGAGGCCCGACGGAACGCCGGCAGCTTCGCCTTCACGTCCTCCGGGGTGTAACGCTGCTTGGCGTCGGCGCAGTTGATCGCGGTGTTGGCGGGCATGAGGTTGTTGTAGTGGCCGTTCTGGTCGCGGCCGGCGAACGAGTCGGAGAAGGCGAGCAGGAGATTGCCGGTACCGGAGGTCCTGGCCTCGGTGAGCGCCATCGTCAGGTACTTCCAGCTCTCCTTCGAGTACAGCGTGGCGGCGATCCCGTTGGTCGCGACGGTCTGGGTGACCTCGCGGCCGTCGGTGGTCGGCAGCGGCTGGGAGTCGAGCTTCGCGAGGAACGCGGCGAGCCACTTGTCGCCGTCCGCGGAACTGCCGCCGGCCGGACAGGCGGGGCTGTTCTTCGCGCAGTCCGTCATGTAGTTGTCCAGCGCGAGCTGGAAGCCCTTCGCCTGGCCGAGGCCGGCCTGCTCCGGGTCGAGGGTCGGGTCGACCACGGCGTCCAGAACCGCGCGGCCCACCTTCTGCGGGAACAGGTGGGCGTAGACGCCGCCCAGCTCCGTGCCGTACGAGATCCCGAAGTAGTGCAGCTTTTCGTCACCCAGGACCTGACGCATCAGATCCATGTCGCGGGCGGCGCTGATCGTGTCCACATGAGCCAGTACGGCGCTCGAGTTCTTCACGCACGCCGCGATGAACCTCCGTGTGTCCGCCTGCTGCGCCTGCACCTCGGCGGGGGTGTCCGGGGTCGCGTCGAGCGTGTGCGAGGCGTCCGTCGCCTTGTCGTCCAGGCACTTCACGCCCTGGCTCTCGCCGACGCCGCGCGGATCGAAGCTGACCAGGTCGTAGCGCGACCGCAGCTTGTCGTACTCCTTCGCGAAGGACGGCAGCGTGGCCACGCCCGAGCCGCCGGGGCCACCGAAGTTGAAGACGAGCGACCCGATGCGGGGGCCGCCGCCCTTGGCCTTGGCGCGGATCATCGCGAGGCCGAGGGTGGGGCCGTCCGGCTTCGTGTAGTCCAGCGGCGCCTTGAGCGTCGAGCACTCCCAGTCGCTCCCCGGCGCCTTCTCGCCCGCCCCCTGCGCCACAGTCGGTGCCGCGCACCGCTCCCAGCGCAGCTTCTGACCGGTCAACGAGCCGGGCAACGCGACCGGCAGCCCGGCCGACGGCGTGCCCGTGGCACCCGTCCCGGCGGCGGGCGACGACGGCTTGCCGTCCGCCGCCTTCGAGTCCCCGCCCGAACAACCGGCCGCACCCAACGCGATCGCCACCGCGACACCCACCAAGGCGTCACGCCGCACCCGCACGTTGCTCATGGTTCTCCCACCCCTTCGTTCCCAATGGGCGGATTATCCCATACGGGCCGCGACCGCATGTGATGTGAATCACGAAACGTGGGAGGGGTTGTTCCCTCGCAGGCCGGAGTCCGTACGGCTGGCGCGGGTGCTGGTCGCGGGGATGCTCGCGGAGTGGGGCGTCGGGGAGCGCGGAGAGGATGTGGGGCTGTGCGTATCGGAGTTGGCGACGAATGCGATCAGGTACGGGGTGCCGTCCGGGCGTGGGTTCCTGGTGAGGCTGTGGCACGCGGACGGGGTGCTCCGGGTGGAAGTGCATGATAGCGGGGGCGGCCGGCCGGAGTTGAGGGATCCGGGGCCGGAGGAGTCGCGGGGGCGGGGGCTGATGCTGGTGGGGGCGGTGGCGGACGGGTGGGGGGTGGA
>NZ_JASISZ010000034.1 GCF_030063355.1 Streptomyces sp. PH10-H1
CCTGTGGCTGCTTCTTCTCGACCGGCTCGACCTCGAACAGCCCATCCCCACCACTCATACCGACATCATCCCGCATGAATGATCACGAACCACAGGCGGGTTGCCAGTTACTGACCCACGCTCCTAGGTGAGCAGGGCTCTGCCCAGCCAGTCGGTGCGGTCCCGGACTCCGGGCAGCGCGAAGAAGTAGCCGCCGCCGAACGGCTTGACGTAGTCCACCAGCGGCTCGCCCGCCAGGCGCTTCTGCACCGTCTCGAACTGCCGGACCAGGTCCTGCTGGTAGCAGGAGAAGATCAGGCCCATGTCGAGGTTGCCGTTGACGTCCATCCCCCGGTCGTAGTTGTAGCCGCGGCGCAGGATGCGCTGCCCTGCGGTCTGCGGTGTGCGGGGGTTGGCGAGGCGGATGTGGCTGTCCAGCGGAATCACATCGCCCTTCGGGTCCTGCGCGTACTTCGGGGCGTCGAACTCGCCGGTGCCGTCCAGCGGCGCGCCGGTATCCCGGCCGCGCCCGAACATCCGCTCCTGCTCGGTGATCGAGACCCGGTCCCAGAACTCCACGAGCATCCGGATCAGCCGTACCACCTGGTAGGTGCCGCCGGCCGTCCACTGCGGCTCTGCGCCCGCGCCCACCCAGAGCAGCCCGTCCATCGCGGCCGCGTCACCGGTGTCCGGGTTGGCGGTGCCGTCCTTGAACCCCAGGTGATTGCGGGGTGTTCCGCTGGGGCGGGGCGGGCTGGTGAAGCCGTCCATCCGCCAGCGCACCTGCATGCCGCCGCGGGTGTGACGGGCGATGTCGCGCAGGGCGTGCAGCACGACGTCGGGGCTGTCGGCGCAGAGCTGGAGGCTCAGGTCGCCGTGGCACCACGCCGCGTCCAGGTCGTCGTCGGGGAAGGACGGCATGGCGCCGAGCCGCAGCGGCCTGCGGCTCTTCAGTCCGAAACGGTCGTCGAAGAGAGAGGCTCCGACGCCGGCCGTGACCGTCAGCCCGCCCGGCGGAACCTCTGGTCCGAGCACCCCGGAATCGGTCGGCGGCGCGGTGATCCCGACCGGCGGCGGGGTGCCGCCGGTGGCCAGGAAGCGCGCCCGGTCGGTGAGCGTGCGCAGCAGCTCCACCAGTTCCCTGCGGCCGTCGGCGGTCACGTCGAAGGACATGAACGCGGCGGCGCGCCGCGGGGGCTGGAGGATCCCAGCCTGGTGCACTCCATGGAATTCCGTACGCGGGACAGCGGCGCCGTCGGCCGCGCCGGACTGCGGGGCCGCGCTGTGCTCCGCGCCGTGGTCCGCGCCCACCAGACCGGCTCCGGCCACCGCCGACCCGATGCCCACGGCCGCACCGCGCAGGAATCCGCGCCGCCGCACCTCACTCATGCCGTCCTCCGTACATCGCAGATGGCCGCCACCGGGGCCAGCCGTTCCACCGCCTCGCTGACGTCGGCGTTCAGCCGCTCCCGGTCCGCGCGCGCCAGACCGCTCAGCGGCGTCCAGCCGCCCTCCCGGTCGAAGCCGTCCAGGGTGTGCTGGGTGCGGTCCAGCCAGGAGTCCAGTTGCGGCAACTCCGGGTAGCGGGTGGTCAGCAGCGGCCGCAGCCGGCCGAGCAGCTCACGGGTGCCGTCGAGATTGGCGCGGGCGGTGGCCAAGTTGCTGCCGCTGCCGTAGTCGGTGCGCCCGGTCAGTTCCAACTGCACGGTGTTCTCCAGGATCTCGTGCGCCCGCAGCCCCAGGTCCGCCGGATCCATCCGCGCCTGCGGCCAGCCGTCGCGCAGCGTGTGCACGGCCTGCGCGAGACGGTCCGCCGGCCCGCGCAGCGAGGCGGCGGACTCCCCGTGCCACAGCCCGTACTCCACCCGGTGAAATCCTTCGAACCGCGGGTCGGCGCTGCCGCCGGGCAGGCCCGCGGTGGTTCCGTTGATCGCCGCGTCCGCGTCCCCGAAGGTGCCGTAGGCGGCGCCCATCCCCTCGTACACCAGATGCGCGGGCAGCCACGCTGCTCTCGCGGACGCCAGGTCGCCGCTGTCGACTGCTTCCTTCAACACATCGGTCTTCTGGGCCAGTTCGATGGTCCTGGCTTGGATCCACTGCTGGTAGGCGAGCGCCGGAGGGATGAGATCGTGCTGGGTCACGGGCACCGCGGCCGGGCCGCCGGCCGCCGGTGCGCCGCTCACCCGGACCGTGGGTCCGGTCACGGCATCGGCATCGTCAGGCAGGCATTTGAACGCATACGCCCCGGTTCCCAGCGCCACCCGCATCGGCCGGGATGTGCCTGGCGCAAGCCCCTCCACCTCGCCGTAGACCGCCCCGGTGCCCGGATCCAGAAGATCAACCTCGGCGGCGGAGCTGGACGTATTGCGCAGATCGAAAACCTGGGTGCCGGGCCGCGGGCTCAGCCAGCCGCGTCCGCAGCCGCTCGGTGAGACCTCCACGGAGGTGTGCCGCAGGCCATCGGCCGCTTGCGGTGCCGGGGGTTTCCCCGCTTGCGGGCCGCCCCGGGATCCTGACGACAGAACGATCCCCACGATCAGCGCGCCCGCGACACCGAGCACGCCTCCCGCCACCCACAACCGCCGACGGCGTCCCAGCCATGGCGGACGGCCGGGGGCACCGGCGTGCTCACCGGGCGTGTCGGCGTCCTGGCCGGAATCGGAGACTGAGCTGGACACACCGGGCCTCCAATACTGTCGGGAGCGGGCGGGCGGCGCCGTTCATGCTAAGCATCCCGGCTGACGCGAAGGGCCGCCCGGGTCCCCCGTGAACCAGATTTCCCCGGCAGTTCACCACTCGGACACCCCGTCCGCGCCGATCGTCCTGGCCGGTGGAAGCCACGGCCGGGCGATGCGCCGAAGGCGAAGACCTCTGATGCGGTGTGCTTCTCAGTTCCACCGCATGGAGGTCTTCGCCTTGTCACGACCGACGTCCGTTGACGACGCCGGCTGTCACCGCGCCTGGGCTGCCGCCCTGCGCGGCAGGCGCGGTCCCCGGGTGAGGGTGTAGCCGCCGATCGCCGCGAGCGCGCCGAGCACACCGCCGCCCGCGGTCCACAGCCAGCGGTCGGACCACCAGCCGGCCGTCCAGCCGCCGTCCGGGGCGGCCAGTACGCCGGACTGCCCCGCGGGGGTCAGCGGGGCAGCCAGTTCGCCGCCCTCGGAGTGCGCTCCGCCCGCGTCCTTGGCCGTCGCGACGACCTCGGTCTTGAACGGCAGCCCGAGATCCTGCGCGGGCAGATCGACGACGGTCAGCCGTACGTAGTACGCGCCCGGCAACGGGTCGTTGGACCTGCTGTCGGCGATGGGCCGCACCGTGCGCAGAGTGCAGGTGAGGGTGACGGACGGGCCCGAGTCCGGGCTCCGTGCGGTCCTGTCCCCCGCGACGCACGGCTGGCGGCGGCGCAGCCCGTCGTAGACGTCGAGCTGCCAGGTCTCCGCGCCGTGCCGGGTGGCCTGGTCCGGCAGGGTCACGGTCGCCTTGGCCGTTGCCGTCTGTCCGGCGGCGGCCGGGAACATCCAGTAGAGGTAGTCGCCGGTGGAGGCGGCGGCCGTGGCCGGCTGTCCCTGTTTGATCGCGGTGGCGGTACGGAAGGCGGTACCGGCCTCGGTCGGCGCGGCGCTCTCGCTCGATCCGGGACTCGGAGTGGGACTCGGGGTGGAAGTGTCGGCCAGCGCGGTCGCGGCGGGCCCGAGCAGGGCCGCCCCGGTGAGCAGCGCGGCGGTCACCATACGAGTCGTCATGCGGGTCGTCGCGCAGGTCGCCTCAGGCGTCTTCAGACGTGTCGTACGCATCAGTTGGTCCTCCAGACGGCGACGCGCCAGCGGGCCAGCCAGCCCCAGATCAGTCCCGCGAGCAGACCCGTACCTGCCAGGACGCCGAGCAGCACCCAGCCGCGCCCCAGGCCGAACGCGGCGACATCGCCGGGCTCATCGGGGGCGTCGACCAGATCGAGCGTCAGCTCGACGGGCAGACCCGGGGAGCGTTTGACGGCGTCGGGCGCCGAGAAGGAGTTGCTGACCTCCAGGCACACGGTGTGCGGCGGCAGCGCCGCGTCACCCGAGCTCGTGTCCTTCGCCGGGTACACGTAGCGCAGGCCCGAGGACATCACATCGGTCCGGCCGCTGCCCGCGTCCGAACCCCTGACCAGTTCCTGGCCCTCGCCGCTCACCGCCCGCACCAGCACGCCGTAGTCCGCGTTCACGGCCCGGTCGGCGCCGACGCTGACGGTGGCGCGCAGCTCCTGGCCGTCGGTGACGGCGACCTTGTAGTAACGGTGCTGCCCGAACTCCTCGCGGTCGGTGTAGACGCCCGGGGTGATACCCGCCGCGTCCCCGCACCGGTCCGCACCCTGGACCGCCTTCGGGACGATCGGCGGGGCCTGCGCCGCACGCCGCACGAGCTGCTTGATCCGGGAGGAGAGCTGGTCGGTGTGCTGCACGGAGGTGTAGGTGCCGCCGGTGGCCTCGGCGATGCAGCTGAGCTGCTTGCGGATCTTGTCGTCGGCTACCAGGCCGAGGGTGTCGACCACCAGATGGGTGCCCTGCGCGGCGAGTTCACGCGCCACGTCACACGGGTCCGGCTGCCCGCAGGAGTCTTCGCCGTCGGTGATGAGCACGATCCTGCGGGTGGCGGCGCCACCCGCCAGGTCCTGGGCGGCGCCGCGCAGCGCCAGCCCGATCGGGGTCCACCCGGTGGGGCGCAGCGTGGCGACGGCCGCCTTGGCCTCGGTCCTGTTCACCGGGCCCACGGGGTACAGCTGCTTGCTGTCCGCGCAGCCGATCTTCTTGTCCGTTCCGGGGTAGGTGGCCCCCAAGGTTCGTATGCCGAGCCGGACATCGTCCGGCACCGCGTCCAGCACCTCGTTGAACGCCTGCTGCGCCGCGGCCATCCGCGACTGCCCGTCCACGTCCCGGGCACGCATCGATCCGCTGACATCCAGGACCAGTTCGACCTTGGGTGGTTCCTGTGCCGCGGGCTCGTCCGCGGCGGCGCTCGCCGGGAACAGACCGGCGGCGAGAGTAGCGGCCAGGCCGCACAGGCCGGCCGCCAGCCGTCTTTTGGTGATCATCCGGGGAGCCTAGTGATCCCCAACCGAACCGGGAAATCGGCCCCTTGAGCCGCCTCGCGGACGGCCGCCGCTGTCCCCAGTAGACCCGTTACGTGCAGGTTCGCGACCGGTCGGCCGGACCACCGGCCGGATTCAGAGGGCCAACTTGAAGCCGTCGTGGCTGCGGACGAAGCCGAGCGAGTCGTAGAAGCGGAGTGCGTCGGTGCGCCGTTTGTTGCTGGTGAGCTGGACGAGGGTGCAACCGCGGCGACGGGCGCGGTCGATGGCGTGGGTGAGCAGCGCGCGGCCGAGGCCGGCGTCGCGCCGGTCGGGCCGTACGCGCACACCTTCGATCAGCGCCCGCTCCTGGCCGTGCCGGCCGAGGCCCGGGATGTAGGTGAGCTGGAGGCAGCCGAGCACGGTGCCGGCGCCGTCGTCCAGGACGACCAGCTCGTTGCGCTCGTCGCTGTCCACCGCGTCGAAGGCGCGGCTGTACGCCTCGTCGACCCCGCCCACGGCGGTGACACCGGCCTCTTCCGTCAGGAGGGCGATGATGGCGGGCAGGTCGTGGCGCGTCGCGGTGCGGAAGATCATGTACCGATCTTCTCATCGGGGGTCCCGGGCCCCTGGGCGAAGCGGTCGCGCAGCTCGCGCTTGAGGATCTTGCCGCTCGCGTTGCGCGGCAGCTCGTCGATGAGCAGCACCCGCTTGGGCGCCTTGAAGTGGACGAGTTTCCCGCGCGCGTAGTCCATCAGTTCGTCCTCGGTGACCTCGCCGCGCGGCACGACGACCGCGGTGATCGCCTCGATCCAGCGGTCGTCGGGCAGCCCCACGACGGCGACCTCGGCGACGGCCGGATGCTCGTACAGGACGTCCTCGACCTGGCGCGAGGCGACCAGCACACCGCCGGAGTTGATGACGTCCTTCACCCGGTCGACGACGGTGAGGTAGCCCTCGGTATCGCGCACGGCGAGGTCCCCGGAGTGGAACCAGCCGTCGCGGAAGGCCTCCGCCGTCTCCTGCGGCTTGTCCCAGTAGCCCTCGCACAGCTGTGGGGAGCGGTAGACGACCTCGCCCGGCGTGCCGTCGGGTACGTCCCTGCCCGCCTCATCGACGACCCTGGCCTCGACGAACAGCACCGGGCGGCCGCAGGAGTCCAGCCGCCCCTCGTGCTCGTCCGGGCCGAGGACGGTGGCGAGCGGGCCGATCTCGCTCTGCCCGAAGCAGTTGTAGAAGGCCAGGTGCGGCAGCCGGGCGCGCAGCCGCTCCAGGACCGGTACGGGCATGATCGAGGCGCCGTAGTAGGCCTTGCGCAGCCCGCTCAGATCGCGGGTGGCGAACTGCGGGTGATTGGCGAGGCCGATCCAGACGGTGGGCGGCGCGAAGAGGCTGTCCGCCTTTCCCGCCTCGACGAGGTCGAAGACCGTCTCCGGATCGGGTCCCGGAATGATGGTGTTCTCCGCGCCGGCCATCAGGTACGGCAGCAGGAAGACATGCATCTGCGCTGAGTGGTAAAGCGGCAGGGAGTGCACCGGCCGGTCGGTCTCCCGCAGACCGAGCGCGATGACGGCGCTGACGTACTCGTGGACGAGCGCGCGGTGCGTCATCATCGCGCCCTTGGGCAGGGCGGTGGTACCGGAGGTGTAGAGGAGCTGCACGAGGTCCTCGGCGCCGACCGCCGGCGCGTCGTTCCCGGGCGCATCGTCCTCCGGCGCTTCGAGCGCGGGCGCGGGCGCGGCAGGCGCGGGCGCGGCAGGCGCGGGCGCGGCGGGCGGCAGCAGTGCGAGCAGCGACTGCTCGTCGTCCCGGAGCGCGAGGGTCCGTACGTCCTCGGGGAGCCGTTCGCACAGCTGCGGGTCGCTGAGCACCAGGGCGCTGCCGGACTGGCGGATCAGATAGGCCAGGTCCTCGCCCTCCAGATGGTGGTTGACCGGCACATGGACCAGCCCGGCACGCGCGCAGCCGAGGAACGCGATCAGGTAGGCGTCGGAGTTGTGGCCGTACGCGGCGACCCGCTCGCCCGCCCGCAGCCCGGTTTTCAGGAGAACGGCGGCCGCCGCGGAGACAGCCTCGTCGAGTTCCCGGTAGGTCCAGGTCCGGTCCCCGAACCGGACCGCCACCCGGTCCGGCACCCGCCGGGCGCTGCGCCGCAGCACCCCGTCGACCGTGTCGCTGTGCACCGCGATCATGACGCCTCCCCGTTTTCCGGACCTGCCCGGGCCACCTTCGGACGGCGCGGGCGCCCAGGTCAAGCGTTGCCAACCGGTGCGCGCGCCGGTCCGGCCGTGCGGTGCGCGTCCGTCCCGCCGCACGGTGCGCACGGCGGTTCGAGGAACTCCGGGGAATCGCGGAAGGAGACCCGGATCGCCGCGTATCCCTTGACCTGCGATACGGATCCTGATTACTTGGCCCCGTGACGACAGTACCGAACGATCGGTCGGGAGCGGACGGCACCCTCCTCGACGCCGCGGAGCAGCTGAGCGGTGCGGAGCTGCGGGATCTGCAGCTGCGGCGATTGCGGGCCACCCTGCGGCACGCGTACGACAACGTCGCCTTCTACCGGAACTCGTTCGACGCGGCCGGGGTGGGCCCCGAGGACTGCCGCACCCTCGCCGACCTCGCCCGGTTCCCCTTCACCACCAAGGCCGATCTGCGGGACAACTACCCGTTCGGTATGTTCGCCGTGCCCGGGACGGACATCCGCCGCATCCACGCCTCCAGCGGCACCACCGGTCTGCCGACCGTCGTGGGATACACGGGCAACGACCTGGACATGTGGGCGGACATGGTCGCCCGGTCCATCCGCGCGGCCGGTGGCCGGCCCGGCCAGAAGATCCATATCGCCTACGGATACGGCCTGTTCACCGGCGGGCTCGGCGCCCACTACGGGGCGGAGCGCCTGGGCTGCACCGTCATCCCCGCGTCCGGTGGCATGACGGCGCGCCAGGTACAGATCATCCAGGACTTCCGGCCCGACATCATCATGGTCACCCCCTCCTACATGCTCACCCTGCTGGACGAGTTCGAGCGACAGGGCATCGACCCGCGTTCGACGTCACTGCGGACCGGCATCTTCGGGGCCGAGCCGTGGACCGAGGAGATGCGGCGCGAGATCGAGGAGCGGCTGGACATCGACGCGGTCGACATATACGGGCTGAGCGAGGTCATCGGCCCCGGCGTGGCGCAGGAGTGCGTCGAGACCAAGGACGGGCTGCACATCTGGGAGGACCACTTCTTCCCCGAGGTCGTCGACCCGCTCACCGACCAGGTGATGGCGCAGGGCGAGAGCGGTGAGCTGGTCTTCACCTCGCTCACCAAGGAGGCGATGCCGGTCATCCGCTACCGCACCCGCGACCTCACCCGGCTGCTGCCCGGCACGGCCCGGCCCGCCTTCCGCCGGATGGAGAAGGTCACGGGCCGCTGCGACGACATGATCATCCTGCGCGGGGTGAACCTCTTTCCCACCGCGATCGAGGAGATCGTGCTGCGCACGCCCGGCGTGGCACCGCACTTCCAGCTCCGCCTCACCCGTGAGGGCCGCCTCGACCGGCTCACGGTGCGGGCCGAGGCGCGGCCCGGCGCGAGTACGGAGCTGCGGGCGGCGGCCGCCATCGCCATCGCGCAGGGGGTCAAGGACGGGGTGGGGGTGACGGTGGAGGTGGCCGTCGTCGACCCGGAGACCCTGGAGCGGTCGGTCGGGAAGATCAAGCGCGTCATCGACGAACGGGAGCCGCGGCAGGGCGCGTAGCCGGCGAACGCCAGCGCACCAGAAGGGGCTTGAGGCCGTTCTGGAAGTTGGACGCCAGCCGCACCGGCGCACCGGCCGGCTCCAGGCCGGGCAGGCGGTTCATCGCCTGGCGCAGCATAGGTGATCGCGGTGTCGGCGGCGCGCGGCGGCTACGGCCCGATGACGACCGTCCAGCAGTCGACGACCTTTCAGCAGGCCGTGCTGGACACGGACGTCCTGATCACCGCCAGGGTGACCAAGCTGGGCCGGCGCCTGGCCTTCATCGACATCACGCTGGCCGCCGAAGGCAGCGAAGAGGTGGTGGCGCAGGCCACCACCGTCTACGCCTTCCCCGGCTGAGGTCACTGCACAGCCAGGGCTGAGGTCACGTCAGAGCTGAGGTCACATCAGATACGGCTGAGCCGCACGACCGGGATGTCCCGTTCCGTCTTCTTCTGGTAGTCCGCGTACGGCGCGAACACGTCGACCAGGTGCGGCCAGACGCGAGCCTTGTCCTCCACGGAGAGGGTCTCGGCGCGGGCGGCGAACCGCTCGGTGTTCACCCGCACGTGAACCTCGGGGTTGTCCTGCAGACTCAGGTACCAGAGCGGGTGGTGGTCGGCGCCGCCGTACGAGGCGACGACCAGGTAGTCGTCACCGTCGCGCCCGTAGATGAGCACCGTACGGTGCCACTTGTCGCTGCGCCGTCCCACGTAGTCCAGGAGCAGGCAGGGCGAACCGTTCATGCTGGTGCCCTTGGTGCCCCCGGACTCCTCGTAGATCCGCGCCTGTTTGGCCACCCAGTCCGTCGGGCTGATCTCCACTGCCGCGTCGTCGTACTCGGTCACGTCTGCCTCCAGGTCATCCTTAGATGTGATCTCCAGCCTAGGCCGGTGAGGCGGCAGGCAAGGGACCGGATCCGGCCGGTGGTCGTGAGCGCCTCGGCACGCCGCTCACAGACCCGGTGCACCCCACACCGGGAACCAGCGCGAGAGGTCCTGTTCGATCCGCAGGTCGTCCGTGACCAGCGCCCGGACCTGCAGTTCCAGCGGGTTGTCGCGCTTCTCCCCCGGCAGCGGCGCGAACGGGTAGAAGGCGCCGCGCTTGTAGAGGTACACCAGCGCCAGCGGGCGCTGGGCCGCGTCCCGGAAGCCGATGAGGGAGCACAGGAGTTGGGGGCCGAAGCCCTGGCCCTCCAGACCCGCGTTGATCGCGTGCAGGTCGGTGACGAGGGCGGGGATGTCGTCGGGCTCGTGCCGGGACAGCAGCCAGGTGTAGCCGTACGCGTCCTGGCTCGGTTCCGTTGCCACCAGGGCCTTGATGTCCTGCTGCGCCTCGGCGAAGGCGCCGCCCTCGACCGAGGCGAAACACACCGACCCCAGTCCGGTGGGCCGGAAGCCGGCCGTCTGCAGAGTGATCGCCGCGGACGGCAGGCCGAAGAGCTGATCGAGGTCCGGCTTGACGGGTTTGCTGCGGCCCAGCAGGACGTCCAGCAGGCCCATCAGCCGCGGCCCAGTTCGACGGAGATCCGGCCGAGCTGTTCGAGGCGCTGGTCCAGGGTGGGGTGGCTCGACAGCAAGCGCGACATCCACTGCCGGGAGTTCGTCCCCGAGTCCGTCCCTGAGGTCTGCCGGGTGCTCCGCTGGGGGGCGATCGCCGGGGCGAAGTAGAAGGCGTTGAAGGCCCCGGCCTTGCGCAGGTCCTTGGTCGGGATGGCCGCCATCTCGCCCGTCACCTTGGTGAGCGCGGAGGCCAGCGCGGACGGGCGGCCGGTGAGCAGGGCGGCGGACCGGTCGGCGGACAGTTCGCGGTAGCGCGACAGCATCCGCGTGAGCAGGAAGCTGATCACGTAGACGACGGCGCTGACCAGCGGGATGAGGACGGCGATCGCGGCGGTGCCGGGACCCCGGACCCGCCGGAAGCCGCCCCACAGGCCGATCCGGGTGATCACTCCGGCCAGGACGCCGAGGAAGGAGGCGATGGTCATCACCGCGACGTCCTTGTGCGCCACATGCGACAGCTCATGGGCGATGACGCCCTCCAGCTCATCCGGCTCCAGCCGTCGCAGCAGTCCGGTGGTGGCGCACACCACCGAGTTCTTGCGGTTGCGGCCGGTGGCGAAGGCATTGGGGACATCGCTGTCGGCGACCGCCACCCGGGGCTTGGGCATGTCGGCCAGCGCGCAGATCCGGTCCACGACGCCGTGCAGCTCCGGCGCCTGCTCGGGGGTGACCTCGCGGGCGCCCATGCTGAACGCCGCGATCCGGTCGCTGAACCAGAACTGGGCGATGAACAGGCCGCCGGCGATCACCAGGATCAGCGGCCAGGATCCGCGCAGGAGCGCCAGCAGCGCGCCCACGAAGACCACATACAGCAGCCCGATCAGGAACATCGTGATGGTCATGCGGGTGGTCAGTCCTCGGTCGGAGGCGAATCGGCTCTGGTCCATGGCCGCTCCCGGGATGTGCGGGGCGCGGGTCGCATGCCGCGGCCCGTCGTACTCCGTTGTTGATTGTGCCTCCTGTACAACGGATACGACGTGCCTGGGGTTTCCGGATCGGCGGGTCGTTCTGCACTTCCTTGAGCGGAACACCGAGCGGGGCGTCCGGTGGGGCAGCCGGCGCGGCGTTCAGCGGGTCATGTCGAGGATCAGTTTGCCGTGGGTGCGCCGCGAGCGGAGGTCCTGATGGGCGCGGGCGGCGTCGGCGAGCGGGTACACGCCGCCGACCTGGGGCTTGAGCCGTCCGTCGGCGGTCATCGCGAGCAGCTCGGCCATCGGTTCGCGGTACATGCCCGGACGGCCGAGGCAGTGCATCAGCCAGAAGCCGACGACCGCGCGGGAGCGGCCCATCAACTGGGCGGCCTGGACGGGCGCCGGGGGGACGCGGGAGGCCATGCCGTACGTCACCAGGCGGCCGAAGGGCGCGAGGGCGGCGAGCGAGGCGTCGAAGACCGGACCGCCGGTCATCTCCAGGACGATGTCGACCTTCTTGCCGCCGTTGGCCTCGACGAGCCGGTCCTTCATGCCGTCGGCGTCGGCGTCGACCGCGATGTCCGCGCCCAGTTCCAGGGCGAGTTCCCGCTTGTCCTTGGTGGAGGCGGTGGCGATGACCCGGCCCGCGCCGAAGGACTTGGCGAGCTGCACGGCCAGCGACCCGGTGCCGCCGGCGGCCGCGTGCACCACCACGCTCTCCCCCTCGGCGATCCTGGCCGAGGTGCGCAGCAGGTGCCAGGCGGTCAGACCCTGGACGACGAGGGCGAGTGCCTGACCGTCGCTGACACCCTCGGGGACGTCGTGGGCCAGGTAATCCTGGACGGCGGCGATCTCCGCGTAGCCGCCGTTCTCGGCGAGGGCGACGACGCGGCGGCCATCGGGGGTGCGGCCGACGACCTCGGCGCCCGGAACCAGGGGCAGCGTGGAACGCGAGAGGTAGCTGTCCTCGACCGTGTGGGTGTCGGCGAAGTTGACCCCCGCGGACGACACCTCCACGAGCAGTCGTCCCGGCTGTACCGCGGGCTCCGGCAGTTCCACCTGCCGCAGCACCTCGGGTCCGCCGAATTCGGTGATCTGAATCGCGCGCACCGCGACTCCTTCCGCTCCGTGTTGTCCTGGCGACCTCACGTTAGGCGGTGGAGCGCCGCAGGGGAATGGGTGACCGACCAGTCGGTATGTGATCTGCGCCGCGTGTGGCCAGGACCGATCCGCCACCTCCCCCGCTTACGCTTTCCCGCGAAGCGGGCGAATCCCCCGGTCCGCTCCGGCCTGGAAGGGAACCCGCGTTGCGCGCACTGCTGGGCGTTCTTGGTGTCGTCGTCGTGCTCGGCATCTACTCCTCCGTCCTGCGGACGCTGGTGATACCCCGCGCGAGCCGTTCCGGCTTCACTCAGATCGTCCAGCGGCTGGTCCACCGGCCCTTCCAGCTGGTCGCCGACCAGTTCGGGAGCGCCGAGACGAAGGACCGGGTACTCGCGCCCGCGGCGCCCGTGGCGATCGTGGTCACGCTGATGAGCTGGCTGGTGTGCTTCATGGGCGGCTACGCGCTGCTGGAGGCGGCGGTGAGCGGTCTGGGCCCCCAGGCGTCGCTGTTCGAGGCCGGTTCCTCGCTGTTCACCCTCGGCTTCGCCAGCAGCAACCGCGCGACGCTGACGGCCATCGACTTCTGCGCGGCGGCTACCGGCCCGGTCGTCATCGGTCTGCAGATCGGCTATCTGCCCACGCTCTACGGGGCGTACGCGCGCCGGGAGACCGAGGTGACGATGTTGCAGGCCCGCGCCGGGAGCCCGCCGTGGGGGCCGGAGATCCTGGTGCGGTACGCCCAGGTGGAACTCCTGGACAGCCTCACCGACCTGTTCCGCAACTGGGAGCGGTGGGCCGCCGAGGTGAGCGAGAGCCATACGACCTACCCGGTGCTCATCGCGTTCCGCTCCCCCCGGGCCACTCGCAACTGGCTGGTCGCCCTGCTGTCGGTGATGGACGCCGCCGCCCTGCGGCTGGCACTCAACCCCTCCGGTCCGCAGGCCGAGGTGCGGATGGCGCTGCGCGCCGGCTTCGTCTGCCTGCGCGACATCGCCGACGTCCGCGGCATCCCGTACGACCGCGATCCCCATCCGGACGACCCGCTGCAATTGGACTACGCGGAATACCTGCGGGGCGTCGCGCGCATGGCGGACAAGGGCTATCCGATGGAACGCACCCCGGAGGAGGCCTGGCCGCACTTCCGCGGCTGGCGGGTGAACTACGAGACGCTGGCCTATCGGCTGGCGCGGGACATCGACGCCGTCCCCGCCCCCTGGTCCGGTACGCGCCGCACCACGGTGGCCATCAGCAATCCGGTCACGCCGGTGGACCGCCGACCGGTCGGATGATCCGTCGGCGGCCCCTCCCCCAACCCCGTCGCCGGCTCCTCACCCGACCCGTCGGCCGGTTCAGATCGCCGGGACCGGCCTGGGCGGCGGCGGGCCGGTGTAGCGAGCCGCCGGACGGATGATCTTGCTGTCCTCGGCCTGTTCGAGGATGTTGGCGCTCCAGCCGACGACCCGCGCCGAGGCGAAGGTCGGGGTGAACATCTCGCGCGGCAGCCCGCACAGCTCCATGACCACACCGGCGTAGAACTCCACGTTGGTGTGCAGCTCCCGGCCGGGCTTCAGCTCGGCCAGGATCGCCTCGACCCGCTGCTCGACCTGCATCGCGAAGTCCACGAGCGGTCCGCCGAAGCCCCGCGCGATCTCCTTCAGCATCCGCGAGCGCGGGTCCTCGGTGCGGTAGACGGGGTGCCCGAAGCCCATGATCCGGTCACCGGCCAGGACGCGTTCACGGATCCACGGGTCGATGCGCTCGGGCGTTCCAATGGCGTCCAGGGTGTCCAGCGCGCGGCTGGGGGCGCCGCCGTGCAGCGGTCCGGACAGCGCCCCGATCGCGCCGACCAGGCAGGCGGCCAGGTCCGCTCCGGTGGAGGCGATGACCCGGGCGGTGAAGGTGGAGGCGTTGAACCCGTGGTCGATGGCGGAGATCAGATACCGCTCGATGGCCCGGGCGCGGGCGGGCTCGGGCTCCCGGCCGGTGAGCATGTACAGGTAGTTGGCCGCGTACGGCAGGTCGTCGCGCGGTTCGACGGGCGTCTGCCCCTGGCCGAGCCGGTGCAGAGCGGTCAGCAGCGTCGGCACGATGGCGCTGGCGGCGAGCGCGTCGGCACGGCGCCGGTCGGCGCCGATGTCGTACAGCGGCCGGAAGCCGGCCGAGGCGCCGGCCAGGGACAGGGCGGTGCGCAGTCCGGCGAGGGGTCCGGCGAGCGCGCAGGAGCGGGCGATCGCGGGCAGCGCGTCGCAGACGTCTTCAGGCAGCCGGCGCAGCGCCGCGGTCCGCGTGGTGAAGGCGGCGCGCTCCGCGGCGTCGGGCAGCGAGCCGTGGAACATCAGGTGCCAGACGTCCTCGAAAGTGCGGGTCTGCGCCAGCTCCACGGCCGAGTACTCGCGGTAGTGATAGAAGCCCTCAAGGCCCCGGACGTCGCCCAGCGCGGTGTCGGTGACGACCACTCCCTTGAGTCCGCGGGGTACGTCGATCGGGGCGTTCTGCTCGGTGCCGGGCATGGTTTCCTCCCTTGATGTTGATTCGACTGTCTATGATTGATTCAATCCTTGTCAACGTTGATTGAATCAATATGGATACGGTGTGACCATGGCGGACGACACAGCGAGCGGGAGCAGCAAGCGGCTCAGCACCCGGGAGACCGCGGACCGGCTCGGGGTGAAGCCCGAGACGGTCTACGCGTATGTCAGCCGCGGACTGCTGACGAGCCGGCGCGCTCCCGGCGGCCGCGGCAGCACCTTCGACCTCCGCGAGGTGGACGCGCTCGCCCGCCGTTCCGGGCGCGCCCGGAACGGCGCCGAGAGCACGGCATCCGGAACGGACACGGGCTTCCCCGGCGGCGGCCCGTGGGGCGAAACGTTGTCCGCGCGGACCGGCATCACCCTCATCGACGCCGACCGCTACTACTTCCGCGGCGTCGACGCCTGCGCCCTGGCCGCCCGTTTCGGCTACGAGGAGACCGCCTCCTGGCTGTGGACCGGCGTACTCACGCCCGGCATCCGCTTCACCGCGCCGCACGAGAGCCTCGCCGCCGCGCGCCGGTCTGTGGAGGCGCTGCCCCGGCACAGCGGGCTGGTGGACCGGCTCCGGGCGGCGGTGATCGCGGCGGCCGTCACCGATCCGCTGCGGTTCGACCTCACTGCGCCGACGGTGCTGGCCGCGGCGCCCGCCCTCATCGCCACGCTGGTCCGCGCACTGCCGCTACGAGACCCCGGCGCGCATGCGGGGGCGGATGCGGGCGCGGCCGACGATGCGAGCACGACACTGGCCGGGCTGCTGTGGCCGCGGCTCTCCCGGCACCCCGCCGACCAGGGCTCGCTGCGCGTCCTGGACGCGGCGCTCACCCTGCTCATCGACCATGATCTGGCCGCCTCCACCCTCGCCGCCCGGGTCGCGGCCTCCGCGCGCGCCCATCCGTACGCGGTGGTGTCCGCCGGCCTCGGCGCGGTGGACGGCCCGCTCCACGGAGCCGCCAGCGGCCTCGCGCACCGGCTGCTGACCGATGTTCTCGAGCGCGGCAGCGCGGCAGCGGTCGTCGCCGACCATCTGCGCGAGGGCCGCCGCGTCCCCGGGCTCGGACACCGCCTCTACCCGGGAGAGGACCCGCGTGCGGGCATGCTCTTCGGCCTGCTCGAGGATCTGCCGCAGGCCGCTCCGGCACTGGCCGCGGCCCGCGAGGTGGTGGAGACCACCGCGCGGTACACCCCGCTGCACGCCAACGTCGACCTCGCGCTCGCCGTGCTGTCGGTCTCCGCCGGCATGCCGGCCGAGGCCGGCGAGACGGTGTTCGCCGTGGCCCGCACCGCCGGCTGGATCGCCCACGCGCTGGAGGAGTACCAGGAGCACCCCTTGCGGCTGCGCCCCAGCGGCCACTACACCGGACCCAGGCCGCCCCAGCCGCTGCCGTGACGACCTGCACGTCCACCACATCCCGACCCCCTCTCGGGACTCCTTGGGCACCTTCCCCTCACTTACCCGCCCGAGGGAGTCGAGGAGGTGTATCTCATGTCGGAGAAGAAGATGTCGTCCGCGTCCAGCAAGCCGGAAGAGCTTGAGGAGTCGGAGCAGAGCGAGGAGTCGGTGGAGCCCAACTGGGTTGCCACCTGAGCGAGCGGCACCACCAGGGGCGTGCCCGTACGCCATGGGCGGGCACGCCCGCGCCGAGCCGTTCCGGGGACGGAACGGAAGCCGGCCGGGGAGGACGCGGAACGCAAGCGGGAGGGAAGGGAAGGCCGCCACATGCCGATCGACCTGGCGCCGGACACTCGCATCGGAGTGTCCGACCATCTCCAGCTCGAAGCCGGTGACGGCGCCGCCGCGGGGAAGACTCTGGTGGTCGCCCCCGGCACCGGCGGCTGGACGGTCACCGAGGACGCCGGCGCACTGGCGCTGCTCGCGCATCTCGACGCGAACGGCCCCGCCTCCCTCGCCGACCTGTACGCGCTCGGCGACCCCATCGCCCGGGTCTCCCACGACACCGTCCGGGAGCTCTTCGACCGGGGCCTGCTGGAGGCGGACCACCGGGTGCGCGGCACCTCGGCCACCCGCCCCGCCCCGGGCCTGGAACTGATCTCCCCCAAGGCCGCCCACAACAGCTATCCGGTGCTCGGCATCTTCCATGTGCACAACTGGTGCAATCTGGCGTGCACTTACTGCTACACCATCGAGGAGGGCATCCCCCGGGAGCAGCTCTCCGCCGAGGTGATGTGCAAGGCCGTCGACGAACTCGCCGACATGCCGACCCGGTTCACCAGTTTCGAGTTCCACGGCGGTGAGCCCACCATGGCCATGCCGGCCATCCGTGAGGTCACCGCCCACGCCCAGCAGGTCTACGCACGCGCCGGCAAAAAGGTCCGCTTCTCCATCCAGACCAACGCCTACAACCTGTCCCCGCAGGTGTGCCAGTTCCTCGCCGACAACGACTTCTCGGTCCGCGTCTCGCTGGACGGCATGCCCGGGACGCATGACGAATTCCGGGTGGACCACGCGGGCAAGGGCTCCTACCGGGGCGTCGTCCGCGGCATCCGCAGGCTCCAGGACCTGGGGATCGCGGTGCACGCGGTCTGCGTCGTGCACGCGGGCACCGCGGACCGCATCGTGGAGATGTACGACTCGATGGCCGCGCTGGACGTCGCCAGCGTCCGCTTCCTGCCGGTGTTCACCACCGGCAAGGCCGGGCTCGAGCAGTGGCTCACCGGCGAGCGGTATCTGGCCGCCTACCTCGGAGTGGTCCGGCACGTGGCCCGGCTCGGACGGGCCGGCGCCCCCACCGTGCCGCTGGCCAACCTCACTGCCGGGGAACTGGGTTCGCTGCGCTCCTTCAAGCGCGAGTACATGTGCATGCGCAACCCGTGCCGTGCCGGGGTCAACATGGTCACCGTCGACACCAACGGCGACCTCTACCCCTGCGAGGAGATGGTCGGCAAGCCGGAGTTCGTCATCGGCAACCTGCGCACCGAGACCATCCGCGACGCGCTCGACACCAGCCCCGTGGTGCGGCAGCTGCGCGACCGGCATGTCGAGGAGATCGACGAGTGCGCGAAGTGCACCTGGAAGCAGATGTGCCACGGCGGCTGCGTGCACAAGAGCTACACCCACTTCAAGAGGCTCGACCGGGAATCGGAGCACTGCTCGTACTACAAGGGCGTCTACCGTGAACTGATCTGGCTCGAGGTGAAGGAGCCCGGCAGCTGGGAGGCGCTGAGCCCGTCCGGAGCCCGCCGGTGAACCGCCCCTGGCCCGCCGCGTACGCGCGCCTGCTGGGCGCGCGGCTGCTGCTGCGCAGCTACTTCTTCCTCCCCTACATCGTCCTGTACGCCCGCCAGGTCGGGGTGTCGCTGGGCACCCTCCTGGTCATCGAGGCCGTCTTCGCGCTGCTGATCGTGCTGATGGACCTGCCCGCCGGGCTCTTCGCGGACCGGATCGGGCCCCGGCAGGCGCTGGCGATCGGCGCCGGGATGGAGGGCGCCGCCGCCCTGCTGCTGGGCTGCTGGCCGCACGCGCTGGTCTTCTGGCTCGTGCAGCCGCTGTTCGCGGCGGCCACCGCGCTCACCCAGGGCAGTGACGCGGGTCTGGCGGGCGCCCTGCTGCGCCGTGCCGGGCGCGGCGCGGAATTCGAGTCCGGGGAGCGGCTGTTCCAGGCCGGAGCGCTGGGCTGGAACGCGGTGGTCTTCGCCGCCGCCAGCGCGTTCTCCCTGATCTCCTTGCGCGCCACCTTCGTGGCCAGCGGCATCGTGCTGTGCCTGACCGTCGCGCTGGCCCTCTCGGTCCCCGACGCCCGCAGCGCCACCAATGACGACGAACGGCCGGGCCTGGTCGCGCAGTTGACCGGCGTGGGGCGCGCCGTGCGCGACACGGCCGGGCTGCGCTGGGACCTGACCGCGATGGTGCTGACCGGGACGGCGTTCTCGATCCTGCTCTATCTGACGCCCGTATACGTCGTGGGAGCCGGGATCGACGAGCGGCTGGTCGGTCTCGTCGCCGCCGCCGTGGCGCTGGGCGCGGCGCTGCTGCTGCACACCGCGCCCGACGGCCTGGGGACCGGCACGGTGGTACTGGCCGCCGTCGCCGCGTCCGCCGCCCTCGCCTCGGCCTCCGTGGCACTCGTCCTGGCCGGGATCCTGGTGGTCCAGTGCGCCCAGGGACGGCTGCTGCCCTCCTACCGGGCGCTGGTGCTGCGCGATCTCGCCGACCGAGGCGACGCCACCGCGATGAGCGTGGTCACCACGGCGTCGAGTCTGGGATTCGCCGTACTGGCCCCCTTCCTCGGCATCCTGGTCGCCCGGCTGGAGCCGGACGGGCTGGCACTGGTGTGCGCACTGCTCTTCTCCTGCGCCGGGGCGACGCTGCTGGTCCGGATGCGCACGGCACGGCGGTGGCGGACCGGCGCACCGGCCGGCCGGCAGGAGGGCGCCGTATGAGCGGACGGGAGCCCTGGTCGCTGGCCGGCCGCCGGGTGGTGCTCACCGGGGCCGCGGGAGCGGTCGGCCGGGAGGCGGCCGCCGCCTTCACCGCCGCGGGCGCCGTCGTCGTCGGCGTGGACCGCAACGAGGCGCCGCTGCGGGAGATGCGCGAGGACGGCATCCTCGCCGATCATCTGTGCGGCGATCTGCGCGAGCGGGACGTCCAGGACGCCGCGGCCGAATGCTGCGACGCCGATGTGCTGGTCAACAACGTCGGCGCGGGCGACGCCCGGCCGCTCGCCGACACCGACGACGAGCTGATCGACCGGATGCTCGACATCAACCTCAAGACGGGCGGCGGGTCTGTGCCGCCGCTTCGCACCGCGGATGGCCGCCCGCGGCCGGGGAAAGATCATCAACATCTCCTCGGTGCTGGCTCTGCACCCCGTCCCCACCGTCCCCGCATACGCGGCGGCCAAGGCCGCCCTCATCGGCTACACCCGCAGCGCCGCGCTCGAATACGCGGCATTCGGCGTGCAGATCAATGTGCTGGCTCCCGGCTATCTCGAAGGGCCCAAGAACGCCGCCTACTTCGCCTCCGCGGCGGGCCGGCGCTTCCAGGACCGCTTCATGCCCGACGGCAAGGTGGGACCCACCGACGCGCTCAACGGTCCGCTGCTCTTCCTCGCCTCCGCCATGTCCGACCACGTCACCGGCCACGTGCTCATCGTGGACGGCGGCTACAGCATCTGGTGAGTGCCATGGAATGGATCGCGCGGCCCCGCTACCGGCTCCCGCTGGAGGACGCCGAGTACGCCTGGCCCAGCCACCCGTCGATGACCGTCGAATGGTTCGGCACCGGTGATCCGGCGATCGCCCTGGCCCTGATGCCGCATGCCAACGAACCGCTGGGCTACGCCCTGCACCGGCCGCTGGAGAACCTCGCTCCCGGCTGTGGGCGGGTGGCCGTGGTCTGGCCGGTGGATCCGCCGCCCGCCGACCGGTACTTCCCGCTCCCCTGCGACTTCCGGGAATTCCTGCGGACGGGTTATCTCCAACCGCTCGAGGAGCAGACGGAATTCGCCCACAGCGCCGACCCGGCCACGCTCACCCAGTGCCATGCCGCCGACTTCCGCCGGCTGGTGCAGCTGGCCGCTCCGGCCGCGCTGATCCTGGTCCACAACGACGCGTTCTCCCGGATCCCCTACCTGTACGGCAACCGCCGGTGGCCCGAGGCCGAGCGGCTGCTCGCCTCGGCGCCGGCCGACGCGTTCCCCGACGTCCCGCTGGACGAGGTCGAGTGGACCCACCACCTCGGACCGCGCACCTACGCCTACTTCAAGGCGGCCGACATCGACGTCCACGGCAGCGAGGCGGCCGGCGTCTACGTCGCCGAAGCACTGCGCATCCCGGTCCTCACCGCGGAACTGCCGATGTTCGACTGGACCGGCATCGGCGACGGGCTGCGGATCGCGGTGCGCCGGCGGATGGAACGGTGGATCGAGGAGGGCTGCGGCGACACCGCCTCGATGGTCGCCGACAGCGATGCCCTGCTCGCCGGACGCCCCGTGCCGATGATCGCGCCCGAGGTCAACGCCCGCGCGCTGCACGCGATCCTGGAAGGCGTACGCGCCGAACTCGACGTTTGGCCGACGGCCTCCGAGCGGTCAACTCGCCTCTGATGGAACCTTCTTGATCCCATACCGGGACATCGGTGGTCACTCCACGGACTGCGGCGTTCCCGAGGCCCGCAGGCCTGGTTGATTCCGGTTCTTCGATGGCATATTCCAAAGGCGAACAAACGTAGCTCAGCTCATCCGAGTTGGGCAGTCCCGGCTGCCCGTGCACGGTGCTCCGCCCGTCCAACCGCCCCACGGACCGACAACCGCCCCAGAGGAGTCATGATCGACACATCCCAGCCGACTGTACGAAAACAAGTGCGCCCGCACTGAATCGGTCTCAGCCCCCACCCGAGGAGATCGCATGGCCACCAGCACCGCTCCCGAACTGCTGCCCTTCACCGTCGACTGCCCGCCGATCTGGTGCCCGATTCCGGTCCGTATGCATCCGGACGCGGAGGGCATCGATGATCATCTCCTCGACTGGGCCAAACGCTCCGATCTGATCCGCAGCCGGTCCGCAGCCGAGCGGTTCCACTCCGCGGGCTTCGGCGAGTTCGCGGCACGGGTGTATCCCCGTGCCACGCGGCTGCACCTGGTGGCCGAGTGGCAGGCCTTCAACTGGATCGTCGATGACCGGCTCGATGAGGGGTACCTGGAAGGATCCCACCAGGAGCGTGAACACATCGTCCACGATCTGGTCGCCCAGATGCCGCTGGACCTGCGCGCCCCGCGCGCGTCCGGCCCGCTGACCGCGGCGTTGTCGGACCTCTGGCAGCGCACCGCGAACCACCACTCCTGGGCGTGGCGGGAGCGATTCGCCGCTCACTACCTGGACTTCCTGGCGTTCACGCTGCTGCCGCACTCGCGCCCGGAGGGGCCGGCCGTGCCTCCCTCCGATGTGCCGACCTTCGTGCGGCGACGCCGGTTGAATTCCGGGTGCGAAATGAGTTTCGACCTCATCGAGACCGCGAACGCTCAAGAGGTCCCTGCGGCTGTGGCGCGCAGCGACGCCTACCGGGCCGTCCGGCTTGCCGCCAACGACGTCATCTCCTGGACCAACGACATGTTCTCCATACGCAAGGAGACCGCCCGCGGGGACCAGGACCACCTCGCGGCCGTTCTCCGGCACAGCACCGGCAGTACCTGGCAGGAAGCCCTCACGCGGGCGGCGGTCATGGTCGAGGCGCTCACCCGGGACTTCCTCGAGGCCAGCGAGGACCTGCGCGCCAGCCGCGCCGTCTACGGTCTCGGCCACGCAGCCTGGATTCCGGTCGATGAATCGCTGACCGACCTCGGCGAATGGATCGCCGGGAGCTTGAGCTGGCACCAGTGGTCCCCACGCTACAAGGACGTGGAGACCACCGAAGCAGGCGCCGTTCCCACCTACATAGAGCGGCACTTGGTGTGACGGCAGGGGTCCGCGTGCCCGTCGGCCCGCCCGTTCCGGCGACCGGTCACCGGCCCCGCAGCCAGCGGGCCGGCGCCCTCCACCACGGTGTGCGCAGCCGAGGCGCGTGCTGCGGCGGCGGGGGGATCGACGGTGCGGCGGGTGGCATCTCCGCACGCGTCGCAGCCTGGGCCGGTACCGGTGCGGGCTGCGCGAGCGACTCCGCGTGCGCGGGCTTGCGCGGGGTGAAGGTTACCGGCAGCGCGGCCAGATTGCGGGACAGCAGGGTGGGGGTCCAGCTCAACTCGTCCTCGTCAACGGCCAGCGTGAGGTCGGGCAACCGGGTGAGCAGGGCATCGATTCCCGTGTCGGCGATCGCGCGCCCGAGGTCCTGGCCGGGGCACTCGTGCGGGCCGCGGCTGAACGCGAGGTGGGAACGGTTGCCGTACATGGGCACCGAGAGGTCGGGGCGGACGGCCGGGTCGACGTTGCCGCCGGCCAGGCAGAGCACCAGCATGTCCCCGCCCCTGATGTGCTGCCCGCCCAGCTCCGTGTCGCCGGTGGCCCATCGGCCGTACACGGTCGTGAACGGCGGCGCGTCCCACAGTGACTGTTCCAGGGCATCGGGAATGGTCATCTGGAGGCCGGCCAGGGATGCCCGGAATCGGCGGTCGGTGAGCACCATGCGCAGGGTGTTCACGATCAGGTTGGCGGTGGTCGAGTAGCCCGCGATGAGGACGAGGCGCAGGTGTTCCAGCGCCTCGTCGTCGGTCAGGGCGGCGGAGTTGCCGATGAGCCACGAGGCGAAGTCGTTGCCCGGTTCGGCACGTTTGCGGGCGACGAGCTCCCGCAACGTCTTCACCAGGTAGTCGTTGCTCGCGATGGCGGTCTCCGAGCCCTTCATCATGTCCTGCGCGGCTTCGACCAGACGCGGCCCGTAGTCGTCGGACATGCCGAGAACCTGCGTCATGACGAGCATCGGCAGGTGGCCCGCGAACTGCGTCACCAGATCGGCGTGGCCGTCGGAGCAGAAGGTGTCGACCAGTTGGTTGGCGAAGCGGTTGACGTAGCGGCGGATCCCGCGGCCGTCGAAGCGCTCCATGCTCTGGGTGACCGCCGCCCGGAGGCGTTGGTGCTCCGCGCCGTCGACGAAGGAGCACATGGGCTGCCAGGCGACGATCGGAAGCAGCGGAGAGTCGAGGGGAACGCGGCCCTGCTGCAGCTCCAGCCAGCGCCGGGAGTCACGGGAGAACCGCGAGGGCGTGCGGGCGACCTCCTCGTTCTCGCGGTGGCCCAGCACGAGCCAGGCGGGGACGTCGCCGTGCAGCAGGACGGGCGCCACGGAGCCGTGTTCCTTGCGCAGCTGCTCGTACAGGGCCATCGGGTCGGCATCGGCCTCGGGTCCGTACAGCCGCCGCCGGCCGTCGGCTCCCAGGGCGTGCGCCGGGCAGCCCGGGGGCGGGACAAGGGGGGAATCGGCATGGGTGTCGTCGGTGGGGGGAGTGCTCACTGGGGCTCCGGGTTCGCGGTGAGGGAGTGCAGGTAGCGCATGAGCGTCATCAGGACGTCCCGGCTGGACGCCCGCAGGCGGGCGTCGCAGTTGATGATCGGGACGTCGGCGGGCAGGTCCAGGGCGGCCCGCAGCTCCTCCGTGGGGTAGGAGGGGGCCTCGGGGAAGGTGTTTATGGCGACGACGAAGGGGACGCCGCGGTCCTCCAGTCGTCCGATCACGTCGAAGCTGACTTCCAGCCGACGGGTGTCGACCAGCACCACGGCGCCGAGTGCCCCGTCGAACAGGCCGTTCCACAGGAACCAGAAACGTTGCTGGCCCGGCGTTCCGAACAGATACAGCACCAGGTGCTCATTGAGGGTGATCCGGCCGAAGTCCATGGCCACGGTGGTGGCGGCCTTGTGCTCGACACCGTGGATGTCGTCGACCCCGACGCCGGCCTGCGTCATCGTCTCCTCGGTCGACAGCGGCCGGATCTCACTCACCGATCCGACCAGGGTCGTCTTGCCGACCCCGAAGCCGCCCACGATCACGACCTTCACCGCCGCGGCGGCCGTCGCGGGCAGTATGTCCTCGGTCCGCGGCCCGATGACGGTGTCAGAGCTTCTGAAGTCCACGCATTACCGCCTCCAAGAGTGCAACATCGGGAAGAAGGGCGGGTGGAACCGGCTTTCGTGCCTCCACCCGCTTGTCGGCCAGCAGATCGGCGAGCAGTACGGTGACGACGCTGACGGGCAGCTCCAGATAGGCGGAGATCTCGGCCACCGAGAGCGGGGACCGGCACATGCGCACAATGGCGACGTGTTCGGGCTGCATCGTCGGCTGCGGTGGTGACCGGGACACGATCAGTGTGACCAGGTCGAGGACGACGTGATCAGTGGATCCACTGCGTCCCCCGGTGATGACATAGAGCCGCTCGGGGCTGGCTTCATCCCAATCTTGGTCTGATTCGCTCATGCGGGCTGCTCGTCGTTGCGCGGCGGACTGTTCAGATGTTCGCCGATCCGGGCCACCAGGTCGCGCATGCGCAGTCCCATCAGGCCGGCGTCGACGCCCTCGTCGGCGAGCACGGCCAGATATGCCCGCTCCCCGGCGGCCATGAGGTAGAAGAAGCCGCCGGTGATCTCGATGACGACCATCCGCATCCGCCCGTCGCTGTGCGGGACTTCCGCGGCGACCGCCGCTGCCAGGCTCTGCAGGCCGGCGCATGCCGCCGCCAGCCGCTCAGCGGTGTCCCTTTCGGTGCCGTGCTGAGCCATGAGCAAGCCGTCGGATGACAGAACCACCACGTGGCGGGTCTGCGGAACGCCTTCCGCGAGATCCTTGAGCAACCAGTCGAAGTTAGCCCGCTGCTGAATCACGGCTATTCATCCCTATCCGACGACGTGTCACTGGTTTGGCTTTCGGGGCCCGTGGTCGACGTCTCGCCGGACACGCCCCGTTGAAAATCGGCCAACCACAAACCGGGCGGCGTGGGCTGATCGGAAGGCGGCGGGGACTCGGCTGCGGCACGCCCCGCGGACGCCTGCGCCTCGGTGGTGACGGCGCGGCGACTGCGGCGCTGCGGCAGGCCGTTGGGCGTCCGCTCGTACTCCGGTGACGTCCCGTTCGCCTGCACCGGGCCGGTGACCGGTGGGCGGGCGGCGGGCAGTGCGGGTCTGCGTGCCGAGCCCGAAGAGACGGCGGCGGCGTGCCGGCCTCCTGCCAGGGCTCCAACTCCGTGATCCGGTCCGGTCAACGGTCCGGCCAGCGATCCGGCCAGCGGGGTTGTCGTCGTGAGGTCGGTGGGCACGATCACCACCGCGCGGACGCCGCCGTACGCGGAGGGACGCAGCGAGACCTGCAGGTTGTACTCCTGAGCCAGCCGTCCCACCACCGCCAGGCCGAGCCGCGGGGTTTCACCCAGGTCCTTCAAGTCGATCCCGGACTGCGCCTCCCGGAGCATCCGCTCGGCCCGCTCGCGGGCCTCTTCGCTCAGGCTCACCCCGCCGTCCTCGATCTCGATCGCGATGCCGGCCTGGACCTCCGAGGCGGTCAGGATCACCCGCGTGTTCGGCGGCGAGTACCGGGTCGCGTTGTCGAGAAGCTCGGCCAGCGCGTGGATCACCGGCTCCACCGCACGCCCGACGACGGCGACCTGCGTCACCGCCTGCAGATCCACCCGCTGGTAGTCCAGGATCCGCGACATGGCCCCGCGCAGCACGTTGTACAGCGGCACGGCCTTGCTCCACTGCCGGCCCGAGCGGGCTCCGCCGAGGACGGCGATGCCGTCGGCGAGACGCCCGACCAGCGCGGTGCCGTGGTCCAGGCGCATCAGGTCGCCGAGGACGTCGGGGTCCTGTCCGTGCCGTTCCTGCATCTCCCGGGTGGCATGCGCCTGCTGGTGCACGATGGCCTGCACGCGGCGGGCGATATTGACGAACGCTCGTTGCGCGGCCTCGCGCAGACCCTCTTCGGTGTCCACGGCTTCCAGCACCCAGCGCATCACCGCTAGATGCTCGGGCCGGACAGGCCCCGCGCGGTCCAGCGCCTCGTCGACCGTCTCGCCTTTCTGAAGCCGGGCCACCGCCTCCGGCAGCAGTTCCTCAGCCAGCCGCAGCGTCTGGATCTCGTGTTCGTGCAGGAGGCGTCTGAGGCCTTCCATGCCCGTGGCGTGCTCGATGCGCAGCGCGGCGATGACCCGGCCCCGGCGCACCGCCACAGCCGCTAAGACGGCCACCGCCAGCGTCGCCGTCACACCGCACCAGCCGACGGCCACCCGCGCCTCAGCCGGGACGACGGACACGGCGACGACCGCGATCACCGCAGTGACCGCCGGGGGAAGGAGCAATGCGAGGGCAGAGGACAGCCGTTGTTCACCGGGTGGCGATTCATCACGAACCATCTGCAACCTCAAGTTATCGAAGGTGGGGGGGATGGCCCGGCGGTTGCACCTCAGACCAGTCACTGCCGAATGCCGCACATGTCCGATCCGCCCTATGCGTTATGGCCAGCGCCGCGACGGCAGGCAGCGACAACGGAGTGTATTCTCGTCAACTCGCTGCGCCACCAAGGAGCATAGCCGCTACTGGTATGCCCCAGGCACACTTCGCCCAACTGGCAAGACGCGAACTACGCTGTAATTTAAGGGCTTTGATGCGACACCAGAATCGAATCCATGCACGTCGCCAATGGTCTCGCGCAGGGTCACGATGGGGATGCGCCGGGGTGACCGGCGAGGTATCGGACCACGCGGTTCGTCCGGTTGGGAGTGCGATCGCCGGGCCCGCCCACCGGCTTGTCGGACCTACCGGAGGCCGGCGCCGGAGCCGGCGAGCGCACGGTGGCGCGCCGGGGCGCGAGATGTCATACGTCGCGCCGTTGGCGCCGGGCGAGTAGTTCCGAACGCCCCCCGGAGGGCGGCGGGGGACCGTCGCGGCTCGATGTCCAAGGGCACCTGGCTCACCCTCTCCGGGTTTACGCCTGGCGGGAATGCGATCCTATGTGGTCACGAACACCACGTGCACCCGCAGATGGGAGATGACGGGACGGCACCGCCGTATGTCGGCGGTGAGTTCCCAGCATGGTGACATCAACCCAGCTCGTTATGCACAGCATTGTCGGCGCGCTGTTCCCCGCGTTCGGCCCGGCGTCGGCGGCACCAGTTGCTCGTCAAGGATGCAGTTCGGTCTGCCCCGCTCCCGGGCACACCCGAGTCCGCCGGTCCCGGCCGCGCCCTCAGGGCCCGCGGCGCGGGGCGTCAGGCTGCGGCTGCGGCTGCGACGATGTCTGCGCCGGTCGGCCGGTGAGGGGCGATGATCCGCCCGTCGGGCAGTAGTTCACCGGTGTCCTCGAAGAGCAGGACGCCGTTGCACAGCAGACTCCAGCCCTGTTCCGGGTGGTGGGCCACGATGAGTGCGGCTTCCCGGTCCGGGTGGGAGGCGGTCGGGCACTGCGGCTGGTGAGAGCACATGAGGTTCCGTCCTATCGATCGACCAGCGGTTGAGGTGGGTGGGGGCGGACCCAGGGGGTGGGAATGTCGGGGAACATTCCCGGTCTGCCCCCGGTATCCGCCGTCCGGTCCTTCTTCCCGGTACGGGCGGCGAAGCTTGCGCCTTGCGGGGCGGTGGCTCACAGCCCGACATCGAATTTCTCAAGCGTGCCCATACTGGCGCCGACGTCATGAGCGAGGGTGGCGGCGTGGTGGGGCAGGCCGGTCAGGGTGGCCCGCAGCAGAGACACGGCGGCCTGACGGTCAGCGGCGGCGCGGCTCCGCGCCCGCACGCATCGGCGTAGCGGCTGCCCGCCGGCGGGCCGGACAGGTCCTGGCCACGCCCTGGACACCGGGCCGGTCACCATGAGCCGCTGGCGCCGCTCGAGCCGTGACCGTACGCCGCTGCGGTGCAGGCCCGGCGCGGGGCACGGCGCCCGGAAGCCGGTGGCGTCCAGGCGATCTGGCAGGTGCGCCACCGGCTTCGGCGTGGTCTCAGGCGATACTGCGGGACGGCGAAGTCGTTGATCGCCGCCTGCGCGGCTTCCGCTGCCTGCCGCGCCGCGACGCCCTTCTCCTTCGCAGACGCCGCTCCGGCCACAACTGCGGCGCCCGCGGCCTTGGCGGCCTCTCCCGCCTCGACAGCGACCAGGCAGATCACGGGCGCCAGGCCGGGCAAACAGCCTGCGCCGCGTCTCCCCCGCGGCACCCCGTCACATGGACAGAGTGTTCTCCATCGGAGCGGGTGAGCGGTCCTCGCGGATCCTGTCCTGTGGGCGCTTGACGATCAGATAGAGCACCCCTGCGCCCAGCACCACGGCCGTGCCCAGAAGCGCGGCCCACACCTGGTACCAGGGCGCGCCCGGCGGGGCGAGGATGACCCGCGGCCAGCAGACGTTGGCCACCTCGAAGCCGGTCCACAGCACCGCCAGGACGTTGAGCACGGTGCCCCGGCGACCCTGCTGGATATGACCGGAGGGCACCCAGGTGCCGCGCAGCCGGGCCACCAGCGCGGCCAGCGACACCAGGAAGAACGGCACGTAGGTGGCGGCGGTGCCGAACGCGATCAGGCTGCCGATGGCGGTGGCGTTGAGCCCGAGCAGCAGCGCGGCGCTGCTGACCAGGGTGGAGGCGACCAGGCCGCCGATGGGCGCCTGGCGCTTATTGACCTTCCTGACCTGGCGCGAGAACGGGAAGACGTCGTCCCGGGCCAGCGAGTAGACACCGCGGGCGGCCCCGCCTTGGGAGGCCATCGCGCAGGCCAGGAAGCCGACGAGTACGACCGCGACGAACGGCTTGTCCGACCAGGAGCCGAAGGCGGAGGTGACCGCGGTGGTCACCGGGTCCAGGTCTTCGCCGGCCACCACCCGCGCCGGGTCGGGGTGCGCCAGGGCCACCGAGAGCGCGTTGAGGATGACGACCGCGCCGACACTGAGCAGCGCCCACCACATGGCGCGCGGCACCTGCCGGCCCGCGTCCTTGGTCTCCTCGGCGGTCGACACACAGGCGTCGAAACCGATGAACGCCCAGCCTGCGACGGCGATCACCGCGAGGAACGCCATCCCGGTGGATCCCCCGGACAGCTGCTCGGCGCCCAGTGTCTTGGTGAACAGCGAGAAGTCGTGCTCCCGGTAGAACAGCAGCAGCGAGAACCCGACGAGCACCGACGCGACCGCCTCGGCGGCGATCCCCATCGAGACGAAGCGGCGCAGGATGTTGATGCCGTACGCGTTGACCAGCGTGCAGAGCAGCAGGATGCCGACGGCCACCGCGATCATGCCGCCGGGTGACGGCGTGACCCCGACGAGCGCGAACACCCAGGGCGCGGCCAGATAGGCCACGGTCGTATTGCCGAACATCACCGCGAACTGCCACACCCAGCCGCTCAGCCAGCCGAAGGACGGCCCCAGAAGGCGCCGCCCCCACTGGTACGGCCCGCCTGCCAGTGGCCACTGCGAGGCCAGTTCGGAGTAGACGTTCACCACCAGGCACTGCCCGAGCAGCACGATCGGCAGCGCCCACACCCATGCGGGCCCGGCGATCATCGTGCCGACCTCGGACACCGCGTACAGGGCGACCACGGGAGAGACCACCGCGAAGCCCATGGAGATGTTCCCCATGACGCCGAGACTGCGCCGGAGCTCCTGCTGGTAGCCCAGGGCGCGCAAGCGGTCGGCGTCGGAGTCGGATCCGGTGCGGGGCTCAGTTCCGGTGGAGGGCTCAGTTCCGCCGGGAGGCTCAGTTCCGGTTCTGACTCCGGAGGAGGGTTCAGTCATGGGACACCTCGTCGAAGAGGGGAGCGTACGGGCTGCGCCGATGCACTCCGACCTAAAACTAACTTTGTTAGTTTGCGGACCTTAGCCTTCCCCCGGCCCGTTGTGAACCCTCTGCGCCCCGATAGCCTGACGACGCTGCCGGGAGGGCCTCCTCCGGGCGGCTCCGCCAGCAACGAAGGAGAAGGTCAGCGTCGTGGGCCGACCGCATCTCGCCGTCCTGAACCGCGCGATCATCGCGCGCGCCGCCCTCGACCTCCTCGACGAGGAGGGCCCCCAGGCGCTGACGATGCGGGCCCTCGCGACACGTTTGGGCGTGCGCGGCGCATCGCTCTACAACCACATCGGATCCAAGGACGACGTACTCGACGCGGCCTCACAGCTGATCAACGAGGAAATCGACCTGAGCCCACTGCAGGCGCCGGACTGGCGCGACGGCATCGCCGAGTACGCCCGCGGCTACCGGCGGGTCTATCTGCGGCACACCAACATGATCGCGCTGGTCGCCCGGCGGCGAGTCGAGGCCGACCGGGCCCTGCGCGGATACGACACCCTCATGGCCACCCTGACCCGGGCCGGCTGCGCACCGGCCATCGCGGCCGAGGTCGCGGCCGCCATCGACTACCTCGTCCTCGGCTCCGCGCTGGAGACCTTCACCGCCGGCTTCACCCGCCCCCCGCAGGACTACCGCCCCGAATACCCGGCACTCGCCGACTCCCTCGGGCAGGCCGCCGCGCTGGACGACGACCCGGCCGCACTCGACGAACGCGGCTTCGAGCTCGGCCTCGGCCTGATCCTCGACGGCATGGCGGGGCGGCTGACCGCACAACGGCCGTAAGGCCCTGGCGCCGGATGAGGGCAGATCCAATGAGCCGGACACCCTTTCTCCGGCTGCTCCGCATCCACAATCATTCACGCGCAATGTGTCGCGAGGGAGCACGGCTTCCCACCGCAATGGTGAGCGCGACGACGATCAGCATCGCCGCGACGGCGAACGTGATCCGCATACCGGTGGCAACGGCCTAGCCGACCGACGCTGACGATCAGGGTGGTGATGGCGAGGAGATGGGCGAGGACGATCCACTGGACTCCCTGGAAAGAGGCGGTGAACGCCTGTGCCAACGTCGGCAGGGCAACATTGGCGGTGCTGGTGCCGAGCGAGGACAGCAGCATGGAAAGCGAAAGGCCGGCGAGCGTCCACCGAACCGAAGGCGTCCGTTCCGCACTTCCGGCTACCGCCTCATCTCGTCCCGCATTGACTGGCCTCAACATGAACTCCGTTCTCTGGCGGCTCTTCAAGCGCGGTCGTCAGGTCACCGCTGACCCCATGTCCGGCACGGTCACCGAGCCGAGCGCACGCCCGTGAAGACCGTGGTGGCGGAGAGAAGGAAGGCGTCGGGCCGCCGCAGGATGCCCTCCGGTGCCGCGGGATCGAGCAGCACGTCGAGTGTTGTGCGGTCCTCCACGTCAAGGGAGTCGCTCATCGTTGCCCGCAGCCGGGTCAGTTGGGCATGCAGGAAAGCGCGGGCCGTCTCGCCCAGCGGTGCCGGCAGGTCGAGGAGGGAGGTGATACTGCCGACGCGGGTGAGCCCGGCGCGGCTGAGCATCGCGGGCCAGTCCTCGACCACGGTGGTGCTGCCGGGCACTTCGGCTCGCATGATCTCGAACCAGTGCTCCTGGGCGGCGTCGAGCCGGGCCTGGAGACCCGGCCTGCCGATGCCGATGTCGCGCGGCAGGAAGCGCATCGGCAGGCCGCCCTCCGCTACGGCGAGCAGCCCGCCGGGCCTCAGCACACCGGCGAGCGCGTTCAGCGCGCCCTGCTGATCGCCGAGGTGGTGCACGGCCCTGCTGCTCCAGACCAGATCCGCCGTGCCGAGTCCGCCCTCCCCGTGCTCGTCACCGCCGTCCAGGCCCTCGGGCAGCTCCGCGTGCCGGACACCCTGGCCGCGCTCTCCGAGGCGACCGGCATCTCCAAGAGCACCCTCTCCCGGCTGGAGTCCGGACAGCGCCGCCCCAGCCTGGAACTGCTGCTGCCGCTCGCCGGCGCCTACCACGTGCCCCTGGACGACCTGATCGGCGCCCCCGAAGTGGGAGATCCCCGGGTACGGCTGACACCCCGCACCCTGCCGAGCGGCGGTACGTTCGTACCCCTGTCCCGGAGCCCGGGCCCCCTCCAGGCGTACAAGATGATCATCTCCGACCGGGGTGCCGAGCCGGATCTCCGTACGCACGAGGGCTACGAATGGCTGTACGTGCTGGACGGCCGGCTGCGGCTCGTGCTCGGCGAGCACGATCTGGTCCTCGGCCCCGGCGAAGTCGCCGAGTTCGACACCCGGCTGCCCCACTGGTTCAGCAGCGCGGACGGGCGGCCTGTCGAGATCCTCAGCCTCTTCGGGAGGCAGGGGGAGCGCATGCACGTGCGCGCGAAGCCCCGGGCATGACGGCGACACCTCGGGGTCCGTCTTTTAGCTCGCGCGCAACCACTCGTCGAGAGCGGCGAAGTCCGCGTCGGTGAGGCCGTCGCTTTTCAACCGGAATGCGGAGGGACGGTTCTGCCACGGTGGATCAGCAGTGGAGTGGCCTGAATCCACCGTAGACGGAGGACATACGGTCGGGCACCGTGGGTGATCGCATATCCGGAACCGATGTTCGCTCACCGGCACCCGGGTAGGCATCTTCATCCATTCAGCAACAGGAACCGGGGTCCTTCGTGAGACACGTGACCAACAGGCTTTGGCCGCTCTGTCGTCCGCCGCGCTCTTGTCGCTCGGAGCTGCCACCTCCGCGCATGCGGACGGCCCCGACAACGGCTACTACAACAAGATGACCAACCTGAATTCGGGTATGTGCGCTGCGGTGGGCAACAATTCCACCTCGCCCGGCGCCGGGTTGATCCAGTTCCCTTGCGACAACAAGTACAACAAGCAGTTCGCGGCCGGCTGGGCGGGCAGCAACGCCTACTTCCTGCGCATCCGCTCGGACAATCAGTGTGTCACTGTCCAGAGCTGGGCCGAGCACGCCCTGGTCGTCCAGTCGTACTGTGCGAACAGCGACGCGCAGGTGTGGGTGGCTGAGTCGCTGGGCAACGACAGCTACCGGCTCAGGAACCGTGCCAGCGGCCTGTGCCTGACGGCGGCCTGGGGCATGACGAACAGTGGCCAGCCCCTCGACCAGTCCACGTGCGGTGGATTCAACGGTCAGGCTTGGCGCTTCTCCGCGATGCACAACTGATCGCGTGATTCCGGACTTCCGGGCAGTGGGCTGACGCCTTCGCCCGCTGCCATCGAGCCTCGCGCCCTCGCTCAATCCCCGCCGGGAGACGACATCCTGCGGGATGAGAAACCGAAAGGCCCCCGCCCGGCACATGCGCGAGCCCAGCGCGATGTATTCGCGCGCGGCACTCACGTGCCGGTCGGGGGCACCTGACGCCAATCCCCGTCCCGAGCAGGGATGGAGAACTACGGGCGGAGATCGTCGCTGCGCGCGGCGCCCAACCCGACGGCGGTCAGGACCCAGGCGGCCACCGCGATCCACAGCAGGACCTGGCCCACGGTGTGCGGCCAGTCGATGCCGGTCGCGTCGGCTGTGGACAGACAGGCGGCGGCGGTCATGCCGAGAGGGAACACCGTCGCCCAGCGCCGGATGTCGTAGTGCGGGCGCGGCCAGCGCGCCTCGGCGACCGCCAGGACCGCATACCAACCCAGGGCGAGAGCGAGCAGTCCGAGCGTGGCGGTGCGCAGCGCGGTGTGCGCGGCGCCGGCCCACACCGGGGATGCGGTGAGTTTGGATCCGGCCAGAGCGGAGATGGCCAGCGCGCCGCCCGCCACCCACTGATCACCCGCCCCGGTCGCCACCTGCCGGAAGTCGAAGCGCAGGAGAGCATCCAGATACAGCAGCAGTCCGAGGAAGAAGCAGACCAGCGCCGCCCAGTCCAGCCAGTCACGCCGGCCGCCCGCTGCGAGGACAGCGGCCAGGACGGACAGGCCCTGGGTGGCCACGCACACCAGGAACGCCGCCCCCGGCATCCGCCGCTGCCAGTGACGCACGACCGTGAACATCAACCCGGGCCAGCACACCGTGGCCAGCACCAGCAGGATGGCGGCGACGGTCTGCCAGCCGAACAGGGACAGCCGGACGCCGAGAACCGTGGTGGCGGCGACGGCGGTCAAAGCCGGCGGAGTGTCGGCCTCGGCTTCGAAACGGGCGCGGTCGCCGAGGAGGCGCGCGGCGAAGTCGCCTGCGAGCAGCAGCCACAGCAGCCCGGTGAGGGCCAGTGCGGCCAGCGACAGGCTGTCGTGACCCGTCTGATGCAGGCCGATGGAAATGATGCCGGTGGCATTGACGGCGGCGCCGGCCGCCGGCGGAAGGTCGGCCCACCAGTGGCCGGGCGGAGGGTTCACCCTTCCAGCGGAAGCTGTCGGTCTGTCAACCGCAAACGCAGTGGGCCAATGGGGCCACGTCCGGCCCCGCCTGCAGGAGCCGGGGCTCATGGGCTGGAGTTCCGTCCCTGCTCTGGACCGTTGAGGTGTTGTCCCGGTACGAGTGAGGGCCTGGCGCATTGCCGGGTTCCCGGGGCAGGACTTTGTGGACCTGACGGCTTCCACACCCCGAGGAGTTCCTCATGCCTGTCGATCCGACCGACCCGGAGACGTTCGAGAACGACGACGTCACCGAGTTTGCAGCGGAGACCCCCGAGGCGGATGCCTCTCGCGTCGTAACGCTGGACAAGGACGACTACCGATAGATCGCCGCACTCCCGCGCGCCCTCCCCCGCACCACGCCGGGCTACTACGGGCTAGGGCAGAACGGTCTTCCCAGCACCGTTTTCGATCCGCCAGGCCATGGCCGAGACCGTCACACATGCCCAATGTAAGGTCTGCAAGTGGCTATGGTCTATTACGCGAGGTGGTCGTGATGGTGGCAGAACTCGCACGGGCATGGGTGGCCGGCTGGGTGCTCTCACGGGAGACCGCGCCGCCGGTCGAGGAGCCGTGGGGCCTTCGGGTCGATGTCGGGCTGCCGAACCATGTGGCCCGCCATGTGCTGCCCGACGCCGACGAGACGACCGTGCGCAAGGTCGCCGAGACGGTCACCACTCCTGGCACCTGGATCAAGGCGTTCGTCCCACCGGAGTCCATGGCCTCTTGGCTCACCCCCGACTGGACATCCGGCGACGCCGGCTTCCTGATGGCCACCGACATTCGCCCCTCGCCCACCCCCACCCCCGAGGGCTACGAGCTCACCACCGAGACCAGAGGCGCGGTCATCCGCGCGAGTGTGCTCGCCGCTGACGGTTCCATCGCCGCCCGCGGCCAGATCGCCCCCATCGGCGAGACCGCTGTCATCGACCAGGTCACGACCGATCTCGCCCACCAACGCCGGGGCCTGGGCAGCTTCGTCATGCGCACCCTTGCGAACGTCGCGACCGAGAAGGGCGCCACCACCGGCGTGCTCGGCGCGACCGTCGAGGGCCGGGCGCTGTACGAGTCGCTGGGCTGGAGCGTGCACGCGCCGCTCGCCGGTTTCGTCTACAAGGCCGTGGCCGTCTGCCCGTTCCGGACCGGACAACAGCCTCGTTTTCGGCAATTGAGATCGTCGGGAACTCGCGAAACAGACGCCGTCGGCGCCGCTCCGCGAGGAATTGCCCGTGAGTTCGAACCAGGCGGCATTGCCCGGCCGTGACCCGTGGTGGCGGTCGCCGCCGCGCCCGCGGCGCCTCGATATCACCGGCCTCCTGGAAAATCCGGGCGTTTCCGCCAATCAGACGGGTCCCTCGGGAGGTTCGGCAGGATCGGGAGATTCGAGCCGGTAGCCGTGGCCGCGCAGGGTGGTGATCTCCGGGGGGCGGACGGGGTCCGGTGATGCGGCGGCGGCCTGCTGCAGTCGGCGTCGCAGGGAGGCCATGGTGACGTCGAGGGTCTTGGTGGGGCCGAACCAGTTCTCGTCCCAGACCTGTGCCATGAGGTCTTCGCGTGGCACCGCGGTGCCCTGGTTGCGGCCCAGCACGGCCATGAGTTCGAACTCCTTCGCGCGCAGATCGATTTCCGTTCCGCCGAGCCGGCATCGCCGGGCGGCGATGTCGAGGGTGAGGGCGCCGATCACGACGGTGGCCGGGTCTTCGGGTGCGGAGGCGGGGCGGCGGCGCAGATGGGCGCGCAGCCGGGCGAGCAGGACGGTGAGGCTGAAGGGTTTGACGAGGTAGTCGTCGGCGCCCGCGTCGAGGCCCGCGATGACGTCGATCTCGTCGGAGCGGGCGGTGAGGATGACGATGAGCAGGTCGGGGTGGTCCGCGCGGAGGCTGCGGGCGACGTCGATACCGTCCACGTCGGGCAGGCCGAGGTCGAGCAGGACGACGTCCGGGCGGGCGTCGTGGGCCGCGGTCAGGCCGGAGGCTCCGGTGCGGCACCACGTCACGGTGTATCCGTTGCCGCGCAGGCCGGTGTGCAGATGGCGTCCGATGGTCTCGTCGTCCTCGATCACCAGGGCGACGGGCCGGTCGGGCGCGGTGGCCGGAGACATGGGCATGGTCCGAAGCCTAGGCGGCGCGCGCGGGTAGGGGCGGTGCAGACATCCCGGTACGGATAAGAGCGGGGCAGACACCCGCGGGCGCGTGGCGCCCGCCCCGCCCGGCGGACCGGCCGTCACAGTTCCCGCAGCTCTTCGACGGCCGGACGGCTGGAGGTTCGGGCCGCGGCCAGGGCGGCGGCCACCAGGGCGGTGAGCGCGGCCAGGAAGGTCAGTCCCAGATACCCCCACGGCACGGCCACCGCCGCGGGCGGTGGGTCGAAGACACCGGTCAGCACCTTGATGAGCATCTGCGACAGGGCCCAGCCGATGACGGCGCCGCCGAGCACGCCGCCGATGAGCACCGCGGCGGCCTCACTGAGAACCAGACCCCGCAGCTGGCGGCGCGAGGCTCCCAGCACGGTGGCGATGGCGAAGGTGCGGCGCCGTTCCGCCAGGCCCAGCGCGAGCACGATGCCGCCCGCGCCGGCCGCCAACAGGACCGCGAAAGCCAGCTCGATCCTCGTCAGCCCGGTGAGGTCGACAGAGGTGAGGCTGGAACCGACCGCGGACCGGGCCTGGGTGACGTCGGTGACGCTCGCGGAGGTGCCCAGCTGCTGTCGCAGCTTCGCGGCTACGGCCTTCTGGTTCGTGCCGCCGGTGTCGACCAGGAACGCGCCGACCGCGACGTTGCCGGTGGCCTTGGCGATGTAGTCGGCGTTGGCGATGAAGAAGCTGTCACGCGGAGCGGTGGGGAACTCCTTGACGATGCCCGCGTAGTGGAAGGCGACGGTACGGAACTGCCCGGTGCGGCCGTCCTGCAGGCGCAGGTTGAGCAGGTCTCCCGGCGCGAGCTGGAAGTCCTTGACCGTCTCGTCGCTGACCAGAATGGAGTCGGGCCGGGCGGCGAGCCGGTCCATCAGACTCCTGGCGGTGCCGCCGGCGAAATAGGCGTCCTGCAGGGAGGTGGCGGAGGTGATGGTGGCCGGCTGCACCCCGTACAGGTCCTGCAGATCGGAGCCGACATAGGCGAACCGGTGCTGCACCGGCTCGACATGCCGTACGCCGGGGACGGTGGCCAGGGCGCCGGCCGCGCCCGGTCCGGTGTGCGTTCCCGGGGACTGGGTCACGGTCACGTCCGCGCCATTGGTCAGCTGGGCATCCACCTCCGCCTGCTGGCGGTAGGTGGCGTTGAACGTCGCGGTGGAAGCGGCGAAGGACACGGCCAGCGCCAGCAGCACGACCGACCGCGCCAAGGGGCGGTGCTGCCGCGACATGCTCGCGGCGGTCGCCCCGGCCAGCCTGCCCGCCAAGGGCTTGGCCAGCCGCGCCAGCGGCCGCCTGCCATGGACCAGCGCGAGGGATACCAGCCGCCACAGCAGGAGCGAGGAGCCCAGCCAGAGCAGGGCCGGGCCCAGGAACGCCCAATAGGAGACCGAGATGGCGGCGACGCCCTCCGGAGCGAGCACCAGCGCGTAGTTGTTGCCGCTGGACGCGCGGAAGACCAGGAGGGAGACGGCCAGCAGGATGAAGTCCAGCCCCCACCTCCTCCAGAGCGCACCGCGACGCCGCACGACCTCGCTCCGCGCCGCGGCGACGGTGCCGGCCCGCAGATCGCGCAGTGCGGGCAGTAGGACCACCGCCGCGGCGATGCACAGACCGATGACCACGGCCACGGCGGACCAGCCTGCGGCGGAGGCGACGGTGGTGCCGAACGACGCGGTGCCGAAGGCGAGCCACCCGGCCAGCGCGGCGATACCGATCCCGGCCAGTCCGCCGGACAGCCCGACCACACCCGCTTCGACGGCGGCGAGCCGGGCCACCTTGCGGGGCGACAGTCCCCGGGTGCGCAGCAGTGCCTGTTCGCGGCGGCGCCGGTCGGCTCCCGCGCCCGCGAGTGCCGCGGTCAGCAGGGCCGCCAGGACGGCTCCGGGGGCGCCGAGGAACAGGAAGAGGATCTGGGCGTAGAGGGCGTCCTTACGGGCGGCGTCGAGCGACGCGCCGAGGTTGTCGCCCACCACAGCGGCACCGGACAGATGTGCTTCGAGGTTGTGGGCCGCCCCGACGACGGCGGAGAACGCGGCGGCGGGATCGTTCGGCAGCCGCGCGTCGCGTGCGACGTGCACCTGGGTGCTGACCGCGGCCGGGTCCACGGCCTTCACCGGCGCCGTCAGTGTGTCGAACAGCGCGGCAGGCAGCAGCATGACGTTGTCGGGCGGCGCGGCGGGCTGCGACGCGGGCGGGGCGCCGATCTTCTGGAACAGCGAGTCGGCCTGCGGCAGGTCGACGACGCCTGCCACCGTGACGGACGCCGGGCCGGCGCCGGGCCGTTCGATGCGCACGGTGTCGCCCGGAGCCACGTGCAGGTTCGCGGCGGTCTGCTGCGCGAGCAGGACGCCGCCGGCCGCACCGGTCAACTGCCGGATCTCACCGGGGAACGCCGACCGGTAGCCGTTCGGGATGCCGAGCAGGAGCCCGGAGCCGGTGCTCTGCGTCGAGCCCGCGACCGTGGCCTGGAAACCGGTGCTGCGGGCGAAGCCGACCGGCAGCGCCGACCGCACTCCGGCAGCGGTCCGCACCGCTCCCAGGACACGGGCGGGATCGGCTCCGGGCTGGACCTCCACCTGCCAGTCGACCGCGACGGAGCGAACCGCGCGGGCGGTCATCGTCGACTTCGAGGCGGTGAGGAAGGAGCCGAGTGCGGCAATGAGGGCCACCGCCAGCGCGATACCCAGCGCCGTGGCCGACAACCTGCCGCCGCGCCGCCTGAGCAGGCCGCCCAGCCACGTGACGATCATGAGGGGTCTCCCTGGCGTGTGGTGGTCAGCGTGTCCGGACCGGCACTTGCCGGAACGGCCAGTCGGCCGTCGTGCATCGTCCAGCGCGCCGGGAAGCGTTCCCCGACGCTCGGGTCGTGCGTCGAGACGACCAGCGCCGCGCGTATTTCGTCTGCCGCGGCCAGCAGCACATCGACGATGTGCCGTCCGGTGGCGCCGTCCAGCTGACCGGTGGGCTCATCGGCCAGCACCAGCCGCGGCCGCAGCGCCAGCACCCGCGCGATGGCGACCCGCTGGGCCTGCCCGCCCGAGAGTTCCTCGGGCAGTTTTCCGGCCAGGTCGCCCACACCGACCAGGTCGAGGGCGTCTCCCGCCCGCCGCCGGGCCTCGGCCTCGGGCGTGCCGGCCAGGACCATCGGCAGTGCGGCGTTCTCGGTCACGTCCAGGGTGTTGATCAGGCTGGGGCTCTGGAACACGACACCGATGTCCCGTGCGCGGAGCGTGCCCTCGGCTGGGAAGCAGGGCCAGGTCACGGTGCCGCCGGTCGGCTCTTCCAGTCCGGCCATCAGGTGCAGCAGCGTGGACTTGCCCGACCCCGAAGGCCCCATGATCGCGATCCGGTCGTACGCGTGGACCCGGCAGTGGGTGCCGTGCACGGCGACGACCGCGCCCTCCCCCCTGCCGAAGGTCCGCGCGGCGTCCTGGCAGTGCACCAGGACCTCTCCGCCGTCGCGGCCGGCGGAACTCTCGGCGTTCATCGCTCGATCCTTCCGTCGTGCAGGGCCAGGACCCGGTCGGCGACCCGGACGACCTCGGGGCTGTGGGTGACCACCAGGACACCGCAGCCGTCCCGCGACCGCTCCCGCAGCAGGTCCAGGACCCGCTGTTCGGTCTGTCCGTCCAGTTCACCGGTCGGTTCGTCGGCCAGCAGGACATCCGGGTCGTTGGCCAACGCGACGGCCAGCCCCGCGCGGGCGAGTTCACCGCCGGCCAGTTCGTGCGGCAGCGCCCGGGCCCGGCTGCCGAGTCCGACCTGCTCCAGGAGGCGGTCGACGTCCGGGGCCGTGCCCCGGCGGCGGCCCGCGGCCGACTGGGCGAGACGGACGTTGTCGCGGACGCCGAGGTGGGCGATGAGGTTGCCGGTCTGCAGCAGCACACCGATGCGACGGGCCCGCGCCCGGGCCCGTTCGGCTTCCGGCCGGTGGCTGATGCGCTCGCCGCCGATGTGGACGACGCCGCCGGCCGGCTCGTCCAGCCCCGCCAGGCAGGCCAGCAGCGTGGACTTGCCGGAACCGGACGGACCGACGACCGCAACCGTCTCCCCCCGCCCGACCTGCAAGGAGACCCCGCGCAGCGCGAGGGTCTCCTCCTCACCCGAACGGAAGAACCGGTACAGGTCCCGGGCCTGGAGGGCAGGTGCCCCATCGGCACCCATCACTGCCACCGAAAGGAGTCGGTGACGATCCGCCAGGGATCGACATTGTCGGCGTTGACCGGACCGGACACGGTGATGACGACCTCCGTGCCGCCCCGGTGGAAGGCGTACCGCTCGAAGGCATCCCGGACGATCTTGCCGGTCACCGGGTCGGGAGCCGAGTTGCCCTGGTAGGTGAGCAGCACGGCCGCTCCGCCCTGCCGGGAGGTCTGCGAGGCCTTGCCCATCGTGAACGCGGGTACCTGCCGCGACAGTTCCGGTACCACCGATGTCGTCGCGGCCTGCACCGTGGGGGCGGTCGGGGTGGCGCTGCGCGACATCTCCACGCGGTTGAGCTTGTCGGTGAAGACCGTCACACCGCCCGTCTCGGTACGGGCCCAGCCCTCGGGCACCTTGACCGTGAAACCGGCCCCGGCCGGGCTGTACGCGACGTAGGCCTGGTTGTCGGGGATGTCACCGGCGGGATTGGACTCCACCGGGGCCGGCGTCTGGCCGCCTGCGGAGGAGCCGGGGGCGGACGGCCCGGTGGACGGGGAGGAACCGGCCGTCGTGGGACCGGCCGGCGGTGTCTGAGTACCGCCCGAACCGCTGCACCCGGCGACGGCCGCCGCTGCCAGCGCGGCGCCGGTGAAGGTGACGGCGAGAGAGCGTCGCAAGCTCATGGTGGCCTCCGCAGGGGATATGGCGATCACCCTGACGTTATGGAGAGCCTGGTTAAGGCCCGGCGCGATAAGGGTTAGAGGACGGCAAAACGTCGTTGCCGTCACGCCGGGCCCGGTCTGGGCGCTCCCCGGCGCTCATGATGGGGGCATGAGACAGCGTGTGGTCCGGGTGGCCGTGGCCGCCGTCCTGGTGGCCCTCGTCCTGCTCGCCGTGCCTCTGGCAGCAGGGATCCAGCGGTCCTTCTTCGACGACGAGCGCGGCGAACTGGAGCGTATTGCCCTGGCGGCCGCCGTGGGCGTCGGGCCGCAGTTCGCCGTCGGTGACGGCGTCGAACTTCCGGACCAGGAATCAGGCGGCCAGCTCGGCGTGTACGACCTGACGATGCGGCTGCGCGCCGGTACCGGAACGCCGCAGGCGGACGATGTGACGCGGCGCGCGGCGCGCGGAACGGTGGTCCGCGGGCATACCGGCGGGAAACTGGTCGTCGCCGTACCCGTCTCGTCCTCCGAGAAGGTCATCGGCGTGGTCCGGGCGACGGCGACGACATCGGAGGTATGGAAGCGCGTGCTGCTGGCCTGGCTGGGGCTGCTGGGCGCCGTCCTGCTCGCCCTGGGCGCCGCGATCGCGGTCGCCCGCCACCAGGCACGCGCGCTGAGCACTCCGCTGGAGGCCCTGTCCGCCACCGCTCAGGCCGTTGCCGACGGCGATCTCACCGCGCGCGCCGAACACTGCGGCATCGCCGAGATCGATCAACTGGTCACCACGCAGAACACGATGGTCGAACGGCTGACCAGACTCCTACAACACGAACGGCACTTCAGCGCCAACGCCTCCCATCAACTGCGGACACCACTGGCAGGCCTGCAGCTCGGGCTCGAGGCCGCCCTGAACGCACCGCGGGAACCGGGGAGCAGCCTGCGGCCGGCGCTCGAAGAAGCTCTGGAGGCGTCGCGTCATCTCCAGCGGACCATTGACGAGGTACTGCGGCTGGCCCGGGCCGACTCCGGAGGTCCGGTCTCCACACCCGACGAGACCGCCGCCGACCTTCTGGAGCGGGCGGCACGCCGCTGGCACGGCGCGTTCGCCGATGCCGGACGCCGCCTGGACATCGATGTGCGGCCCGAGGCACGCTCCCTTCGCCTCCCGGGGCGCGCCACCGACCAGATCCTCGACGTACTGCTCGACAACGCGCTGCGGCACGGCCGGGGCACCGCGACGGTGACGGTGCGCGAAGCCACGGGAGCGATCGCGGTGGACGTGACCGACGAAGGTGCCCTGCGCATCGCCCCGCAGACCGCCTTCGAGCGCGGCGCCACCACCGGGTCCGGCAACGGCATCGGGCTCTCCTTCGCGCGCGAGCTGGCCGAGGCGGCCGGGGGCCGCCTCACCGCCAGCGGCACCGACCCGACGGCCTTCACCCTGCTGCTCCCGGACACCGACCGGACACCGAACGGTGAACGGTGAACGCCGGTCGCGCGGTTGCGCAGCGGGGGTGAGTCGCCGTGCCGGTCACCGACCGGTTGTCGCGGCCGACGAGAACACCGTCCGTCACCCCACGGGGTCACACGCCGGCGGCGGTGACCACGGCGTCGGTGGCGAAGCCCAGGAGCAGGCCGAGCAGGATGCACCAGGTGGTGAGTTCCTTGGTCGCCGCGCTGCGCCGGGCCACGGCGAGCAGTTCGATGACCACGTAGAGGATGGATCCGGCGGCCAGGCCGAGGAAGGCGATGGACAGGGTGTCGTTGACCAGGTGCTGTCCGAGCAGGGCCCCGAGGAAGGTCGGCCCTCCACCGATGAGTCCGAGCCACAGCAACGTCGCCCACGAGGGCCGCTCGCCCTCCGCGGCGAGCGGGGCGACGATGCCGAAGCCCTCGGTGGCGTTGTGCAGGCCGAAGCCGATGACGAGAAGCACGGCAAGCGAGATCTCGCCCTGCGCCGCGGAGTTGCCGATCGCCAGGCCCTCCGCGAAGTTGTGGAGTCCGATGCCGGTGGCGATCATCAGCGCGAGCTCGCCCGCCTGGGAGCGGGTGGCGGGGGCGAGTTCGGCGGATGCCGCGGCGCCGGGGCCGTACGGTCCACCGGACCTGGCCCGGGCGCGCCGCGCCGCGGTCCAGCGGTCGTAGTGCACCAGGCCGGCGAGGCCGGCCGCCAGTCCCGCCGCCAGCACGGCACCGTCGCGGAGGGCGGCCATCCAGTGCTTGTCGGTCAGGGCCGCGTCGGTGGGTTCCCAGGCGTGCGTGAGGATGTCCCAGACCAGGAAGATCAGGATTCCGATCGCCACCGCGTTCAGCGCCGCTCGCAGCCGGGGTGCCGCGTTGCGCAGCCGCCCGATCGGCAGGCCGAGGAAGATGGTGAACCCTGCGATGGCACCGAGCAGGGTGATCTGGGAACCGGACATGCACACTCCACGGACCGGGTGCCGGCTCCAGGCCGACTCGACGAATTATTAGGCAAGGCTCGGCTAACCGTAGAGGGTGATTCGCTGATCGTCTACACCGATGTAGTCAGCGCCACATGCCACTTCGCATTCCGGCCACCCTCCGTACCCCAGGAGTGGTGGCCGAATTTCTACATCGTGTAGTAGGTTCGGGCGACGACCCGGGTGGGGGCGTGCCGCGGCCTCGCGCCGAGCGGCGCGGTCCTTCGCGTGCCCGGCGTCCCAGCTGTCAGCGAGGGCGGAACACCTCCCGTCGCGCACGCGCCAGCAAGGAGACCGATCGCCTGTGTCCTACCGCGACGACCCAGCCGCCGTGCGTGAGTTCCCGCCTCCCGGTGCCCGGCCGCACCCGCCCGCCGCCCGGCGGATCGTGATCATATCCGCGAGCATGGGTGCCGGACACGACGGCGCCGCCGCCGAGTTGGAGCGCCGCCTGCTGTCCTGCGGATTCCAGGTGGACCGGCACGATTTCCTCGACCTGATACCGGCCCGGCTGGGCACGCTGCTGTCCAGCGGCTATCACCGGTTGCTGACCTGGGCCCCGACGGGCTACCAGCGGATCTACACCCGCACCGAGGAGACCCGGCGCCCCGGCCCGGCCGTTCGCGCCCTGCTGCGCAGCGCCGAACGGGGCACCCTGCGGGCGGTCACCGCGGACACCGTCGCGGTGGTGTCGACCTATCCGGGTGCGAGTCAGGTTCTGGGCGCCTTGCGGCGGCGTGGCACGGTGAGTGTGCCGGCGATCACCTATCTCACTGACTTTTCTGTGCACGCGCTGTGGGTCGCGCCGGGCATCGACCTGCATCTGGCCGCCCATCCGATACCCGCCGGCCAGGCGCGGGCGCAAGGCGCCGCCGGGGTGGTGGAGTGCGGCCCGGTGGTCGATCCCCTGTTCGCGCCCGCGACCACCGCCGGACGCCGCGCGGCGCGGCACCGGTTCGGTCTGCCCGAACAAGCGCCGCTGGCCTTGCTGGTCGCGGGCTCGTGGGGGATGGGGTCGATCGAGCGGGCGGCCGCCGAGATCCGGGACAGCGGCGTCGCGGTGCCGGTGGTGGTCTGCGGCCGCAACGGGGCGCTGGCCGACCGGCTGCGGGCGCAGGGCATCGAGCACGTCCACGGATGGGTGCGGGACATGCCGGGCCTGATGCGCGCCTGCGACGTCCTGGTGCAGAACGCGGGAGGCCTGACGTGCCTGGAGGCGTTCGCCAGCGGCCTTCCCGTCGCGAGTTACCGCTGCATCCCCGGTCACGGACAGACCAATGCCGCCGCACTGCACGAAGCCGGACTCGCCACCTGGATACGGGAACCGGCCGCACTGGCCCTCCGGCTCGCCGAGCTGCTCGACGGTCCGCTCGGCGGTCAACAGCGCGCCCGGGGAATGGTCTTGTTCGGCCCGGACCGTGATCCGGTCCTGGCCGTCGCCGCCGCGGCGGGCCACCGCACCGGCGCCGCCGCGACAGTGCGGCACCCACCCGGGCGGCCACCCGGGCAGTCAACCGAGCGCCCATCCGGGCGGCCGGTGCGGCGGACGGGCCGGCTGCGGGTGTCGGTGATAGCCACCGTGGTCGCCACCACGGTGATGCTGGGCATCGGCGCCCCGCTCGCCGAGGCGTACGGCGATTCCCCGGCCCGCTTCGGCGCATTCGCCCACTTCTTCGAAGGAAACCGTTGATGCCCCTCGAACGGCCCGCCCGCACCCTGCTGCGCAGCGGCACCGCGGCGCTGTCGGTGATCGCCACCGTCCACGCCGCGCCGGCGCTCTCCACCTTCGGACCGCTGCGCAACCGGTTCATGCCGCGCCTGTCGGGACAAGGCCGCCGTGACCATGTCGCGCTCACCTTCGACGACGGCCCCGATCACCTGTCCACACCGCACTTCCTGCGCCTGCTGCACACCCGGGATCTGCGCGCGACGTTCTTCCTGCTCGGCTCCATGGCGGTGCGCTCGCCGGGCCTGGTACGGGAGATGTCGGCCGCCGGCCACGAAATCGCCCTCCACGGCTGGGCCCACCGCCCGCTGCTGCTGCGCGGACCGCGCGCCACGTTCGACGACCTGGCCCGCGGCCGCGACGCCCTCGCGGAGATCACCGGCTTCCGGCCCCGGCTGTTCCGGCCGCCCTACGGCATCATGACCGCCGGCACACTGCTGGCCTGCCGCCGGCTCGGGCTCACTCCGGTCCTGTGGAGCACCTGGGGCCGGGACTGGCGAGCGCGTGCGACACCGCGCACCGTCCATGACACCGTCGTCGGCGACCTGCACGGTGGCGGGACGATCCTGCTGCACGATTCCGACTGCACATCCGCGACCGGGGCCTGGCGCAACACCCTGGGCGCGCTGCCCCCGATCCTGAACAACTGCCAGGAACGCGGCCTGGCCGTCGGCCCGCTGCGCGAGCACGGGCACCTGCCGGGCCCACCGGACTCCCCCGCCCTCTACACGCCGTAGTAACTTGGGGTGTGGACCAGCCAGTGCCGCGCAGCGGGCGGCAGAACCGGCGGGCCCGGACGGCGGCCTCGGAGCGGCCCGATGACGTGGCCAGGCAGGAGTACGGAACATGGGCGAGCATGAGGGTCCGAGTGCGGGACGGCGGGCACCGGGCGAGTTGGAGAGCGAAGTCCTGGCGGCCTTGTGGGCGGCCGGCGAGCCGGTCGGCGCGGGCGTGGTCCGCGAGCAGGTGGCGGGCGACCCCGCGTACACGACCGTACTGACGATCCTGTCCCGGCTGCACGACAAAAGGCTGGTGACCCGTGAACGCGCGGGGCGCGGCTACCTCTACTCCCCGGTGCGCGACGAGGCCGGGCACACGGCTGCGGGGATGCGCGAGCTGCTGGAGCACGGCGGGGACCGGGCGGCGGTGCTCGCCCGGTTCGTCTCCGAACTGCCGCCCGAGGACGAGAAGCTGCTGGAGCAGCTGTTGCGCGGACACACGGAAGGCTAGGACGTGTGGATCAACCTGTACCTGCCCCTGGTCGCCAGCGGGGTCTTCGCGCTGGCCGCGCCCTGGACGGGTCAGAGACTGCCGCCTCGCATCGCCGCGTGGCTGCTGACCTCGGCCGCCCTGGTCGCGGTGTGCGCCTGGTTGGCCGTCCTGGGGATGCTGGGCTTCACCCTGGTCGGGCAGATCCCACAAGTGGCCGCCGAAGGGCGGTGGTCCGCGCGCATGCTCGCCGCCGACGCACCGGTCGACCGGCCCGTGGCCGCCGCCTGTTCCCTCGTCCTGCTCGCGTGCGCGGTGGCGCTGACGGTGTCGGCCTGGCGGCAGACGCGCGTTCTGCTCAGCGCCTGGCGCGAATGCCGGGGCCTGCCCGCGGCCGGCGACCTGGTCGTGATCGACGATCCCGCGCCCACGGCGTTCGCGCTGCCCGGAGTACCGGGAAGAGTCGTGATCTCCTCGGGAATGCTGCGGGCCCTGAGCGTCGATGAACGGCGGGCCCTGCTGGCGCACGAACGGGCGCACCTGCGCCACCGTCACCATATCTTCCTGTTCCTGCTGCAACTGTCCGCGGCCGGCAATCCGCTGCTGCGGCCGGTCGCCCGGGCCGGCGCGTTCGCCCTGGAACGCTGGGCCGATGAACAAGCCGGCGCCGAAGTCGCCGACCGTCAGCTCATTGCCCGGGCCGTCGCCCGAGCGGCCCTCGCCGCCCGGCGGTCCCCGACGACGATGCTCGCGGCCACCGGGGGCCCGGTGCCCCAGCGCGTCACTGCACTGCTCAGCCCGCCGGCGCCGCTGCGCCGGGCGCTGCTCGTGGGATTCGGCGCGCTGATGGTGGTGTGCTGCGCCAGCCTGGGCGTCGCCGCGCAGGGGATGGACCAGTTGTTCGACGCCGCCACGCCCAGCACCGCCCTCATAGATGTCTGCGACCACTGACCACTGACGGATGCCCCGGTGGACCGCGGGCATGCCCGGGCGGGGTCGTCGCACGGGTGGACGGGTCCGACGGGTCCGACGGGTCCGACGGGTCCGACGGCGGAACGTGGTCGGCCGGCGCCGCTCGCGCCGGTCAGCGACCCGGCCAGGCCAGGCCGAGGTCATAGGCCAGGATCACGGCCTGGATCCGGTCGCGGGCGCCGATCTTCGCCAGCACCCGTCCGACGTGGGTCTTGACCGTCGATTCGGCGAGCACCAGCCGTTCGGCGATCTCGCGGTTGGTCCAGCCCTGGCCGAGAGCGACCAGAATCTCGAGTTCGCGTTCGGTCAAGGCGCTCAGCCGGGGGTCGTCGGCGGGCTCCTGGCCCACGGGGCGGCGGGGCAGATGATGCGCGTAGGCGTCCAGCAGCCGCCGGGTCACGGCGGGGGCGATGACCGCATCGCCGCCGGCGACGGCGCGGATGCCGGCGAGCAGTTCCTCGGGGTGGGCGTCCTTGAGCAGGAAGCCACTGGCTCCGGCGCGCAGCGCGGCGTGGGCGTACTCATCCAAGTCGAAGGTGGTGAGCACCAGTACGCGGGAACGGCCCCCGCAGGCGATGATGCGCCGGGTGGCCTCGATGCCGTCCATCCCGGGCATGCGCACGTCCATCAGCACCACGTCGGGCCGCAGCTGCGTGGCCTGGCGGACCGCTTCGGCCCCGTGGGATGCCTCGCCGAGGACTTCGGTGTCCGGGGTGCTCTCCAGCAGCATGCGAAAGCCGAGGCGCTGCAACGGCTGGTCGTCGACAATCAGCACCGTCGTCATGATCCGCCGCCCTGGCGCGACGGCGCGGGGACCGGAAGCGGGCCGGGGTCCAGGACGCTCTCCACGGTCCATCCCCCACCCGGACGCGGGCCGGCCGCGACCGTTCCGCCGTACAGGGCGGCGCGCTCGGACATCCCCGATATCCCGTGCCCTTCCTGGCTCGTCCGCTGAGTGCCGGTGCGGCGGGCGCCGCTGCCCAACGGATACCGCGGACCGTTCGGGGGGCCGGTATCCTCCACGCGGATGCGGATCTTGCCGCCCTCGGAGGCCACGGTGAGCTGGGCCTGCGTGTCGGTGCCCGCGTGCTTGAGGATATTGGTCAAGGACTCCTGCACGATGCGATAGACCGCCAGCTGCACCCCCGGCTCCACGGCCTCCAGGTCCCCCACCGTGCGGTAGACGACCTCGGGCCCTGCGGAGCGGACCCGGTCGCACAGCGCGTCCAGGTCCCCGATGCCCGGCTGCGGGCTCAGTTCCAGGGTCGGCCGCTGCGGTGCGGCCCCCGGATCCTCGCGCAGCATCCCCAGCATCCTGCGCAGTTCGCCGAGCGCCTGGCGGCTGGTGCCCGAGATGAGCTGCAGCGCTTCCTTGCTCCGCCCGGGCGCGAGGTCCGCCGCGTAGGCGCCGCCGTCCGCGAGGCTGATGATGACGGACAGGTTGTGCCCGATGATGTCGTGCATCTCGCGGGCCACCCGGGCGCGCTCAGCGGCGGTGGCCAGCTTGCTCTGCTGATCGCGTTCGGTCTCCAGCCGGGCGGCACGGTCGCGCAGCGCGGCCAGGTAGGCCTGGCCGATCCGTACCGCCAGGCCCAGGGCGGCGGCCGCCGTCGCGGCACTGCCCAGGAAGAACAGGGCGACCAGCGGGGACACCACGGTGGACACGCGCAGGGCCACCAGCACCAGCGCGACGACGGTGATTCCGCACGCCCAGGGCAGATGGCGCAGCCTGCCGCGCCGGGCCATCCCGTACAGGGCGATGAACAGGGCGATGTCGATGTGCAGCCACACGTCGAGGATCCACTGCAGGAAGAACACCGCCGTGACGGCCGCGAACACCGCGCTGGGCGCCGTGCGCCGCCAGAGCAGCGGCAGCGTCAGCCCCAACTGCAGCGCCAGGACCCAGCCCCAGGACAGACCAGCCACCTGCAGGGCCTCGTGGCGATCGCCCAGGCGCAGCAGGTCGGGGAGACCGAAGACCAGCAGGACCACGACCACCAGCGAGGTGTTCACCAGCCACGGCCGGTTCTGGTCCTCACGAAGCAGCCGCCGGCCGCCGCGCATCAGGCGGGCGACCACGGGGTGGCCCCACAGTGGGTCCTCGTTCGTCATCCGCGTCACCCCTCCATCGTCCGCCACGACCTGCCCGGTGCCACCCCGGGGTGGACCGGAGGTGCCACCGGTCAGGTCGCCCCCGCGCACCAGCGCGGGATGGCGTGCTCGTTCAGGCGACGCTGCTTCAGGCGTCGCTGCGCGTCAGCCGGTAGGCGGCGCCGGCCAGCGCCAGCACGGTCCAGCCGAGGAACACCGCCAGGCCGGCCCCGGCACTGAGTTCCGGGGCAGTGTGGTGCAGAGCGAACATCGACTCGCCGGCGTGGCTCGGCAGGTACGGGCTGATGTTGTCGCGCCAGGAACTGGGCAGCAGCGAGATCAGTCCGGGGATCAGCATCAGCGTCGCGACGAGCACGGAGATGCCTCCGGCGACCGAGCGCAGGATCGCGCCCAGGGCGACGCCGATCACGCCGACCAGGCCGAGGAAGAGCCCGGCTCCCAGGAGACTGCGCACCACACCGGTGTCGGACAGCGACAGCGCCGCAGGCGTGCCGGAGATGACGAGGCTGCCGAACAGGAAGGCGGCGAAGGCGCCGACACTGCCCACGACCAGGGCGACCACCCCGTACACGGCGGCCTTGGACCACAGCACCGGCAGCCGGCGCGGGACGGCCGCGAGCGTGGAGCGGATCATCCCGGTGGAGTACTCACCCGCGATGACCAGGACGCCCAGGACCCCCAGGGCCAGCTGGGCGAAGTTCGTCCCGAACAGCGAAATGCTGACCGCCGTGGCGCTGGCGAAGTCCCGGTCCATGTGCTTGCCGGGCCCGATGCCCGACTTGTAGTGGGCCGAGGCGATCAGGCCGAAAGCGACCATGAACAGCAGCGCCAGGCCCAGGGTGATCCAGGTGGAGCGCAGGGTCCAGAGCTTGGCCCACTCCGAGCGCAGCACCCTGCGCCCCGTCACCCGATAGACCGGACGTTCGACCTGCGCCGGGGCAGCCGGCTCTACCTGCGTGATTGCACTCATGCCGCACTCCCGGTGATGTCGCTGACGGTCACGGAGCCGTGGTACTCGACGGCGTCCCGGGTCAGGTCCATGAACGCCTCCTCCAAGGAGACGGTCTTGGCGGTGAGCTCGTACAGCGCGATGCCGTGCTCGGCCGCCTTCGTGCCGATGACGCGCGGCGTCAGGCCGGTGACCTGCAGCTCATCCGAGCCGGCCCGGCCGACGATGTCGACACCGGGCCCGGCCAGGGCCTCCCGCAGACGCGCGGGATCGGCGCTGGCCACCTTCACGGTGTCCCCGCCGGCCTGGCGGACCAGGTCGTGGACGGTGGTGTCGGCCAGCAGCCTGCCCCGTCCGACGATGATGAGGTGGTCGGCGATGAGCGCCATCTCACTCATCAGGTGGGAGGAGACGAAGACGGTCCGTCCCTCACCGGCCAGTCCGAGGAGCAGATTACGGATCCACAGGACACCCTCGGGATCCAGTCCATTGACCGGCTCGTCGAGCATGACCGTCGCCGGGTCACCGAGCAGTGCGGCCGCGATGCCCAGCCGCTGTCCCATGCCCAGGGAGAACGCTCCGGCACGATTCTTCGCCACCGTCTGGAGACCGGTCATCTCGATGACCTCCTCCACCCTGCGGCGCGAGATCCCATGGGTATAGGCCTGAGCCATCAGATGGTTGAAGGCCGAGCGGCCGGGGTGTATCGACTTGGCCTCCAGCAGCGCGCCGACCTCCTGCAGCGGGGCGGTGTGCTGGGCATAGCGCCGGCCGTTGACGGCAACGGCACCGCTGGTGGGGGCGTCCAGGCCGACGATCATGCGCATGGTCGTGGACTTTCCCGCACCGTTGGGGCCGAGGAAGCCGGTGACGGTGCCGGGCTTGACCGTGAAGTCCAGCCGGTCGACCGCCGCCTTGCCCCCGTATCGCTTGGTCAGCTGATGCGCCTCGATCATCGGTTCTTCCCTCAGGTCCGGCCGCCGGATCGCCCGGCGTGCGTCACCCTCCACGCTAGGAGCAGGGAGGGCGCCGGCGGTGGCACCCGGGGAGTGATCTCCGAGTGGAGGTGGTACCGCGGTACTACACGGCGCGAGCGGCGGTTCCCCTACAACGCGGGCAGCGCCGTCCGATGGCATCGCCGCGAACGCCTCAACCGGCGGGCAGCGCCACGACGAACCTCGCGCCGTCGTCGGAGGCCACCAGAGTGATGTCGCCGCCGGCCGCGCGCGCCAGGCGCAGTGCCAGCGGAAGGCCGAGACCGGCGCCGTCGTGGCCGTCGTCCGGATCAGCGCGGCGGCCGGCTTCGAACACCGCGGCTCCGACCGCGGCGGGCACCCCGCGGCCGTCGTCGGTCACGGCCACCAGCACACCGCCGGGCCGGGGGGAGTACTCCACGGTGATCCGGTGCACCGCGTATCGGCGGGCGTTGTCGACCAGCGGTGTGAGGATCCGTTCCAGCAGCACGGCGGAGACACCCGCGGTCGTCCCCTCCGCGCCGACGACCGCGACGGGCGGCGCCTGGGGGTGCTCCTCGACGCTGCGCCGGGCCAGTGCGCCGGCCACCTCGCCCACGACGCAGCGCCCCGGCACCCGGTCGGCGTCGGTACGGGCCTCGGAGAGCAGCGTCTCGCAGATCCGCTGCATCTGGGTCGCGCTGGCGGCGATGGCCTCGTGCGAGACGCGCCGCTCCGCGCGGTCCCGGGGACGGGCGGTCAGCCAGTCGGTCTCGGCGGTGATCCTGGCCAAAGGGGTGCGCAGCTCGTGGGAGAGCTCGGCGGTGAGCTGTTGCTCATGGCGCAGCACCGCGGCCTGCCGGTCCAGGAGCCCGTCGAGGTTGCCGGCGAGCAGCTCCAGTTCGGCGGGGCGGTCATCGGCGCCGAACCGGTGGGCGGTGCCGTGCTCGCTCCACTCCGAGGCCTGGGCACTCATGGCCCCCACCGGGCGCAGCGCCCGGCCCACGACGGTGCGGGACACCAGGTAGACGCCGCCCAGGAGCAGCAGGCCGAGTCCGATCGAACCGGTGAGCGCCCACTGGGCGGTTATGCGGTAGGCGTCCAGAGCCACCGAGGCGACGACGGTGCCCACCTGATGGCGCCCTGCCATGACCGGGAGCGCGTACAGGCGGGAGAGCTGCGGTTCTGAGACGTCCGCGAAGGTCTTCCCGCGCCCGGCCAGGGCGTCCGCCCGCGCCTGGAAGGCACTGGCAGCCTTGGGGCGCTCGATGGCCCGGGTGCCCTGATAGATCCACATGCCGCTGTCCAGTGCCCCGTCGTCCGTCGGCTCGCGCACCACGATCTGCCCGCCCGGCTGGACCTCCACGGTCGCGGCGACCGCCATCGCGCGGGTGCGCAGCAGGTCGTCGGCCTGCTGGCGCAGCCGGGCGTCCAGGGACATGTTGAAGGCGAGGGTGAGTACGGCGACCCAGATCGCGGTGGTGGCCAGCGCGAGCAGGGCGAGCCGGCCGCGCAGAGTGGCAGGGGCTCTCATGCGCCTCATGCGCCTCATGCGAAGCGGTACCCGACGCCCCGCACTGTCAGAATGCCCCGCGCACTGCCCGCCTCGCGCAGCTTGCGCCGGAGCCGCACCAGGTACTGGTCGAGGGTGTTGTCGCTGACCTGGGCGCCCTCGGGCCAGGCCGCCCGCAGCAGGCTCTGCCGGCGCACCGCGGCGCCGGGGGCGGACATCAAGCAGGCCAGCAGCCGGAACTCCGTCGGCGTCAGCGACACCGGCTCACCGCCGGCGGTCTCGACCACGTGCGCGACCGGGTCCAGTCGCAGTCCGTCGACCTCCACGCCCGGTTCGCGCCCGCCCCGGCGCAGCGCGGCACGGACGCGGGCGGCGAGTTCTGACAGGTGGAAGGGCTTGGCGAGGTAGTCGTCACCGCCGGCGGAGAAGCCGGACAATCGGTCGGCCAACCCGTCGTGGGCGGTGAGGAAGAGCACCGGCACCTGCACACCGGCCGCGCGCATGGCGTGGCAGACATCACGCCCGTCGGAATCGGGCAGGCCGATGTCCAGCACCACCGCGTCGACCCGGTCGTCGACGACGCGCAGCGCCCCGGCCCCGTCGGCGGCGGTGAGCACCTCGAAGTGTTCCTCGCGCAGGCCCCGGGCGAGCACGTCGCGCAGTCCGTGGTCGTCCTCGACGACCAGCACACGGTGAGCGATCATGCGCCTCAGTATCACTCGGCCGCGGCCCGGCTCCTGACCGAGGGCTGTGACGTGCTCAGGTTGTGTTCAGGTCCGATATGCGAGCCTCGCCCGCATGACGACCACCATCGATCACTCCGGAACCACACCCGCCGTCCGACGGATGCTGAACAAAGTGCCGGAGGTCACGGTCTATTTCTGGATCATCAAGATCCTGTGCACGACGGTCGGAGAGACCGCTGCGGACTACCTCAACACCAACCTGAACATGGGCCTGACCAACACGACCTATGTGATGGGGACCCTGCTGGTCATCACTCTCGCGGTGCAGTTCACCGTAAAGAAGTACGTGCCGACGGTCTACTGGCTCGCCGTCGTGCTGATCAGCGTCGTCGGAACGCTCGTCACCGACAACCTGACCGACAACTTCGGCGTCCCGCTGACGACCGCCGCCGCCGCGTTCGGCATCGCGCTCGCTGCGACCTTCGCCGTCTGGTACGCCAGTGAGAAGACGTTGTCCATCCACTCCATCCACACCCGTCGGCGCGAGGCGTTCTACTGGCTGGCCATTCTCTTCACCTTCGCTCTCGGCACCGCGGCCGGTGACCTGGTGGCGGAACGGATGGCCCTGGGCTACTGGGTGTCCGCGCTCGCGTTCGCCGCGGTGATCGCCGCGGTCGCCCTCGCGCACTTCCGCCTCGGCCTGAACGCGGTACTCGCCTTCTGGATCGCCTACATCGTGACCCGCCCGCTGGGCGCGTCCCTCGGCGACTACTTGTCGCAGACCCCCGACGACGGCGGCCTGGGGCTCGGCACGGTCGGCACCAGCGCGATCTTCCTCGTCACGATCCTGGCCCTGGTCGTCTACTTGAGCGTGACGCGCAAGGACCAGGACGCCGCCCTGGCCTCCTGACCCCGGGTGCCGCCTGGTACGACAGGGGTACGACAGGGCAGTGAGGGCGGAGCGCCAACAAGGGTTCATGGGCCCGGGTTTGACGCCGTCGGGGACGTGGTGACCCGGCGGCGGAGACGGCCGTCGAAGCATGATCCGACGGTCGTCTACAGTTATGTAGACATTCAGGGGGGCCGGGTGCGGTTCCGTCCCGGTCGGTGGGGCATGCCCCACCGGAGTACGGCACATCCAGCCCTCCCCCAACGGAATCGCGCCGCGCCAGGTTTCTCGTAGCCGACCTGTGAGCGCGAAGGGAACGAGGTTCAAGCAGTGGCATCCGTCTCCGCCCTGACGACAGGTCATCCCCACCCGACCGGCCCCGCGAGCACCGCACGGCTGGCGGCGAGCAAGGTGCCAGAGGTAACGGTCTGCTTCTGGATCACCAAGGTCTTGACGACCGGTATGGGTGAGACGGCATCGGACTACCTGGCCCATCGTCTCGGCCCCATACCCGCCGTCGGCCTGGCCGGGATCGTCCTTGCGGCGACGCTGGCGCTGCAGTTCTGGGTCCGCCGGTACTCGCCTTGGGTGTACTGGACGGCGATGGCGATGGTCAGCGTGTTCGGCACCATGGCCGCCGACGTACTGCACGTTGGACTGAACGTCCCCTATGTCGTGTCCACCCCGCTGTTCGCGGTCGTACTCGCCGTCATTTTCGCCGTCTGGTACGCGACCGAACGCACCCTGTCCATCCACGGGATCCACACCCGTCGCAGGGAAGCGTTCTACTGGGCCACCGTGCTGGCCACCTTCGCCCTCGGCACCGCCGCAGGGGATCTGAGCGCCAGCACCCTGGGGCTCGGATACTTCGGCTCAGGGGTCGTTTTCGCCGCGGTGATCACTGTCCCGGCCCTCGCCCACTGGAAGCTGGGCCTGAACGCCGTCGCGGCGTTCTGGTTCGCCTACATCGTCACCAGGCCCCTCGGCGCCTGCTTCGCGGACTGGGTGGGCGTCTCCCACGCCCGCGGCGGCCTCGACCTCGGCACCGGACCGGTCAGCCTGGTGCTGGCCCTTGCCATCGTCGGCATGGTCGGCTATCTGTCCGTCGCCCACAAGGCCGGCGCGGACCGGCTCCCCGAAGCCTGAGCCCGCCGCCGTCCGGGGAGGCCCAGGCACTTCGGCCTCCCCGGACGGCGGTCCGGTCACCGACGGTCCGTCAGTGGCCGGGCAGTACCTGGGTGTGCTCCTCGCGGACGGCCTGAAGGGACTGCGGATTGAGGCCGAGCAGGCTCAGGATGGTCGGCGCGATCTGCTTGGTCTGCACGTTCGTGCGGTCACGCACACCACTGGGGGTCCCCGCGCCGGAGACCACCAGCGGAACGTTCAGGTCATCGGCGTGGGCGCCACCGTGCTCGGCGACCTTCTTGGTGCCGCCGGTGTACACGACCCCGTACTGAGCCACACCGAGGATGTCCGGGACGCGGGAGTCGCCGGGCTTGACGCCGAAGTAGCGCGCCGCCGCCTGACCGGCGAACACCTTGCTCAGGCCGCCGTGCGTGAAGCCCTTGCGCCCGCCGTTGATGTCGGTACCGGTCCCGCTCTGCGCCATCAGGTACTTCTGGGCGAACTCGGTGGTGGCCCGGGAGCGGTCGTTCAGCCAGAGCAGCATGGCGTCGTCGTCCACGGAGTGGGCCACCAGGTCACCTGCCGCCGGATGGAGCTTCTTCCACGCGGCGTTGAGACCGTCCAGCAGCGGGCCGTCGTTGACCCGGGTCAGTTCGGCGGGGTCGGTGGGCGACTGGCCGTGCTTGGCGGAAAGGATGATCGTGGTGCTGCCGGCCAGGTGCTCCCGGCGGATCTCGTCCGACAGCGCACCGATCTGGTGGTCGACGAAGTCCAGGTTCTTCGCCAGCAGCGGTCCGGGAACGTTCTTGGCCGCGTAACCACCCTTGAGACCGTCCGAGACGGTCAGCTTCTGTGCGGTGGAGACCGACTGGAGGTTCAGGCCGAAGATCGCCGGAACGCCGACCTTATGGGTACGGCTGTGGTCGTAGCCGTCGATCTCGTTCACTACGGCCCGGACCTTGTAACTGTCGTACTGCTCGGTGGCCTTGTTGTCGTTGGTCCAGTCGTTCCCGGCCGGGTAGCCGAGTGCGGCACTGTTGATCTCCGGTGTGAACAGGTCCTGGATGCCGGTGCCGGACGGGCCGCTGAGGATCTCGTAGGCGGCGTGCTTGTCGGACCACGCGGTCCGCAGACCCGCCCGGTGAGCCACCTCGAACGCCGTGTTCACCTGAAGGTAGGAGTGCGGATAGACCGGTCGGCAGGTCTTGGGGTCGACCGGCAGCTTCGCGGGGTCGAGCAGGGCAACCGGCCGGCCGGTCATCGACAGGATGCTCGCCGGCAGGCCGGTGAGGCCCTGGCCCGCATCGAGGGAGGCCTTGTCCTTGTCGAGGTCCTCGGTGAGGTCGACCTCGACACCGGGCTTGACACCCTTGCAGTGGGTGGTGCCGGCCGGGAGGAGCGCCGCGTCGTAGGTGTCGTCGTAGTAGATGCCGGTGGTGCCGGGGCCGCCGCCGGTCACCTGGGCGACCATGCCGGGGAAGGAGTCCGACGGCGACACGGTCTTGGCGTGGGTGTACTCCACGCCATCGCCGACGAGTCGGGCCAGCGCCGACTGCGGGTGCTGGGCGACATACCAGGCCAGGTCCGACTGGTGCAGACCGTCGACCGAAACCAGCAGAACGTGCTTGGCGGCTGCGCGGTGCCGCGCACCACCCGAGTCCGCGCTCGTGGAGGAGTACGCCTGGGCGAGACTCCCGCCGGCAAGGACTCCAGTAGCGCTGAGAACGGCGGCAATCCGAACGGACCTGCGTGTCACAACATGCTCCTCGGGACTCACGGGGCAGACATCCAAGTACTCGCGTCATGAATAACGCAGCCCCGTGTACTGCCGGCGGCTCCCAGGCGAACGCCACCCGAACCCCGATCCGTGGCCGTGGAGACCGGCCTCACGCACCAGGACGCTAGGGTCTGCTCTGGAAGCAGCCGGAAAGCCCTGTCTGCACCCGCATCGTTGGACCGGAGCGAAGGAGCAGATGGGTGCCCGAGACAGGACCGTCCCCTGTGGCCATCGCCCAGGACCGCCCTCGTTGGTCCACGGTCCGGGCGGAGCGCACGGTCCTGGGAATCGTCCACAACATCACGTCCGCCACGCGTCTGCTCGATCTTCTGGTCGTTCTCGAAGGCGATCGTCGTATCCAGACCGTCTTCACCTGCACAGGATCATCCGCACTCGATGAGGGAATTGACCATTTCCTCACGTCCCACGGAATGCTGAACATTCCGTGGAGCGCGGCAAAAGCGCACGCATTCGACCTGGCTATCGCGACAAGCCGCGGTGGGGATCTGCATAATCTTCACGCTCCGCTCATGGGAACGCCCCATGGCGCTGGATACAATAAAGAATGGAGCCGGGAGCCGGGAGCCGGGAGCCGGGAGCCGGGAGCCGGGAGCCGGGAGCCGGGAGCCGGGAGCCGGGAGCTTTCGGGCTGACGTCCGAGTGGCTCATGCACGACGGCATGGTCGTCCCCTCGGTTCTCGTCCTGTCGCATCAGGAGCAGCGGGAGCGGCTGCGCCGTAGCTGCCCGGAGGCTGTTGCGCGCAGCGTGGTGGCCGGGGATCCGTGCATCGACCAGCTGCGGGCGAGCACGGCGTTTCGTGAGACGTATCGCCAGGCACTGGGCATTCGGCCGGGACAGAAGCTGGTCGTCGTCTCCTCGACCTGGGGTCGCGGTTCGCTGCTCGGCTCCCCGGAGCCGGACGTCTTGCGGCGGGCGCTGGCTGAATTGCCCACTGACGAATACCGCGTGGTGGCCGCGATCCATCCCAATGCCTGGTACGGGCATGGCGCATGGCAGGTGCACAGCTGGCTCACGCCGTTCCTCGACGCGGGTCTCCTTCTTCCGGTGCCGGATACCGAGACATGGAAGGCTGCCCTCGTGGCGGCCGATGTGCTCATTGGCGACCACGGGTCATTGACGATGTACGGAGTCGCGTTGGGCGTTCCGTGTGTGCTGGGTTCCTTTCCCGCCGATGGCGTCGCCGCAGGGTCTCCGATGGAGCGCATCGGCCAGGTACTGCCGCGGTTGGCGTCCCATCGGCCGCTGGGGTCGCAGCTCGAAGACGCTCTCGTCGCGCAGCCGGGGGATCCCGGGTTGGAGCCGCTGCGCGCGTTGGTGACCTCTCGGCCAGGAGAGTCGGCGGCTCTCCTGCGGCGTCTGATCTACCAGTACGTGCACCTCGCGGAGCCTGCGGCACCCGCCGCTACGCGCCTCGTTCCGGTGCCCGCCCCTGTCACGGCGTCGAGGCAGACGCCCGGCTGTCCCGCCATGTTCGTGTCCGTGTCGACGACCCACGACGGAACAGCGACGACAAAGACAACGGAGATGACGGAGACGACCCGGACGACGGAGACGGCGACCGTCCGGCGGTATCCCGCAGCGCTGCAGTCCGAAGCGGGTCGTCACCTGAAGGCCGCGCATCTGGTGGCGGACCTCTCCGAGCCCGATGTCCGCTGGTCGCGGGCGGCGGATGTGCTGCTGCTGCCGCGCGGACGCACTCCGATCGCATCCGCCGCGTCCTTGCAGTGGACTCGGCTCACGGGCAGGCATCCGGGGTGTTCGCTGGTCGTGGTGGAGGAATCCGAGGACGGATGTCTGACGCTCCTCCCCGATGGGAGACGGCTGTCGGCCCGGTGGGCCGAGCACCCCCGCTGGGCCGACTTCGCCATCGCGGGATCCCTCGTGTACGACTACGTCTACGGCCACGCCGGCAGCGCAGGCCGGGAATCCCAGCGCTCGCCCGCGCCGTTCGGCGTCAGAGCCAGCGCCGGCGACGGACAGGAGCCAGGGCTACTCCTCATCACCGAGTCCTGAGCCCGCCGCCCCCCGCGCCAGCCGCGTTTCGGCTTCGGCCACACGCGTACTGCGTTCGGAGGCGTACAACTCCCGTGCCGCGCTCCAGTCGGACACCGCCCGCTCGGCGTGGCCCTGCTCGTGGTGCACGTCGCCGCGGAGCAGCAGGAGCCCGGCTTGCTGGTAGGCGGGGCCGTGGACGCGCATGATGGGTGACGCCTCGTCCAGGGCCTCGACCGCCCGGTCCAACTCCCCGGCCGCGCGGCGGTCTTGCGCGTACTGGAACAGTGCTTTGGCTTCGTTGTACCGGTCGCCGAACGCGTCGAACTGCCGGCGCGCGTCGAGCAGGGCTCGCGCGGCGTCCTCGTGCCGGCCCAGGGCTGTCAGAGCGCGCCCCCGGTGGTAGGTGAGCAGCGCGCGGCCGCGGGGATGGTGCACCGGGTCGAGCGCGGTCAGCGCCTGGAGGAACAGGGCGACCGCTTCCTGGGCACGGCCCTGTTTGAGTTCCAGCAGCCCCAGCCCCTCGAGTACGGAGGACTCCGTGCGGTGGTGGCCTTCCGTCCGCTGGGGTTCGGGCGGGCGCGCCAGCCGCAGCGCCGCCCTCAGATGGTCGTCCGCGTGCCGGGCGTCGTCCTCGGCGGCGCTGAAACGGTCGAGGTGGGCGAAGCCTAGCTCGTAGTGCATCCGCGCCATGGCGATCAGGTCGCCTGTTTCCAGGGCGGAGGCCAGTCCGGTGTTCAGCGCTTTGATCCAGTCGGCGTGATGGCCTCCTCTGAGGCAGAACGTCCACAGTCCCTGGCACAGCCGCCAGGCGAGGGCATGCCGCCCGCTGCTGGCGGCGAGGTCCACCGCAGCGAAGAGGCCGGCGCTCTGACGTGCCAAGGCGCGGGTCGTGGCCCGCTGATCCGTCGCGGGGGGGCGGGCGTAGGTCCGATAGGTACCCATGGGGTCGTACCGCCAGCGGCCCGACAGGGCGGCCTCGGCACTCTCGGCCCGGTCCACGTAGTACCGCACGACACGGTCGAGCGCGTCCTCCCTGCTCTGCGCGGGTTCGTCGTCCTGCACGTGCCGCCAGGCGTGGTCGTGGACCAAGCGGCTCATGCTGAACGAGTCACCGTCCTCCTGTTCCAGGAGGTTCGCGGCGCCCAGGGCACGCAGGGCGCGCCTCGTGGTGGAGGCGTCCGCGGCGAACAGTTCTTGTACGACACCCAGGTCACCCGAGGCGATCGGCAGCAGCCCCAAAAGCCGGTAGGCCCGGGCGATTTCGGTCTCCAGGTCCCCGACCGCCAGGTCCAGCATCCCCGAGAGGGAGGCGTCGTCCGACATGTCCATCGCCTCCCACCGGGTACGGCGGTCGTCGAACCGGAGGGCGAGGTCGTGCAGGGCCTCCGGCCCCAGCGCGGCCAGATGTGCTCCGACGATCCGTACGGCGAGCGGGATGCCGCCGCAGGCCTGAACCACCCACTGCCGCGCGGTGCGCGTGCCGCTCGGGAGCCGGCCGACGCGGGTGAGGAGTTCATCGCTGTGCAGGTCGTCGAGTGGCTTCACGGGGAGCACGTCGACATCGAAACGGCTGACGAGCCCCGGCAGCCGGCTGTGACTGGTGATCAGGACGACGCTCTGATCGGAGCCCGGAAGCAACGGGGCGACCTGTGCGGCGGTCAGCGCGCCGTCGATGAAGACGACGACCGGTCCGCTGCTGGTCCATGACCGGAAGAACGCGGCGAGCGCGTCCGGATCGGACGGCCGGTCGTCCTTCGGCACACCTAGAATCCGCAGCCAGTCCTCCAGAACGGCCACCGGGTCGACCGGTCGCCCCGAGCTGTCCCGGCCCAGAACGGCGTGCAGTTGGATTCCGGGGAAGTCCGCCCGGTGCAGGTGCAGCCATCTGCGGACCGCTGCCGTCGCGCCGACGCCCGGAACACCCGTGAGGAGCATCCGGGTGGGGATGTCCTCGGACCGGCAGCCGTCCCAGATCGTGTCCATCCGCGTGAACAGCTCCGCGTTGTTCACGTAGTGACGCACCGAGGGGACGGACATGCGCGGTGTATGCGCCACGGCCGCTGAGTGATAGTGCAGGTGCGCGTCCCGGGCCATGACCACGGCCTCGTGAAACGTGCCCCCGCCAATGGAGTTGTCCGTCGTTCCCACGATCCCAGTTTCCCCGTTCGTCACCGCATACGGACCCGTTCGTTCCCCGATGGCGTGTCGCGGGACGAGCGGTTCAGCTCTGGTTTCGGGGGTCGACGGGTACGGGGGGCGCTGGAGGTGCGGCGGGTGCGGCAGGTGCGTGAAAGGTCAGCGACGCGAAGTCCCGGCCCTGCATGACCGGTCCGTGCTGCACGCCGCCGCTGATGCGATTGTGCACAACCGAGGTCTCCGCCGGGGGCAGCTCGGACCCGAGCTCCTCCAGCACCGCACGCAGCTCGTCGGCAGCGGCGGGATCTGCCTGCAGCAGACGCCGCAGCCTCAACCGCCATGCGGCCTCGACATCCGCAACGGTCGGCTCGTCACTCGCCGCGAGGGCGCGCACCACCTCGTCCCGGGAGCCGTCCAGCTCATCCTCCACCGCGGCGGTCGCCTCGGTACGGCCGCGGCTGAACAGGGCCACCAGCCGGCCCCGCGCCTGCGCCCAGGATTCCGACACCATCAACCCGACCAGCGTCGTCGCCCCCGATGTCGCAAGCGCCACCAACTCGGCTTCCACAGCAACCCCCTTCACCGCTCCGTACGGCCCACCGTAGAGGCGTTGACGTTCGGTCGGTAGTGCACCCGGCGCCGGCCCGTGGCCGGCCGGGCGGTCGCCTCGATGCCGATGACGCGCCAGGTCCGGTGCGAAGCGGCCCGGTTACGGGCACGGACCCCTCCCCCGCTGTGACGGGGAGGGGTCCGCACCGGTGCTGTGACGAGCGGCGTCAGGAGACGGTCACGTCGTCGTAGTAGGTGTAGGTCGCGTCACCCGCGTAGTTGTCGTCCTGGCTGGTGAGGGTGAGGGTGTAGCTGTGGCCCGCGGTCACGGAGCCGGTGGCCGTCTTCCAGCCGGCGCCGTTGGTGCAGGTCTTGGCCAGGACGGTGGTCGTGGTGGCGGTGGTGTTGTCCTTCAGCGTGGCGGTGGCCCAGTCGTAGGTGACCGTGTCGGGGCAGGTCACGTTGTAGGCGAAGGAGACCTTGGTGCTGCCGGTGGGCGCGGTGAAGGTCTGGGCGATGGAGGAGGTGGTGGTCGGGCTGGACGAGCCGAGCACGGCGCCGTAGCTGCCGGAGTGCGCCGCCGCGGCGCTGACGGAAGTGGCGCCGGTGGAGGTCCAGCCGCTGAGGGTGCCGGCTTCGAGGGTGCCGTTGGTCAGCGTGGTGCCGCCGCCGGTGCTGCCGCCGGTGGCGAAGGCCGTGGTGCCGTTCGGGGTGCCGAGGCCGGTCGGGCCGTCGTAGCCGGTGCCGGCGGTGCACAGGTAGCTCGGCGAGCAGCTGCCGTTGTTACCGGTGGTGACGTCGTTGAGCGCGCTGGTGTGCGCGTAGGGGTACTTGGACGGGTAGTCGGCGGGTGCGGGGGTGCCGGCCAGGGCGTAGACGCCGGCGATGATCGGCGAGGAGGCGCTGGTGCCGCCGTAGACGTTCCAGCCGGTGGCCTGGTAACTGTCGTAGACCGCGACGCCGGTGGCCGGGTCGGCCACGGCCGACACATCGGAGATGGTGCGCTTGGAGCAGCCGCTGTCGGTCTGCCAGCTGGGCTTGGGGTCATAGGCCGAGCAGCCGGAACCGGTGCCCTCGGTGGCGTTGGTGTGCCACACCGACTCCGACCAGCCGCGGGCGCTGGAGTCCCGCTTCAGGGCGGTGCCTCCGACGGAGGTCACGTACTGGGAGGCCGCGGGGTACTCGGCCCCGTAGGCGGAGTCGCCCGCCGACACGGTGATCGCGACGCCGGGGTGCTTGAAGTACTGGTTGTCCGCTGTGAGGTCCGAGGCGTCCTCGGAGCCGCCGTAGCTGTTGGACACGTACTTGGCGCCCTTGCTCACCGCGGTGTTGACCGCGGTGCCCAGGTCGCTCATGTTGGCCGTGGTGGCCTCGACGAGCAGGATGTGGGCGTTGGGGGCGATCGCCGAGACCATGTCGAGGTCCAGGGAGATCTCGCCGGCCCAGCCGGCGTCGGCGGCCGGGTAGGTGGTGCCGCCGGTCTGGTTGATCTTGCTGAAGCAGCCGTTGGACGTGGTGCACGCCGGCAGGCCGTACTGGGTGCGGTAGGCGGCCAGGTCGGATTCGGCGTTGGGGTCGTCCTGGGCGTCGACGATGGCGACCGTCGCGCCGGCGCCGCCGTTGGCCGGCAGGTTGTAGGCGCTGATCAGGTCGGTCGGCCCGAACCCGGACGGGACGGCGAGCGGCGACACCGCGTTGACCGTGAGGGCGTGCGGCTGGACGACATCGGTGCGGGCCAGCGCGTTGCAGGCCATCATCCGGTGCCGGGTGGGTTCCGAGCAGAGCCGCTTGATGTGCGGCTGGGCCGAGGCGGCGGAGGCCGGCGTGCCGGCGCTCGCGGTGGGCTGGGCCTGTGCCGATCCGGCCGCGGTCAGGCCGGTGGTGGCGAACGACAGCGCGACCAGCCCGGTCAGGGCGGTCCGTTTCGCAGCACGGGATATGGGGGGGATACCCATGGGTGAGGGGTGCCTCTCTTGTGCTGGTCATCCGCGCGTCGATCGACGGCGGTGTGACCAATCGTCTGGACAGCGACAGAAGGCGTACCGGGTCACGCTCCCGAACCGTGCTGTTGCCTCCCGGCCGACATATCCGCGAATATCCGCGCACCAGGGAGAGCGACGGAACGCGGCACGGCAATCACCCGGCGGCTTTCCCCGGGTGTGCGGCGAAGCGCTCCGCAGAGAATTGCTCTCTCTGCCGACAAGGAAGTGAGGCACTGAACCGAAACACGCTCCGGCGCCTGACAAACTGTCACCACGAGGCGTGGTGACACCATCTGCCGCCGGAAGCAAAGCAGACTTGATGAACACCGGTCAACAGCTCTGCGTGAGTTCATAGGCCGAACCCGTTACGGCAATGTGAACCGGATGGACAGAGCGGGGCCATAACGCCTAAAGGTCCCTCGACCATTGCCCGCAACCGGTTGTGAATTGACCGGAGGCCGGAATCCGCGAACAGAAACACATGACGAGAATTTGACGACTCGTTGACCAACGCGTCGAAGATTCCCCGCCTCAGGGCGCGGGTTGGATTCCCGTGGACCAGACGTTCTGAGCGCCGAAGAGGACGCCCCCATATTAAAACGAATGTCATTCCACTACTGTCGGGAGTGGAGCGACGGACCTGATGGGCGCGCGAGGGCGTCCATGCATACGCCTGTCGGAGTCCGGTCGGTTCCGCACCAGTCGTCGGCAGTGCGTGGGGTACTGCCGACGACGTGCGGGACGCGCGACTGCCGAAGGCCCGCTCCCGGACCGTTGGCGGCTTACCGGGGAAGCGGCACGGGCGCGCTGAGTGCCGCCACCGCGATGGCGGGCATGGTGGCGCCGAGTTGAACTTCGACGGTGCCGCCCGGTCGCCGGACACCGCTACGGCCGGTAGCGGAAGGTGCGTTCGCCGGCCTCAACGGCGCGCCCCGCCCCCGGTGTTCCCGCGGGGGGGGCGCGCTGCCGTGCGTCAGCCGGGCTGCGGCACCCAGAGGACCGCGCGGTAGGGGCCGTTGGCGGTGGAGCGTCGGGCGGCGTGGTCGCGGCGCTGCCGACGACCTCGCCCTGGTGATCGGCGCTGGTCGCCGTGGCGTTGAGGCCGCCCAGCGCGGGCAGCCGGGTGAACTCGCCGGTGTCGACACGGTCGGCGAAGGCGAAGGGGCCCGGGAAGACGTCGCCGACGACGAGCCGCCCGGTGAACCCGTTGCACTCGGTGACGCCGAGCTCGGGGTCGAGCGGCGTCCGCGTGCCGGTGGTGAGGTCGAAGGAGTACGCGGCCCGGCCGTCCGAGGCGACGGCGGTGTGCCCGCTGCCGGCATGCCGCCGAACACAGCGGTGCGGGCGCACCTCAAGGTGCGCCCGCACCGGGTGGATTCCGCGGGGCTCAGCGCAGGGTGGTCAGCGGGACGCGCGGTGTGGCGGGCTCGGTGAAGACCGGTGTCCCGTGCTCGGCTTTGGCGATGCCGCCGGTGACGGTGAGTCCGCCGGCGGTGTAGAGGGCTTCGTCGAAGGCCTGCCCGTTGGCGGGGGCCTTGCCGACGGCGAAGACCGCGAAGGCTTTGCCGCCGATGACGGAGGTCGACATGTAGTCACCAACCATGCTGCCTTGGGTGGTGTTGGCGATCTGGGACAGGGACGTGGGTCCCGCCACGGTGGTGGCCGCGCTCCAGGTGGAGCCGCCGTTGGCGGAGGAGAGGTAGCCGACGTCCAACTGGCAGCTGGAGGCAGTGCAGTTGGCGTTCGGGTAGAAGTAGTAGTACAGGCCGATCTTGGCGGTGGTGCCGGACGTGGCGTGGTCGACGCCGATGCCCGGGATGAAGTGGTCGACGCCGGAGTTGGTGGCGTCGATGGGCACGCGGGTCACCGCGGACCAGGTGGTGCCGTTGGTGGAGGTGGAGTAGACGATGTCGTTGGAGGGGCAGCCGGAGCGGAAGCGGCAGTCCTGCCAGGCGACATAGATCTTCCCTGCGGCGTCGATCTCGGCCGACGGCAGGCCGGAGCCGTCCCGCAGTCCGCCGGCCGCCGTGTGGCTGGAGACGTTGGCGACCAGGGACGTACTCCCCCAGGACGAACCACCGTTGGTGGAGCTGAAGGCCCGTACCGAGGAGCCGTTGGTGGAGTACGGGACGACGACGGTGCCGCTCGGCTGGACCAGCGGCTGGCCGCCGAGCCCGCTCGGCGTACCGGAGGGGGACTTGGGGGCGGACCAGGTGGCGCCTCCGTCCGTGGAGGTGCTCATGATGACGCGGTTGCCGGAGGAGGTGAGGTCGACCTCGATGTAGCAGTTCCCGTAGAACGGGCTGGTGCTGGTGTTGTCGCAGACGATCCATTCCTTGTCGTAGCCCTGGCCGTCGCCCCCGATCGCCAGCACCGGATTGTTCCAGCTGACGCCATCGGCGGAACGGCTGACGGTGACGCCCGCGCCGTTGACGGCCGAGTCGATGACCAGGCCCGAGACCATCCAGGTGCCGTGCTTGACGTCGTAGGCCACGGACGGGTCGGAGACCCGGGCCCAGGTGCCGCCGCCCTGGTAGACGGTGATGCCGGGCAGCATGCCGTGGCTCCAGGTGGCGCCGGAGTCGGTGGAGGTGTTCCAGCCGATGTCCGAGCCACCGCCGTCATTGAACCGGCCGACCTGCGAGGAGGTGACGATGGTGCTGCCGTAGGCGAAGGTGTCGGGTTCCACCTCGGTGGCGTGCTGGCTGCTGCTGTTGGTGAACGGGTCGGTGCTCACCTGGGTCAGTCCGGGTGGCGGGGGTGGTCCGCCGGCCAGGGTGACGTCGTCGTAGAGGGTGTAGGTGGCGTCCCCGGCGTAGTTGTCGTCGTGGCTGATCAGGGTGAGGGTGTAGGAGTGACCTGCCGTCACCGCTGCGGTGGCCTGCTTCCAGCCCTGGCCGTTGGTGCAGGTCTTGGCGAGCGCGGTGGCCGTGGTCCCGGCCGTGTTGTCCTTGAGGGTGGCGGTCGCCCAGTCGTAGGTGAGGGTGTCCGGGCAGGTGATGCTGTACCAGAAGGAGAGTTGGGCCTCACCGGCCGCCGCGGTGAAGGTCTGGGCGACGGTGGAGTCGCCGTTGGTGGGAGCGGTGCCGCCGACGCGGGCGGCGTAGGTGCCGCTGTGGACACCGGAGTTGACCACCGCGGTGGAGCCGGTGGATGTCCACCCCGACAAGGTGCCGGTCTCGAAACCGCCGTTGACCGTCGCTGCCCGGGCGGGCTGGGTGAGCAGCACCGCGGTCAGGCCGACGGTGGCGACGCTGGTCGCGGCCGCTAACACGCGGCGTGAGCGCACATGCGGGTGTGGCATGGGTAACCCCTTCGGGTGGGGGACGGCGTTCGTCCTCTGACGGAGGTGCGGGCTGCCGAGCCCCACACGGCAGCCCGCAGCTTGAGGCCCGGGATCAGGCGGTGGTGACATCGTCGTAGCGGGTGCAGGTGGCGTCGCCGTGCGTCGAGCGCCGTGGCGGGGAGCGAGGCGAGGAGGGCAGACAAGGCGGCCATGCAGCCTCGTCCGATCGTGGAGCGTGGCACTGAACATCCTTTCGAGCAGCCGGGGATCGCCCGGGCGCCTGGGGTGAAGGACGTTCACGCAAGGTGGACGCGTGTTCGCAACTCGCGATACTTGCACCGGACATGACAGTCGACAAGGCTGTAGACAGTCGCACTTCCGACGCGACCAAGAATTTGCGCGTCCTGGCGAACCCCGGGCGATTCACGCCCTGACCACATGTCGCGCCCGCGTGTCGCGCCCGCGTGTCGCGCCGCGGCGCAGACCGGGGTTGACGCCGGGGCGCTTTCGCCTCCGGCCTCGTGCCCGGATTCCGTCTCGTACGGCTTGCTGTGCCCCAGTAGGCTCGCTGCCTGACCGTCTCCGCGGAGAACCCGGACACCCCGGAACCGCTCGGAACGGCTCGGAACGGAACGCCCCGAGGACAGCATCGCCCAGGACAACAACCACCGGTTTCACCGGCTTTCACGGCCAAGGACCATGGGGGCTCCATGCGCGCACGTGCAAGAAGCAACGTCATCGTGGCGACCGCGCTGCTGCTGTTCGCCTCGGCGGCCGGCACCGCCCTGGCCGGCCCCGCCGGCCAGCCGCTGGGCCTGGTCTCACCCGGTGACCCGTACGCGGCCTGTGGCATCAGCGGCGACGGGCCCGGCGTCAACTACCCGTCCGCCGAGGAGGAACCGTATGTTTCGGCCAATCCCCGTGATCCGCGCAATGTGATCGGTGTCTTTCAGCAGGACCGCTGGTCCAACGGCGGCGCCCGCGGCCTGTCCGCCACCTACAGCACGGACGGAACACACTTCACCCAGACGGCGCTGCCCTTCAGCCACTGCGCCCCCGGCGGAGTCCCCTACCAACGCGCCTCCGACGGCTGGGTCAGCTTCGGGCCCGACGGCACGGCATACGCGAGCGGGCTGGTCTTCGACGCCACCACCGCACGCAACGGCGTGGCCGCCACCACCTCCCACGACGGCGGCCGCACCTGGAAGAACACCACCCAGCTGATCGCCGACACCGACCCGGCGTTCGCCGACGACAAGAACTCCGTCACCGCGGACCCGGTCCACCCCGGCGTCGCCTACCAGGTCTGGGACCGCATCCAGCAGGTCGCCTCCGGTCCCGGAGCGATCTTCGACGGCCCCGCGTACCTCTCCACCACCCGCGACAGCGGCCGTACCTGGTCCAAGGCGAGGCCGTTCGTCGACACCGGCGCCGTGCCCAACTCGCAGACCATCGGCAACATCATCGTCGCCGACCCGCGCACCGGCACGCTCTACGACTTCTTCGAGTGGCAGACCTACTCCGACGTCACCGCCACCACCCCCACCGATCTGCACTTCGCCGTGGTGCACTCCGCCGACCAGGGCCGCACCTGGAGCAAACCGGTCACGGTGGCCACCGACACCTCCGTCCCCGAGGTCGACCCGAACGCCCCGAACGACCCCGCCAAAGCTCTCCGGGCCGGCAGCGGACTGCCCAGCGCAGCGATCGATCCGCGCACCGGCGAGCTGTATGTCGCCTATGAGGGGGCCGAGTTCACCGGCGGTCAGTACGATGCCATCCAGCTGGTGCACTCCACCGACGGCGGCCGCACCTGGTCCGGGCCGACCCGTATCAACCAGGCACCCGGCGCACCCGCGTTCACTCCCTCGATCGCCGTCGACACCTATGGGGCGGTCACCATCAGCTACTACGATCTGCGGTATCTCTCCCCGGGAAACACCACCACGCTGCCCACCGCGGCCTGGCTCGTCACCTTCCCGCGCGGCGGCCAGGAGTACCCCAGCGAACGCCGCATCTCCCGGGTCTTCGACTGGCTCCAGGCTCCCTACGCAGGCTGGGGACACTTCCTCGGGGACTACGAAGGCATCACCACCGACGGCCGGTCCGTGCGCCCGCTGCTCATCGAGACCAACGACAGCAACCCGCTGAACTCCACCGACGCCTACAGCGGCCTCTTCCCGTCCGGATCCCGCGGCCCCCTAACCGCTCCCGCAACAGCCTTTCCCCGTACGGCTGTCCAGCCTCGTACCGCCCACCCGTTCAGGCGCTGAACCCAGAGTTCGTTCCCCGCCGAGCGGCAGGGCCGGGTCCGCGCCGGGACCGGCCGATGCGTATGGCTGACGCCGCGGAGGGCGACTGCCGCAACGGACGGTCCCGGCTACCGGCGGCCGAGGCCGATGAGAGTGACGGAGGCCGGATCGGTCCGGTCGCCATGCCGAAAGGTGCAGGCGGGGCTCCATCCGACCTGCGCGGCAGTGCGGAGCGCATGCGCGGGCTTCGGCCGTGCGGGCGATCTGCGGTGCTCCTGGCGTGGGACAGACCGATAGTGACACTCCGTCACGTTCCTCTGGATCTTCATTACGCCTGGCATCCCGCGCCCGGCGGAGGAGAAGAGAGCAGTCCGCGCCACCGCGGTCCAGGTAGTTCACCCACGCGGCTCCATGGTGAGCAGCGCAGCGTTGGCGCTGAACGCCAGGCGAGCGAGACGTACCCCATGCCGACTTGGACGGGCACTTCGATCAGTGGTCCGACGACGCCGGACAACCGGACGGCCGGGCGATGGCCCAGCGACACCCGTCGCATCGGCACGCTACGTGGACACACCGGGCCTGCCCCGCGGGACTCGCCGCACAAGATGCCCGCAGCCGTGGCGGGGGTCGTGGTCAACGGGGCAGGGTCTGTGTGACCCGCCACAGGCGGCGGGGCAGGTCGCCTTCCTCGAAGGCGTGGACCTCATCCAGGGTCCAGCCGTCAGCGAGGTCGTCGACCAGATGACGGGGGAAGAAGTGGACGGCGAAGCCGCCGTGCTCGTAGATGTCGTCGCCGTGGGCGATGCCGCCGCCGAAGTGGGCGTCGCCGGTGTGGCGGACGGTGTAGACGAACACCCCGCCCGGCCGCAGAACCCGGCGGATCTCGGAGACCAGCGCGTGGATCTCCTGCGTGGACAAGGCCATGCACAGCAGCATGTGCGCGAAGACCGCATCCACCGACGCGCCGTCCAGGGCCAGCGGCGCGCGGACGTCGTGCACCATGGTGGTCACGCGCTCGGCCACATCCTGCGCCTGGGCGGCATCCCGAAGCTGTGACAAGCCGGTGGGGCTGAAGTCGGTGGCCTGGATGGTGAACCCGCCGCGCGCGAAGTACAAGGCGTCGCGGCCGTGCCCGGCGCCGAGTTCCAACACGTCTTCAGCCCCGGCCGCGCGGAAGACGCCGGCGGCGTGGACGGCAGGGGCGGAAGGCTGCTCTCCGTACATACCCGGGTGGGCGGCGTAGGTGTCCTGCCAGTGCCGGCGCTGCGCATCCGCCAACTCGTGCTCGTGTGCCGCCACGTCGTTTCAGCTCCCTCGCCTCCCGGCCGAACGCCGGACCACTGGCAAGCCTAGACGCGGCGGCGAATACCGCCATCAGCGAAAACTTCGCCGACCGGGTTCGCGGTGATCGGCATGCCGCTGTTCGCGCTGATCCCCTTCACCCGCCTGGCCCACATGTTCAGCGCCCCCGTCCAGTACTTCTTCCGCCCGTACATCGTCTACCGCAGCCGTGACCCCCAGCAGCTCGGCGAGCGTCCGGACCGGCGCGGCTGGGAACGCATCGACCGGTAGGGCAGCTCCGTCTCGATTCAGGCGCCCCGCCCGCGTAGGCTATCGTCGCTCACACGTTCGAATCTTCGGAGTGGATGTGCGCGAGTCCGAGGGGGCGGAGCGCCCGCCGCCGCGCGCCGTGCGCAAGATCGCTACTCGCTTGACGATGAGGGGTATGGACTACAACATCACCGCCGAGGAGGAAGCTCTCGTCTTCCGTCTGGCGGAGCTTCTGAACGCCGGCGCACAGCCACGGGAAGAAGAAGTCGTGGATGAGCTGGGCAGCGAGGTGAGCGGCCAGCTCGCGTCGCTCAGCCGGAAGGGCTGGATCGACGTCGAGCGTGTTCCGGACAGCACCTGGCGCGTCAATGACCTCTCCCCCGTCGCATGGCTCGCGATCCGTGCGCGACGTGACGTCGGCGGCGGCGGGAGTTGACCCGCCGTGAGACGAGCGCGCCGACCGCCCGGCGTCCCAGCGGAGCGGGCTCGGTCATCCGGAGCCTCCGGCAGCCGGCGGTCTGGGCCTGAGCTGCGGCCGGAGCTTCGAGGAGCGAGGAGAGCCGGGCCAGAGCTGCGGGCAGCACCCAGTAGTAGACCCAGGTCCCGCGCCGCTCGGAGGCCACCAGGCCGGCTTCGCGCAGCACCTTCAGGTGATGGGAGATCGTCGGCTGGGACATGTCGGACGGACGAGGTCGATCCACCGACCAGGTCACCGCCGCCACCGGCCGTCTCGAGGAGGCCGGACTCGCCACGTTCGAAGAGAACGACACCTCCACCTCCTGCTGCTACGCCCTCCAGGACAAGGTCTGGGTCACCGGTCCCGGTAAGGAGCCTGGGAGGTCTATGTCGTCAAGGCCGACGCCCGACAACCTCGCCAAGAACAGCGGCTCCCCGGACGCCTGTTGCGGCACCACCGCCTGCTGCACCCCCGACGAGCAGGCCGTCGACCCCACGCGGACACCGGCCGAGGCAAAGGCCGCTGCCGGATGCGCCTGCGGAAGCTGATCCCAGGGCCGGCAGGTGGACGGCAGCGCGCGCCGTAAGAGGTGGAGTGCCGTCAATTACCCATGGACATCGTCGAGTTGGCCATGATGAGGTTGTCGCCGAGTTCGGTGAGGGTGTGCCGTACCCGTTGGCCTTGCCGGACGCTGACGATCAGGGCGGCATTGCGCAGCGACGTGGCATGCTCGGACGCGGTCGGGGCGCTGACGCCCAGGCGGGAGGCCAATTCACCGGTGGTACAACCGGTTCTCACGGCCCGCAGCGCTTTTGCCCGGCCGCGGCCGATGAGTGCGGCGAGTCCGTCGCCGTCGCCGCGTGCCAGTGGGGTGACGCGCCGTGCCGGGTAGATCAGGGTGGGCTGACGGCCGGTCGGGAGGATCGGCAGAATCTGGTCGAGGCCGAATACGCTGGGCATGAGGACCAGTCCGTGACCGCCGAGACTGACGCGCGCGTCGGCGGCGAGCCTGTTCATGGGGATGGCCAGCGCGCCTTCGGCGCTCTTCCAGCTGATGCCGGCATGCAGGGCCCCCGCCGCAGCCGCGAGCCCGAGACACGAGGCCTGCTCCGTTCGCCAGGCGATGTCGCGGCGTAAGGCCCCGCGCAAGGTGTTCCAGTCGTCGGCCATGCAGGCGTTGAACAGGGCGCGCATGGCGGCGGCCAGGTCTCTGGCCGCCGCTCGGCCGCCGTCGCGCAGGTTCAGCAGGCCGCGTGGCGGGACGGCGAGCCCCGCCGCGGTCGTGTACAGGTCGATCTCGGTACTCAACTGGTCCGCGCCGATGGCTTCCAGTACGTCCAGCTCGGCACCCAGGTCATCGCCGGAATCCGGCACAAGGGGAACCAGTGGGAGCGGGATGTAGCGCGGGTGCGCGTTGATCAACTGCACGAGTGGTAAAGCCCGTTGCGGAATCCGCCGACGAACCGAGGACCACCACCGATCGCGTGTCACACCACCGTCCGGCCTCGGTCCGTCGTGCAGTGCGTCTACCAGGTTGCGCAGCGGTGAGACCGATAGTCTCATCCTCGCCAGATCCTCGGCCTCGCAGCCGAGCAGCACAGATCCCCCCACCGCGGCCCCCTCCCCCTGATAGCCCGCCACCGCTCGCTCGCATCGAGCACGCCGACCCGTGCGGGACATGATGTCAGCCGCCGCCCATTGTTGATCCGGCCCAGTCCTGATGGGAAGAGGGCGCCCGGACCGGCGCCGGGTGCCGGCGTGCCCGCATGGCGGAATCCTGCAGAGTCCCGTCATTGCGGACACCACCGCGGTGGGTGAGAGTGGCGGGCATGAGCGCTTCTCCTCTTGTCCCTCACCTGGTGGTGATCGCGGTGTCTCCCGGTGTCGACGCGCTGGACGTGACTGGGCCGGCCGAGGTCTTCGCCATGGCGAACCAGGTGCTGAGCGGACGGCACGGGCAGAGCCAGTTCAGTGTTCCTCTGGCGCAACGCCCCAGCACCCGCCAGGACATCCGCAGCCTGCGGCGCTGGATCGGCGAGCACCTCGACAGCGATCTGTCGGTACCCGCGCTCGCGGTACGGATGGCGATGAGCGAACGGCACTTCGCCCGGGTTTTCCACACCGAAACGGGCAGCACGCCCGGTGCCTTCGTCGAGCAGATGCGGCTCGAAGCGGCCCGCCGCATGCTCGAACGCACCGACCGGCTGACCACCGATATCGCCAGGACCTGCGGGTTCGGCTCGGTCGAGACCCTCTACCGCGTCGTCCGCGACCGCCTCGGCACCACCCCGGGCGACTACCGGGACCGCTTCCGCATCTCCGCCCCGGCCTGATCTCAGGGCGCGGCCTGATCCCAGAGCCCGCCTGATCGCGGACCCCGCCTGCTCCCAGCCCCGGCCCGACCCCGAACCCCGGACTCAGCGCGACCGCGCGCCGTACCGGCCCTCGGCATGTCCCGGGCCACCCCCAACACGCCTTGAACATCGAACAAGGAGAGCAACCGACATGAAGATCACCGTGACGCACATCGGCACCGCGACCGTCCTGCTGGAGATCGGCGGGCTGCGCCTGCTCACCGACCCCGTCTTCGATCCGGCCCCGTCCGAATACCCCTACGGCCCCATCGTCCTGCGCAGCACGGTCGGCCCGGCGATCGCCGCCGCGGATCTGCCGCAGGTCGACGCCGTACTGCTCAGCCATGACGAACACGCCGATAACCTGGACGTCACGGGCCGGACCCTGCTCGCCGGACGCCCCGTCGTCACCACCGTCAGCGGCGCCGGCCGCCTCGGTGGCGCAGCGATCGGACTCGCGCCCTGGGCCACCCACGAACTCACGGTGGCGGGCAAGACCCTCCGTATCACCGGCACACCGGCGGAGCACATCGGCGACGTCGTCGGCTTCGTCCTCGAGGTACCCGGCGAGAACGAAGCGGTCTACGTCTCCGGTGACACCGTCCACACCGGCGAGCTCGACGAAATCGGCCGCCGGTTCACCGTCGGCACCGCCCTGCTCCACCTCGGCGCCGCCCGCTTCAAGGAATACAACGACAGCCAGCTGATCAGCATGGACGGCGCCCAGGCCGCCGCACTCACCCGCTCCCTCGGCGCCCACACCGTCGTGCCAATCCACTACACGTCCTGGCAGCACTTCACCGAGGACCGCGCAGACGTCACCGCCCGCTTCACCGACGCCGGCCTCGCAGACCGCCTCCACTGGCTCACCCCCGGCACCCCCGCGACCCTCGGCTGACCCCGGGCGACGGAGCGGGCAGCCGGCAGCGGGCAGCGGGAGGGGCGCGGGCGGACCGCCCGCGCGCTCCGTCAACGCATGGGCTCCATCGGCGACCCCGTGCTCTGCAGCCCGGGCAGCAACCAGTCCTGGAACGGAGCCAGTACGGCGAACACCAGGAAGGCGATCCCGATCACCGTCGAGAACCGCGGCCCCAGCCGCCACAGTTTCTCGGCGAAGATCACCGCCGACAGTCCGGCCATCGCCGGGATGTTCATGACGCCCAGCGGGATGAAGACCAGCATCAGTCCCCAGCAGCAGCCGATGCAGTACAGCCCGTGATGGGCTCCCACACGCAGGTCGCGGGCCCGGTGCCGGAATTGCGAGTAGCGCATCAGCTGGTTCATGGGGCTGCGGCAGTGCCGCAGACAGCTGTTCTTCAGCTGTTCTTCAGCGGGCCGAGCTCCAGCTCGCGACCTGGGGCCGGGCGACCCTTGACCGGGCCGACGCGTACCGATTCCAGTGGAGCAGGGAGGGCCAGTCCAGCAAGCCCATCACCTTCGACCGGACTTGGCCAACCGTGTGCGGGCGAGGCCTTTCACTGCGAGGTCCTCGACGTACACCGCTTGGTTCTCGCGGATGATCGTCGTGGACAGCTTGTGGTGGAAGTCCTTGCGGGCGTCGGCCGTGCGGACGTGAGGCCGCGCGACCTTCACGACGGCCTTCTTGCGGTTGGCGCTGCCCTTCGCCTTGCGGCTGAGGTTCTGCTGGGCCTTGCGGAGTTTCTTCTCCGCGCGGCGAAAGAACTTCGGCGCGCTGATCTTGCGGCCGTCGGAGAGCACCGCGAAGTGGGTGAGACCGAGGTCGATGCCCACCTCGCCCGTGGTCTCCGGCAGGACCTCGGAACCGTCGGTCTCCACGACGAACGACGCGAAGTATCTGCCCGCCGTGTCCTTGACGACGGTCACCGCGGGCGGCGTGGAGGGAAGGCTCCGGGACCACTTCACCGGCACGTCGCCGATCTTCGGCAGGCACAGCTTCCCGCCCGGGGTGATCTTCCAACCGGCGTTCGCGGTGAACCGGATCGACTGCCGGTTGTCCCGCCGAGACGTGAATCAGGGCGCACCCATCTTCGGGCGCTTGCCCTTGAGGCCGTCGAAGAAGTTCTTGTAGGCGGTTTCCAGATCCCGAAGGGACTGTTGCCGGACCACGGACGACACTTCACCGAGCCAAGCACGCTCGGGAGTCTTCTTGCTCGCGGTCAGCCGCTTGGACAGCCCGGCTGCGGTGACGAACGGCAACTCCTCCGCACGGGCGTCCTCACGGATGCGAAGCGCATCGTTGAAAACGACCCGGGCACATCCGGACGCGCGGGCCAGCGACGAACGCTGACAAGGCCAAGGATGCGCTTCACCCCCGCCCCAAAGGGCGGAGCACCGCGCAAGATCAGAGGTAGATACCGGTGCCCGATCCCAGTTCCAGGCAGGGCCCGTGGGGCAGCGGGCCGCCGCGGGCGAGGGCGTCGCGGACGGGTTCGTCGCGGCCGGATGCCTGGGTGCTGTCCCAATGTTCGGCCAATTCATCGAATTGGTCGCTGACGAAGTGGGCCATCTGGAGGGTCCAGGGCGTGCCTCCCGTGGCGAGTTCGCGGGCGAACGCGCGGAAGGCATCGGACTGGGCGGCCGGTGGGACGGGTTTACCGGGCAGCGCCGGCAGGACGCGCGGCAAGTGAGGCCATGCCGGTATTTCAGCAGATGTGAGCGGTTTGATCACCGTGCCGGGCGTGCATCAGTCCGAGGCGCGGAAACCGCGCAGGCGCAGGCTGTTGCCGTGCGACGGCTCCGCCGATCTCCTGCGGCTCTACCGGCAGTTGGACAACCGCGGTGAAGAGCCGGTCATCATCGACCACTCGCACACCGCCACCGAGGCCTACCGCTCACGTACCGATGTCTCCTACGCCTCCGAACCCGGGGTCCACTACGTGGTCGTGTCCACCGCCGGGAGCGGCGGAGAGGACTTTGCCGGCTTGCGCGCCTGCCTGCCCGGTCGAGTCGGGATGCGGCTCAGTTGTCCTCGGCCGCGTCGGTGAGACCGAGGCGTAGGTGCTCGGTATGGAAGACGGCCTGGTCGAGGAGTTCGGCGACGTGGTGGTCGTACAGGGCGTAGACCACGGACCGGCCCCTGCGTTCGCCGGTGACCAGGCCGAGGTTGCGCAGCAGCCGTAGCTGGTGGGAGCAGGCGGACTGCTCCAGCCCTACCTCGGCGGCCAGTTCGGTGGCGGGCAGCGGCCCCTCACGCAGCCGGGCCAGGATCAGCAGCCGGGAGGGCGTGGCCAGGGCCTGGAGCGTGGTGGCGACCTTCGCGGCGTTGGAGGCGTCGAGGCGAAGGCGTGGCACGGCGTTGTCGGTGGCGGTGTCGACTCCATGGCCCATGCGGACCATCGTACTCACCATACATGCACACATGAAGGAGTCTTCATGTGTGCATGTATGGTGAGTGGGTCGTCTCGCTCCGCCCTGCGTGAAGGAACCACCCCATGCCTCCCACCATGACCATGCGCCCGGCCCCGCCCAGCGGCGTCCGCGACGCGGTGGCGCCCCGGCGCCGCACCCGGGCGTTCGCGCTGCCCGAGGCCCGCTGGGCAGCGGCGGCCACGGTCGCCTTCCTCATCGCCCTCGGCCTCCAACTGGGCGGCACCTCGGGGTGGTGGTGGGGTCCGCTCTACGCGGTCGCGTACGTCGCCGGGGGATGGGAGCCCGCATGGGCCGGGGTCCAGGCACTGCGCGAGAAGATCTTGGACGTCGACCTCTTGATGATCGTTGCCGCGATCGGCGCTGCCGCGATCGGGCAGGTCATGGACGGCGGTCTGCTGATCGTCATCTTCGCCACCTCCGGCGCCCTGGAAGCCCTGGCCACCGCCCGCACCGCGGACTCGGTGCGCGGCCTGCTGGACCTGGCACCGGCCACCGCCACCCGGCTGGCCGACGACGGCACCGAGGAGACCGTCCCCACATCCACCCTGGCCATCGGCGACACCGTGCTGGTCAGGCCCGGCGAACGGGTGGGTGCCGACGGCCGGGTCCTGGGCGGAGCCAGCGACGTCGACCAGGCCACCATCACCGGTGAACCGCTCCCCGTCGTGAAGCAGACCGGTGACGAGGTGTTCGCCGGCACTCTGAACGGCACCGGGGCCCTGCACGTGAAAGTCGAGCGGGACCCCCGTGACTCGGTGATCGCCCGCATCGTGACCATGGTCGAGGAAGCCTCCCGGACCAAGGCGCCCACCCAGCTCTTCATCGAGAAGGTCGAACAGCGCTACTCCGTGGGCATCGTCGCCGCCACTCTGGCGGTCTTCGCCATCCCGCTGCTGTTCGGCGCGGACCTGACCGCCGCGCTGCTGCGCGCGATGACCTTCATGATCGTGGCCTCGCCGTGCGCGGTCGTGCTGGCCACCATGCCGCCGCTGCTGTCCGCGATCGCCAACGCCGGACGCCACGGCGTCCTGGTGAAATCCGCCGTCGTCATGGAACGCCTGGGACAGATCGACGCGGTCGCACTCGACAAGACCGGCACTCTCACCCAAGGCGTCCCCTATGTGACCGAGGTCCACCCGCTGGCCGGATCCGGATACGACGAAGACGCCCTGCTGGCGCTGGCCGCTGCCGCCGAGCACCCCAGCGAGCACCCGCTGGCCCGCGCCATCGTCCGTGCCGCCCGCGTCCGCGGCCTGCGCCTGGCCACCGCCGAGGACTTCACCTCCGCGCCGGGATGGGGGGTGGCCGCCACCGTCGACGGCACCACGGTCGCGGTCGGCAATCCCGCCCGGCTGCAGGGCGGCCAGGACGGGCAGGGCGGCCAGGGCGGGCAGTGTGCCGTGGACGTGGCCGGGCGGCTGGAGGAGAACGGGCGGACCGCGGTACTGATCGAGGCGGACGGTGTGGCCGTTGGGGTGCTGGGTATCGCCGACCGCATCCGTGACGACGCCGTCGCGACTGTCGCGGCTCTCACCCAACTGACCGGCGCCGCACCCATGCTGGTCACCGGCGACAACCCCCGCGCCGCCGCCCGTCTCGCCGCCGAGGTGGGTATCAGCGATGTCCGCGCCGGTCTGCTGCCCCAGGACAAGGTCAGCGCGGTCCGAGAACTGGAGGCGGCCGGCTCCAAGGTGCTGGTGGTCGGTGACGGCGTCAACGACGCCCCCGCACTGGCCGCCGCACATATCGGCATCGCCATGGGCCGGGCCGGTTCCGACCTGGCTCTGGAGACCGCGGACGCGGTGGTGGTACGCGACGAACTCGCCACCATCCCCACCGTCGTCGCCCTGTCCCGCGCGGCCCGCCGCCTGGTCGTACAGAACCTGCTCATCGCGGGAACGTTCATCACCGCCCTGGTGATCTGGGACCTGGCCGGGCACCTTCCGCTGCCCCTGGGCGTCGCCGGGCACGAGGGCTCCACCGTCATCGTCGGCCTCAACGGGCTGCGCCTGCTGCGCGACTCAGCCTGGCGCCGCGCCCGCAACGGCGGCTGATCCCGCCGGGCACCTGCGCCGGATTGGGTCAGCGCGGGTCAGCGCGGGTCAGCGCGGGGGCGCAGTCCGGCCAGGGTGACGGCGACGAGCCGGCGGAATCAATCCACTGCATGGCCAACCCCGGGAAGACCCTGCCGAATAGGGACCCCCGGAGGCTGCGGGAACGCCCCCGGAGGCGGCCCGCCGGCCGGGCGGGTTCTACCTCTGATCTTGCGCGGTGCTCCGCCCTTTGGGGCGGGGGTGAAGCGCATCCTTGGCCTGGAGGCGCGAGGCGCCGGAGTTCCGGGTGCCTCCGGGGTAACGGTCAGGATGTTGGGCGTTGCTGGTTCTCGATGTACTGGCGGACGACGGTGAGCGGTGCGCCGCCGCAGGACCCGGCGAAGTAGGACCCGGACCAGAAGTGTCCGCCCCAC
>NZ_JASISZ010000035.1 GCF_030063355.1 Streptomyces sp. PH10-H1
GAGAACAACCATGATCACGAACGCCTGCGGGCCCCTTGCGTCCAGGGCACCGGAACCACCACGCCGTCACGCAACGTCACAACCGTGCGTGCCGCCTACGCGATTGCCCGGTTAAATTCGAAGACCCTCTATCGCGGCCCGGGCAACGGGGACGCGCACCGGAGGGCCAGCGGGCCCTCGGAAGATTCGATGACCCAAGAAGGAGCCCTCGTCGTCATGAATCGCCACGGTATGGTTTCGCTCATGTTGGCTGGCGCGTTGGCATCGGCCATGACTCTGGTGGTCGGTTCGCCGGCCAGTGCAAGCGCACCCCCTTCCTACCAGATCCCCAACGCTGCAACGGGGCTGTGTCTTGAGCCGGAGCAAGGGTCGATGGACCAAGGCGCAGCGATCGTGGCAGCCACTTGTGACATCAACTACGCCGGCCAGCGCTGGGCGTTCGTCTCCCTTGGCGGTACGAGATTTCAGTTCCGGAATCAACTGAACGGTCTGTGCCTGGACGCTCGGGGCGGCGCCGCCAACGGAACGCCGATTCAGCAGTGGACCTGCAACAGCATCAGCAATGAGATCTGGGACAGCGGTCACGCACCGTTGCCTCTTCCCGGACCCTTCGGCGGCAACCTCCCTCTGGTCTCCAGGGTGTCCGGCAGCAGTAGCCACTGCCTCGACGGAAATGTGCCGCTCAGCGGTTCGCCCGTGTATCTGTACCGCTGCAATTCGAGCCTCTACCAGCAGTGGCACTTCTGACAGCCCCTCAGAACGATGCCCGTATCGGTCAGCGGCGGGGTCGGCGCCCCTCGGCACAGCACCGGCATCCGGTCCTACGGCGGATCAGCTTGTGCTCTATGTCCTGAGCCGCTCGCGTTCGGTGATCGTCTCTGGGAGTTTGATGGTTTTGCCCACGTCATAGCGGGGTGCCGGTCGCCGGTTCTTCGAGCCGGGTGGCCGCCCTGGGCCCGGACGGCTCGGTTTCGGAGCACGGGCCGGGCAAGGCAGGTGAGCGCGGAGGTTCCTGCAACCCGCGGCGGACGCGGGCCGGGGTGAGCTACCGGGACCTGATCGTCGCAGCGCACAATCAGCTCAAGACCCCCGTGGTCTGGGTCTGGGACAATCTCAACGTCCACCTGGTCGACGAGCTCGCACTGTTCTTCGTGGAGAACGAGGAGTGGCTGACGGTGTTCCAGTTGCCGTCGTACGCTCCTGAGCTCAATCCGCAGGAGGGCGTCTGGTCGCTGGTCAAGCGCGGCCTGGCTGACTTCGCCGCCGCCAGCCTCGACCACCTGTCCCGCATCGTGAAGCGCAAGCTCAAGAAGGTCCAGTACTGCCCGGAACTGATCGACGGCTGCCTCACCGAGTCCGGGCTGATCATGAGTGCGGAATGATCGCCGGGCCCGCCACTGCGAGTTCAACCGCAGTAGACGTCGAGGATGAGTCGTACATGGCACGGAGCACTCCCGGTGTAGTGCCCGTTGGATCAGCCAGCCATCGCCACGCCTGCGGCGGACCTCTCCCCACCCTTCCTCCCTTTTCCGCCTGCGGGTGCGAGCGCACGCGCATGCACGTCGGCCCGCAACGGGGCGGGCAGGGGTGGAGTGGACCTGAGGGGGACGGGGCCGGAGGGGTGGGGGTTCGAAATGCTGCCGAGCTATTCGATGGGCCTCCTGGAACGTGAAGAGGCGATTTCGAACCGCCGCCCCGGAGGACCCGGCCCCCGCACCCCCCCCGCCGGCAGGCGTCACGCGCCGAGCGCGTCCGCCAGTGCGTTCAGCAGGTCCACCACACCCGCCGGCCCGTCGACGACGATGTCGGAGCGGGCCACGAGTTCGGCAGGGACCTCGCCGGAGGCGGTGCCGCTGCAGACGCGGACGCCCGGGAGCCCTTCGCCCCGTAGCCGTTCGACGGCGTCGAAGGCGGCGAGGTCGCCGAGGTCGTCACCGCCGTACAGCACGGAGCCGGCGCCGACCTCGCGGAGGTAGGTCGCGAGGGCGACGCCCTTGTCCATGCCCGGGGGCCGCATTTCCAGGACGAGGCGGCCCGGCTCGACGATGAGGCCGTGGCGGGCGGCCAGCTCGTCCAGGGGTCCGCGCAGGGCCTCGAACGCGGCTTCGGGATCGTCCGTGCGGCGGGTGTGGACGGCGACCGCGCGTCCCTTGTCCTCTATCCACGTGCCGCGCCAGGCACCGAACCGGTCGAGGAAACCGGGCAGTTCCGCCCGGAGCGCGTCGACCCCCGAATGGTCGCCGGCGGACCGTACCTCGCCGCTGGCCGCGTCCCAGCGTTCGGCGCCGTAGTGGCCGAGGACGACGAGCCGTTCCAGTCCGGTGACCCCGGCGAAGCCGCCGTACCGGACGGCGACGCCTGCCGGGCGGCCGGTGATCACGGCGACCGCTCCGAGCCGTGGAGCGAGCCGCGCGAGCGCGGGCACCGCCCCCGGGTGGGCGCGGGCGCTTTCCGGGTCCGGCACGATCGGCGCGAGCGTGCCGTCGAAGTCGAGAGCGACCACGGCACGTTCGGGCCTCGCGAGAATCGCCGCGAGGCCTTCCTTGCCGTCGGATGTGGTGGACGTCAGCAGGTGACTGCTCATGACACCGACCCTACCGAGGCGGCACCGGGGCACGACAGGCACACGGAAGCACGCGCGGCATTCAACCCACCGCCACTCCGAGCAGCGCCACTCCGAGCAGCGCCACTCCGGACAACGCCGGCACGAGCGGACCCGCGCTAGCGCCCATCCAACCCACCGCCACTCCGAACAACGCCACCCCGAACAACGCCCGCGCGAGCGGACCCGCGCTAGCGCGATTCGCGGCGGGCGTCGCGCGCGCGGCGCAGCCGGTTGACGGTGACCGGGTCGTGGACGAGCGCCCGCGGGTCGTCCAGCAGGGCGTTCAGGAGCTGGTAGTAGCGGGTGGGCGACATGCCCAGCCCCTCCCTGATGGCTCGCTCCTTCGCCCCGGGCCCGGCCCAGGTGCGGGCGGCCAGGTCGAGGACCGCCCGGTCCTGAGACGTCAGGCTCTCGCTCTCCACCCCGACCTCTCCATCCCGAACCCGACCTCCCCGCTGCCCGGTGCCCGCCGCCCGGTACCCGCTACTTGACCTTCTCGGACGCGTCCTGGTTCTCCGCGAACCGCTGCAGATCGCTGAGGACCGTCTTCGGGTCGCCGTGCACCGCGTTGCCGATGACCTTCTTCATCTGGTCGCTGACCGGTCCCCACGAGGTCTTGTTCACCGGGTAGAACTGGGCGGACGGCAGCAGGTCGATGAACTTGACCAGGTCCTTGTACTTGGGGTCCTTGCGCATCTTCTGCATCGCCGAGTTGGTCACCGGCAGCAGCCCGTACTCGTCGAGGAACTTGACCGAGTTCTCCGGGCTGTAGGAGAACTGCAGGAACTTGCCGATCTCGCCGCGGTGGCCGTTCTGCTTGAAGGCCATCATCCAGTCGGCGACGCCGAGCGTCTCGGCGATCCGGCCGCCCTGGCCGGGGATCTGCACGGCCTTGACCTTGATGCCCTTGGCCAGGGCCTGCTTGAGCAGCGTCGGGTGGCCGTTGATCATGCCGGCCTTGCCGGCCAGGAAGGCGTCGAAGACATCGCGGCGGTTCATCTTGGCCGGGTCGCTGCCGGTGAGACCGGGCTCGACCAGATTGCTCTTGAGCCACTGGAAGGCTTCGACGTTCGGCGCGGAGTCGAGGGTGTAGCTGCCGACGGTGTCGGTGTAGGAGCCCTGGTTGCCCAGCATCCACATCAGGGATTCGGCCTGCGCCTCCTCGGGACCGAGCGGCAGCCCGAACGGCATCTTGACGCCGAGGTCCTTCAGCTTCACCGCGTCGGCCCTGACATCGGACCAGGTCTTGGGGGCTTCCTTGATGCCGGCGTCGTCGAAGAGCGTCTGGTTGTAGAAGAACATCCGCGAGCTGGAGACGAAGGGGATGCCGTACTGGGTCCGGTTCATCTCACCCGCGGTGGAGAGCGAGGGGATGAAGTCGGCCTGGGTGCTGATCGGGAACAGCTCGTCGGCAGCGTAGAGCTGGCCCTTGGCCGCGTAGGCGGCGTAGGAGCCGATCTGGGCTATGTCGGGGGCCTGGCCGGCCTTGACCATCTCGGCGACCTTGGTGTCGACGTGGTCCCAGTCGACGACCTGGATGTCCATCTTGATGCCGGGGTTCTTGGCCTCGAAGGCGCGGCCGAGGTCGTCCCAGTACTTCTTGGAACTGGTGGCCGCGTCGGTCCCGTAGTCGGCCGCGACCATGTGCAGCGTGACATCGCCGCCGAGGGCGGCACTGCTGCCGCATCCACTGAGTGTCGTCAGAGCCAGCGCTGCCGCGATACCCGCTGCCGCCGTGCCCAGGAGTCGTCGCCGGTGCACCGTTGTCCTACCGCCTTCATCCGCCCGTCCCCGCGCGTTCCCGGGGACGTCAAGTGCCCGAGTCTGCCCGCGCTGCCCACCCAAGGTCTACACCACGGCTGTCTCGCTTCGGCAACGCCCTTCCCCTTCAGGCGGGACAGAAGGTACGGACCCCCGCACTCCCGGCGTTTCACCGGCCCATGAAGGGTGATCTTCATGACGTAAGTGGACTAGACCTTTCGAGGGGTAAAGGGGGAGACTGTCATCCGTGAGACACGTCATCGCGCTCGATGTAGGCGGCACCGGAATGAAGGCCGCCCTGGTCGGGGAGGACGGCACGCTTCTGCACGAAGCCCGCCGCCCGACCGGACGGGAACGCGGCCCCGAGGCCGTGGTCGCCGCCATCCTCGGTTTCGCCGCCGACCTGAGGGACCACGGAATCCGCGAGTACGGGGAGCCGGCCGCCGCGGCCGGCGTCGCCGTGCCCGGAATCGTGGACGATGTGGGCGGCATCGCCGTCTACGCCGCCAACCTCGGCTGGCGCGACATACCGCTGCGGGCCCTGGTCTCCGAACGGCTGGGCGGCATTCCCGTCGCCCTCGGGCACGATGTGCGCACCGGCGGCCTCGCCGAGGGCCGCATCGGCGCGGGCAAGGGCGCCGACCGGTTCTTCTTCCTCCCACTGGGCACCGGCATCGCGGGAGCCATCGGCATCGACGGCCGCATCGAGGCCGGCGCGCACGGCTACGCGGGCGAGATCGGTCACATCGTCGTCCGCCCCGGCGGACCGCTCTGCGGCTGCGGCCAGCACGGCTGCCTGGAGACCCTCGCCTCCGCCTCCGCCGTCTCCCGCGCCTGGGCCGCCGCCAGCGGCGACTCCGGGGCCGACGCCGCCGACTGCGCCAAGGCTGTCGAATCCGGCGACCCGCGGGCGCTGGCCGTCTGGCACAACGCGATCGCCGCGCTCGCCGACGGCCTGGTCACCGGCCTCACCCTTCTGGACCCGCGCGTCCTCATCATCGGCGGCGGTCTCGCCGAAGCAGGGGACACGCTCTTCGCTCCGCTGCGCGCGGCGGTCGAGGAACGCATCACTTTCCAGAAACTCCCGCTCATCGTCCCGGCAGCCCTCGGGGACACCGCCGGATGCCTGGGCGCGGGTCTGCTCGCCTGGGATCTTCTCTCCGTGGAGGTAACCGCCTGATGGCCCCCGTATCGACAACGCAGCGCACGGTACTGTCCGGTGCCCGTGTGGTGCTGCCGTCAGGCGTGGTGGAGAACGGCCGGGTGACCGTCGACGGCGGCCGTATCGCGGCCGGTGGGACCACAGAGGCCGCGGGCACCGCGGAGACCGGCACCTTTGATCTCAGCGGCCATACGGTCGTCCCCGGCTTCGTCGACATCCACAACCACGGTGGCGGCGGCGCGTCCTTCACCTCCGGGACCCCCGAGGAGATCCTCAAGGGCGTCAGGACCCACCGCGAGCACGGCACGACCACCGTCGTGGCGTCGACGGTCACCGGCGAGATGGACGTACTGGCCCAGCGCGCGGCGCTGCTGTCCGAGCTCGTCGAGCAGGGCGACCTGGCCGGCATCCACTTCGAGGGCCCGTTCATCTCGCCGTGCCGCAAGGGCGCGCACATGGAGTCGCTGCTGCGCGACCCCGACCCGGCCGAGGTCCGCAAGCTGATCGACGCCGCCCGCGGCACCGCCAGGATGGTCACCCTCGCCACCGAACTGCCCGGCGGCCTCGACTCCGTACGGCTGCTCGTCGAGCACGGCGTGATCGCCGCCATCGGCCACACCGACGCGACGTACGAGCAGACGATCGAGGCCATCGACGCGGGGGCCACGGTCGCCACCCATCTCTTCAACGCCATGCCCGGCCTCCAGCACCGCACGCCCGGCCCGATCGCGGCGCTGCTGGAGGACGAGCGGATCACGGTCGAGCTGATCAACGACGGCACCCACCTCCACCCGGCCGTCCTGGAGCTCGCCTTCGGCAGCGCGGGCGCGGACCGCGTGGCCTTCATCACCGACGCGATGGACGCGGCCGGTTTCGGTGACGGCCACTACGAGTTGGGCCCGATGAAGGTCGAGGTCAAGGACGGCGTGGCCCGGCTGGTCGAGAACGGATCGATCGCCGGTTCCACCCTCACCCTAGACACCGCCTTCAAGCGCGCCGTCACCATCGACCGGCTGTCGCTCGAGGACACCGTCCAGGCGATCTCGGTCAATCCGGCCCGGCTGCTCGGCCAGTACGACCGCATCGGCTCCCTGGAGCCCGGCAAGGACGCGGACCTCGTGGTGCTCAACGCGGCGTACGACCTGGTCGGCGTGATGCGCAAGGGCGAATGGATCATCCGGCCGTTCTGAGATGGATCACCGCCCGTCCTGAGGCCGGGTCGCTCGTGCGCAACGGCGGCCGGCCCGGGACTGGGCGGGCCGCCGTTCCTTTGCCATCATCGACGCGTGATCATCACCGTCACGCCGAACGCCGCACTGGACATCACCTACCGCGTTCCGCGCCTGCGCCCGCACACCACCCACCGGGTCTCCGAGCCCGTCGAGCGGCCCGGCGGCAAGGGGCTCAACGTGGCCCGCGTGCTCGCCGCCCTCGGCCACCGCACCGTCGCGACGGGCTTCGCGGGCGGATCCACCGGTGACGTCCTGCGCGAACGGCTCGCCGAGCTCGGCGCAGGCGGAACGGCTACTGGGGCGGGCACCGGCACCCGCGCCGACACCCGCGCCGGCTCCGTGGAGGACGCGCTCGTGCCGATCGCGGGCACCACCCGCCGCACCATCGGCATCGTCGACGACGCGACCGGCGACACCACCATGTTCAACGAGGCCGGTCCCACCGTCACCGCGGGCGAGTGGGCCGCGTTCCTCACCGGCTACCGCAAGCTGCTGGCCGGGGCCTCCGCCGTCGCGCTGTGCGGCAGCCTGCCGCCGGGCCTGCCCGTGGGCTCGTTCGCGGAGCTGATCCGTGAGGCCCGTACCGCGGGCGTCCCCGTCCTGCTGGACACCAGCGGCGAACCGCTGCGCCGCGGCCTCGCCGCCCGCCCGGATCTCATCAAGCCCAACCTCGACGAGCTCACGCAGCTCACCGGGTCCACGCAGCCCGCACAGGCCGCCGAGGAGGCCCGTAGGCGCGGTGCTCGCGCCGTGGCCGCCTCACTGGGCCCCGAGGGCATCCTGGCGGTGACGGAGGACGGCTGCTGGCAGGCCCTGCCCCCGGCCCGTCTTTCGGGCAATCCGACGGGCGCGGGTGACTCGGCCGTCGCCGGGCTGCTCTCCGGCCTCGTCGAGGGACTGGACTGGCCGGGGCGGCTGGCTCGCGCGATCGCCCTGTCCGCCGCGACCGTACTGGCGCCCGCGGCGGGCGAGTTCGACCGGGCGGCCTACGAGGAGCTGCTCGGGCAGGTCCGGGTGACCGCCGTCCCGCGGACCGCTTCCCGGCCCGCCACCACTTCCTGACCCGCTACTACCCGACCCGTTACTTCTTGACCTGGCCTTCCTTCAGCCACACCTGGTCGAGGTTGACGCCGCACTTGTTGCCCGGCGCGCAGGTGAGCGCGAGGGTGTTGGAACCCTTCTTGAGGTCCACCCACGCGTACGTGGTGTTCCCCCATGCCTTCGACCAGTCGGTGTAGCTGCCGTAATTGCGCATCTTCATCGGATTGGTGCGGGCCTTGCCGTTCTCACTGAGGGTGAGGCCGGCGTCCTCGCCCGCGTTGCCGTAGCTGACGAAGTACGTGTACGTACCGTCCTTGGGCACGTCGAAGGTCCAGGTGACGGACGCGCCGACGGTGGTCATGCCGCCCGCGTACGCGCCACCCGACGCCTTGGCGCCCGGCTGCTCGGTGCTCTTCACGGCCCCGCCGGACAGCCCGAGCGAAGCGGCGTCCACGACCTGGGAGGAGAACGTGGTGGGAGCGGTGGCGGACTGGCTCGGCGAGGCGGAGGCGCTCGTGGACGCCGAGGGAGTCGGGTTGTTCTTCGCCTCGTCCTGCTTCCCCGATCCACCCGTCATCGCATAGCCGATACCGACGGCTACGGCCACGACCACGGCGATCGCGCCGATCATCAGCCCCTTGCGGTTCGGACCCGGCGCGGGCCCGTCCCCGCCGCCGCGCGGTCCCGGCCCGTCCGGCGGACGCGGCCCGTAATGCGTCTGGGACTGCTGTGGCTGCTGGGACTGCTGTGGCACGTAGCCCTGGCCCTGACCCTGGTTCTGGCCCTGGTCGTAGCCGGACTGCTGCTGCGGGTAGCCGTAGCCGCCCTGCTGCGGACGGCGCTCGCCGACCCGCTGGACCTGGTTGTACGAGGTACGGGGCACGCCCGGCTGTGCCACCGTCGCGCCCTCTGGAGCTGCCGCCCCGGGAACCTCGCCCTCGCCGCCCTCCGAGCGGTACAAGTACGCGAAGGGGTCGTCGTTCTCAGAGGCGCCGTTATTGCCGGCCGTCATCCGCTGTTCACTCCCTAATTGCACATGCCCATCGAGGCGCGGGTGCACCCATGGCTCATGATCGATTAGTCCGCGGCGCGGTCACAAGGCCTGCGCTCTCGCTTCCGCAGCGTCGCGGGCGGACATGTTTGACCCACGGAACCCTACCCGGGTCGAGGGACTGCCCGCTCTGGCCTTCGACGCATCACCCGGTCGTTCCGGTTCCCCTGTGACAGGACGCACGTCCTACGGTGGTCCCGTGATCGACGACGACGGCTCCGGATGGACCGGCTGGCGGAACGCCACAGAACGCGCCCTCTACGGCCCCGGGGGCTTCTTCGTGCGGGAACGGCCCGCCGCGCACTTCCGTACCTCCGTGCACGCCTCCCCGCTCTTCGCACGGGCCGTCGCAGAACTGCTGCTCCGTGTGGACCGGGCCCTGTCCCGGCCGGACGAGCTGGCGCTCGTCGACATCGGCGCGGGGGCCGGCGAGCTCCTGACCGGCGTCCTGGGCGCCCTGCCGGACGACGTGGCCGCCCGGGTCAGGCCGCACGCCGTCGAGCGGGCCGCGCGCCCCGCCGGTCTCGACGACCGCGTCAGCTGGACCTCCGCTCCCCCGCGGGGCGTACGCGGGCTGCTGTTCGCCAACGAATGGCTCGACAACATCCCCGTCGACATCGCCGAGACCGACGAGGCCGGCGAACCCCGCTACGTCCTCGTACTCCCCGCCGACGGCCAGGAGCGCCTCGGCGGGCCGCTGCGTGACGAGGACGCGGCCTGGCTGCGGCGCTGGTGGCCGATCGCGGGAGCGCCCGGCGCCCGCGCCGAGATCGGGCAACCCCGCGACGCCGCCTGGGCGGCGGCGGCCGGGTCGCTGGACGCCGGGCTGGCCGTCGCCGTCGACTACGCCCATGAACGGGACGCGCGGCCCCCGTACGGCACCCTCACCGGCTTCCGCGACGGCCGCGAGGTGCCCCCGGTGCCGGACGGCTCCTGCGATCTCACCTCGCACGTCGCCCTCGACGCCGTCGCCTCCTGCGCCCCGCCGATCACCCCGGGTGTGACCTCGCCCACCACCGCGCTGATCACCCAGCGCGCCGCCCTCCGCGCTCTCGGCGTCTCCGGGGCCCGCCCGCCCCTCGCCCTCGCCTCCACCGACCCCCGCGGCTACCTCCGCGGCCTCGCCGCCGCCGGCGAGGCCGCGGAACTCACCGACCCCGGCGGCCTCGGCGCCTTCCGCTGGCTCGCCACCCCGGTCGGCGGCGCCTGCCACGGCCTGCTGACCGATGGGCCCTCCTGACCGACGAGCCCTGATCGACGCGGCCCCGACCGGTGGGCCGGCCGACGATCGGGAGGGACAGCCCGCCCGCAAGCGGGGCCGGAGGGCGGGCTGACAGAATGCCCCCCATGACGGAGACCACGATCGGCATCGGTGGCGCGGCCGAAGGCACCGACATGGTGCTGAACATCGGCCCCCAGCACCCCTCCACGCACGGAGTGCTCCGATTGCGCATCGTTCTGGACGGCGAGCGGATCATCACCGCCGAGCCGGTCGTCGGTTATATGCACCGCGGCGCGGAGAAGCTGTTCGAGGCGCGGGACTACCGCCAGATCATCATGCTGGCCAACCGCCACGACTGGCTGTCGGCGTTCTCCAACGAGCTGGGCGTCGTGATGGCCGTCGAGCGGATGCTCGGCATGGAGGTCCCGGAGCGCGCGGTGTGGACGCGCACGCTCCTCGCCGAGCTGAACCGGGTACTCAACCATCTGATGTTCCTCGGCTCATACCCCCTCGAACTGGGCGGTATCACCGCCGTGTTCTACGCGTTCCGGGAGCGCGAGGAACTGCAGAACGTCATGGAGGAGATCTCCGGCGGCCGGATGCACTACATGTTCAACCGGGTCGGCGGTCTCAAGGAGGATCTGCCGAACGGCTGGCTCGGCCGGGCCCGGCACGCGATCGCGCAGGTCCGGTCGCGGATGAGCCGCTTCGACGACCTGGTCCTGGGCAACGAGATCTTCCGGGGCCGTACCCGCGGCGTGGGCACGCTGTCGGCCGAGGCGGTGCACGGCTTCGGCGTGAGCGGGCCGATCGCCCGCGCCTCGGGCGTGGACTTCGACCTGCGCCGTGACGAGCCGTATCTGGCGTATGCGGAGCTGCAGGACACGCTGAAGGTGGTGACCCGCACCGAGGGCGACTGCCTGGCCCGCTTCGAGGTGCTGCTCGCCCAGACGCACAACGCCCTGGACCTGGCGGACGCGTGCCTGGACCGGATCGGCGAGCTGCCGCAGGGGCCGATCAACCAGCGGCTGCCCAAGGTGCTGAAGGCCCCGGAGGGCCACACGTACGCATGGACCGAGAACCCGCTGGGGCTGAACGGCTACTACCTGGTCTCGAAGGGCGAGAAGACCCCGTACCGGCTCAAGCTGCGCTCGGCGTCGTACAACAACATCCAGGCGCTGACGGTGCTGCTGCCGGGCACGCTGATCGCGGACATGGTGGCGATCCTGGGCTCGATGTTCTTCGTCGTGGGAGACGTCGACAAGTAGACCGGCGGCCGGGCGTACGCCCGGCCGTTACGACGTGGCCCGCAGCTCGCTGACGTCGATCTGCTCGGTCTCGTCGTGCACGGTGAGATCGATGACCTCGCCCGCGACCTGCGCCTCGTGTTCCGCGTAGGCCTCCTCGCCGACCACGTCGGCGAGGTCCTGCGCGGCGGCGGACTTCTGGGCGTTCTGGGTGCCGAAGAAGTCGAAGCCGCCGAGCGCGCGGCTGGCGGATCCGGAGCGGTGGGGGTGCGAGTAAGGCAGTACGGCGGCCGCCACAGCCGGTACGAGGCGGTGCTCACGGACCGGCAACGAGGCGGAGGCGCCCGTCCGCTCGGAGCGCGAGTGCACCGTGGACGGCTCCGCCGCCGCGTGCCGCCCCTGGGGCTCGTCGTCACCGCCGGCACCGTCCGAGCCGCCGGAGGCCGCGGCGTCGCGGCGCCTGGCCTCCTCGACGGTGCGCAGGGCCTGCTGACGGGCGGCGTTGCGGCCGAGGTTGAGCAGGGCCTCGTCCGCCTTGAGGAACGCGGCCGGGCTGATGGCCGAGGAGGCGATGGCCAGCGGTGCCTTGGCTGCTTCCAGCGCGAGCTGGCGGCGGCCTTCGAGGGCGCGGGCGCGCTCGCTCTCGGCGGTGGCGTAGCGGCGGAGCAGGGCGGCGTGTTCGGTGCGCAGCCGGCCCAGCTCGCCGCGCTTGGCGCTGAGCTTGGTGTCGAGGCGGACGCGCAGCTCCCGGGACTCGTCGAGGTCCATCTCGAGCTCGGCTATGCGTTCATCGGCGCGCCACTCGTCGCGGGCGCGTGCCGTGGTGAGGTCGGCGACCCGCCGTCCCGCCGCCCGGTCCCACGAGCGGGCCATGACCGCACCGCCGCAGGCGGCCGCCGCCGCTGCCGCGACGATCGCGCGGAGCACGACCGGATCGGCGCTCAGCCAGGCCGCGGCGACGCAGGCCACCGCGGACCCGGCGAACGTCAGCGGGGGCAGCAGCCGGTGCAGCGGGGGGGAATGGCGGTGGCGTCCACGTGGCATGGCTCGAAACTAGCGTGCGAATGGGACGCGTGGGACCCCGGAGTCCGATTTACCGCCGTGTCACCCACAACGGATGGGGCGACGAATACGGAGGGTATCCGGACCAACACCATGTGTTTCCGTCAATGCCCCCCGTGATCCGCCGCGTCCGGTTATGGATCTTGCCGTTCCGGAGCCTGTTCCGGGCCGGTCGCGCCGGCCGGGCCGGGTGCGTCAGCTCTTGATCAGATTCTTGGACTTCAGGTACGCGGCGGCGACGTCGGCCGGCTTCTGGCGCTCCGCGTCCACCTTCTTGTTGAGGTCGGTCAGATCGGCGGTGGTCAGCGCCGCGGTCAGCTTTCCGAGCACCGTGGCGATGTCGGCCGAGCCGGCGCCCTTGGCATTCACCACGGGAAGCAGGTTGTCCGCGTTCTGCAGCTTCTTGTCGTCCTCGAGGAGCACCAGGTTGAACTGGTCGAGCGTGGCGTCCGTGGTCGTGGTCAGCACCAGCTGGTCGGTCCCGTCCTTGACGGCCTGCTTGGCCTGCGGGGTGCCGACGCCCTTGGGGTCGATGCCGGTGATGTCGATGCCGTACTTGCTCTTCAGGCCCGGCGAGCAGAAGGGGCGGTCGGGGCATTCGTCCCCCGCGGCCAGCTTGACCTTGATCTTGGATGCCCCGAGATCGGAAAGGGTCTTGAGCTTGTGCTGGGCGGCGAAGTCCTTGTTGACGGCGAAAGCGTTCTGGTCGACGGCGGAACCGGCTTCGAGCACCTTCAGGCCCTTGGGCTCGGCGAACGTGCTGAGCGCCTTCACGGTGGACGTCACATCGGCGGAGGCGACCGGGGTGGCCTTGGGGCCGTTCTGCTTGGTGTTGAAGAATTCGGCGAGCGTCGCCGCGTACTCCGGCACGATGTCGATCTGGCCCTTTTCCAGCGCCGGTTCATAGAGCTCGCGGTTCTTGAGCGTCTGTACCGAGGTGGAGTAGCCGGCGTCCTTGAGGATCTGCGCGTAGAGCTCGGCGAGCACCGCGCTCTCGGTGAATCCGGCGGAGCCGATCACCAGCGAGCCCTTCTTGTCCCCGGACGGGGAGGACGTGCTGGAGCCGGACTTCTTCTCCAGGGTGTCGCCACCGCAGCCCGTAACTCCGGTGAGCAGCAGTGCGGCGGCAGCGGCCACCATGGTGACGCGCAGCGTCGGGTTCATCGGTTCTCCATCCAAAGGGCCCCGGTCGGGGTGGGTCTGGTCACGGTCACGGTCACGTCGAGCTGGGGAGAACGGCGGCCACCCGGGTGGGGTGACGGCGTCGCATCGGGTCGAGCAGCCACTGGAGTGCGATGAAGATGCCCTCGATCAGCAGGGCCAGTCCCGCCACGAGTACCGCTCCGGCCACCACCTGCGGGGTGATCTGGCGGTTGAAGCCCGCCGTGATGATCCGGCCGAGACCGCCGCCGCCCGCCATGGCGGCGATGGTCGCGGTGGCCACCACCTGGACCGCAGCGGACCGTACACCCGTCCAGATCAGCGGAAAGGCCAGCGGCAGCTCGACACTGAACAGCAGCTGACTGCCCGTCATCCCCATACCACGGGCGGCCTCGACGACATCGCGGTCGGCCTCGCGCATGCCGACGTAGGCGTTGGTCATCAGCGGCGGCACGGCGAACAGCACCAGCGCGATGATCGTCGGCCAGTCGCTGCCCGAGCCCATCGCGAACATCAGCAGCACCAGGATCGCGAACGTGGGCACCGCGCGGCCCACGTTGGAGATGTTCACCGCGATGGCCCCGCCCTTGCCGAGGTGGCCGAGGACGATGGCGATCGGCAGCGCGATCAGGCAGGCCAGCGCCAGGCACACGACCGTGAAGTACACATGCTCGCCGAGCCGGTGCCACACCCCGTCCGTGCCATGCCAGTTGGCGCTGTCGTTCAGCCAGTCCCAGGCTCCGGAGACCGCGTTCATCAGGCCGCCTTCCTGCTCCGCGCCCACGGGGTGAGCAGCCACTGCACACCCAGCAGCAGCACATCGGCCGCGATCGCGATGGCCACGCAGATCACCGAGGCGGTGAGCACCTGCGCCTTGAAGATGGTGTCGATCCCGGTGTAGATGAGATTGCCGAGACCGCCGTAGTTGATGATCGCCCCGACCGTGGTCAGCGCCACCGTCGAGACGGTCGCGATCCGCAGGCCGGCCATCAGCGCGGGCAGCGACAACGGCAGTTCCACCGCGAACAGCAGCCGCAGCGGCCCGTAGCCCATGCCGCGGGCGGCTTCCCGTACGTCCTCGGGTACGGATTCCAGGCCGGCGATGATGTTGCGCACCAGAATCGTCAGGGAGTAGAGCACCAGGCCGGTGATGACGACCGCCGGGGAGATGCCGAAGACGGGCAGCAGCAGCGAGAACATGGCCAGCGAGGGCACCGTGTACAGAACGGTCGCCAGTCCCAGCACCGGGCCCGCCAGCGGCTTCCAGCGCCGCGCGATCAGCGCGACCGGGAACGCGATGAGCAGCCCGAGGGCCACCGACACCGCCGTGAGCCACAAGTGCTGGACGGTCGCATCAGTCAGCTCATGGCTTCGCGTGCGCAGATATTCACCGCAGATCCAGTCGTTCGCCACCAGGCAGCTCTGCTTCGCCATGCCCCTCACCTCCCCGCTCCGGTCCGTACATCCGTCCGTACATCCGTCCGTATATTTGTCCCCAGGCAGCCCTGCGGCCGCCGCGTGGACCGACCCTATCCGGCGGCTGTGACAATCCGGCCAGTCCGCCATGCAGCTGCAATACTCCCGACACTTTTCCGGGCCGGAACCCGGGAAGAGTACGGTCTTGAGAACCCGTCAGTGAGGATTCCAGGCGCCGATGATCCGATTCGAGAACGTCACCAAGCGATACCCGGACGGCACGACCGCCGTCGACGACCTGTCGTTCGAGGTCGCGGAAGGCGAGCTGGTCACGCTGGTGGGACCGTCCGGCTGTGGCAAGACGACCACGATGAAGATGGTCAACCGGCTCATCGAGCCCACCTCCGGCCGGATTCTGGTGGAGGGAGAGGACATCGCCTCCATCGACCCCGTAAAGCTGCGCCGCCGGATCGGCTACGTCATCCAGCAGGTTGGCCTGTTCCCGCACAAGAGCGTGCTGGAGAACACCGCGACGGTGCCCGCGCTGCTCGGCTGGAAGCGTGCCAAGGCCCGTGAGCGCGCGGCCGAGCTGCTGGACCTGGTCGGCCTCGACCCGTCCGTGTACGGCGACCGGTACCCCGATCAGCTGTCCGGCGGGCAGCGGCAGCGGGTCGGGGTGGCGCGCGCGCTGGCCGCGGACCCGCCGGTGCTGCTGATGGACGAACCGTTCGGCGCCGTCGACCCCGTGGTGCGCGAGCGGCTGCAGTCGGAGTTCCTGAAGCTGCAGGCCACCGTCCGCAAGACCGTGCTCTTCGTGACGCACGACATCGAGGAGGCGGTCAGGCTCGGTGACCGGATCGCCGTGTACGGCAGCGGCCGCGTCGAGCAGTTCGACACCCCCGCCACGGTGCTGGGCGCTCCCGCCACTCCGTACGTCGCCGATTTCGTCGGTGCCGACCGCGGGCTCAAGCGGCTGTCCGTGACCGAGATCCAGCTCGCCGACCTGGAACAGCCGCCCACCGTACGGCTCGACGACCCGGTCGGGACCGCCGCCGCGCGGATGCGCGCGGAGGGCTCGCGCTGGGCGGTCGTCCTCGGCGCCGACGGCGCGCTGCACGGCTGGATCACCGTCGACGCGCTGCTCGGCAAGGGCTCCACGGTGCGTGACCACGCCCGTCGCATGGAGGCGTGGGTGCCCATCGGCGCGACGCTCAAGCGGGCGTTCAGCGCCATGCTGCAGTACGACGCGGGGTGGATCGCTGTCGTCGACGGCGATCACTTCCTCGGCGTACTGACGCCGGCCCGGCTGCACGAGGCACTGCGCCGCTCGATCGACGCGGACGCCCACGGCGCGGACCGCGCCGACGTCACGATCGAGACGATCGAACGGGCCGGCTAGGTCCTGTCCGGCCCTAGGCCGGCGGGATCACCGGCAGCCCCGCGGCGCGCCACGCCTGGAATCCCCCGTTCAGGTCCGTGGCGTGGTCCAGCCCCAGTTGCTGCAAGGAAACGGCGGCGAGGCTGGAGGCGTAGCCCTCGTTGCAGATCACCACGATCGTCAGATCGTGGCCGGTCGCCTCCGGGAGCCGGTGGTCGCCGAGCGGGTCCAGCCGCCATTCCAGTTCATTGCGCTCCACGACCAGCGCACCCGGGATGAGCCCGTCCCGGTCGCGCAGCGCCGCGTAGCGGATGTCGACCAGGACGGCGCCGTTCGCGGCGGCGTCGGCGGCGCCCTGCGCGTCGAGGCGCCGCAGCTTGGTCCTGACCCGGGCCAGGTGGTCGTCGATGCTCCGGGCGTGTTCGGGGACGGTCACCAGGTCTCCGGGTGTTCCACGACGTCGAGCCGCAGCGTACGGCCGTCACGGACGTAGCGGCGGATCAGCGGCAAAGGCGGGTAGTAGACGTGCACCGAGATCGCGTGCCGCTCGGCCGAGCGGTTGGCGACCTGGTGCACATGGTTGCGTCCGAAGGCCCGGCCCTTGCCGGCCGGCAGAGCGCGGGTCCTGTCCAGCCCCTCGGCCAGTTCCAGCGAGTGCCAGCCCTCGGACGGCAGGGGCACGGCCAGGGATTCCTCGGTCAGCTCGCCGCCCGCGGTCACGAAGGCGCCGTACGATCCCCCGTGGTCGTGCCAGCCGGTCTCGGTGCCGGGCGGCCAGCCGAGCAGCCAGGCCTCGGCGCCGCCGGGCCCTTCCAGCCGGATCCAGCTGCGGTCCAGGGGGTCGAGCGCGAGCTGGGCGACCTTTTCCGGGTCGGAGGCGATGGAGCGGACGAAATCGAGCAGTTCGGCCGCCGTGGGGGCCGATACGCGCGCGGGAGCGGATGCCGGCTCAGAGAAAGCCGCAGGAGCTGAAGGAGCGGCAGGAGCCGGGGAAACGAAGACAGACGCCGGTGCGGACAACGGAACCACCCTGGAAGGAGGCGTCGGCGCGGCACGGCGCCGTCCGGGAAACGGACGGCGGCGGCAGGCTACGACGCGAAGGTGAGCGGGGAGGCGGGGTTCAGCGTGAACCCGGACACACGCAGCCCGCGTACCGGACGAGGTCCAGGTGCACTCGCCGGTGAAGTCGCCGACCGATACCACTCACAGGAGGGACTGAATCACGCCGGCCGCAAGGCGGTCAACATTTCGTCTCAGATCCCGGTCGAGGCCTCGTCCGGATCCTCCGGCAGTTTGCAGACCCGCTCCAGGAAGATCGCGGCGGCGACGACCGCGAGGCCGGCCAGCACCGCGAGGCCCGCGTAGATCGCCTGGTCCCGGCGCGGCGGAATGTCGAACTGGTACATCAGCAGGAAGACGCCGGCGCCGCCGTACATCCCGGCGACCAGTGCGGCCACCAGTGCGCTCGCCTGTCCGAAGACCACCGCCCGCGCCGCCAGCAGCGGGTCGACGCCCTTGGCGTCCGGAAGGCGGTCGCGCTGGGCGCGCAGCCGGTTCCGCAGGGACAGCGCGGTCGCGGCGAGCACGGCCGCGATCAGCGCGAGCACGATGGACGCGGCCACCGGGATGCTCGGCAGGGTGCCGAGCGAGTCCCACAGCTTGGCTCCGGCCCAGGACAGCACCCCCGCCACCACGAACAGCCCCAGCAGCGTTCTGATGCGCAGCGCCTTCACCGAGTGTTCGCCCCTCACATGGTCCGTCTGTGGTCCGTCTGCTGTTGTCGTCGTGCCGGACGTGCCGGTAGGACCCGTCGTGCCGGTGGTGCTCGTCGCACCCGACCGCTTAACGCTTATTCGGGCAGCCTGAGTTCCACATCGACGCGAGCCTGTACGCCTTCGCGGCCGACGGCTGCCAGCAACTCTCCCACCTCGCCGTGGCCCGGGAGCTCCGCGGCGGGGTCGATGTCGTACCAGGGCGCGAGGACGAAGGCCCGCTGGTGTGCGCGCGGGTGCGGCAGCGTCAGCTCCGGATCGGCGGAGACGACGTCCTGGTAGGCGACGATGTCCACATCGATGGTGCGCGCGCCCCACCGCTCGTTGCGCACCCGCAGGAACGCCTCCTCGATCGCGTGGCCGCGCTCCAGCAGGGAGGACGGCGGCAGCGTGGTCTTCACCAGCACCACCGCGTTGAAGTAGTTGGCCTGGCTGCCGGGCTCGACGCCCCACGGCTCGGTCTCGTAGACCGGGGAGATCGCCTTGACGCGGACGCCCGGGGTGTCCTCCAGCGCGTCGATGGCGCCCTGCAGCGTCTCCAGCCGGTTGCCGAGGTTGCTGCCCAGCGCGATCACGGCCCGCTGGGGGTTGTGCAGCGTGGTGTCGGCGGCATCGACCTGCGCCACCACGGACGCCGGTACGGGCTGCACGGTGGGGTCGGAACTCACGGGCGCCTCCGGGTGATGGTGATGGTCACGTCGTCGAAGGGAACGGTGATCGGGGCGTCCGGCTTGTGCACCGTCACCTCGACCTCCTGGACCGCTTCGTGCTTGAGGCACTGGTCGGCGATGCGCTGGGCGAGGGTCTCGATCAGGTCGACCGGCTCGCCCTTGACGACGTCCACGACCTCCTCGGCCACCACGCCGTAGTGGACGGTCTTGGTCAGGTCGTCCGAGGCCGCGGCAGGAGCCGTGTCCAGGCCGAGCACCAGGTCCACGACGAATGTCTGGCCCTGTTCGCGCTCCCTGGGAAACACGCCGTGGTTACCGCGGGCCTTGAGGCCACGCAGCGCGACACGATCCACGAGATCACTCCTGCTGGTTGTGTAGGACAGACGGGCTGGGTCCCGCCATGTGTACGGGCTTGCCCGGAATCGAATCTACCCGCGACCACCGACAGCGCGTGCCGACGGGTCGTCCTGGGCCTGTCCTGCCCAGGTCAGGGCGGGCGGACTCCGGCCCTCTACCCACCCGTCGGGAAGCTACCCGTGCCGCGGCGAATACTTGGCGCGAACGAGTGACTGAACGGGGCAAGTGGGCCGAATGGCGGGCGCGCGGAGGGGTTGGCGGGGCGCGTTCAGGACGCGGCGCCCGGGCCCTCGCCGTCCTCGTCGTCCTCGTCGTCGCTGTCCGCCAGCACCGGCGACCCGTGGTGCACCCACAGCCGCCAGCCCTCCGATGTGCGCCGGAACACATTGGTGGCCACCACCAGGGCGCCGACCAGCGTCCCCGCCGAGCCGTCCTCCTCGGCCGGTCCCCCGGTCAGGATGTTCTCGGTGCAGGTCACCAGGGCGGTGTCGCCTTCGACCGCCACCTCGACATCGGTCAGGAAGAACTGGATGTACTCGGTGTTCGCCATGATCAGCGCGTACGAGCGCATCACCTCGCCGCGCCCGCGGAGCACCGGCCATCCCGGGTGCACCACCGAGACCGTCTCGGCCAGCGGCCCGGTCAGCACGATCTCTTCCAGCGCGTCCAGGTCGGAGGTCTCCACCGCGTCGTAGAACGCCTGGTTCGCCTCCTCGACCTGCGCGGCCTCCGCGGTACGAGGCGTCACGCGGCACCCACCGGGCGCGCGGCGCCCGCCGCGCCCGCGGTACCCGCCGCGCCTTCGATGGCCCGCGAGACGCGCACCGCGTCCGCGCTCGCGTGCACCTCGTGCACCCGCACCGCCCAGGCGCCCTCGCGCGCCGCGATCGCCGAGACCGCGGCCGTCGCCGCGTCCCGTTCCCTGGCCGGCGGCGGATCACCGGCCGACCCGGCCAGCACCCGCCCCAGGAACCGCTTCCGGGACGCGGCGACCAGCAGCGGGCGGCCCAGGGCGCGCAGCTGCCCGAGATGTGCCATCAGGGCGAGGTCGTGCTCGGCGTTCTTCGCGAAGCCCAGTCCCGGGTCCAGGATGATCCGGGCCGGGTCGATACCGCCGGCCACGGCCCGCTCGCAGCCTTCCCGCAGCTCCGCGACGACCTCTGCGACCACGTCCCCGTACACCGCCCGGTTGTTCATGTCGATGCTCTGCCCGCGCCAGTGCATGACCACGAACGGCACTCCTGCGTCGGCGACCACCGGGATCATCGCGGGGTCGGCCCCGCCGCCGCTCACATCGTTGACCAGCCGCGCCCCGGCCGCGACCGCCTGCTCGGCGACCGCCGCCCGCATCGTGTCCACGCTGACCAGGGCCCCCGCGGCGGCCAGCTCCCGCACCACCGGGATCACCCGGCGCAGCTCCTCGGCCTCCGCGACCCGCGCCGCTCCCGGCCGCGTCGACTCCCCGCCGACGTCGACGATGTCCGCGCCGGACGCGATGAGATCCAGGCCGTGTTTCACGGCCAGCTCCGGGTCGAACCACTGGCCGCCGTCGGAGAAGGAGTCCGGCGTGACGTTCACCACGCCCATGACCGCGCAGCGGTCCCACTCAGGAAGACCGTCCACGAAGCCCCGCAGCGTATTCATGGCCCAAGCGTAGGCCGTGTTGCGGACGTAGCGGGCCGGTCGGCTACTGGTCGCTCAGCCGGCCGCTCAGCCACTCCAGGGCGGGCGGGATCTCCCGCGCCCAGGTGTTGAAGTTGTGGCCGCCGCTGTCCAGGATGATCGACGACATCTTGGTCGGCGCCTTCGCGGCGTCGATGAACTTCAGCGTCTCCTGGTAGTTCGGCTCACCCTGCTTGCTGCTGGTCACCAGGAGGTTCACCGACGGGTGCGGGAGGTTCTTGAACCGCCAGGACAGGTTGTTCTGGCGTTCGAGCGTCTTGTCGCCGCCGAACAGGTCGCCGGTCGTCGGGTCGTGCGGCGCCTTGTAGTACGGGGACAGACCGACGGCGGTGGAGTACGCGTCGGGGTGCCGCATGGCGAATTTGAGGGCGCAGTAGCCGCCGGTGGAATCGCCCATGATCCCCCAGTTCCGGGCGTTGCCGCCGATCCGGTAGCGGCTGGACATGGCGGCACGCAGGTCCTTGGTGAAGAACGTCTCCGTCTGGGGGCCGCCGGGGATGTCCATGCACTCGGTGTCCCGCGGCGGGGCGACGGTGGGCCGCATCATGATCAGGATGGTCGGCTTGGCCTTGTGGTCCTTGACCTGCTGGTTCGCGATCGACGGGTACTTCATCTTCTTGAAGAGCGCCTCAGCCGTGCCCGGGTAACCGGTGAGGATCACCGATGCGGGGAAGGCGCGCTTGGCGTCCTGGAAGTACTCGGGGGGCAGATAGACGTACGCCGGGGTCGCGATCTTCGAGGCACCGCCCTGGAACTCCACCTTCTGGATCTGGCCCCCCACCCTCGGGACCGAGCCGCCGGGCACATTCACGTACAAGTTGTCGATCACCTGGAGCTGGTTGGCGGCGCCCCCCGCGTGGTTGACGACGACGCCCGGCTGCGACTCCTGGCCGAAGAGGTCGGCCCAGGAGGCGTAAAAACCGAAGGAGTAGTTTGCGGCCAGCCCCAGAGCTGCGATCATCGAGAACTGAGTGAAGAGCAGCATGCCGATCCGTCCCAGCACAGCTGGAATACTGCGCTTGGCCAGGCGCGGCCACAGCCAGACCGTGACCGCGAACAGCACTACGGCGGCTATGACCGCCAGGAGCAGGACCTTCTTACTGGTGAGACCCATGTCGAGTGACGTACTTTCCTGTCTGCGTCCCGGTTCCGGCTCGTTTTGACGGAACCCCGGGGCTGTTCTTCACGTCCTAGAGGGCGCAAATTGTTCATAACGAGAGCTGTTTGCGGAACATATCCCGCAATGTTGGGGCTTGGTGACCCATGTCTGTACAGGTAGATGGAGAACTCGGCTTCCGGGTTCCCTGGGCAGGTGCCCGTGTCTACTGATCGCGCTACCGCCGGAACCCGGCGACCGCGGCTTCTCCGTTCCTCCTCCGTCCCCGCGGTCGTCGGTACCGCCGGGGCAGTGGTGGGACTGCTCGACGTCGTCTCCGGCGTGTTCCCCGGCTTCCGCAATGGCCGGATGCACCACATGGCGATGGTGTTTCCCGGCACCATGAGCTCGCTCGCGGCCGCGGGGTCGGTGGTCACCGGCATCCTGCTGCTGATGCTGGCTCATGGCCTCAAGCGTGGCAAGGTACGCGCCTGGTGGGCCGCGGTGCTGCTGCTGCCCACGGGCGCGGCGACTCAGCTGATCTACCGGCACTCGATCTTCGGGACGGCGGTCTCGCTGGGGCTGCTGGCGCTGCTGATCGTCCACCGGGCCGAGTTCACGGCCCTGTCCGATCCGCGTACCCGCTGGCGGGCCGCGGCCAACTTCGTGCTGCTCAGCATCGTCGGCCTCGGACTCGGACTGCTGATCGTCAGTGCCCACCCCAGGGTCGAGATGGGCAACCCGAGCCTGATCGAGCGACTGCAGCACGTGCTGTACGGGCTCTTCGGCTTCGAGGGGCCGGTGAGCTATACGGGTGACCGGGCGTCCGATGTTGTCGCGTACTCCCTCGGTGGGCTCGGCTTCCTGATCGCCGGCACCACCGCGTATCTGATCCTGCGGCCGGCCCGGCCGGTCGCGGAGCTCAGCGGCGCCGACGAGGACCAGCTGCGCGAGCTGCTGGCCAAGCACGGCGCCCGCGACTCCCTCGGGCACTTCGCACTGCGCCGCGACAAGAGCGTGGTGTTCTCCCCGAGCGGCAAGGCCGCCGTCTGCTACCGGGTGGTGTCCGGCGTGATGCTCGCCAGCGGCGACCCCATCGGGGACGTGGAGGCCTGGCCGGGCGCCATCGAGCGCTATATGGAGCTGGCCAGGGCGCACGCCTGGATCCCGGCGGTCGTGGGCTGCAGCGAGACCGGCGGCGAGGTCTGGACCCGTGAGACCGGCCTCGACGCACTGGAGCTGGGCGACGAGGCCATCGTCCGCACCAGCGCCTTCACGATGCAGGGCCGTGCGATGCGCAACGTACGGCAGATGGTCAAACGCATCGAGCGGTCCGGCTACGTCTGCAAGGTGCGCCGGGTCCGCGAGCTGTCGGACGCCGAGCGCGAGCAGGTCCGGCTGGCCGCCGACGCCTGGCGCGGCACGGACACCGAGCGCGGCTTCTCCATGGCGCTCGGCCGCTTCGGCGATGTCGAGGACGGCGACTGCGTGGTCGTCACCGCCCACAAGGAGCGCGAGGACGGCGTCGAGTCGCCGCTGGGCGACCTGCGGGCCGTGCTGCACTTCGTGCCCTGGGGCAAGGACGGCATGTCCCTGGAGCTCATGCGGCGCGACCGCAGCGCCGACCCGGGGCTCAACGAGCTGCTGATCGTCGAGGCCCTGCAGCACGCGCCGGAGCTGGGCGTCGAGAATGTCTCGCTCAACTTCGCGATGTTCCGCTCGGCGCTCGCCCGCGGTGAGCGGATCGGCGCGGGACCGGTGCTGCGCGGCTGGCGGGGACTGCTGGTCTTCTTCTCGCGCTGGTTCCAGATCGAGTCGCTGTACAAGTTCAACGCGAAGTTCCAGCCGGAGTGGGTGCCGCGGTTCCTGGTGTTCCGCAACTCCCGCGATCTCCCGCGGATCGGCTTCGCCACCATGCAGGCGGAAGGCTTCGTGACGCTGTCGCTGCCCTTGCCGGACGCGCTCCAGCGCTTCCTGCCGGGCCGCGCCAAGCGGGCCGCGCACAGCGCGCCCAGCTACGCCAACGCCTCGGAACCGGAGAAGGCCGTCAAGATCGTCGCCTGACGCGGTTACCGACGTCACATCGCACGGACAGCGCCGGCCGGCGGCTGTGCGGCTCAGCGGCTCAGCGGCTCAGCGGCTCAGCGGCTCAGCGGCTCAGCGGCTCAGCGGCTCAGCGGCCGATGATCAGGCTCATCGCCTCGGAGCGGGTCGCGGAGTCGCGCAGCTGGCCCCTTACCGCCGACGTGATGGTCTTCGCGCCCTGCTTGCGCACCCCGCGCATCGTCATGCACATGTGCTCGCACTCGATGACGACGATCACGCCGCGCGGCTCCAGGATGCGCATCAGCGAGTCGGCGATCTGCGTGGTGAGCCGCTCCTGGACCTGCGGTCGGCGGGCGAAGACATCGACCAGCCGAGCGAGCTTCGACAGCCCGGTGATCTTGCCGCTGGAAGCCGGGATGTAGCCGACGTGCGCGACGCCGACGAACGGCACCAGGTGGTGCTCACAGCTGGACATCACCTCGATGTCCTTCACCAGCACCATCTCGTCGTGGCCGAGATCGAACGTCGTGGTCAGAACGTCCTCCGGCTCCTGCCAGAGGCCGGCGAATATCTCCTTGTACGCGCGGGCCACCCGGCTCGGCGTCTCCCGCAGGCCCTCCCGGTCCGGATCCTCGCCGACCGCGATGAGAAGCTCGCGCACAGCGGCCTCGGCGCGCTTCTCGTCGAATACGCCGATGGTCCCCTCACCATCCAGCGTCACCGGATCGGTCATCTGTGCCTCGTTCCTCGTACCGGCCTGCGGAAGCGCAGGAAGTTCAGGGTCTGCAACAGCGGAAGGCCGCGCCCCCAAGGTTAAAACCTTGGGAACGCGGCCTGCATTCCGGGATCAGCTTTCGATGATCAGCTTTCCGTGCCGCTGCCCGAGTCCTTGGGGAGTTCCACCGTCTCGGTGGGCTTCCCCATGACGACGGGGGTGGTCGCCGTGCTGCCGTTGGCGGGCTGGCTGCCGTTGGTCAGCGCCAGCTCCTTGGGCGAGAGCACCGGCGGGCGGGTCGACGGCGTACGGCGCGAGGACCCGGTCCAGGCCGGACGCGGCGGACGCCTGACGATGGCCTTGAAGATCTCGGCGATCTCCTCCTTGTTCAGCGTCTCCCTCTCCAGGAGCGCCAGAACCAGGTTGTCGAGAACGTCGCGGTTCTCGACCAGGATCTCCCACGCCTCGTTGTGCGCGGTCTCGATGAGCTTCTTGACCTCTTCGTCGACCAGCCCGGCGACCTCTTCCGAGTAGTCGCGCTGGTGACCCATGTCACGGCCCAGGAACGGCTCGGCGTTGTCCGAGCCGAACTTGATCGCGCCGAGCCGCTCGGTCATCCCGTACTGGGTGACCATCGCGCGGGCCGTCGCGGTCGCCTTCTCGATGTCGTTCGAGGCGCCGGTGGTCGGGTCGTGGAAGACCAGTTCCTCCGCCGCCCGGCCGCCCATCATGTAGGCGAGCTGGTCGAGCATCTCGTTGCGGGTCGTCGAGTACTTGTCCTCGTCCGGTAGGACCATCGTGTAACCGAGGGCCCGGCCGCGGGAGAGGATCGTGATCTTGTGCACCGGGTCGCTGTTCGGAGAAGCCGCCGCGACCAGGGCGTGTCCGCCCTCGTGGTACGCGGTGATCTTCTTCTCCTTCTCGGACATGATCCGGGTCCGCTTCTGCGGGCCGGCCACGACACGGTCGATCGCCTCGTCGAGGGTCTCGTTGTCGAGCAGCTTCCGGTCCCCGCGGGCCGTCAGCAGCGCGGCCTCGTTGAGCACGTTGGCCAGGTCCGCGCCGGTGAAGCCGGGGGTGCGGCGAGCGACGGCCCGGAGATCGACGTTCGGAGCGACCGGCTTGCCCTTGGCGTGGACGTTGAGGATCTCCAGCCGGCCCATCAGGTCGGGACGGTCGACCGCGATCTGCCGGTCGAAACGGCCCGGACGCAGCAGCGCCGGGTCGAGGATGTCCGGCCGGTTGGTGGCGGCGATCAGGATGACGCCGCCCTTCACGTCGAAGCCGTCCATCTCGACGAGCAGCTGGTTGAGCGTCTGCTCGCGCTCGTCGTGACCGCCGCCCATACCGGCACCGCGGTGCCGGCCCACGGCGTCGATCTCGTCGACGAAGACGATCGCCGGAGCGTTCGCCTTGGCCTGCTCGAACAGGTCACGGACACGCGAGGCGCCGACACCCACGAACATCTCGACGAAGTCGGAGCCCGAGATCGAGTAGAAGGGGACGCCCGCCTCACCCGCGACAGCGCGGGCCAGCAGGGTCTTACCAGTACCCGGCGGGCCGTACAGCAGCACGCCCTTGGGGATCTTGGCACCGACGGCCTGGAACTTCGCCGGCTCCTGCAGGAACTCCTTGATCTCGTGGAGCTCCTCGACCGCCTCGTCCGCCCCCGCCACGTCCGCGAACGTGGTCTTGGGGGTGTCCTTGGTGATCAGCTTGGCCTTGGACTTCCCGAACTGCATGACGCGGGATCCGCCGCCCTGCATCTGGTTCATCAGGAAGAGGAAGACCACGACGATCAGGACGAACGGCAGGAGCGACAGCAGAATGCTGACGAACGCGTTCTGCTTGGACGGCGAGACGGTGTAACCGTCGGGCAGCTTGCCGCCCGCGTCCGGCTTGGCGTCGACCTTGTCCTGGAGCGACGCGGCGATGGCAGTGCTCTGCTCGGCGCTGACATAGCTGGCCTTGAGCTTGGTGCCCAGGTCCTTGCCGCCGACCTTCGCACCGTCGACGAGCTCGACCTTGATCGTCTGCTCATCGCCGGTGGTGATCTCGGCGGACTTGAGAATGTTGTCCTTGCTGTGGATCGCTTGCACGACCTGGCCGGTGTCCACCGTCTTGTAGCCGCCGGAGGAGCCGACGACCTGCATGAGGACGACCACGGCGATGACAGCCAGTACGATCCACATGACTGGCCCACGGAAATAGCGCTTGACGTCCATCCATGCGGGGCGCGGACGCCCCGTCCCTCCTGCCACAGTGAGGCAGCGCGGCTCGATGGCCACGCGTGCATCCGGTGTATGACCCGACCTTCGGACGGTACCTCAGCATTGTCCACCGAGGCGGCCGCCGACCGTTAACAATCCCGGCTTCCCCTGCTTCAACGGCGGGAGACGGTACGGGGTTCCCCGTTGTCGGCACGGGCTGCGCCGAACGGGGACATCCTCGGATGAAAGGGGCGTCAGCCGCCGTATACGTGCGGGGCGAGCGTCCCGACAAACGGGAGATTGCGGTACTTCTCGGCGAAATCGAGTCCGTAGCCGACGACGAATTCATTCGGAATATCGAAGCCGGTGTACTTCACATCGATCTCGACCTTCGCCGCCTCCGGCTTGCGCAGCAGCGTGCAGACCTCCAGGGAGGCCGGGCCGCGCGAGCCGAGGTTGCTGATCAGCCAGGACAGCGTCAGACCGGAGTCGATGATGTCCTCGACGATCAGCACATCGCGGCCGGCGATGTCAGTGTCGAGATCCTTGAGGATGCGGACGACGCCCGAGGACTTCGTGCCGGCGCCGTAGGAGGAGACCGCCATCCAGTCCATCGTGACGTTGGTGGACAGCGCACGCGCCAGGTCCGCCATGACCATCACCGCGCCCTTGAGCACGCCGACGATCAGCAGGTCCTTCCCGGCGTAGTCCTTGTCGATCTTCGCGGCAAGCTCGGCCAGCTTGGCGTCGATCTCTTCCTTGGTGATGAGCACCTTTTCGAGGTCGGCGCCCATGTCGTTCTCGTTCACCTGTGTTGGTTCCTCAAGGTCTACGACGGCGAGAAGAACAGTCTGCCATTGCGCCGCCGGGCCTCGACGCCGCCCGGCAGGTTGAGGCCCTTCTGCCCCCGCCAGTCGGTGACCAGCCGGTCGACCTCCTCGATGTGGCGGGCGAAGAGGAAGCCGGGCGGGGAGCCCGCGGCGATGACCGCGCGGCGCAGTACGCGGCGGCGGACGGCGGCGGGAAGAACGTAGAGCCGGTCCGCGTCCAGGGTGCCGTCGCCGTCGGCGACGTCGCGCTCGGCGGTGGCCGCCCACTGGTCCAGGGCGTCGGCGTCGTCACGGGAGAGCTGGGCGGTGCGGGCGAGCGCCTCGATGACGCCCTTGCCGAGGGACTTCTCCAGCACCGGCAGCGCCTCGTGGCGGACCCGGGAGCGGGTGTACGCCGGGTCGTGGTTGTGCGGGTCCTCCCACACGTCGATGCCCTGGGCCAGGCAGCCCTTGCGCACCGTGTCGCGGTCGAGCAGCAGGAACGGGCGGCGGTAGCGGCCCCCGGCGCCCGACACGGCGGCCATTCCGGACAGCGAGCGAGTGCCGGAGCCGCGGGCGAGGCCGAGCAGCACCGTTTCAGCCTGGTCGTCCCGGGTGTGGCCGAGCAGGACGGCGGCAGCGCCGCGGGCGTCGGCGGTCGCGTCCAGGGCGCCGTAGCGCGCATCGCGCGCGGCGGCTTCGGGGCCGCCCTGGCGGCCGACGGTGACGCCGACGACGTCGACGGGGTCGAGCCCGAGGCCGCGCAGGCGCGCGGCGACTTCGAGGGCCCGGCCGGCCGAGCCGGACTGCAGCCCGTGGTCGACGGTGACGGCTCCGGCGCGCACGCCGAGCTTGGGTGCCTCGAAGGCGAGCGCGGCGGCGAGGGCCATCGAGTCGGCGCCTCCGCTGGCGGCGGCGAGGATGAGTGGGTTCGGGGTCGGGGTGGCGGTGAGGACGTCGTGAAGTACGCGGCGGACCGCCAGGCGTATCGCGGCGACCGTGGGGTGGGGACCCATGTCCGGTTCCCTCCTGGGGAGGTTCTGAGGGGTGATAACGCAGGGTAGCTAGATGGTGACAGAAGCTGGGGCAGTACCCGAGCATCGCACGCCTTACCCTGCGCTTACGGTCCCTCGGACGGGTGAACCAGGAGGCGTTGGGTGGTCACGGTTCGCTACGGCGGTGCACCCTTGCGACCCAGTCGGCCGGTTTGGCGATCTCCAGCTTGGTGGGGAGCGTGTTCGGTGACGTCCAGATCCGGTTGAAGCCGTCCATGCCGACCTCGTCGACGACGGACCGCACGAAGCGCTCGCCGTCCTTGTACTGGCGCAGCTTCGCGTCCAGGCCCAGCACCTTGCGCAGCACCTGGTCCAGCCGCCCGGCGCCGCTGGCCCGGCGCTGCTGGAACTTCTCGCGGATCTCCGCGACGGTCGCCACGACATCGGGGCCGACGCCGTCCATCACATAGTCCGCGTGTCCTTCGAGCAGCGACATGACGGCGGTGAGGCGCGCGAGGATCTCCCGCTGGGCGGGGGTCTGCACGAGGTCGACCAGGCTGCGGCCCTCGTCGGGCTCTTCCTCCTCCTTGGCGCCACCGCCGCCGGCGAAGGACTGCGCCGCCTCCCTGATCCGTTCGATCACGGTGGAGGCGTCCATGTCGGTCTCACCGAGGAATGACTGGATCTCGCCCTCGATGTGGTCGCGCAACCACGGCACGGCGCTGAACTGGGTGCGGTGGGTCTCCTCGTGGAGGCACACCCACAGCCGGAAGTCGTGGGGGTCCACGTCCAGTTCGCGCTCGACGTGCACGATGTTCGGCGCGACCAGCAGCAGCCGGCCCGCGCGGGACTCCCCCGGGCCGGGGACGGCGGGTCCGGCCGGCAGCTCGCGCGTCGGGGGCGCGAACGTCTCGTACTGGCCGAGCACCCGGGACGCCATGAAGGACAGCAGCATCCCGACCTCGACGCCGGTGACCTTGCCGCCGACCGTGCCGAGCGCGGCGCCGCCCAGGCCGCCGGGGCGCCGGGCCTGCATCTTGCCCAGCAACGGCTTGAGGACCTCCCGGAATCCGGCGATGTTCGCCTTCACCCAGCCCGTCCGGTCCACGATCAGCACCGGTGTGCCGTTCGTCTGCGCGGCGGCGTCCCCGTACATGCGGGTGAACAGCCGCACATGCTCCTCGGCGGCCTGTGCGTGCTTGCGCAATTCGGCCACGATCGCCCGCGCCTCGTCCCCGCTCACCTCAGGGCCCGGCCGCATCAACCGCTGCGCGGTCGCCACTGCGAGGTTCCAGTCGACCATGTCGGCACCACCGATGCTCGTCATGCCTTCACGGTACGTTGCCGCTCCCGCTTTGGGACCGGGTCCTCAATCGCCGGACGGGCTGAATTCAGCCCGTCCGGCGATTGAGGACAGCGTGGCCGGAGGACGCGTAACCCGGGGAACCGCCGGTCACGGCACCTGGCAGCCGCAGGCGGCGAGGGCGGACGCCAGACGGTCGAGGGCGGATTGGGCCGCGGTCGCGGAGGTGGTGCCCTGGGTGAGGAAGGCGAAGGTGAGGAGCCGGCCGTTGGCGGCGACGACGGTGCCGGTGATGGCGTTGACGCCGGTGAGGGTGCCGGTCTTGGCGCGGATGAGGCCGGCGCCGGAGGCGGGACCGCCGCGGAACCGGTCGGCCAGGGTGCCGGAGAAGCCCGCGACGGGCAGGCCGGTGAGGATGGTGCGCAGTTGGGGATGGCCGGGGCCCGCGGCCAGGGCGAGGAGCCGGGCGAGCTGTTCCGCGGACAGCGCGTCGGCGCGGTTGAGGCCGCTGCCGTCGGTCAACTCGGCCCCGGCCAGGGGCAGCCCGAGCCGCCCCAGGGCCGCGGTGACGGCCTGCTGGGCGCCCGCGAAGCTCGCGGGGAGGTGCGCGGCGATCGCGGTCTGCCGGGCGAGGGCCTCCGCGATGTCGTTGTCGCTGTTCGTCAGCGCCCGCTCGACGAGATCGGACAGCGGGAGGGATTCGGCCGTGGCGAGCTTCGTGCCGGACACGGCGGCGGCCGCCTCGGCCGGGGTGCCGGTCACCGTGATGCCCCGGGCGCTGAGCAGCGTCGCGAAGGAGGCGGCGGTGTCGGCGGCCGGGTCCGTGGATCGGTCGGCGGGGCCGTGGTCGCTCTTGTCGAGGCGACCCTCGTTGAGCATCAGGGACGTGACCGGCGCGATGTTCTCGTTGCGGCCTATGGGGTGCATGGCGGGGCCGGAGTAGAGCGAGATGTCGTAGCCGAGCGCGGTGGTGGTCGTGGAGCGGGCCTTGAGGGCGCGGGCGGTGTCGTCGGCCAGAGTGCGCAGGGCATCGGTGGTGAGGGTGGGATCGCCGCCGCCGACGAGCACGGTGCCGTGCGGGCCGGTGGCGAGGACGGTCGTGGCGATCCGGTGGTCGGGGCCGAGGACGGAGAGCGCGGCGGCGGCGGTCGCGATCTTTATCGTCGAGGCCGGCACCGAAGGGGTGGCGGCGCCGGAGCCGTACAGCAGCTTGCCGGTGGCGGCGTCGATGACGGCGCCGGTGCGCAGCGGGCCGAGGGCCGGATCGCGCAGCAGCGGCGCGAGCCGGGCGGCGAGTCCCGGCTGGGTGGGGAGCGACCCCGGATCCGTGGCGGGTGCGGCGAGCACTTTGCCGGCGGAGGGCGGCGCGGCTTCCGCGGGCGGCTGTCTTCGGGGCGCGTCGGTGTGCCTGCTGTCCGGCTGGTGGCCCCCGGAGGCGGCGGCCGTCCGTTCCGCCGTACGCTGGCCTGACTCCCACGGTCCGGCCACGGCCACCGTCGCGAAGGAAACGGCCAGTCCGACGGCGGCCGACCCCGCCACAACCTGCCATGTTCTGGCGTCAGGCACCCCCGACCAGCCCCTTTCGCGACCACACACCTGCGTGGGAGACACTTAATCACCAGAAGTATGTGCTGATCATGGAGGAGTAGGGCCTTGGAGTTCGACGTCACGATCGAGATCCCGAAGGGTTCCCGGAACAAGTACGAGGTGGACCACGAGACCGGTCGTATCCGCTTGGACCGCCGCCTCTTCACCTCGACCAGTTACCCGGCCGACTACGGCTTCGTCGAGAACACTCTCGGCGAGGACGGCGACCCGCTGGACGCGCTGGTCATCCTCGATGAGCCGACGTTTCCCGGCTGCCTCATCAAGTGCCGCGCCGTCGGTATGTTCCGCATGACCGACGAGGCGGGCGGCGACGACAAGCTGCTGTGCGTGCCGGCGTCCGACCCGCGGGTGGAGCACCTGCGTGACATCCATCACGTGTCGGAGTTCGACCGCCTGGAGATCCAGCACTTCTTCGAGGTCTACAAGGACCTGGAGCCGGGCAAGTCCGTCGAGGGCGCCAACTGGGTCGGCCGCATCGAGGCCGAGGCGGAGATCGAGGCGTCGTACAAGCGCCTGAAGGACTCGGGTCAGGTCCACCACCAGCACCACTGAGCGCTGTCCTCAATCGCGGACGGGCTGAATTCAGCATTCAGCCCGTCCGGCGATTGAGGACCAACCGCGTCGCGGCCCGCGTCAGAACCCGCGGGTGCGCTTCGCGGCGCGGCGGCGGGCCGGGTCGGCGGAGCCCGGGGTCTTGAGGAACATGCGGGCGATCTCCCCGCCGAGGTTCACGCCGATCGCGATGGCGAGAGCGAGGGCCGCGGCCTTCGACAGCGACGCGAGACCCTGATTCGGGTGATTCTGGGTGAAGGCGAGCAGCCCGAAGTACGTCGCGGAGCCGGGCAGCAGCGGGCCGATCGCGGCCGTGACGTACGGCAGGACCGACGCGTACCGGTAGCGGGCCATCAGCTGGCCGAAGAGACCGACGAGGCCGGCCGCGGCGGCGGTGGCGGCGACCGGGTTGGCTCCGATCTGCTGGTGGAGCGCCCCGTAGACCGTCCAGGCGACGCCGCCGTTGAGGGTGGTGAGCAGCAGCACCCCCCGCTCGCACTGCAGCAGCACCGCGAAGGCGAGGGTGAGGGCCATCGCGGCCGGCAGCTGCACCAAGGGGCGGTCATAGACGCCCAGCGCCTGTTCGGGGTCGAAGACGGCGCCCAACTGCACTCCCACGTACAGCACGATCGTGACGCCGACGACGATGCCCACCACGAGGTACATGACCTCCAGCAGGCGCGCGGACGCGGTGATGTAGAAGCCGGTCAGGCCGTCCTGGACACCGGCGACCAGGGCCCGCCCCGGCAGCAGCGCGAACAGTCCGCCGGTGATCACCGCGGACGCCTGGAGGTTGGTGGCGCCCGGCAGATGGTCCGCGTAGAGGTTGATGACGATGCCCATCGCGGCGGCCGGCATCGCGGCGGCCGCGAACTGGTAGAACTCCGGCAGTCCGCGCCCCGCGCACAGCCAGGCGAGCCGGTCGCCGAGCATCGCGGCCAGCGCCGCCGCGAAGAAGATCACCGGCCCACCGCCGACCAGGATGCTCGCCGAGCCGGCCAGCAGTCCGGCGGCGCCGGTCAGCACCCAGCCGCTGTACGGGTGCCGGTTGCGGCGGATCGTGGCGAGGCGGCCGTACGAGTCCTCCAGCGTCGCCTCATGCGCGGTGATGTCGTCCACGAGCTGGAAGACGGCCGCCAGGCGGGTGTAGTCGGTGCCCCGGCGGCGCACGGTACGGCTCGCGCTGACCGGCGGCTCGACGAGGGACGGCTGGTACGAGATGCCCAGCAGCGTGAACGTGACGGTGGGTTCCACCCGCGCCAGGCCGTAGGCGTGCGCGACACCGAACATCGCCGCCTCTACGTCCTCGGCACCCTCGCCGCCCGCGAGCAGCAGCTCGCCGATACGCAGGGTGAGGTCGAGCACGCGCGGCACCGGCGGCCCGGTCTCCGGCCTTTCCACGAGCAGCTCGGGGATCGGGCGCTCGGTGACGGGCATCCGGACCATCTCGCGCATCCGGTCCTGCCAGGGGACGACGCCCTTGGTGAGCCGTATGACGGGGATCCCCTCGGGGGGTGTGAACGCGTTCCCCGCTCCGCCGTGGGCAGCGGCGGAGGCGGGAGCGGTGAAGGCGGAGCCTTCCGCATCGGGCACGGCCGGGAGCTCCACCCCGGTCGGTGCCGCGAACTCCGAGGTCGTCGAACCGTCCTGCTCGGGGGCAGGCGGCAGCGGTACGCCCGCTGGCGGCGTGAACTCGGAGCGCGCCTCGTCCGGGTCCGGCTTCTCATCGTCCGACACGTTGACCGATCACCTCCGGTGATCAGTGTGCAGGGCCCGCGGCACGGACGGCGATTCCGCCCCGGCACGTCGGCGGCGGCGGACGGCGCCCGGCTGTTGCCCGTGCTGCCGCCCCGGCTACTTCGCCCGGTGGCGGCCGCCGCGCGCGCTGGTGGGGGGCGGCGGGGGAACGTCGGAGGGCGGCCGGGGGCCTTCCTTCTTCGATTTGGCGCGGGCGCGGAGGAACTCGATGGCGATGGGGACGACGGAGACGAGGACGATCGCGATGAGGATCAGTTCGATGTTCTTGTGGACGAACGCGATCTGGCCGAGCCAGTAGCCGAGCAGGGTGACGCCGCCGCCCCAGAGCGTGCCGCCGATCACGTTGTAGGTGACGAACGTCCGGTAGTTCATGCGGCTGACGCCCGCGATGATCGGCGTGAACGTGCGGACGATCGGTACGAAGCGGGCCAGCACGATCGACTTGGGACCGTGCTTCTCGAAGAAGGCATGGGCCTTCTCGATGTTCTCCTGTTTGAAGAGTTTGGAGTCCGGCCGCCGGAAGAGCGAGGGGCCGACCTTTCGGCCGAAGAGGAAGCCGACCTGGTCACCGGCGATCGCGGCGACCACGACCAGCAGCATGACCAGCCACAGCGGGGTCTTGAGGGTGCCCCCCGAGACCAGCAGTCCGGTCGTGAAGAGGAGCGAGTCCCCGGGCAGGAAGAATCCGATCAGCAGGCCCGACTCTGCGAAGACGATCAACAGCACGCCCCACAGGCCGAACGAGTTGATCAGGTGGTCGGGATCGAGCCAGCTGGGCCCGAGGGCGAGGTTCGTCACTGGTCAAAAGTACCAACCGAAACCGTGCGCCCCCTGTGCGCGGCGGCGGACCCGGTCCGTGCGGCGCAGGACGGGCAGATCGCGGAGGCGCAGGACGGGTAGATCGCGCCAACCGTCTTGGCCGAAACGTTCCCCAACGCGGGGACAGTGCATTACGTTCTCCGCAAAGCCACCCGTGCACCACTGGCAAGTCTCCCTTCGCAGCATCTGAACCTTCTGGCGGATCCTGTTATGACTCGCGCCATATCCCTGCACGAAATTTCAAAGTTCTATCCGAAGCAGCTCGTTCCGGCCGTCGACCGGTTCTCGCTGGAGGTCGCGCCCGGTGAGTTCCTGGTGCTGCTCGGGCCGTCCGGCTGCGGAAAATCCACCGTGCTGCGCATGATCGCCGGGCTGGAGGACGTCAGCACCGGCGAGCTGCTGCTGGACGGCGAGTACGCGAACGACCTCGCACCCGGCGACCGCCGGATGGCGATGGTGTTCCAGAACTTCGCGCTGTACCCGAGCATGACCAGCCGCCAGAACATCGGATTCCCGCTGCGCTTCGAGATGCCCGGCGAGGACCAGAATCCAAGGGTCGAGGAGACCGCGCGGATCCTGGGGATCGAGGAGATCCTGGACCGCTACCCGGGGCAGCTGTCCGGCGGCGAGCGGCAGCGGGTCGCGATGGGCCGGGCCATCTCCCGGCACCCGTCGGTGTTCCTGATGGACGAGCCGCTGTCGAACCTGGACGCCAAGCTCCGTTCCCACCTGCGCGCGGAGATCGCCCGGCTGACCCGCGGAATGGGCGTCACCACCGTGTATGTGACGCATGATCAGGCGGAGGCCATGTCGCTCGGCGACCGGGTCGCGGTGATGCGCAGCGGGGTGCTGCAGCAGGTCGGCACACCGCGCGACACGTACCACCTGCCGGTGAACGTGTTCGTCGCCGCGTTCATCGGGACGCCGCGGATCAATCTGCTGCAGGCCACGGTGCTGGCGCCGCTGGGCGGCGGCATGTGGATCGACTTCGGGCGGCAGCGCCTGGGACTGCCGGAGCCGCTGAGCCTGGACCACCAGATGCTGCGGATCCAGCAGGGCCGGCACATCATCGTCGGGCTGCGCTCCGAGGCGGTGCGGATCGCGGCGCCGAGCAACGCGCACGCGGGCGAAGTGGTGCTCAGCGGCATCGTCGAGCATGTGGAGTACCAGGGGCACGAGTGCCTGGTGCATCTGAACACCGGGGCGAGGCCCGCGATCGTGCCGGAGCTGGAGGCGCCGCGGCTGCCCGCGCAGCGCTCCCGCTCCGCGGCACGGCGGGCGGCCGCGGGACCGGGCGGGCTGGGGAAGCTGGCGCGCAAGGCCGCGGGACGGTTCCCAGGACTGCTGCAGGACCCGGAGGGCAACGGCGCGGTGAAGGTACTGGACCCGCCGCCGGCCGACCGCGCGGAGCAGCCGACCGGAGACCTGGTCGTCCGTACCGGGCCCGACATCCGGGTGCGGCCCGGGGACCGGGTGCCGCTGCTCGTGGACCTGGCGCACCTCTACATCTTCGACAACACGGGCCGCCGGATCTGCCCCGCGCCCTCGGAAGAGCCGCGACTGGAGTAGTCCGGCGTGCGAAGGCCGCCCGCAAGGGTCACCGTTCCCTCATGGGTATCGAAGATTTCGGCGGCGGCCAGTCACAGCAGTCCGACGTCCTGGTGGTGACCACGAACGACGCCCCCGGGTACCGGGTCGAGCAGGTGATCGGCGAGGTGTTCGGGCTGACCGTGCGCTCCCGGCACCTGGGGAGCCAGATCGGCGCGGGGCTCAAGTCGATGATCGGCGGCGAGCTGAAGGGTCTGACGAAGACCCTGGTGCAGACGCGTAATCAGGCGATGGAGCGGCTCGTCGAGCAGGCGCAGGCGCGCGGGGCGAACGCGGTGCTGACGATGCGCTTCGATGTGACCGAGGCCGCCGAGGTGGGCACGGAGGTGTGTGCGTACGGCACCGCCGTGGTGCTGGTGAAGGAGTAGGGCTCACACGTTGCGGACCGCGTTGGCGAGGATCGCGTCGCGGAGGTACGCCGCCAGGCCCGGCCTGACCGCCTCGTAGGTGGCGGTGAAGCGCTCGTCGGCGACGTACATCTCGCCGAGCCCGGTGTGGATCTCGTACGTGCAGTCGTAGAAGAAGCGGCAGATGTGCTGACGGTGCTCCTCGGCGAGGTCCATCGCCTGCTCGGAGTCCGGTCCGGCACCGGTGTCCATGGCGGCGGCGAGCCGCGAGTTGACGCCGTCGACGTCGGCCTTGATCCGCAGCCAGTCCTCCTTGGTGTACGACGCCGCCTTGCGCTGCGACTCCTGGTACGCCTCCGTGCCGCCCCAGCGCTGCTCGGCCTCCTCCGCGTAGTCATCGGGGTCGAACTGCCCACCGAAGACCTCGAACTTCTCCTCGGGTGTGAGGTTGATGCCCATCTTCTTCGCCTCCATGGCTCTTTCGACGGCCGCGGCCATCTCCTGCAGTCTGGTGATCCGCGCGGACAGCAGATCGTGCTGGCGGCGCAGGTGCGCCGATGGGTCGGCGGCCGGGTCGTCCAGCAAGGTGCCGACCTCGTCCAGCGGAAAGCCGAGTTCCCGGTAGAACAGGATCTGCTGCAGCCGGTCGAGGTCGGCGTCGGCGTAACGCCGGTGGCCCGCGTGGCTGCGGCCGCTCGGGGTGAGCAGCCCGATCTCGTCGTAGTGGTGCAGGGTCCGCACGGTGACGCCGGCGTAGCCCGCGACCTGCCCTACGGAGTAACTCATCGCTTCTCCGCTCCTCTCGTGCTCGCGTGATTTCTCCGCTTGCGTGATCCACGGTGACGCCTCACGTCGCGTGAGGTGCAAGTGGCACACTTGTTCGCATGCTGGGGATAACTGATCTTTCGACGTACTTGGCGGGGCTCGCCCTGATCATCCTGCTGCCGGGGCCGAACTCGCTGTACGTGGTCTCGGTCGCGGCCCGCCGCGGGCCGCGCACCGGCTACCGGGCGGCGGCCGGGGTGCTGTGCGGGGACGCCGCGCTCATGACGCTGTCGGCGTGCGGTGTGGCGTCGCTGCTGCAGGCCAGCCCGGTGGCGTTCACGGTGGTCAAATTCGCCGGGGCCGGGTATCTGACCTGGCTCGCGGCGGCCATGATGCGCGGCGCGTGGGCGCTGTGGCGCGGGCGGGCCGAGCGGAAGCAGCCGGCCGGCGCCGAGGGCGGCGCGGCCGGCGGCGCGGCGCAGGAGAAGGCGGAGCGGCCGTTCCGCAGGGCGCTGGTGATCAGCCTGTTCAACCCGAAGGCGATCTTGTTCTTCGTCGCCTTCTTCGTGCAGTTCGTCGACCCGGGGTACCCGCATCCGGCGCTGTCGTTCCTCGCGCTGGGCGCGTGGGCGCAGCTGTTCAGCATCACCTATCTGACGGTGCTCATCTTCAGCGGCACGTATCTGGCGGCGACGTTCCGGCGGCGCAAGCGGCTGACGGCGGGGCTGTCGGCGGGGGCCGGCGCGCTGTTCCTGGGCTTCGCGGCGAAGCTGTCACTGGCCAGTACGGGTTGAGCCTCCGGACGGGCGCGGCGGGCCCGATCGCCGTATCGTCCCGAGGGAAGGAGGCACCACGATGACCACCCCCGTGAATGTTGCCATTGAGAGGGCCAACGCCTGATGCCGCTGCACAAAGGAACCGGGGACTCGCGCCCGCTCGCGGTCAATCCGTTCTTCTACGGCGACGCCGACCCTGTCGCCAGCATGCGCACCGCCCCGCCCAAGCACCGGCTGCCGGACGGGCCGATGTCGCCGCACGCCGCCTATCAGCTGGTCCATGACGAGCTGATGCTCGACGGCAACTCACGGCTCAACCTGGCGACGTTCGTCACCACCTGGATGGAGCCGCAGGCCAATGTGCTGATGGCCGAGTGCGCCGACAAGAACATGATCGACAAGGACGAGTATCCGCGCACCGCCGAGCTGGAACGGCGCTGCGTGGCGATGCTCGCCGACCTGTGGAACGCGCCCGACCCGGCGGCGGTCGTCGGCTGCTCGACGACCGGCTCGTCGGAGGCGTGCATGCTCGCCGGCATGGCGCTCAAGCGCCGCTGGGCGAAGCGCAATGCGGACCGCTATCCGGCGACGGCCCGCCCCAACCTGGTCATGGGCGCGAATGTGCAGGTGTGCTGGGAGAAATTCTGCGCGTTCTGGGAGGTCGAGGCACGCCTGGTGCCCGTGGAGGGCGACCGGCTGCACCTGGACGCCGCGTCCGCCGTGGCGCTGTGCGACGAGAACACCATCGGGGTCGTCGCCGTACTCGGCTCGACCTTCGACGGGTCGTACGAGCCGGTGGCGGAGATCTGCGCGGCTCTCGACGCGCTCCAGGAGCGCACGGGCCTTGATGTGCCGGTCCATGTGGACGGCGCCTCCGGCGCGATGGTCGCCCCCTTCATCGACGAGGACCTCGTCTGGGACTTCCGGCTCCCCCGCGTCGCCTCGATCAACACCTCGGGCCACAAGTACGGGCTGGTCTACCCGGGCGTCGGCTGGGCCCTGTGGCGCGACCGGGACGCGCTCCCCGAGGAGCTGGTCTTCCGCGTCAACTACCTCGGCGGCGACATGCCGACCTTCGCGCTCAACTTCTCCCGGCCGGGCGCGCAGGTCGTGGCGCAGTACTACACGTTCCTGCGGCTGGGCCACGACGGCTACCGCGCCGTGCAGCAGAGCAGCCGGGACGTCGCGATGTCACTGGCCGCGCGGATCGAGGCGCTCGGCGGCTTCCGGCTCATCACCAAGGGCGACCAGCTGCCGGTCTTCGCCTTCACCACCGCCGACGACGTGAAGAACTTCGACGTCTTCGACGTGTCGCGGCGGCTGCGCGAACGCGGCTGGCTGGTGCCCGCGTACACGTTCCCGCCGGACCGGGAGGAGCTGGCCGTTCTGCGGGTCGTCTGCCGCAACGGCTTCTCCCAGGACCTCGCGGACCTGCTCGTCGAGGAACTCGCCCGGCTGCTGCCCGAACTGCGGCAGCAGCGCGAACCGCTGGACCGCCCGGCGGACGTCGCGACGGCCTTCCACCACTGACGTCGCTCGTGGGCCGGCGCCTGCGGCAAGGCGCCCCGCTCAGCGGTAGGTGACGGCCAGTACGGCCATGTCGTCCGTGCCGTGGCCGCCGGACCATGTCTCGACATCGCTCACCAGGGCGTCGATGACGTCCTGCGGCCGCTGGAAGGGACCGCGGCCGGCCAGCCGCTCGGCGGGGTCGTAGAACACCCCGGCCCCGTCGCGCGCCTCGGTCACCCCGTCGGTGACCAGCAGCAGGGTGCCGCCGGGCGGCAGCCGGTGGACGTCGGGCCCCGAACGGCGGCCGCAGAGGCCGCCGATGCCGAGCGGCAGGTCTGGCTCGGCGGCGTCCAGGGCGCGGACCGTGCCGCCGACCAGCAGATACGGGGCCGGGTGCCCCCGGTTCAGCAGCCGCAGCGTGCGGTAGTCCGGGGAGAACTCGGCGAGGAGCGCCGTCGTGAAGCCCTCCGTCCGGTCCTCACCCGACCGGCGGATGCCTTCGCGGACGAGAGCGTGCTCCAGCCGTTCGGCCAGCTCCAGCAGGTCCGGCGCCTGTTCGGCCGCCTCCCGGAAGGCGCCGAGCACCACCGACACCGCCCCGACCGCGCCCAGCCCCTTTCCGCGCACGTCTCCGATCAGCAACCGGATGCCGTACGGGCTGTCCTCGGCCGCGTACAGGTCCCCGCCGATCCGCGCCTCGCTCTGCGCGGCGCGGTAGCGGGCCGCGATGTCCAGCGGGCCGATGTGGCGGGGCGGGGTGGGCAGGATCGCGCGCTGGGCGGCTTCCGACACCGTCCGTACGGTGTCCAGTCGGCGGCCGTAGCGGGCGATCACCCGGTTCACCACGAGACCGATGACTCCCGCGAGCAGCACATTGACGATCTCCGTGACCCCCGGCGCATGGCCGAACGTGCCGTGCCGCACGGTCAGTCCGGTGGCCGTCGCCAGGGCGAGGGCGGAGAGCGCGAGGGTGGACCGGAACGAGAGCGTCGCCCCCGCGGCCACGCAGGCCACGGCCAGCAGCGGACCGCCGTGGTAGTCGGCCGGCGTGAGCAGGTCGAAGCCGGCGCCGATCAGGACGAGGGCCGGGGCGGCGAAGCGGATGTAGCCGGGCCCGCTGGCGGAAAGGCGGTCCACGCGGCCTCCGTCATCGCTCACGATTCATGGCGCACGCGTCATCGCCCACGCGTCGTCGCTCATGCACGACCGCCGGAACGGGGTCTGATACGAGATCTTATGTCCACTTTTGCGGGAATGCGGAGTGGCGGCCCTTCGGGCACCGTGGACGGAGGGACAGAACTCTCACTACGCCGGGAGACCGCCATGACCGACCGTACGTACCGGGTGACCGAGATCGTGGGCACCTCTCACGAAAGCATTGACGCCGCGATCCGCAATGGGATCCACCGGGCGTCGCAGACGCTTCGCGCGCTCGACTGGTTCGAGGTCACCCAGATGCGCGGCCACATCGTGGACGGCGAGATCGAGCACTACCAGGTGGGACTGAAGGTCGGCTTCCGCCTGGAGGACAGCGAGTAGCCGGAGGCACGGCCAGGTACGGCGCCGGTACGGCCGGGCACGGACAGGCGCTGACGGCCACGGCCGGGCACGGGCCGGCCGACCCGGAGCGGGCGGCGGGCGTACCGCCGGCCGCTCCGGTGCCGCCCTCCTGGTGGGGAGCGGCCGTGACCGTCACCGGGAGACCGTCCCGGGATCCGATGACGGTCACGGAGCCGTCGGCCGCGGTGAGGTCCGCGGCCAGAAACGGGACCCACCGCGGCTGCGGCAGGCGGAGGGTGCACGGCTCGGCGGACATCGACCGGTCGGTGAGAACCATTGCCTTATTTGATGCTTATCTAACGTTTTGCCCGTTTCCTGACCACGGAAAGTAACCATTCGCCGTAGCGGAACCCCGCGGTGTCGACCGAATGGCGGAGGGTGCGCGGCTCACGGCGTGTCCCGGGGGCCATGACGGCGGCGGCACGGAGATGATCCTCCGATGCCAGGAACCGCCTCCGTCCGCAGGCCGGCCGCCATGTCGGCGGCCGTCCTGCTCTTCACCGGGCTGCTGACGTTGCTGACGCTGCTGCCGGGCGGCACGCAGCCGGCGCGGGCCGACGACCGGATCGGGACGGTGGCCGGCGAGGTGGACGACATGTACCGGCAGGCCGCCGAGTCCACCACCGCGTACGAGCACGCCCGGCGGGCGGCGGACCGGCAGCGGGTCATGGCCGCCCGGCTGCGGCAGGAGGTCACGCTCGGTCAGCGGCGGTTGGCCGGGCTGCACGACACCATCGGCCTGGTGGCCCGGCTGCAGTACCGGTCCGGCGGGCTGTCGGCCGCCGCCGCGCTGCTGCTGGCCGATTCGCCCGAGGCCCTGCTCGACCAGCTGGGCCGCCTCCGCAAGGGGGACGAGGCCGTGGCGGGCCTCCTCTCCACCGCGACGACGACGACCGCGCGCCTGGAGCTGGACCGGTCGGCGGCCGACCGGGCGCTCGTGGCACTGGACCAGGAGACCGCCCACCAGGACGGTCTGAAAAAGGAGATCAAGACCAAGCTGGGGCGGGCGCGCGAGCTGCTGCGGCGGCTGGAGGCGGCCCGGTCGGCCCGGTCGGCCTCCCCACAGGACTGCGCGTACGCGATCCCCGAGGAGATGCCGGAACCCGGCACGGCCGCCCGGTCGCACACCCCCTGGGTCACCCCGGTCGAGCGCTACACCCTGTCCGCCGGCTTCGACGCGCCCGGCGAGCACTGGGCGAACCGTCACACCGGCCAGGACTTCGCCGTGCCCGAGGGCACTCCGGTCCGCGCCATCGGCGCCGGAACGGTCGTCGAGACGACCTGCGGTGACGGATTCGGCAACCAGATCGTCGTACAGCACGGCAACGGGTACTTCTCGCAGTACGCGCATCTGTCGCTGATGCAGGTCCGGGTCGGCCAACGGGTGCTGCCGGGCCAGCAGATCGCGCTGTCGGGCAGCACCGGCAACTCCACGGGACCGCATCTGCACTTCGAGGTGCGGGTGACGCCCCAGCTGGGATCGGGGGTGGATCCCGTGCCGTGGCTGCGCGCGCACGGCGTCCGCGTGGTGCCCGTGGCAGGGCCGGAACCGGCTCCCCCGTTCCTCCCGGCGCCGGTCCTTTCACTGCCGGTCCTTTCACTGCCGCCCCTCACCCCACCGTCCCTCACACCGAAGGCTGCTCCTGCCCCGTGAGCACCCGCGCCGCCAGGACCGCCACGTCGTCCTCGACGGCCTGCTCGACAAGACGTTCCAGGACCAGGTCGAGGAGGTCGTCGAGGTTGCCGTCCGACGGAAGGCGCAGCGCGGCGAGCCTGGCCAGTGACTGGTCGATGTCCTCCCCCCGGCGCTCGACGAGTCCGTCGGTGTAGAGGAGCAGCACCCAGCCGGGGGTGCATCGCCCCTTGACCAGCTGGTATCCGCCGAACCCGGTACCCAGGGGCGGGCCGGTGGGGATACGGATCAGGCCGACGTGACCGTCAGGTCCGAAGACCGCGGGCGGTAGATGTCCGGCGCTGGCGTACGAGCAGACGCCGCGGACCGGGTCCATCAGGACGAGCAGACAGGTGGCGGGCCGGCCGGCGCCGGTCCCGGCGATGAGGGCGTCAAGGCGTTCCAGGATGTGGTGCGGGGGGTGGTCGTCGGCGGCCACGACGCGCAGCATCGCGCGGTAGTGGCTCATGTCGACGGCCGCCTCCACGCCGTGCCCCATGACATCACCCATCGCCAACAGCGTTCTGCCGCCCGGTAGTTGGACCGCGTCGTACCAGTCGCCGCCGACCAGCGCGCTGGTGCCCGCCGGAAGGTAGCGGAACGCCACCTCGATGTTCGGGTGCGGGCTGCTCGGCTCGGCCAGCAGTGCGCTCTGCAGGCCGAGCGCGATGTCGTGTTCGCGGGTGAAGCGGCGGGCGTTGTCGAGGCTGATGGCCGCGCGTCCTGCCAGGTCCTGGGCGACGACGACGTCCTCGTCCGTGAAGGCGGGCGAGTCCCCCGCCCGCACCAGCGACACCGTGCCGATCGGGTGGCCGCGCGCGGCGAGCGGTACGACCAGCGCGGAGTGGATCCCCGCCGCCCGGTAGGCGGCGACACGCTCCGCGCTGGGCGCCGACCGGACCAGTTCCTCGTCGGACAGCAGATTCTGCTTCAGCGGCTTGCCGCTCTCCAGACAGCGCGTGATGGCCGAGCCCGCCTGGTAGTCCACGTACTCCCCCGGCACACCGAACATCTGCACGCGCTCGCTCAGCGCCGGTACGGACGACAGCGCGGTCCTGCGCATCCGCAGCACCCCGGGCGGCGGCGGGCGGCGGCCGCCCTCGCCCGGCGCGACCGGCAGCACCTCCACGCTGGCGACGTCGGCGAGCAGCGGCACCAGGAAGTCCGCCAGCTCTCCGCAGGTGGCGTCCGTCTCCAGGGTCGTACCGATCCTGGTCGCGGCGGCGTCGAGCAGGACGAGCCGCTCGCGAGCCTGCTCCAGATCGCGCTGCTGCTGCCGCGAGGCGGTCACCTCCAGCACGATCCCGACGATCCCGATCACCACGCCCTCCGCCTCCAGACGGTTGTAGGCGCCGTGCCAGTACCGGCGTTCCAGGCCCGACGGCACCTGGGTGTGGCCGCTGGAGGTCACCTCGCGCGGCAGCCCGTCGGCGAGCACGGCGCGCAGCACGTCCTCGCGGCCGTCTATGCCGGGCAGCACCTCGGCGATGGTGCGGCCCAGGTGCTCCTCTGCGGGCACGCCGTTGATCCGGGCCAGCGCCGGATTGACGTACACGTAGCGCAGGCCGGGGTCCAGGATGCCCACGCCCGCCGACGTGCCCTCCAGGATTCCGCGCAGAACGACGTTCGAGTCCGCATCGGCGTCAGGGTGCACGCGCCCGCCTCCCTCGCCGTCAGTCCGTCACCGCAGGCGGGACCGCCCGGCCACCATCCATCGTCTGCCGCCGCGCGCCGATCCGCATCCGTAGCGGGCCCCACCCCCCATACGGCCCAGCTCCAGTGGCGGGACCGCTCCGGGCAGCTGATCCTTTTGTCTTTAAGGCGGGGGATTCCACGTGATGTGTCCCCGGCTCGCTCGTCGCCGCGATCTCGGGAGCCCGTCATGAGCCAGGCAGTACTCACGCCGTCACCCACGCCGTCCAGTCCGCCGCCACCCGCGGCCCATCGGCCGGCCGGCGCGATGACCCTCATCGCGAACGACGCGGAGGGCCTCCTGTGAGCCCGAGTCTCGACCAGCTGCACCGCTGCTCGGTCGCCGTGGACATCGGCGCGGCCAGGACCCGCGTCTACCTCAAGAACGGCGGCGTGGTCGTCGACGAACCCAGCGTAGTCGCCATCGACATCAGGACCGGCGCGCTGATCGCGGTCGGTGCGCGCGCCGATCAGATGGACGGGCGCACACCGGATCACATCCGGGTCGTACGGCCGGTGTCGGGCGGCACCATCGTCGACATCGCCATGGCCCAGCGGATGCTGCGGCACCTGCTCGGCGACAAGCTCCGCAAGCCCTGGCGCCGGATGCCGACGATGCGCGCCGCCGTCTGCATGCCCCACGGCAGCAAGCCGCTCGCCCAGCGCGCCGCCACCGAAACGCTCTTCGGGCTCGGCGCCCGCAAGGTCGAACTCGTCGACACCCTGATCGCCGCGGCGGTCGGCTGCGGGATGCCGGTCGAGCACCCCGAGGCCACCATGATCGTGGTGTGCGGGGCCGGCACCACCCAGATCGCCGTCCTGTCGCTCGGCTCCATCGTGGCCGCGGAGACCGTGCCGGTGGGGGGCGACGCCATCGACCATGCGGTCGTGCAGCACCTGCGCAATCAGCACGAGCTGATGCTCCCCAGCCAGTCCGTACGCCCGCTGCACCATGTGCTCAGCAGTGTCGGCCCGATCATCGGCAGCACCGAGGTGTACGGCCGCGACGTCTCCAGCGGCCTCGCCCGCACCGTACTCGTCGACACGGACGGCGTCCGGCACGCCATGCGCACCCCGCTCACCGCCGTGGTCGACGCCATCGGCATCGTCCTGCGCCGTTGCCCGCCCGACCTGGTGGCCGACCTCGCCGACCGCGGCATCATGCTCGCGGGCGGCAGCGCGCTCATGCCGGGACTCGACGCCATGCTCCGCCAGGCCACCGGCGTCCCGGTCCACATCGCGGAACGCCCGGACGTCTGCGCCGTCCAGGGCCTGGGGGCCATGATCGAAGGCCGAGTCCGCCCGATGGCCCTGGCCCCGCTCACGGCCTGATCGCGGGCCGCTGCCCTCACGCGCCGGCCGGGCTGGAAAATCCAGCCCGGCCGGCGCTTGAGGCCGTACGGACTACACGTCGAGTGTGATCCGGCCGCCGGATGTGGCGGAGCGGGAGACACAGATGAGCATGTTCGTGTCCGAGCGGCGAGCGGCGACGCTGCCCGCGTGGGCGACCTCCCCGGTGAGGACCGGCAGACGGCAGGTGCCGCAGAAGCCCTGGCGGCAGGAGTAGCCGGTTTCCGGGCGCTGTTCGGCCAGTACGGAGAGCGCGGAGCGATCGGCGGGGACCGGGAGTACCGGCCCGTCCGGGCCGAGCCGGATCTCGAACGGGGTGCCGTCCACCACCGGGGCCGCCGAGAACCGCTCGAAGTGGAGCCCGGTGGCGCCGGTCGCGGGAAACGCGTCGCGGAGGGCGGCGATGAGGGGCGGGGGTCCGCAGAAGTAGACGGAGGTGCCGGGTCCCGCCCCGGCGAGGAGCAGGTCGGGGGTGGGCACGCCGTCGGCGTCGTCGGTGCGGACGGTGACCCGGGCCGGAGCGCCACCGGCCGTCTCGATGGCGTCGATCTCGTCCAGGAAGGGCAGCGTGGCACGGCTGCGGCCGGTGTAGACGAGCCGCCAGTCGGCGCCCATCGCGGCGGCGGCCTGGACCATGGGCAGGATCGGGGTGATGCCGATGCCGCCCGCGATGAAGAGGCAGGCGCCGCCCGGCGCGTAGGCGAAGGCATTGCGCGGGCCGTGGGCCCGCAACTCCGCGCCGGCTGACAGCTGTTCGTGGATCTCACGGGAGCCGCCGTCCCCCTTCTCGATCCGCCGCACGGCGATCCGGTACGTGGTCAGGTCGGTGGGATCCCCGCACAGCGAGTACTGGCGGCGGCGCCCCGACGGCAGGTCCAGGTCCAGGTGCGCGCCCGGGTGCCAGCCGGGCAGCGGGCCGCCGTCCGCCGCCGCGAACCGCAGACTGACGACGTCCTCGGCCTCGTGCCGCACCTCGGTCACGACGAGCCGCAGCGAGCGGTCCACCGGGACCGGCTCGCGGCGCTTACGGCGGGCGCTCTGCCGCAGCAGGAAGGGCGTGACGCGCGCCATCAGGGCGAGAACGGGGTCGGGCCGGGGGTCGGTGGCGCTGCGCGGCGGTGGCGTCCGCAGGTCGTACTCGGTGCTCACGTTCGGTCCTTCAACAAGGTCAGCGGTGTGCGGCACGGGCGGCGGGCGAGGCGGCGAGGTAGGCGACCGCCTGGGTCGTCGAGCCGTAGTGCGACGGGTGATAGCCGGGCCGCAGATAGCCGAAGTACAGCCGCACCAGGCTCATCGGGCTCGGGAGCACGCCCTTGCGCGCGCCCCGGAACCAGTCGCGGAAGCGCGGCTTGTCGCGGCCCGCGATGCGCTCGGGATCGGCGGCCATCAGGTAGCGCAGGCCCCGGATCCACCAGTAGACGAGGACGGGGAAGGCGACGACATGGGCGCGGACCCGGTTGCGGTAGCGGCCGTCGAGGTGGGTGAACAGGTCGTAGGCGACCGCCCGGTGCTCGACCTCCTCCGCGCCGTGCCAGCGGTACAGGTCGAGGATCTCGGGGTTGTGCCGGGTGCGGTCGATGGCGTCGGCGTTGAGGATCCAGTCGCCGAGGTACGCGGTGACGTGCTCGATCGCCGCGATGATCGCGATCCGGTCGATGATCCAGCCCTGCGCCGCCTTGCCGGTCAGGTCGCGGTCGCCGAGCATCCTGCTGAAGAACCAGCGGAGTTGCCGGGTGTAGGGGGCGGTGTCGAAGCCGACCTCCTTGAAGTGCGTGAGGACGGTCTGGTGGGAGGCCGAGTGGGTCGCCTCCTGGCCGATGAACCCGATGACGTCCTCGCGCAGCCGGTCGTCCTTGATCATCGGGACGGCCTGCTGGAAGACGGTGATGAACCAGTCCTCACCCTCGGGCAGCAGGATGTTCAGCACGTTCGCGAAGTGCGTGGTGAAGGGGTCGTCGTCGAGGTAGTGCATGGGCAGGTCCGTCCAGTCCCACTGGACATCGCGGGGGGTGAGAACCAGGTTGTCCGGCTCGGTCGCGGTCATTCCTGCCCTGCCTTCCGTGCGGTCTGTACGTTCCGTGTTTCCGGCGCTGACGCGTTCGCCAAAGCGTTCTGTGTGCGGTCGACGAGCCGCGCCGTGAACTCCGCGACCAGGTCGGGGCGGAAGGCCGGCAGCCAGTGGCCGCCGTCCACGACATGGATCTCGGTGTCCGGCGCCCAGTCGGTGATCTGGGTCTGCCAGGGAACGAGGACGAACATGTCGCGCCTCGGCGCGAGCACCTGCGCAGGCAGCCCGGCATGGCGGAGCCGGGGCCGGAGCGTGCGCGGCAGCACATTGGCCCGGTAGAGCTTGAGTCCCGCGCGGTTGCGGGCGGCCAGCCCCCGGCCGTAGCAGCCGTAGCCCTCGGGCGGCTCACCGGTCTCCAGCCGCCGGGCGGCCTTCGTCACGGCGTCCAGCAGCCCCGCGCGACAGGCGAGTTCCGCGATGCCGGGCAGGTGGAAGAAGCCGACGTACCCGGAGGCGAGCGACTGCCGGGTGACGTTCCACAGCTTGCGCGGGCCGGGGCGCAGCTGCGCCCGGAACCAGCGGCCGGTGTGGTCCAGATCCGGACCGGATATCGAGGTCAGCGACGCGAAGCGGTGGGCGGTCTCCGGCACGGTCACCGTGTGCCAGCTCTGTACGGAGCCCCAGTCGTGCGCCAGTACGTGCACGGGCGCGTCCGGGCTGACCGCGTCGGCGACGGCGGTGAGGTCGGCGGCGAGCTGCGGGAGGCGGTAGTCCTCGTTGCGGCGCGGCACGTCGGAGGCGCCGGAACCGCGCACGTCGTACGTCACGACGTGGAATCGGTCCGCGAGCCGCCGCACGACCCCGTCCCACACACGGTGGTCGTCGGGGAAGCCGTGCACGCATACGACCGTCGGGGCGGTCGGTTCGCCGTGTTCGTGAACGGCCAGCCGGACGCCGTCCGAGGCCGTGACCCATCGCTGCGACATGGCGGTCACGATGGCAGCTTGTTGACGCCTTGTCTACTAGTGGGTAGGTCTTGTTCCCGGCTTGTTCCGCCCGGCCGTTGCCCCATTGAGATGCTTCCGCAATTCCTCCGATGCCTCCGGACCGCACCCCAGGCCGTCCCATTGGCAAAGGCCGACGAGTCCGAGGGGGACCGCATGAAGCGGGAATCGAAGCGGAACATGAACCGGTACGGGAAGCGGTACGGGAAGCGGTACGGGAAGCGGTACGGGAAGCGGTACGGGAAGCGGTACGGGAACGCGCGTCATGTCGCCGTGGCGGCGGTGGTGGCCGGCGGGCTGCTGCTCGCCGGATGCAGCAGTGGAACCCCTGACGCGTCACGGAACGGCGGCCGCAACAACGTCCCCGCCCCACCGGCGCCCGCGCCACCCAACCTGAAAGGGGGCCCGGCCGCCACGCCGAACGCGAACGGCACGGACGGCGCCGCAGCGGCCGACGAAAAGGACGGCGCGCAGAAGCGCGCACCGGCGCCCAGCTACCTGTCCACGTTCGCGCTGGACGTCGACACCGCCTCGTACGGCTACGCCAAGCGCACCCTGGCCGGCGGGCGGCTGCCCGCGGCCGCCACCGTGCGGCCGGAGGAGTTCGTCAACAGCTTCCGGCAGGACTATCCCCAGCCCGAGGGCGACGGCTTCTCCGTCACCACCGACGGCGCCCGTACCGACGGGGCCGGCATCGACCCGACCGGCACCGGCGGCGTCACCAACGACGGGGCCCGTCGCGACGGCGAGGGCGGCTGGTCGCTGCTGCGCGTCGGTCTCGCCACCCGTGCCGCCCAGTCGGAGTACCGGCCGCCCGCCGCCCTGACGTTCGTCGTGGACGTATCGGGCTCGATGGCCGAGCCCGGCAGGCTCGACCTCGTCAAACAGGCCCTCGGCAGTTCCATCGACACGCTGCGCCCGGAAGACTCCCTCGCGATCGTCACCTTCAGCGGCGACGCCACGGTCGATCTGCCCATGACCCGGCTGGGCGACACCGGGAGCCGTGGCCACATCCACTCGGTCGTCGACGGCCTGGAACCGCGCGACGAGACGAACCTCGCCGCAGGCGTGCAGGTCGGCTACAACGAGGCGGTCAAGGCCGCGCGGCCCGGCGTCACCAACCGCGTCGTCCTGCTCTCCGACGGCCTCGCCAACTCCGGCGACACCACCGCCGCAGCGATCCTCGACCGGATCGGGACCGCGCGGCGCGACAACGGCATCACCCTCTTCGGTGTGGGTGTGGGCAGCCAGTACGGCGACAAGCTCATGGAACAGCTCGCCGACAAGGGCGACGGCCACACCACGTACGTCTCCGACCCGGCGGCTGCCCGCGCGCTCTTCACCGAGCAACTGCCCGCCAACGTCGATCTGCGGGCCCGCGACGCCAAGGCGCAGGTCGCCTTCGACCCGCAGAATGTCATCGAATTCCGGCTGATCGGCTTCGACGACCGGGCCGTCGCCAACGGCGACTTCCGCAACGACAAGGTCGACGGCGGCGAGGTCGGCCCCGGCCACACCGTCACGGCTCTCTACGCCGTCCGCCTCAAGCCGGGGGCCGCGGGCCACGTCGCCACCGCCACCGTCCGCTGGCTCGATCCCTCCACCCGGGCCCCGCACGAGCAGACCGGCAGCATCGAGGCCGCCGCGCTCGCCGCACCGCTCTGGACCTCGGCCGCCAAACGCCTCCAGGTCGACGCCACGGCGGCCTACTTCGCCGACTGGCTCCGCACCCGCGCCGGCGGCTCCCCCATCCCGGGCTCCCCCGGCCTCTCCGCCCTCAGCCGGCAGGCGACCGCCCTGGCCACCTCCACCGAGGACCCCGCCGTACGCGACCTGTCCCAGGCCGTCCAGCGGGCGCAGCGCCTGGCGGGCTGACGCGCTGACGGGCTGACGGGCTGACGGGCTGACGGGCTGACGGGCCAATGCAAGGACGGCACGGCCACCCCGCCGTCGCTACCGGTCGCCGCCGAGGACGGCGCAGTCGGCGGCGGCGGTGCCGTGGGTCCAGCCTTCGGGGTCGCGGCCCTTGATGCGGTGGGAGGTGGTGGTCGGGAACATCCGCGTCGTGGTGTCGCGGACCGCGAGATCGCGCGCGGCGAGAGCGGGAAGGAGCCGGTCGGCGGGAAGGCCGGCCTCGTGGGTGGCCTGCTCGGTGGCGTCGGCGAGGCGTTCGCGGATGCGGCCGGCGTAGGCGACGAGGAAGGACTGCCGGAAGTCCTTCGACCGGGAACCACCGTGCCGGGCCTTGCCGTTGCGGCCCCGCGAGTCTGCGCCGGGGGCCCGCAGCATGGCGGCGTCCGCCTGGACGAGCAGCGAGGTGTAGAGCAACTCGACGGCTTCCAGGTCGGGTTCGAAGCCGACGACCGTGGAGAAGCCGAAGTCGCCCGCCCAGACGGCCTGGCAGCGGTTTGCCGCCGCCACGGCGTCGAGGAGCAGCGCCTTGGCGGCTTCGTAGGGATGGTCGATCCCGATACGGCAGGCACCGGGTCCGCCCGTACCGCCCGCGCCCCCGCCGGAGTCGGCGATGAGGGCTTCGTCGATGCTGTGCCGGGCCATGAGCTGCTGGGCTTTCGAGCTGAGTGCCTCGGCTTCCTCCGGGAAGTCGGTGGATTCGGCCTTGGCGAGCAGCGCGCGGATCCGGCCGAGCATGGCGGGCGCGTGGCGGGCGGCGTCGGTGCCGGCCGCCGGGACGGGCGCCGCCGCGGGGGTGATGCGGGGCAGCCGTCCGAGGAGTCGCAGGAGTTCCAGGACGGAGACGGCGGCGGAGAACCGATCGAGCCGTTCGCGCCGGCCGTGGGCGTCGAGGAGGGTGCCGTCGCCGTTCCAGGGGCCGGTCGCGTCCAGCTCGCGGAGCTGCACGGACCAGCGCGGGTCGCGCGGCGGGGCGGTGGCGGGGGCGGTGCGGGCTTCGGCGGCGATCAGGTCGGCGGTGAGCCGGGCGTGCCCGTCCGTGAGCCGGCGGCGGGCGATGCGCACCAGGTCGGCGGGTTGCCAGCCACGGGTCCAGCAGGCCCGTACGAGCCGGTCGGTGAGGGCGATCAGCGCGCGGCTCGCGGCGTCGGCGCCGTCCGGGCCGGCGGAGCCGCCGGCGGCGGCCAGTGCCGAAGCGCCCAAGTCGATGGCGTCCTCGGCGTCGGCGTCCGCCGCGTTGAGCGCACCGAGGTACGCCTGCTCGATCACGTTTTCCATGCCGTCTTCCGCATCGTCCTGCGCATCGTCCTGCGCTGCGTCTTCCCCTGCGTCCCGCAGCTCTCCCACAGGACCAATTCTGCGGGAGCCCGCAGCCCTACTCGCCCTGGGCCGTCTCCACGATCTCGTGCAGGTCGGTGGCGCCCTCGACGGCCGCGGCGGCGGACAGCAGAAGACAGCCGGCGAGCAGGGCCGCGACGAGCCGGGGGCCGCGGGAGCGCCGGAGGTCGACGGGCGGCACGGCGTGCAGGAGGGCCGCGACGCGGCGCGGGACGGGGCCGGTGCTCATGGCGAGCGCGGCGCTGGGGCGGCCGGAACTGACCGTGCGGGCCGCGAGGGCGGCGCGGCCGACGGCGCGTGCCGCGAGGCGGCGGTCACCGATGGCGGCGGCGGCGGATTCGTCGGCCCAGCGTTCCAGGGCGTACGAGAGCGGGGCGCGCAGGCCCCGCAGCAGGGGGTGGCAGGTGGCGGCGAGGGCGGCGACGACGATGAAGAGGTGGTGGCGGCCCACGAGGTGGGCGCGCTCATGGGCGAGCAGCGCTTCGCGCTCACCGGGCGCCAGGGCGCGCAGCATGCCAGTGGTGACGACGATCCTGCCGGGGCGCCCCGGCAGGGCGTAGGCGTCGGGGTCGCTGTCCTGCAGGACGGCGAGTTCGCCCGCGGGCACGCAGGCGCGGGTGGCGGCGTGGGCGCGGGCCATTTCGGCGCGGTAGCGGCGTATGGCGAGGATCACGGCCCCCGCGCAGGCGGCGAGCAGGGCCGCGGCGACGCAGGCGGCGGGAACGGTGACGTCGAATCCGTCGGACCCGGCACCGATCAGCGGCAGCGTGAGGTGGCCGAGGGCGGCCACCGGCGGCAGCAGGAGGGCGCCCTGGGCGACCAGGAGCGCCAGGGCCACGGTGCTAGTCACGGCCAGGACGGCGGCGGTGCAGGCCAGCAGCCAGGCGGCGGCGCGCGGTGCGAGCCCCGCCGCGAGCCGGCGGGCGAGGGGGACGGCGAGCAGCGGTATCAGCAGCGGCGGGATGACGTCGGGGTTCACCGGGGCCCGCCCCCCGCCGGACCGGCCGGACCGTCCCGGCCGTCCTGGCCGTCCGGACCCGGCTCCGCGTCGTCCAGCAGGGCGCGGAGCAGCTGCTCGTCGTCCGAACTCAGCTGGGACACGAAGCGGGCCAGTACCGTCCCCCGGTCGTCCTCCTTGTCCAGCTCGGTGCGCATCCGCCGGGCGGCGAGGCCCGGCGAGTCCTGGGTGGGCGTGTACGCGTAGCCGCGGCCGGACCGGGTCCTGGCGACGGCGCCCTTGTCGTGCAGGCGGGCCAGGATGGTGGCGACGGTGGTGCGGGCGAGGGCACGCCCGAGGTCGCGCTGGATGTCGGCGGGGGTGAGCGGGCCGCCGGCGGACCAGAGCGCCGCCAGGACGCTCGCTTCCAGCTCGCCCGGCGGGCGCCGCGCCGGATGTGTCTCTGGCAAGGAACGCCCCTTCCACCTGGTTCGTCTACAGTGCTGTAGACCGTCTACGCGACTGTAGTCGGCCGGGTGCGGCGCAGATCGCCCCCGCAACCCATTATGGGAGGGCCCTCCGCCAATGCCCGTGCCCCTGGCCATGCCCCTGCTGGACACCGTTCCCCAGGCGGTACCACTGGCAGTCAACGTTCTCGACGCCAACGACCTGCTGGCCACGTTCGGCCCGATCGGCATCGCCGTAGTGCTGTTCGCAGAAACCGGCCTGCTCATCGGTTTCTTCCTGCCCGGGGACTCGCTGCTGTTCACCGCCGGGCTGCTGTGCGTTCCCGGCGCGTCCGATGTGCTGCATCTCTCGCTCTGGCAGGTCCTCGTCGCCGCGGCGGCCGGTGCGCTGGCCGGTGCGCAGACCGGCTACTGGATCGGCAGGCGCGGCGGCCCCCCGCTGCTCGCCCGGATCCGCAATCCCCATCTGCACGGTGGCGTCAGCAGGGCGGCTGAGCTGCTGGAGCGGTACGGGTATGCCAAGGCCGTGGTCCTCGCGCGCTTCGTACCCGTCGTCCGTACCGTGCTGAATCCGATGGCCGGCGTGCTGAACGTGCCCGCGCGCACCTTCGCCCTCTGGCAGATCATCGGCGGCCTGGTCTGGTCGGTCGGCCTCGTGCTCGGCGGCTACGCGCTCGGCTCCTCGGTGCCGCATGTCGACAAGTACCTGCTGCCGATGGTCGCGCTCATCGTCATCGTCTCGCTCACCCCGCTCGCGCTCGAGGTGTACCGCTCACGTGGCCGTGCCAAGGCCGAAGCGGGCGCGGACGCCCTGGAGGGCCGGTGACCTCCCAGTTCGACGCGGGTCTCTACACCTGGATCACCGATCTCGCCCAGCGCGTCCCGCGACCGGTCGACACCCTGATCCGGGTGGGGAGCGACTACGGACTCGCGGTGTTCGCCGTCCTCATGCTCATCATCTGGTGGCGGGCCCGGCGGGGCAGCGCGGCCCGGATGGCGACCGCACTGTCCGTTCCGATCGCCGTCGTCGTCGCCTACGCCGTGAACGACGTCATCAAGATGATCTTCGATGAGCAGCGGCCGTGCCAGACGCTGCACACCGTCACCGTCGAGACCTGCCCGGCGCCCGGCGACTGGTCGTTCCCCAGCAACCATGCCGCCATCGCCGCGGCGGCGGCTGTCGCGATACTGCTCGTCGACCGGCGGCTCGGACTCATGATCGCGGTACCCGCCGCACTGCTCATGGCCGCGTCCCGGGTCTGGATCGGGGTGCACTATCCGCACGACGTGCTCGTCGGCGTGGTCGTCGGCGCGCTCGTCGCCTGGCCGGTCGTCCACCACGCGCACCGCGCCGCCCCTGTCGTCGAGCGACTGCGCGGCACGCGGCTGAGGCCGCTGCTCAGAGCGGTCTAGCAGCCGGTTCATCCTCAGGCGCCGGACGGGCTGAATTCAGCCCGTCCGGCCAGGCCCATCCGGTCCGCCCGTTCAGCGTCACCGGCTCCGCCCCCGCCCGTTTCCCAACCGTCCGTCACGGAGATGCTGGCACCGGGTGACTACGAGGTGTGCGCGGTGCCGGCCGCCCCGGGAGCGGGCACGGCGTCGGCGGGGGCCGAAGCGGTGGCGGTGCCGGTGACCGTGGAAGCGGTGGCTGCGGTCGCGGAGGCGTCATCGGCCTTCAGCGCACGCGCCTCGGACTTCAGGATGCGCATGGACTTGCCCAGACCGCGGGCGGCGTCGGGCAGCTTCTTGGAACCGAACAGCATGATCAGAACCAGCGCTACCACGATCAGGTGCCACGGCTCGATCGCGTTTCGCAACACGGGGATCCTCGCTTCGCGTAGAGATGTGCCAGGCCAAGGGAGCTGCCTGAAGATATGCGTCGACTGTCGCATTGTCACCCGAACGCGGGTCCAATCAGCCCCTCAGTGCTCAAAGCATCGGCAAAGGCTGGGCGTACATCCGATGGCTACGGATCGCGGCGGCGGCGCGCACCCCCTCGCGCTGCAGGCTGGGAGCCCTTGAGCGACCAGTGATCCACGGTGACCTCGACCAGGCTCTTGCCGTGCCCGTCGTCCACGGTCGCATGGGCGAAACCGTCCGTGGCGTCCGCGTCGCCGAGGTGCAGCCCTGCCGGGACCAGCCGCTTGAGGGTGGCGGCGATCTCGGCACCGGACGGGGAGGACTTCGCCCCGGCACTGCCGGGCGCGGTCTCCGGCACCTTGAGCGGCGGGAGGGCGTCGAACACCGGCTGCCAGATCTCCGCGTTCACCAGCGCGGTCAGCTGCGCGGGAGTCAGCGGCGGGTCGATCCGGGTGTCGGGCGCCCCCTTCTCGGCCGGCGAGTTCCACTCCTGCGCGTCGACGACGCGGCCGTCGCGGGTGGTGAGGGTGGCGCGCCAGTTCTTGGTGTCCACGCGGCGGTCGGGGTACTCGTAGCCCTTGAGCAGGATCAGTACGGATCCGTCGGCGAGCACGGTCGTGTCGCACGCGTCGAACGGCACATACGTGCGGTCCGGGCACTTCGTACCGCCCTCCCTCTGCCCGGCGGCCACCCGGTTCAGGCTGACGGTGACGAGCCCTGTGCCCTTCCCGTCGTTGAACACCACCCCCGCGTACGGGGCTCCGGGCGGGCCGTCCGCCCCGTCACCGCCGATGCCGCGACCGTCCTCGCCGGTGGTCGTGCCCGGCGGCAGCGCCGACGTCAGCAGTTTGATCATCCGTTGTGCGTCGATCCGTTCGCCCGACGCGTCGGCGAGCGGCTTCACTCCGCCCTGCGCGGCCGACCCCTCCTCGACGTGGTGCCCGATAGAACCCGGCGCCCCGCCCGCCATGAGACCGCCGACGCCCACCAGGGTGAGCGTCGCGGCGCCGCCCGCGACGGCGGCCCTGCGGCGCAGCCGCATGACCCGGCCACGGGCCGTACCGCCGTCCACCATCGCCCTGTTGTCGGTGCCGAAGGTGCCGAAGGTGCCGCCGGTGCGGCAGAGGGCACGGCCGAGCTCGTCTTCGAAGGAGTCGGACGGGTCGACGGGGGCAAAGGGGTCGAAGGGCATGGGGAACCACCGTTTCGTATGGCGTACGGCGTGTGCCGCATGCACCCCCCATTCGCCGTGTACACCTCATTGACGCGTCAGAGGTGCCTGAATGCTTCACGGCGCGGGAGGATTTCCGCAACCTACGCGGCGACCGCGACCGATCCCTGGCCGAGAGCCGGGGCGAGGGCGGGAGCGGGAGCGGCGGACGGGGCGGGCTTGGTGCCGCCCTTGGCGAAGACGATGACGCGCAGCGCGACGAAGCGGCCGATACCGGCGAGGCCCGAGGCCGAGAGGTACACGCTCTGCTCCAGCAGCGGACCCGGGTTCGGGTGCACCGCGTGCAAGGTGAGCAGCGCGGCAGTCGTGAACAGGTAGCAGATCGCGGCGGTGAGACCGGACTTGAGGTGGTCGCTCAGCTGGGCGCGTCCGGCGCGGAAGGTGAAGCGGCCGTGCAGCTCGGTGGCCAGCAGGGTGGAGCCGACGGTCACCAGCGCGTTGGCGAGCGCCAGCGGCAACCAGCCCGACAGGATCAGCATGACGTCGCTGGACAGCAGCCCCACGCCGCCGCCGCAGACGACGAACCGCACGAAGGCTGCGATCGGCCCGGTCGTGCCGGGCTTCCCGGTCTGCCGGTCGGTACTCCGCTCGGTGCTCCGCTCGGTGCTCCCCGTGGTCTTCATGTCCCCAAGACTCCCGTAACCCACTGACAGCGCGCTGACTTCCGCCGACCGGTCACCGACCGCCCGCTGACACGGTGCCCGCCGAGCTGTCACGATGGGTGTGATCGCAGGAGGAATGCATGACAGAGGTGTTTCTACGGCGTCTGAGCCGGTGGCAGGCCGAGGCGCAACGGGAGGCCTTCGCAGACATGTACGTCGAGTCCTACCGGGGCGCCCAAGGCGAGGAGTTCCACAGTCGGCAGGGCTTTCTGCGGCGCTTCGCGGAGCACGTGCAGCATCCGGGATTCGATATGACGATCGCCAGCGACCCGGCGCTAGTGGGCTTCGCATACGGCTTTCCTCCCGATCGCGGCGGAGAGTGGTGGCAGGGATTCGTCGGCGGTGTCCCCCAGGACCTCGAGGAGCACACCGCCTCGGGCCAGGTTTTCGCCGTCGTGGAGCTGCTGGTACTGCCCTCCCACCGCCGCCTCGGGGTCGCAGGCCGGCTGCAGGACATGCTGCTGTCGCGCAGCGACGCGGCCGTGGCGGCCGTTCTCGTCGAGACCCCGAACCCTCCGGCACTGGCCGCGTACCGGGAGTGGGGCTGGGAGAAGACCGGCGAGGTCCGGCGCCGGCCCGACCGTTCGGTGCTGGAAGCGTGGAGCCGCAGCCTCGCGGAATAGCGGAGAGCCGGACAAACGACGGACGGGCGGGGCCGGTGGCCGGGGTCATGCCTGGCCGCAGGCCCTGGCTACCGCCCTAGTCATGACGCTGGTCAGGGCAGCAGCAGCGTCTTCCCGATCACGGTGCGGGCCTCCATCGCGATGTGAGCGTCGGCGGCGTGCTCCAGCGGGAACGTCTGCCCGACGACCGGTCTGATCCGGCCCGCGGCCGCCTCGGACAGCGCGCGCTCGGCCAGTCGTTCGGCGACGTCCGGCGCGAACTGCACCTGCTCGATGCCGCGTACGGTCACCTCGCGCCGCCGTGCCTCCTCCGGATCGAGGGGCGCGAAGCCGCCGGTGGCCGCGCCGTGTGCGGAGAACTGCCCGCCGCGGGCGGTCAGTTCGAACGCGGCCAGCCCGATGTCGCCACCGACGCCGTCGTAGACCATGTCGGGCCCGGCGCCGCCGGTCGCCTCGCGCACTCGGTCCTCCCAGCCCGGCAGCGAGTAGTCGACGACGGCGTGGGCGCCCAGCTCCAGCAGGAGGTCCAGCTTCCGCTTGCCGCGGGCTGCCGCGATGACCCGTTCCCCGGCCGCCAGCGCCAGCTGCACCATGAGGATGCCGAGACCGCCGGCCGCCCCGGTGACCAGCACCCACTCCCCCGGCTTCGTCCGGGCGGCCTCCGCGAGGCCCAGTGCGGTCGGACCGTCGTGCATCAGCGCGGCCGCCTCCCGCAGGCCGAGCCCGGCGGGGACGGCGATCAGCGCGTCGGCGGGGACCAGGACCTGCTCGGCGTATCCACCGCGGTCACCGGTCCTGACGGCGACGGGCCGGCCGATCCAGCCCGTCTCGACGCCCTCGCCGACGGAGAGCACCCGCCCGGCCACCGCGCCCCCCGGCACGTACGGCGGCCGTACCGGCATGAAGTCCTTGGCCAAGCCCTCCCGGATCCGTGCTTCGAAGAGGATCACGTCGGCGGCCTCGACCCCGACGACGACCTCCCGCGGCCCGGGGACCGGGTCCGCCGCCTGCGTCGTCACCAGGACCTCGGGGCCACCGAACCGTGTCACCTGTACTACCCGCACACTCATCACTCCCCGCGACCGCCGCCCTGCACTTCGTCTCTGTGGACGAGTCTCGGACTTGAACCGAAGTTCATGTCAAGCAGCGGAGACGGCGGACGTTCAGACGGAGTCGAGTCGTACCAACTCCACTTCACTCAGGGTCAGTTCACCGACGGCGGCCGCCCTGGCCTCGTCCGGCCGTCGCTCGATGGACAGGGGCATGGCCCCGAGGCCGATGGCACTGACCGGGACCTCCCGGATCCGGCGCGCGCTATTGGGAGCTACTTCTCGCACGGCTACAGGCCCTTCGCGGTGGTGATCGCCGCGGCCGTCTCGGCGATGGCGCCGGGCAGCCAGTCCGCGGTCTTCGAGAACGTGAAACCCAGCCCGGTGGCCCGCGAGTTGTCCATCGCGTAGTAACGGTCGAACGAGAACGGCGACACCTCATCGCCCGCGCCGCCCGCGTAGGCATACGTCGGACGTTCCGCCCCGACCTGCGCCGCGACGAGCGCGCACAGCTCCGTAGCGCTCAACTCGCCGTGGGAGTTGGCGTTGACCGGCCCGGTGAAGTCGGCGCCCGCCGCCCAGAACAGGAACTCGGCGATCTCACGGTCATTGATGAACGTGGACGGGTGGTCCTCACGGTGAACGACGACCGGCCGCCCCGTACCCACCCGGTCCACGTAGTGGTACAGCCGCCCGGTGAACTCCTCCGCGCCCCCTCCCAGCACGTGCGCGCTGCGCACGGAGACATACGCGAACGCCGGGTCCTGGCTGAACACCGCCTCCGCCTGCCGCTTCCCCTCTGCGTAGTACCGGGCGTCGCCGATCCGCTCCCTGAACTGCTCCTCGCCCCACGGCAGATCGAGGCGGACCGGCCAAGCGCCGGGATCCACCGTGCCCTCGGTGACGGGACGGCCGACCACGGCCGGCGCTACCGCTGCGAGCGGTGAAACGGCCGGCGCGGTCGCGTCGAACGTCGCGGGGTCGTAGAACGTCGCGGGGTCATAGACCTCCATGGTGGACGTCATGACGTAGCGCGTGGTGCGGCCGCGGAAGACGCGCTTGGCGATGGCCGCCTGCCGTGGTGTGTAGCAGACCTGGTCGATGACGACATCGAAGTGACGTTCCCCCAGGGCGGCTTCGAGGGCGGCCTCGTCGTCACGGTCCGCGACGAGATGGGTGACGCCCGGCGGCGCCGGCGACGAGCCGCGGTTGATGACCGTGACGTTGACGCCCGCGTCGCGGAGCCGCAGCATCAGCCGCTTCCCGAAGTAGCGGCTGCCACCGATGATGCACACGTCACGCATGGAGTCGTACATGAACCGAACCCTTCCCCCACCAGGCAGGCAACCCCTGCTGTCCACCCCAAGTGTTACGGTCTCGACCCGACATCTGAAGGGGAGATCATGGGAGATTCAGCGGCGCTGCCGAAAGAACCACGCCATCTGCGGGGTCTCACTCACGATTCCTCGGTCGCGCTCGACAGCGTCGATACGCGGCTGCTCGAACTCGTCCAGGCCGAGGGCCGGATCACTCTCAGTGAGCTCGGCCGGCGCGTGAGTCTCAGCCCGGCGGCCGTGGCCGAGCGGATCCGCCGGCTGGAGAGCAACGGCACCATCACCGGATACTCCGCCGTGGTCGCGCCCGACCGACTCGGCTACGGCATGCTCGCCTTCGTCCGGGTGTCCCCGCACGGCGGTTACACGCTGCGGCACCCCAGGACCCTGGAGCTGATGGCGCGCCCCGAGATCCTGGAGGTGCATCACGTCGTCGGTGAGGACTGCTGGATCCTCAAGGTCGCCGTGGCCGGCACCTCGCATCTCGAGGAGATGCTCGAGATGATCTCGGCCCTCGGCCGCACGACGACGTCGATCGTGCTGTCCTCCCCGGTCGAGCGGAAGGTCATCACGCCGATCGACCGCTCCGAAGCGGGGCGCTGAGCCCCATCCGCTCGTTCGGTCAGGCCACGTCGGCGGACCGCCAGGCTTCGGCGCCCGCCTGCGAGGCGGCCTGGGAGACCGCCTTCGCCTGCCGGAGGGCACGGGCCGCCCGTTCGGACGGCGGTACCTCCATCTGACGGACGTACCCCCGTCCGGCGTTCAAGAGCGTGACGGCGACGATCACCGTCCCCGCCAGCCCCAGGAAGGCCGCGACACCCGTGACGGCCACTCCCACCGTGAGCATCTTCGTGTCGATGTCGATTCCGTGCACAGTCATCCCGTTGGTCGCCATACGCCCACCCTCAGCGCATCCGCCGCCTTCCGCACCCCGGACAGAGCCGAACGGGCGGCTTCACGCATGCTCGCGGCTTCACGCATGCTCGCGGCTTCACGCGTGCTGCGGAACCTCGTCCTTCAGCATCCCGCGGATCTGCCCCCGCAGTTCGTCGCTGTCCGTGTGCCCGTGCACCGACGCAGCGTGCTCCGCTGCCGCACGGACGACTTCCGCTTCCTCGCCACTGATGGTCAGGGTGCACCCGGATTCACTGGGCATGTCGCGACAGTCGGCCACCTTACGCATGACAATCCTCCTAGCCGCCCGCGCCGCCGCCGTCCGGAACCGGTCCTGAAGGTCATGTGGGTGGGCATTGGGGTCATATACCTCAAATGTAGCCACGCCGCGAGGAGAGCGCGAGGGCAGCGCAAGCCAAAACATCAGCCGGAGAACGCAAAGGCCCCGGTCAGCGAGCTGACCGGGGCCTTCCAAGCACGGAGCCGCCTTCGGGATTCGAACCCGAGACCTACGCATTACGAGTGCGTTGCTCTGGCCAACTGAGCTAAGGCGGCATACTGCGCGCAGCCAGTGTGGCGGGAGCAGCGGCGCCAAGTCTACAGGGTTGTCGGGGGTGCTCTGCGCAGGGGTGGATCGGGTGGAGGTGCAGGTCAGCGGGTCAGTCGCACTTTTTGTTCTTGGGTGGGGTGGTGCCTTCGAGGAGGTAGAGGTTCACGGCGGTGTCGATGCAGTCGGAGCCACGCCCATAGGCGGTGTGGCCGTCGCCGTTGTAGGTGAGGAGGGCGCCGGAGGAGAGCTGGGAGGCGAGGGACACGGCCCAGGAGTACGGGGTGGCCGGGTCGCGGATGGTGCCGACGACGAGGATCGGGGCCGCGCCCTTGGCTTCGATGCGCTGGGGTTTGCCGGTGGCGGGGACCGTCCAGTAACCGCAGATCAGGCTGGCCCAGGCGAGGCCGACGCCGAAGTGGGGAGAGGCGGAGCGGAAGGAGGGGAGGGCGCGCTCGACGTCGTCGGGGGAGGAGAGGGCCGGCGGGAGGTCAAGGCAGTTGACGGCCGCGTTGGCGTACATGAGGTTGGAGTACTTGCCGGCGCTGTCGCGCTCGTAGTAATCGTCGGAGAGCTTGAGGAGGCCGGCGCCGTCGCCCTGCTCGGCCTTGGTGAGGGCGCCGCGGAGGGTCGGCCATGAGCCCTGGTCGTACATCGCGGAGATCACGCCGGTGGTGCCGAGGGCCTCGGTGAGGGGGCGGCCGGCCTGGCCGGTGGGGAGCGGCTTGGCGTCGAGGGCGCGGAAGAGGTCGTCGAGGCGGTGGCCGGCGTCGGTGGCGCTCTTGGTGCCGAGAGGGCAGTCGGCGTGCCCGACGCAGTCGTTGGCGAAGGCCGTGAAGGCGGTCTCGAATCCGCCGGCCTGAGTGCGGCTGCTGTCGAGGGCCGAGACGGAGGGGTCGATGGCGCCGTCGAGGACGAGCCGGCCGACGCGCTGCGGGAAGAGCCCGGCGTAGGTCGCGCCGAGGAAGGTGCCGTACGACTTGCCGACGTACGTGAGCTTGTCGTCGCCGAGCAGGGCGCGCAGGAGGTCCATGTCACGGGCCGATTCGACGGTCGAGACATGACCGAGGATCTTGGCGGAACGCTGCTTGCAGCCGGCTGCGAAAGCGGTGTCCGCGGTGACGAGCTTGCCGGTCTCGGCGGCGTCGTCGGGGGTGCTGTCGACGGCGGTGAAGACGTCCATCTGCGGATTGGTGAGGCACTCGACGGGCTCGCTGCGGGCGACACCGCGCGGGTCGAGGGCGGCCATGTCGTAGCGGGAGGTGATGGAGGCGGGGTAGCCGAGGGCCGCGTACTGCAGGTAGTCGATGGCGGAGCCGCCGGGGCCGCCGGGGTTGACCAGCAGTGAACCGAGGCGTTTGCCGGGGCCCGCGGCCTTCTTGCGGGCGACGGCGAGCTTGAGGTCATCGGCCGCGACGGGGTGCCCGTAGTCCAGCGGGGCCTTCATCGTGGCGCACTCGAAGCCGGGGACGCCGCACGAGTGCCAGCTCAGTTTCTGTCCGTAGTACGGCGCGAGGTCGACGGCGGCGGCCGACGGGAGGGGGCCGAGCGAGCCGGCCGTGATGCTGGTGGAGGCGGAGGGGCTGCGGCCATGGCCCCCGGTGCTGCATCCGGAGATCAGCATGCCCGCCACCGCGAGGACGGTGGCGGGAATACGGAGCAGGTTCTTGGAGTCCATCGGCGGCTCGGGTCCTCCCGTCGGGTGATCGGAGCGTATCCGTCCCCACAGGGTCGGACCTGTCTCCGCCGCCCACTTATGGGCTATTTATAGGCTGTTTGGGGACGCTCGTGCGGGGGATTCGCGGGCCGGGGAGCTGCGGGCTGGGACTCTCGGGCTCTCCCTGGCCGGCTCTCCCTGGCCGGCTCTCCCTGGCCGGCTCTCCCTGGCCGGCTCTCCCTGGCGGGCTGCGGGTCGCGACAGTCGGCTACGGGCGCTTCGGGCCGTCGATCTTCTCCGTGAGGTAGCCGGCGACGAGGGCGAGGAGTTCGCGGCGGCCGCTCACACCGTCGATGAGGCGTACCTCGTCGGCGCGGGGGTGCAGCAGTGCGCGGAACCGGATGGCCGAGTCACGTGCGGTCCGCTCGCCGGTGGCGGAGGCCATGAGGAGCGCGGGGCGCCGCCCCGCGAGGGACGGGGACAGGAGGCCGACGTGCTCGTACGCGCCGGAGACCGCGGCGACCGCGCGATAGCGGTCGGGGTGGGCGAACGCCTCGCCCACAACACAGGCCGCCTGGTCGCCGACGCCCAGGATCGCGCGGGCGGACCGGGTGGTCAGGGCGCGGTAGTGGCGGGCGACGGCGTCGAGGTCGGGGCCGGCGGTTCCGCAGCCGCGCGGCATCACCAGGAGGAAGGGATCGGCCAGGCCGCGCTGGACCTGGGTGACGAAGCCCTCGTAGAGCTCCGGGTCGTCGGCCGGGACATGCGCGACCACCACGGGGAAGGCCAGCTTGGCGGCGCGCGGGTACGCGTACTGCGGCGGCGTCCAGACGCGCGTGCCGCCGGGCAGCTCCTGCAGGACACCGCCCGCGGGATGGGCGATCGTACGGGGCGCCGCCGACGCATGCCCCGCATCGGGCGGCGCGGCCGCACGACTGGGCGCCGCGGGGTCCCCGGGCCCGGGGACGTTCCGCGCGGCCGCCGCACTGCCTGCTGCCGTCTCCGCGCCGCCGCTGCCGATGCCGTAGCCGCCGCCTGCGTGCGACAGCAACGGTACGACGACGGCGAACACCGTCAGCGCTGCCGCGCCCGCGGCCGCGACCCGCAGCGTGATACCGAGCCGGTCCTGCGCCAACTCGTAGGGTCGTCCGGCACGTTCGGCCCACCAGTAGCGCAGCGCGGAGCGGGCGAGCGCCACTGTCGCGGCGACGGCGAAGAACAGAAGGATGAACAGGACGGCATCAGCCACGGTTTCGTACCACCTCGGGACGGCTGCGCCCCCGGGCGGGGTCCGGGGGCGCTGTCAGCAGCCTGCAATGCGGCACGGCGGGCGGGCGGGCGGCGTTACGGGTGCGGAGCCTTGATCACCCAAAGGCACCAAGGACACCCACCGAGGACACCGAGGTGCGCGCACCGCCTTCGGCTCAGGCCGCGCTCCCCCGACCCCCACCGGCTCACCCTCCACCGGATCACCCTCTGCCGGATCAGCCCGCCCGCAGGGACAGCGTCATCGCCTCTACTGCCAGGAGCGGCGCGACGTTGCGTTCCAGTGCCTGGCGGCAGGCCAGGATCGACTCGATGCGGCGCAGCGAATTCTCCGGGCGGGAGGAGGATGCGATGCGCTCGATCGCCTCGCGCGCCTCGACGTTCGCGATGCCGACCTTCGAGCCGACCTGGACCGCGAGCACATCCCGGTAGAAGCCGGCCAGGTCGATGAGCGCCAGGTCGAGCGTGTCGCGCTGGGTACGCGTCGATCTGCGCTTCTGGCGGTCCGCCAGATCCTTCATGGCGCCCGCCGTGCCCCGCGGCATCCGGCTCCCGGCCCCGGCGGACGCCCCGAGCGCGGCCCTCAGCTCCTCGGTCTCCTTGCCGTCGACGTCCACCGCGACCTGCTTGGCGTCCTCGGAGGCCGCGTCCACCAGCTCCTGTGCCGCCTTAAGGCATCCGCCCACGTCGGCCACCCGCAGCGGCACCCGCAGGACGGTCGCCCGGCGCGCCCGTGCCTGCTCGTCGGTGGCCAGCCGCCGGGCCCGGCCGATGTGCCCCTGCGTCGCCCGCGCGGCGGTCGCGGCCAGCTCGGGGTCGATGCCGTCCCGCCGCATCAGGACGTCGGCGACCGCCTCCACCGACGGTGTCCGCAGGCTCAGCAGCCGGCACCGGGAGCGGATGGTCGGCAGCGCGTCCTCGACCGACGGCGCGCACAGCAGCCAGACGGTCCGGGGCGCGGGCTCCTCGACCGCCTTCAGCAGTACGTTCCCCGCGCCTTCGGTGAGGCGGTCGGCGTCCTCCAGGAGGATCACCTGCCACCGGCCGCCCGACGGCGACAGAGCCGCCCTCCGCACCAGGTCGCGGGTGTCCTTCACGCCGATCGACAGCAGATCCGTACGCACGATCTCGACGTCCGCGTGCGTCCCGATCAGGGTCGTATGACAGCCGTCGCAGAATCCGCAGCCGGGCACGCCGCCCATGGCCCGGTCGGGACTCGTGCACTGCAGCGCCGCCGCGAAGGCCCGGGCCGCGGTGGAGCGGCCGGAGCCGGGGGGGCCGGTGAACAGCCAGGCGTGGGTCATCTTGGACGCGGTCGGCAGTGCTGCGCCCTTCATGCCCGCCGAATGGGCCGTCACCAGGGCATCGGCATCCCGCGCGGCCGCGGACAGCTGCGCCGTCACCGCGTCCTGGCCGACCAGGTCGTCCCACACCGCCATTACGAGTCCTCTGCGCTTGCCGTTCCCACTGCGACGTCTCTCGCTACTTCTGCTGTGTCTTCGCCTGTGCCCACCATTGTCGTGCATGCCACTGACAGCAGTCCCCGCGGCAGGTCTCCGCCGCCGGCCGACGCCGCCGGCGCGGGCAACCGGTGGCACCGTCCCGCTCACATGGTGAGCCGTCGCACCCCGCCCGCCACCGCGCGCTGCTCCGGAGCGTCCGCCCCGGTCCAGCAGGAACCGCGCCGGGCCAGCAGCCGGCGGAGCCAGACCTCTGTCGCGACGAGCTCGCCGAGCCCGTCGAGCGGCATCGGCTCCCCGTCGGCGGCGGCCCGCAGCGCCTGGCGCACGACGCGGGCCTCGACGAGCCCGGCGTCGGCGAGCAGCGGGGTGTCGAACAATTCGATGAGTTCGTCGATGGAGGACCGCAGCCCGGCCCGGACCGCGGCGGCGGTGGAGACATGGGAGTTGGCGCCCCAGCCCGGCGGCAGATCCCGGATCCCGGAACCCGCCAGGACGGCCCGCAGCACCGAGACCCGCGCTCCCGGCTGCACCCGCAGCGCCTCGGGCAGTGCCCGGCAGGCGCGGACGACCTGGTTGTCGAGGAAGGGGGCGTGGAGCCGCTGGCTGCGCACCTCGACAGCCTGCTCGAAGACCCGGTGGTCGGCGGCTTGCCGGGCCAGGGCGGCCCGTGCGCGCCGGTCGCCGGGGCGTTCCACCGGCCCCGGCCGGGCCGCCGCTTCCTGGAGACGAACCGCTACTTCGGCGAGGGCCTCGCCGGTGAGCCAGCGTGCGGCCGGGCCCGGCCGGACCCAGGCCAGGGCGGCGAGGGAGGCGTTGAGAGCCGCGCCGCGCGCCGTATCGCCGGAGCCCGAGCCGGGACCGATGCCGTCGCCACTGCCGAAGCCCCCGGAGAAGCCCGATCCGGAGCCAGAACCGGAACCGGCGCCGTAGCCGAAGTCGCGCCGCAGGAGCCGGGCCGCGGCTTCCTCCACACCCTGTTGATAAGGCGTACGGGCCAGCCGCCGGGCGGCGCGGTAGACGGTGAAGGGGACGAGGACGGAGCGGCCGGACGCGCCGTCCGCCTTCGCCAGCGCGGCCACCGGGCGCAGCAGGTGACGGCGGTTCCGGTCCAGGAGCAGATCGGCGAGGCGCGCGGGATGCGCGTCGAGGACCTGGCGGGCACCGTGCCCCACGAGGTGGTCGGCGCCGCCCGCCATGAGCCGGCGGCGGTGGCGTTCCGCGGTGATGAGGGACGCGCCGGGCTCGTCGGTGAGCGGCACTGAGGCGAGGTCGGCGTAAGGGAGCGCCTCGGCGCCGCCGGGCACCACTACGTGGTGCAGCCGGGGGTCGGAGGCCATCGCCCTGGCTCGCTCGAGTTCGGCGTCACGGGACTGGTGGCCGCCGCCCGCGCGGTCGTTGAAGGTAACGGCGAGGAGCCGCTGCCCGGCCGATGAACCGTGGCCGAGCGGGGTGCCGGGCATGCCGGGCAGTCCGGCCGCGAGCAGCGCGAGGGTGGCGGAGGCGCTGCCTCCCGACAGGTCCGCGCCGATGCCGGGGGCCGGGGCCTCGCCGGGTTCCGGGATGAAGCGCGGCTGGGCGAGCCGGGCCCGTACGGCGTCGACGAGGGCGTCGCGGACCCCGGTGATCGCCGCCTCGGTGTCGGACGCGGAGGTCTGGTTGCCGACGGCGAGGGACGCGGTCGCCTCGTATCCGCTGATCTCGGGGACGCCGTCGCGCAGGATCAGGGCGTGGCCCGGCGGCACGCGCCGTACACCGAGATACGGAGTGCCGTCGCCGAGCGCCTCGGGCGAGTCGGGGCAGGCGAGGGTGGCGGCGAGGTGGGTGACGTCGAGGCCCGCCTCGGTGAGGTCGGCGAGCGGGAGGGCGGCCGTCGCGAACGCCGTACCGCCCGCCCACCGGGTATGGAAGACGGGCCGGGCGCCGGCGAGATCGCCCAGGATCGTGATGCGGCGGCCGAGTTGGAGGACGGCGGTGTAGCTGCCGGGCCACGCGGTGAGGTGGCGCAGGGCGCCGCCGCGCGCCGCGAAAAGGCCGACGCGCAGCTCGGCGTCGCCGGCGCGGCAGCGTCCGAGGATGGCGAGCCGGGCGATGGCGGGATGGCTGCTCCCGTAGCCGCTGCCGTAACCGCCGCCGTAGGTAGTCCCGTTGCTGTCGCCGTATCCGTGACCGTTGGTGCTTCGGTAGCCGTTGCTGCTGCTACTGCCGCTGCCACTACCGGTGTTCCTGCTGTAGCCGTTGCTGCCGTAACCGGAACCGGATGCGGAGCCCGCACCGGAACTGGAACCGGAACTGGAATACGTGCCGCCGCCCGGGTACGAGGAACGCGCCGGGTCGGCATGGATGACGCGGACCTCGTCCGCCCGCCAGTCGCCGACCGCCCACAGCGGATCCGGGTCACCCCACAGCAGTTGTGCACCAACCGGGAGGACCGAACGGGCCGCAGTGCCCGGGACCGATCCCGCGGCGGCACTGCTCCACCCCACCAACCACCGCATCGCCGCCTCCACAGGCTGTGGACCACTGGCTGTGCGGCATGCGAACTGCCGCTCCGCCTGAGGAACATGCTGCCACGGCACGGCGCACAAGGAGGCGCATGGACGCAGGGAGGAGCGCTGGGTCGTTCACGCGAAGCCAAACGTCGGTTTCACGCCAAAGTGGCTGGCACATGCCGGAGTTGATATGCCGGTCGTCGGATGGATGGTCGAACACGTCCGTATACGGGGCATAGGCCGCATAAACGCGGCAGTCCGGGAGGCGTCCGCACGCCTCCCGGACCGGTCCGCCGCCCGCGGGGATTGTGGCGGCGGAGCCCCCTGGCCCGCCGTCTCTTGCCATTGCCGCCAGTCGAGGCCGCGGGCCGACCCACCCGTCCATGGAAGCGCTCCCGATCACGACCGCACAGAGCGCACAGGTAGGCGCACAGCCACATATACCGGGAGCACGAGCACTTTTGGGGGGCTGCAATCTCGCCATCCGGGACAGCCCTCTTAACGGTCGGGATGCGGCGAACTACGCTGGGTGTACCCGAGTAGCGAACGTCCCGGCATCTCGGGGCCCGGTTTGTCCGCGACATTGGCCGAATCGGGCTCCAAAGACATCACAGCCTCCACAAGAGGGGTTGGGGCGGCCGTTTTTTGCGTCGAGGGGGTGGCAGGGCGTGATTCAGGTGCGCGGCCCCCGCATGTCCGGCTGGGCCTCCCGGGTGCCCTGCTCACCTCCCGCGGCCGGCTCGTCCAACCCGACCGGCTCGACCGGCTCGCCGAACGTGACGGGCCCGTCCAATGCGACCGGCTCGTCCGGCATCCCCGGCTCACCCGACATCCCCGGCTCGTCCGACATCCCCGGCTTATGCGATACCCCCGGCTTATGCGATGCCCCAGGTTCATCAGGCCCGGCCGGTTCGCCCGGCCCGGCCGCTGCGCTCGGCGCGTCCGATGAGGAGTGGCCATGCTGCGTTCTCCCGGGAGGCAGCCTCCGCCGCCGCCCTCCGTACCCGAACTCGTACCCGTACCCCTATCTGCATCCGTACCCGTATCAGCACCCGTCCGGCCTGCCCCCAGCGGCATCGCGAGGTGAACCGCAGTGAACAAGGAACAACATCGCGGGCCGAACGAAAAACTCGGCACCCTTCTCGCCCTGGCGGCCATCAGCAACGCGGGCCTCGCCCGCCGGGTCAATGACCTGGGCGCGCAACGGGGCCTGACCCTCCGCTACGACAAGACCTCGGTGACCCGCTGGGTCAGCAAGGGCATGGTGCCGCAGGGCGCCGCCCCCCACCTCATCGCCGCGGCGATAGGCAGCAAGCTCGGCCGTCCCGTCCCGCTGCACGAGATAGGCCTCGCGGACGCCGACCCGGCCCCCGAGATCGGGCTCGCCTTCCCGCGCGACGTCGGCGAGGCGGTGAAGTCCGCGACCGACCTGTGGCGGCTCGACCTGGCCGGCCGCCGCGGCCCCGGCGGCAGCGGCATCTGGCAGAGCCTGGCCGGCTCATTCGCCGTCAGCGCGTATGTGACGCCCGCCTCGCGCTGGCTGATCACCCCGGCCGACGCCCTGGTGGCCCGCGACGCCCCCGCGCCCGGCACCGCCCATGTCGGGCACTCCGACGTGGCGAAACTGCGCGAGGCCGCCGACGACGCCCGCCGCTGGGACTCCAAGTACGGCGGCGGTGACTGGCGCTCCGGCATGGTCCCCGAATGCCTGCGGGTCGAGGCGGCGCCCCTGCTCCTCGGCTCCTACAGCGACGAGGTCGGACGCTCGCTCTTCGGCGCCACCGCCGAACTCACCCGGCTCGCCGGCTGGATGGCCTTCGACACCGGCCAGCAGGAGGCCGCGCAGCGCTACTACATCCAGGCGCTCCGGCTCGCCCGCGCGGCGGCCGACGTGCCCCTGGGCGGCTATGTCCTGGCGTCGATGTCCCTGCAGGCCACGTACCGGAACTTCGCCGACGAAGGCGTCGACCTCGCCCAGGCCGCCCTGGAACGCAACCGGGGTCTGGCCACCGCCCGCACGATGAGCTTCTTCCAGCTCGTCGAGGCCCGTGCCCATGCCAAGGCCGGCGAAGCCGCGGCCTGCGGCACCGCCCTTGCGGCGGCGGAATCCTGGCTGGAACGGTCCCGGGACGGCGACGCCGATCCCGCCTGGCTCGGCTTCTACTCCTACGACCGCCTCGCCGCCGACGCCGCCGAGTGCTACCGCGACCTGCGCGTACCCCGCCAGGTGCAGCGGTTCACCGAGCAGGCGCTGGCCCGGCCCACGGAGGAGTACGTCCGGTCGCACGGGCTGCGCCTCGTCGTCTCCGCCGTCGCCGAACTCGAGTCCGGGAACCTGGACGCCGCCTGCGCCGCGGGCACCAAGGCGGTCGAGGTCGCCGGCCGCATCTCGTCGGCACGCACGACGGAGTACGTCCGCGACCTGCTCCACCGGCTGGAGCCGTACGGCAACGAGCCGCGCGTCGCCGAGCTGCGGGAACGGGCGCGGCCGCTGCTGGCGGCACCCGCGTAAGGGCCGGAGCGGGGCACGGGTGGGGCACAGGTGGGGAACGGGTGGGGCACCGGCGGAGCTCCGGAGCCGCACGAACCCCGCCGGAGGATGCGTAGCGGGGCCGGACACCTTGCCCCACAGGGGTTTGCGGCGATTGTCAGTGGGCCAGTTCATGATGGGGACTTCATGGTGGGACGCCATGATGGGGGCAACCGGCCGTCGGGCCGGTAGCACGCGGAGCCGGGGAGGTGGCATGGGACCGTACGCCGACGAGGTGAACGATGTCGTCGTCATCGGGGCGGGCATCGTCGGCCTGTCCACGGCCTACGCCCTCACCCGTGCCGCGCCCGGCACGCGGGTGACCGTCCTGGAGAAGGAGCCGGGCCCCGCCCGGCACCAGACCGGCCGCAACAGCGGTGTGATCCACAGCGGGATCTACTACCCTCCCGGTTCGCTCAAGGCGCGCTATGCCCTCCAGGGCTCCGCCGAGATGGCGAAGTTCTGCGCCGAGCACGACATCGCGCACGAGATCACCGGCAAGCTCATCGTCGCGACCGAACGGGACGAGCTGCCCCGCCTGCATGCCCTGGTCCAGCGCGGGCGGGAGCACGGCATCGCGGTACGCGAACTCGGGCCCGCCCAGATCCAGGAGTACGAACCCCAGGCGGCCGGCCTGGCCGCCATCCATGTCGGCTCCACCGGCATCTGCGACTTCGGCGCCGTGGCCGCGACGATGGCCCGGCTGGCCACCGACGCGGGCGTCAGCATCCGGTACGGCGCCGAGGTCCGCGCGATCACCCGCACCCGCGGCTCCGTGCCGGACGCCGGCGGGATCGTCGTCGAGTCCACCGTCGGCGACTTCCGTACGAAGACCCTCGTCAACTGCGCGGGCCTGCACTGCGACCGGGTGGCCCGGCTCGCGGGCGATGAGCCCGGCATGCGCATCGTTCCCTTCCGGGGCGAGTACTACGAGCTGAAGCCGTCCCGTACAGGCCTCGTCCGCGGCCTGGTCTATCCCGTGCCCGACCCGGCCTTCCCGTTCCTCGGCGTCCACCTCACCCGAGATGTGCACGGCGGCGTCCACCTCGGCCCGAACGCGGTCCCGGCGCTGGCCCGCGAGGGCTACCACCGCCGCACGATCCGCCCTCGTGACGTCGCGGAGGTCGCCGGCTACCCGGGCACCTGGCGGATCGCCCGCCGCCACTGGCGGTACGAGATCGGCGAGATCCACCGCTCCCTGTCCAAACGCGCCTTCACCGCTGCCGCCCAGCGCCTGCTGCCCGCGCTCCGCCCCTCCGACCTGATACCGGCCCCCGCCGGCGTCCGCGCCCAGGCGGTGCTCCGTGACGGCACCCTGGTCGACGATTTCCTGTTCGGCGGATCCGGCCCCTTCGTCCACGTCCTCAACGCCCCCTCGCCCGCCGCGACCGCGTCCCTCCCGATCGGCCGCGAGGTCGCCCGCCGCGCGCTGTCGGCACTGGCCACCCTGCAGGCCGCGTAGGGCCGTAGAGTCTGCCCGGCCGGTCGTGGGTCGGGCAGGGGCCCGGCATGGCTCGGCGTGGGCGGACCGATGCGCAGGCCCACGCGCGGCCGATGCACAGGCCTACGCGCGGCCGATGCGGGCCGATACGCAGCGCCCACGCACCGGCCGGGGGCGCCGTCACCCACCCGTAGAATTACTCCCATCGTGTCTAGCTCCCCCACTCCCCCCAGCACCCCCGCGGCGCCGACGGCTGCCGTCGCCACGCCTGCAACTGCCGTCGCCGCGCCCGTGACCGTCGTCACTGAGCCCGCCGCTAACGCCCAGCCCAGGGCGAGCTCCCGGCCCTCACCCCGGCCCGCGAAGTTCCCTGACGGCCCGGCCCCGGACCCGGCCGGCTCCCGCGAGGAACACCGGATCCGCACGTTCCACGCCCGCCGCGGCCGGGTGACCGACGCGCAGGCCGCCGCCCTGGAGCGGCACTGGGCGGAGTGGGGCGTGGAGCTGGACGGCACCCCCCTCAGCCTCGCGAAGCTCTTCGGCGACCCGAGCCTCCCCGTCGTCCTCGAGATCGGCTTCGGGATGGGCGACGCCACCGCGCGGATGGCGGCCGACGACCCGGCCACCGGCATTCTGGCCGTTGACGTGCACACCCCCGGCCAGGGCAATCTGCTCAATCTGGCCGACCAGTACGGCCTGACGAACGTCCGGGTCGCCAACGGCGACGCGATCGTCCTGCTCCGCGACATGCTCCCGCCCGAGTCCCTCTCGGGCCTGCGGATCTACTTCCCGGACCCGTGGCCCAAGGCCAAGCACCACAAGCGCCGGATGATCCAGCCCGCGTTCCTGGCCCTGGTCGCTCCGCTCCTGCGCCCCGGTGCGACCCTGCACTGCGCGACCGACTGGGAACCGTATGCGGAACAGATGCTCGAGGTGCTCTGCGCCAGTCCGGATTTCGCCAACCAGTACGGCGACAGCTACGCCCCACGCCCCGATTTCCGCCCCATGACCAAGTTCGAGCGGCAGGGACTGGCCAAGGACCACGTCGTCCACGACCTGCTCTTCACCCGCCGCTAGGCCCCGCCGGACCGTAAGCGGAATCCGGAGCGGCCGGATCGGACCGCTCGCCGGGACCTTGCGAGAGACCGCGCCGAAGACGTAATGGGAAGGGCATCGCGCACACCCGGCCTCCCCCCGTACTGTCGACTGGTGTCCTCGTACTCGCCTTCGCCCGACTCCTCGAACCACCCGGTCCCCGAGTACCCAGACCACGCTCAGCAGGCGCCCGACTTCACCACTTTCCCCACCGCCCCCGCGCAGTGGCACTACAAACCGCGCCACGCCTTCTGGGAGAGCAAGGCGGTGCGCGCGGGCGCGCTCTTCACTCTGCTCGCGCTGTGCGGCGTGATCATCCTCGCGCTCGTGCGCCAGCAGATAGGCACCGAGGGCTTCCTCGTCGGCCTCGCCCTGTCGATACTGCCCGTACCCCTGCTGATCTGGGCGTTCCTCTGGCTCGACCGGGTCGAGCCGAGTCCGTGGAAGAACATGGTCTTCGCGTTCACCTGGGGCGCGTGCGCCGCGACCCTCGTCGCGATACTGGCCAACGAGTACGCCACCGAGCTTCTCGCGACGACCTTCACCGCGACCCCGTCGCAGAGCGACAGCTGGGGTGCGACGTTTGTCGCGCCGCTCGTCGAGGAGACCGCGAAGGGCGCCGCGATCCTGCTGCTGTTCCTCTTCCGGCGACGCCATTTCGAGAGCATCGTCGACGGCATCGTCGTGGCCGGCCTCACCGCCACCGGCTTCGCCTTCACGGAGAACATCCTGTATCTCGGCTCGGCCTTCGGCGAGGACCAGGCCTACGGTTCCAGCGGGCTGCAGTCCTCCACCGCGGCGACGTTCTTCGTCCGCGTCGTGATGACGCCGTTCGCCCATCCGCTCTTCACCGCGATGACGGGCACCGGCTTCGCCATCGCCGCCATGACCCGCCCCGGCCGGCTCCGGCGCTGGCTCGCCCCGCTCGGCGGCTGGCTGCTCGCGATGGTCCTGCACGGCGTCTGGAACAGCTCGGCCTCGCTCGATCCGCTCGGCTTCCTCGCGATGTACGGCGCCATCATGATCCCGGTGTTCGCGCTCGTGGTGTGGCTCGCCATCTGGTCCCGCTCGACCGAGCTGAAAACCATCCGCACCCAGCTGCCGGTCTACGCGATGGCCGGCTGGCTGACCCCACCGGAGCCGGTCGCCCTCGCCTCGATGAAGGCCCGCAGCCTGGCCCGTACCGCCGCCCGCCGCGCCCACGGCGACGAGGCGGCCCGTACCGTACGCGAGTACATCGCCTTCGCGACCCACCTCGCCTTCCTCCGCGCCGCCGCCGCCCGCGGCACCGCGGGACCGGACTTCGTGGCCCGCGAACAGGAACTCCTCCACCACCTCTGGCAGCGCAAGGCCGTCGCCCAGCCCGCCCTCACCCACGCCGCCTGGACGACCCGCCCGCCGGTACCGCCCGCGTGGGGCCAGTGGCAGCAGCAGCCGTACGGGCCGTATCCGCAACGCCAGTACGGCCAGCAGCACTACGGCCAGACTTACGGCCCACAGCAGCCCCCGTACGGCAGCCAGAACATCTGACGCATCGGCTTCTCCGCGATGCAGAGGTTCCTGGAGGCAGTCGCTGGACCGCGTTGCCTGGGCAGAGGCATCTGCGGAGAGTGAACCCTTCGGACCTGCTCTGCTGAAGCCTGAGGCAGCGGCGTCGCGAGTTCACCGGGCGCGAGAATCGCCCGTTGGGGGGGAACGCTGGAGTTGTCGGAGTTGGCGCGTTCGACCGAGCGCGCGCGGTGCTGCCCCTCAGCGGAAGCAAGCAATGCAGGTAGGCACCCCGGCAATCTTGACGGGAACGGGATGGGCGTGGGTGTGCCAGTTGGCTTGTCCGAGGACTTCTTCATGCGCGTCCACGACGACGGTGCCAACGGCGACGCGGTGCACACCATTCGGCTGGTAGCCGAACTTGCGGGAGAACGGGTCGAGCAGAACGGTGGACTGGCCATCGGTGATGTGCCAGGTCTGGTGGCCCAGGAACGTCAGCTCCAGGTGAGTGGAAGCGGCCATGACGATCTCCTCTGCGCGGTCGCGAATGGTGCGAGACGGCGAGCGGAGGGGGACACCGGGACGTCGTGGTGTCCCCCTCCGCGTGGTGGCTACCGGTGGTAGGTCACCGGCGAGTTGTTGATGGTGCCGGTCGCGGCGAACGCCTTCACGCGCCGCTGGAGCGTCCGCACGGACTCAGGAGTGACAGCGGGGACACTGGCGTCCTTGGCCTGGGGCTTTGCTGGATTCATCTGAAGACCTCCGTCTGATCGGTTCCTCGGCGGATGCGAACGCACCCGTCGTCTCCCGCCAATGGAGAAGGCGCGGGAGTGGTCTGGGGACCGTGCGTTGAGAGATACATGACGTCCTCCGGCCAGTAGCCTGACCATTCGTCATGCCAAAGACGCTACGGAACAACGCAGTTGGGACTCAATGAAGTTGCACGAGGTTGCGCGAATTCAGCCGAGTGCGTCTATCGCAGACGTGATCAATGCCCGCGCCTTCGCACCGTAGACGGCGAGCTGCTGCAGCTCGGTGAACGCCTTCAGATACATCCCGACCTCGCTCGGGGCGCGCACGGTCACATCCGCGGCCAGCAACTCCACTTGAACGATCCGGTCGTCGTAGATGTAGCAGGCTTCCAGCGGCCACATGCGACGGGCAGTGGTGAAAGGGATGACACCGAAAGACACCGAAGGCAGCGACATCACAGACAGCAGATGACCGAGCTGGCTGGCCATGGTCGCGTGGTCACCTATGCGGTACCGCAGGACCGATTCCTCCACGAGCAGCACGAAGCACCGGTCTCCATCACGGATGACGTGCGAGCGGGCCATCCGGGCCTCGACCGCAGCCGCGACATCGTTGGGGATGCCCCGGAACTCCGTGATCGAGGAAAGCAGCGCGGTCGCATAGCCAGGCGTCTGAAGGAAGCCAGGCACGACGTCCGAGGAGTAGACGCGAAAGAGCCGGGTCCGCTCATAGAGCGGGATGTACGACTCCTGGAGGCGACGCAGACCGGTGCGCTGCTTGCGTCTCCACTCCACATACATCGACTCGGCGGTGCGGGACGCGGCGATAAGGTCGGCGACTTGGTCCTCCGTGCCGCAGGCATGACACCACGTGCGGATATCCGCGTCGGAGGGCGGGGTCTTCGCGTTCTCGATCCGCGAGGACTTCGCCTTGTGCCAGCCGCACCGGGTAGCCAGATCAAGCCCAGTCAGTCCGGCATCCAGCCGCATCTCCTTCAGTCGCGCTGCGACAGCTTCGCGGCCCGCCTGGGCGCTGGAGGATGGTGATGAGGGCATGACTGGCTACCCGGTGATCCGTTCGGTCAGACCTGGAATTCCTCGTGCGGGACAGCCCGTTCCCACACTGCTTCGAAGGCCGAGCCGCACAGCTTCACGACGGACGGGTCCTCCGTCACCTCCTGGTCCACCATGACCCCGTCACCGTTGAAGTGATTGACGCGGACGAGCCGTCCGTCGAAAAGCCAGAAGTCGTTGCCCGGGAAGGCGATGTCGGTCGCCCGGCAGCGCGGGAGCCATCGGACCTGCTCCCCAGCCACCACATTCGCGTGGGTGATGTAGTGCTCGTACCGGATGTACTCGGTCACCGGCTCGGAGACGACACGGGCACGGCGCACCACGACACCACGCGCCACGGCGTCGGCCACGCCCTGATAGAACGGGTGCCACCACGCCGCCCGGTCATCCCAGTCGCTCCGGTGCCCTTGCTGCCACGCTGTGAACTCGTCCGCCTCGTCACCGATCGCGTACGCGTCGCGCATCTCCAGATGAACGGCCGACTGGCTGCAGTCGGCCAGCATGTCAATGAAGCTGGGCACGCTCTGCGGCATCGCACGCCTCCCTCAACGTCGGCACCATCCGGGCCGGAATCCGAATGACCGCCTCGTGTCCGGGAATCGGACCAACGGTCAAGCAGCCCGCGTGGGTCTGCGCGTCGGCCTTCAGCCCCTGGAGTACCAGGTCAGCGTTGTCCTCGTCGACGAAAACCGACGGACAACCGTCCTTCCCCGACTCCGGATCCTTCGCGATGAACCGTAGCTGCATGGTGTCCTCCCATGTCGAGCGGGTTGCGCCAGGTTGCACGACCGTCCCCCAAGGAAGGGCCGGGAGTCAAGAGCGCGTCCCCGCCTCACCCGAATCGGCTGGTGATCAAGCGCGAAGCAGCACAATGGCCGCACTGACCGCGCCCCACGCCCTGGCCCACACCCTGATCCACACGCCGGTCCGCACCCTGGTCCGCAGCGGCACATCGCAGTAGCGTCCAAGCATGTCCAGCATGTCCGAGCAGGGCGAGCACGCCGCCGAGGCCGAGCGACTCCTACGCGAAATCCCCCAGCACCCCGACGATCACGAGGAGCTGCTCCTCGCCGCCGCGGCGCAATGGATCCTCGCCGAGCGCCCCGCCGAGGCGCTCCCCCTCTACGACGAACTCCTCAACGCCTCCTGCTCGGACCCCGCCCTGGTCCAGGCGCTCAAGGCATCAGCCCTGTGGGACACCGGCGCGGAAGCACAAGCCCGCACCCTCGCCGACGCGGTACGCGCCCAGGCCCCGGCCACCCTCCCGCCCTGGCAGATCATCGGCGAGACATTCGAGGTCCACGACGACCTGCCGGCCGCCGCCGCATGGTTCGAGGACGCCACGGATCACTTCCTCACCCCCGACGAAGTCACCTACGAGGCCCGCAGGATCCTCATCACCCGGCACCGCGTCCGCCGGCTCCTCGGCGAGTCCCACGACGACCGCGACCACCTCGCCGACTACGTCCACAGCGCCCCGGTCCCGCTCGACGAGCTCCACGACCCCAAACGCCTCTGGTCCCTGGGCTCCGACGACCCCGCCGAGGTCCGCCGCGAGATCGAACGCCTCCGCACCGAACTCGCCGACCACCGCGCCGCCCTCTCCCGCCCCTACCCCCTGGCCGTCCTCCACTGGCCCGACGCCGAGCTCACCGCCCTCCTCACCCGCTACCCCTCCTTCGCCGCCGACTACGGCAGCTACCCCGACCACCTCCGCACCGTCGAAGAGTCCCTCCACGCCCTCTCCGCAACCGGCGCCCCCTACCTCGGCGTCGTCACCGCCACCCTCCCCACCTACGAGGCCTACGCCCGCGCCCAGTCCCTCCCCCCGTCCACCCCCTCCCTCCCCGCCGCCTACGCCACCTCCCTAGCCGCCCGAGGCCACGCCACCCCCTGGCCCCCACCCCACGCCGCACCGTGTTGGTGCGGCGCGCCCGCCACGTACAGCGAACACTGCGGCCGGCCGGGCGGCCTGTAGAAGAATTCCCGCATGGACTACGCGCGCCTCCGTGCCACCGCCGAGGGTCTCGCCCATCACGCCGCCGACAACGTGCGCGGCTACGAGATCAGCGGCACCGAAATCATCTTCACCGTGTCCACGCCCAGGCAGCACGAGTTCATCGCCCTACGCATCCGCCAGCAACTCGACCAACAGCTCGACCCCGCCCTCGTCTCCCACACCGGCGGTGAGATCGACGACGCCTCCCTCGGCACGCTGCGCCGCCCCGACCTGATCGTCGTCCCCAACACGGTCTTCGACGAGGACACGATGGATCCCTTCCACCCCCGCGACATCGCCCTGGTCGCCGAGGTGGTCTCCCCCTCGAGCCGCTCCACGGACTACATCGAGAAGGTCCAGGACTACGCGGCCATGGGCATCGAGCTCTACCTCCTCGTCGACCCCCACAAGGGCGCAATCGCCGTCTTCTCCCACCCCGGCCCCGGCCCCGACGGCCCCGGCTACCGAGCCCGCCACGACTACACCTTCGGCGAGCCGGTCACCCTCGGCCCCTGGGCCATCGACACCACCGATCTGCGCACGTACCCCAGCCCCGGCTGACCGGCCCTAACCGCTACCGCGTCCGCCCAGTTGTCAGAGTGCGGTTCGCACTGTAATGCCGGGTTTGGTGTCGCTCGATGGGGTGGCGTTGGGGCGTCTCTGCCGGTCAGGCGTTCGGGGTTCGCTTGGGTGGCGGGATGAGTGGTCGCAATCCGTACCCGAGTGATCTCACCGACGAGCAGTGGAAGTTGGTCGAGCCCGTGATCAGCGCCTGGAAGGCCGA
>NZ_JASISZ010000036.1 GCF_030063355.1 Streptomyces sp. PH10-H1
CACCGGGCGCGCCGCTGCCGACACCCACGCCGCCCGCGAGGCGCTCGGCCTCGCCGAGCGGGAACGCGACCGCCGCACCGTCCAGCGGCACGAGGCGCTCAGCCGCGCCGCCGCCAGAACCTCGCGGCGCGAGGAACTCGACGAGCAGTACGAGCGGCTCGGCGGGCAGCTGCGGCGGGCGCGCGGCACCTTCGTCACCGTGGCCGACCGCAGGGCGCAACTGACCTGGCGGGTGGGGCTGCTGGCCACGGCCGCGCAGGCCGTCGACCGGGAGCACGACGGCGCCCAGCGCCTGAAGGAGGCCGACGCGGCGCTGTCCGACGCCGCGTTCCGCGCGGGCTTCGACACCCCCGGGGACGCGGCCCGCGCGCTGTACGCGCCCGACCGGCGGCTGCGCCTGGAGCGCCTCGTGGCGCAATGGCGTGACGAGGAGGCGGCGGTCGCCGCCGACCTGGCCGGGCCGGGACTCGCGGCGGCCGCCGCCCTGCCGCCCGCCGATCCCGCGCGGGCGCGGGCGGCCGTCGACGCCACGACGGGCCGGCTGCGCGAGGCCGCTGCCGCGCACGCCGCGGCCGGAACCCGTAGCGCCGACCTCGACCGGCTGGGGGCGCAGGTCGCCGCGAAGGCCGCCGAACTCGCCCCGGCCCGCGCCGAGTACGCCCGCATCCGGCGGCTGGCGGACCTGTCGGCCGGCACCTCCACCGAGAACCAGCTGAAGATGGAGCTGGAGACGTACGTCCTGGCCGCCCGTCTCGAGCAGGTCGCCGCGGCCGCCAGCGTCCGGCTGCAGCGCATGTCGTCGGGCCGGTACACCCTCGTCCACAGCGACGCCAGGTCGGCGGGCCGCTCCCGGTCCGGTCTCGGTCTGATGGCCGTCGACGCCTGGACGGGCACCGAGCGGGACACCGCGACGCTGTCGGGCGGCGAGACGTTCTCCGCCTCGCTGGCGCTGGCGCTCGGCCTCGCGGATGTGGTCACCGACGAGGCGGGCGGCACGCGCCTGGACACGCTCTTCATCGACGAGGGCTTCGGCAGCCTCGACGAGCAGACCCTGGACGAGGTCCTCGACGTGCTGGACGCCCTGCGGGAACGGGACCGCGCCGTCGGCATCGTCAGCCATGTCGCCGACCTGCGGCAGCGGATCCCTGCGCAGTTGCGGGTCGTGAAGGGACAGTCGGGCTCCACGGTGGCGCAGGGCGGCGGCGCCCGCGTCACAAAGTGAGCGGGCGGCGGGACAGCGGGGAGGAGTAGACGACACTGGTGGTGACCGAGCCCAGGCCCGAGATCCGGCCTGCGGTCTCCTCCAGGTGCCGCATCGAGCGGGCCGCCACCTTCATCACGAAGCAGTCGTCGCCCGTGACGTGGTGCGCCTCCAGGATCTCGGGCGTCGACGCCAGCAGGTCGTGGAACGGCTTGTAGTTGCCGGTCGGATAGCGCAGCCGCACCAGGGCCAGGATCGGCAGGCCGATCCGGTCGTGGTCGATGACCGCGGAATAGCCGGTGATCACTCCGGTCTCCTCCAGGCGGCGGACCCGCTCGGTGACGGCGCTGGGCGACATGGAGACGGCACGTGCCAGGTCGGCGTAACTGGCCCGGCCGTCGTGCTGCAGGGCTTCCAGGATGCGCCAGTCGGTTGTGTCGAGGGATTCAGTGGCCATGACTGATGAATAGCAGGGGAAAACCCGGCCGGGCAAGAAGATCGCCGGGGAATCTCACTTCCGGGCCGGGACCGGGTTCCGTAGATTTCCAGCCATGACAAAGATGATCGTTTCTGAGAACCCCGTCCTCCGCGTCCCGCCGGCCACGCCCGCGGCGGCGGCCGCCTACTTCGGCGCCAGCCTCGCCTTCCACGCCGATGTCTCCGACGTCGCGGCCGGTCTGCAGGCCGAGAACCCCGGGTTCGTCGTGGTCGACTCGCGTAGCACCGAATCGTGGGACCAGGGCCATGTGCCCGGCGCGGTGCACCTGCCGACCGCCCAGATCCCGCAGCTCGCCGCGGAATTCCTGGACCGTGAGGTCCCGGTGGTCGTGTACTGCTGGGGCCCCGGCTGCAACGGCGCGACCCGCGCCGCGTACGCCCTGGCCGGACTGGGCTACCAGGTCAAGGAGATGCTCGGCGGTATGGAGTACTGGATCCGTGAGGGCTTCGCCTTCGAGACCTTCGAGGGCACCGAGCAGCGCGACGCGGACCTGCTCACCGCTCCGGTCGGCGCCGACGACTGCGGCTGCTGAACGGATCCGACGGCAGAGGGGGTTGCGGCCGGTACCGGGGGACTCAGGCCGTCGGGCCGGCCAGTTCGAAGGCGCGCAGTTCCCCGCGGTCCGCGACGCGGGTGAAGCCCGCCCGTTCCAGCACCCGCTGGGACGGGAGGTTCTCCGGGTCGGTGGTCGCCAGGAGGGTCCGGACGCCGGGCCGGCCGAGCGCCCACTCCACCAGTACCCGGAGCGCGTCGGTGGCCCAGCCGGCGCCCCGGGCGGACACCGACAGGTCGTAGCCGATCTCGGCCACGCCCTCGGAGGGCGGCCCGTGGAAGCCGATGCCGCCGAGCGCGACCCCGTCCTCGGACCGCTGTATCGCGAACACTCCCCACCCGGGCCGGTACATCCCCGCCACGCCCGCCGTGACGGTCATCCCGGCGGCGCCGATCGTGCCCTCACCGGGTATGCCGTCGATCCAGACGAGCTCGGCGGGCTTGCCCTCGGCCAGCAGCGCGCAGTCGGCGGGCAGTTGCTCGCGCAGCGTCACCCGCCCGGAGTCGAGCACCAGCCGGCCGTCGTCGTCGTGGGAGACACGCAGGGTCATGGATCGGAACCGTCCTGTCGAAGAAGGCAAAGGAGCTGCAGAATACCTCCCGCGGACCTCAGCCGGAGCTGAGTTCCCTGATCAGCCCGGCCGGGTCCGTCCCCTGCGGCAGGTCGCTGACCTGCCCGTCCCCAACCTCGACCACCCGCCACCGCCCATCGGTCCGCAACGCCAGATCGGTCGTGACGAACCGGCAGCCGAGCGCGGCCACCAGCGGCCGTACGCGGTCCGGTTCCGGGGATCATCCAGCCGCGGTACCAGGCGGGTCCCGCGCCGCGCGGGACCCGGCCGACGACGGCCGCCGGATCCCCGGCGAGCAGCGCGTCGTGGTCGAGCAGCGCGACCGTGATGCCCAGGTCACGCGCGGCCTGCGCCTCGAGTGCGAAGTGCGGGTCGGGACGCCGCGGATTCAGCGGATCCGCGCAGAAGATGCAGAAGATGATGGTGGCCCCCATACGGGCAGCCTAGACCGGCCCCGGTGCGCGAAAGCATCGGGTGGCCCGCGGGCCCGCGAACCCGCATGGCGGCCGGGCCCCGGGGCCCGGCCGCCGGGAAGTGCTACAGGGCGGAGAGTTCGGTGACCAGGTCGTCGAGGCCGAGGGAGCCCTGGGAGAGGGCGGCCATGTGCCAGGCCTTGGCGTCGAAGGCTTCGCCGTGGGCCTTGCGGGCGGCCTCACGGCCGGTCAGCCAGGCGCGCTCGCCGAGCTTGTAGCCGATGGCCTGGCCGGGCATGCCCAGGTAGCGGATCAGCTCGCTGTCGACGAAGTCGGCGGGGCGGCCGCTGTGCATGCCGAAGAACTCCCGGCCCAGCTCCGGCGTCCAGCGCTCGCCGGGGTGGAAGGGGGAGTCGGCGGGGATCTCCAGCTCCAGGTGCATGCCGATGTCGACGATGATCCGGGTCGACCTCATCATCTGCGCGTCGAGGTAGCCCAGCCGGCGCTCGGGATCGGTGAGGAAGCCCAGTTCGTCCATGAGCCGCTCGGCGTACAGCGCCCAGCCCTCGGCGTTGGCGCTGACCATGCCGACGGTCGCCTGGTAGCGCGACAGGGTGTCGGCCACATGTGCCCACTGCGCGAGCTGCAGATGATGGCCGGGCACGCCCTCGTGGTACCAGGTGGAGACCAGGTCGTAGACGGGGAAGCTGGTCTTGCCCATCGTCGGCAGCCAGGTGGTGCCGGGACGGGAGAAGTCCTCCGACGGCTGCAGGTAGTAGGGGGCCGCGGCGCCGCCGGGCGGGGCGATCCGCGACTCGACGCGCTTGACACGGTCGGCCAGTTCGAAGTGGGTGCCGTCCAGGGCCTCGATGGCCTCGTCCATCAGCGCCTGGAGCCAGCTCCTGACCTCCTCGACCCCTTCGATGTGGGTGCCGTGCTTGTCCAGGTGCGACAGCGCCTCCCAAGGGGTCGCGCCGGGCAGGATCTTGGCGGCTTCGGTCTTCATCTCGCCGTGGATGCGGTGGTATTCGGACCAGCCGTAGGCGTAGGCCTCGTCGAGGTCGAGGTCGGTGCCGTTCCAGTACCGCGACCAGCGGGCGTAGCGCTCGCGGCCGACGGTTTCGGGGGCGCCCTCGACGCTCGGCGCGTAGCTGTCACGCAGCCAGTCGCGCAGTTGGGTGACGGCGTCGGTGGCCGTGGCGGCCGCGGCGTCGAGCTCGCCGCGCAGCTCCTCGGGGCCGCCCGCGGTGAAGTCCGCGAACCAGCTGCTGTGGGTGCCGATCCACTCCGCCATCTGGCCGATGACGGTCGTCACTTGGAGGGGACCGGCGGGCAGCTTGCGGTCGATGCCCTCGGCGAGCGAGGCGCGATAGCTCTCCAGCGCCGCCGGGACGGCACGCAGCCGGGCGGCGATCGCGGTCCAGTCCTCGGTGGTCTCGGCCGGAGTGACGGTGAAGACCTCGCGCACCACATGCAGGGGCGAATGGATGTTGCTGACCACGCGCAGCCCTTCGGACGCCTCGTGCACGGCGAGTTCGGCGTTGAGGCGCTCCCGCAGCAACCGGGCGCAGCGCCGCTCCGCTTCACTGTCCGCGCCCGGCCTCGCCTCGGCCTCCGTCAGCCGGTCGAGGGTGGCGCGGGCCAGGTCGGCGAGCGCCCGCGTTCCGGCGGGGGAGAAGTCCGGCAGAAGGGCATTGCACTGCGCCAGGCCGAGGTAGGTACCCATGATCGGGTCGAGTTCGATGAGGTGGTCGACGTAGGTGTCGGCGACCTCGCGGGGCAGGGGGCTGCTGGTGAAATTGGACATGCGGCCATCCTCGTACGGATGGGCCGCCGCGTCATCATTCTTACTGGTTACGTGCCTGACATGGGAGGCAGCAGGGGGCCGCAGTCCCATTGCTGGAAGATCAGCCGGGTCTCCACCCGGGCGACCTCGGGGCGGGAGGTGAACTCGTCGATCACCAGCCGCTGCAGGTCGGCGGTACCGGTCACCGCGACATGGACGAGGTAGTCGTCAGGTCCGGTGAGGTGGAACAGCGCCCGCGACTCGGGGAGGGAGCGGATCCGTGCGACGAACGGGCTGATCAGTTCCCTTCGGTGCGGCCGTACCTGCACCGACAGCAGGGCCTCCAGACCGCGCCCGAGCTTGGCCGGATCCAGCCGCAGCTCGTGCCCGAGGATCACTCCGGTGCGGCGCAGCCGTGCCACCCGGTCCAGGCAGGTGGACGGGGCGACGCCGACCGCCGCCGCGAGGTCGCGATTGGTGGTCCGGGAATCGTTCTGCAGAAGGCGGAGAATGTCGAGATCGATCGGATCCAGGATGATGGAATCGGTCATCGGCCGAATGTAACACGGGAGGCAATCGAACATGACCGCTGATTATTCAGGATCGGGGCATGGAGAACCCAGCTGTGATAACGCCCCGCTCATTGGCCACCGAAGCGGTGCACGCCGGCCGCGAAGACCTCGCGGGACTCGGTGTGCATGCCGTGCCCCTGGACCTGTCCACCACCTATCCGTCGTACGACAGCCGCGGTGAGGCCGCCCGGCTCGACGCGTTCGCGGCCACCGGCGCCCGGCTGGAGGGCCCGCCCGTCTACGGCCGGCTGGACAATCCGACCGTCAGCCGTTTCGAGACCGCGCTGGCCCGGCTGGAAGGCACCCAGGACGCGGTCGCCGTCGCCAGCGGCATGGCGGCGCTGAGTGCCTGCCTGCTGGCGCGCGGCTCCCTGGGGCTGCGCCATGTCGTCGCGGTGCGCCCGCTGTACGGGTGCAGCGACCATCTGCTGTCCGGCGGGCTGCTGGGCACCGAGGTGACCTGGGTGGACCCGGCGGGCATCGCCGCCGCGATCCGGCCCGACACCGGTCTGGTACTGGTCGAGACCCCCGCCAATCCCACCCTGGCCGAACTCGACCTGCGCGCGATCGCGCACGCCTGCGGGACGGTGCCGCTGCTCGCGGACAACACCTTCGCCACGCCCGTCCTGCAGCGCCCCGTCCAACTGGGCGCGAGCGTTGTGCTGCACAGTGCGACGAAGTACCTCGGCGGTCACGGCGATGTGCTCGGCGGGGTGGTGGCCTGCGACGAGGAGTTCGCCCGGCGGCTGCGCCAGGTCCGGTTCGCCACCGGCGGCGTGCTGCATCCGCTGGCCGGCTATCTGCTGCTGAGGGGACTGTCGACGCTGCCGGTGCGGATGCGGGCGGCCTCGCAGAGCGCCGCGCTGCTCGCCGGGCGGCTGGCCGACGATCCGCGGGTGGCGGCGGTCCACTACCCGCGGATCGGCGGGGCCATGGTCGCGTTCGAGGTGTGCGGCGACCCGCACGAGGTGATCGCCGCGGTACGGCTGATCACCCCGGCCGTCAGCCTCGGCAGTGTCGACACCCTCATCCAGCACCCCGCCTCGATCAGCCACCGCATCGTGGACGAGCGGGACCGCCGGTCGGCGGGAGTCAGCGACCGGCTGCTGCGGATGTCGGTCGGGCTGGAGGACGTCGAGGACCTGTGGCACGACCTCGACGGGGCGCTGCGGGCCGCGGCCCGCACCCCTGCGGTCACTTCCGGCTCGTGACCACGGCCGGGGAGGGCACTTCCGACGCCGACAGCGACGCGGTGATGACCAGCGTGCCGTCCTCGACCTGGTAGTCCAGCGGGAGTCCCAGATCGCGCATGGTCGCCACCATGCCGGTGTTGGTCGCCTGGGTGACGGCGTAGACGCTGCCCCGGCCCGCCTCGACGGCGAGGCCGACGAGCTTGCGCAGCAGTTCCGTCCCGATGCCGCGCCGCTGCCAGTCGTCCTCGACCAGCAGGGCGACCTCGTTCTCGTCCCCGTCCCACAGCAGGTGCGCGAGCGCGACCAGCCGGCCCGACGCCGTCTCGACGGCCAGCGTCCGGCCGAAGCGCGGGCTGAGCAGATGGGTCAGATAGCGGTCCGCGTCGGGAACCGGGCCGTGGTAGCGCTGCGCGAGGGTCGCGGGGGAGCAGCGCTCGTGCATGGCGCGGGCGGCGGGCAGATCCTCGGGTCCTGCCCGGCGGATCGTGATCTCGTTGCCCTCCGGCAGCGTCAGCACGTCCTTGCTGTCGGGCATCCGCACGCCCAGCCGCGCGTCGAGCTCCACCAGCGCGCGGGCGCGGGCGAACTCGGTCGGGGTGAACGGCAGATAGGCCCGCTCGACGGTGATCGTGCCGCTGGACGGGTCGCGCAGCCGCATCACCGTGTCCGTCAGGGAGTCCTCCGGCGGCGCCGAGCCGTCCTTGGCGGCCGGGACCGAGCGGATCGTGCACCGGCCGAAGAGCTGGCGCAGGGCGAGCGGCAGCTCCGCGGCGTCCAGGGCGGTGCGGGTGGCGAGCGTCAGCATCCGGGTGGGGGTGTCCACCAGATCGTGGGCGTCGGCACGCTCCGTCCAGGTGTCGCGTCCGCCGGCCGCCCTGACGGCCTCGGCCAGCGCGGTGGCCGGCACCGAGGCGGGTGCCCGCAGCAGGAACTCGTCCACCGTGCCGTCGGCCAGCGGATGCGTCTGCAGCGTCAGGATGGCGACGCCCGCGTCGGCCAGTGCCATGCATACCGCACCGAGGCTCCCGGGGGTGTCCCGCACGGTGGTGCGCATCCGCCACAGGGCCGCCGTGCCCGGCTCTGTCGCGCCGGCCGCGGGGGCCGGGCCGGGAGGCGAATGGCTGTGGCGGCGTGCCCACCATGTGTGGAATCCGGCCGTCGCCAGCAGTGCGGCGGCCGAGGCGACCAGCAGCACGGGCCCGTCCGGGCCGTGCGCCACCAGATTGGCCAGCAGGTCGGCGGTGGCCAACGCAGTGAACAGCGCGGCGAGTTCGACCAGGTCGTGCCGCCAGTGGTGGCGGCGGGAACGGTTCTTCGCAGGAGTCAACTGAGGCATGAGAACACCATGTCGAACGCGTGTTGCGTGATCACGAACGTTCTATGACCGGTGGGTTAAGGGTGGTTCCTGGTGGTTAATTTGCGCTTTCAACTGGTTTGCCGCCCGCCGGCCGCTGACGGTCGTCGGTCACCGCCCGCCAGCCGCCGCAGCACGCGGCCGCACCTGCGCGCGTAGGCCCGTTGCAGGGCGCGGCCCAGCGGACCCGACGCGCGCATGTACCAGCTCGCCGACCGGCTGAACGCCGTCACGCTCAGCCACGCCGAACCGTCCGGCAGGCGTTCGACGATGAAGGACTCCTCGCCGCACTCCGGGTGGCCGGCCAGGGTCCCGTACGCGAAACCGGTCCGCTCCTCGTCCCGTACGGTCCACACCACCTCGCAGGGCGCCCGGAGCCGCAGCCGTCCGATGCCCAGGCCGACCACGACCCGAACCCCGGGCGCGGCCTCCGGCGCGGTCGCGTCCATCGTCACGCCCATGGCACGGTGCATCCGCCACTCCAGGACCGCACGCCCTGCCGTCTCCACCAGCCGGGGACCGCTGCCCAGCCGGGTGCGGACCCGGAAGTAGTGGTAGCCGGGAGGCGGCGACCCGGCGATGTGCCGGGTCGCACCCACCTCCGCGTACGTGAAGGGGGCGGAGCGCTGCGAGGACATGGTGCAGACGCTATCGCCGGCGCTACTGGCCGACGCGTCCGGGCTGGAAGCGTTCCTCCCCTCCGCGGGCGGGCCCGTGGACCGGCGGGCGCTCGAGGCCGCGCTCGGTGAGAGGTGGCAGTTGGAGGCCGACCGCAAGTGGTGGCCGATCGCCTCGGCCCGGCGGCGTTTCGTCAGGGCGATGGTCTACGTGGCGGCCGGCACCCTCGTCCGGGTCCGGCTTGTCACCGAAGGGGCACCTGGCACCAGGACGACCGGGGCCACGCCGAGGCGCCTCTCGGCCCGCCGCTGAGCGATGCCGGGATCGCCGGGAAACTGCCCACACGCGGCCTCCGCATCGGTGACGTGTTCCCGCTCGGGCGCGGGGAGTCCTTCGACTACCTCACGCTGTGACGAGCGCGGCTTGTTCCCCGTGAAGCACCGGCTCCGACAACGGTTCCGGCTGGGGCAAGGGCTCCGGCCCGGGCGCCGGTTCCGGCAGGGGATCGTGCACGGGCGCGGTCGCGTCGCCCGGCGGCGGGCCGACCTCGATGGCGGTCACGACCAGTTCGGTGCCGCCCAGTTCGGGGACCGCACCCGCCGGGGCGCCGGCCGCGCCCGCGACAGCCGCGGCCGCCGCTCCGCCGCGTCGGCGTATGGCACCGGGCAGCAGCACGCGGCCGCCGCTGTGCAGCGCGACGGCGGTGAGCGGCACGGCGGTGGCGAGCAGCGCGCAGGCCAGCACCGCTCCCATGACCGGGTAGCCGACGTGGGTGGAGAGCAGCGTCCCGGCCAGTGGTCCGCATGCGACGCCGACATTGGAGGCCGAGCCGGCCAGCACGGCCCACCGGCCCTGTCCGTCGAGGGATGCGGCCAGGCCGATCACGTAGGAGAGCACCACCGGGTAGACGGTGTTCCACAGCACCTCGCCGGCGGCGAACGGCACGGCTCCGCCGGCCGAGGCGCTCACCGCGACGCAGCAGGCGATGACCGCGGTGCCCACGCCGACCGGGATGGCGCGGCCGAGCCGGGAAGCCGGCGCGGCCGCCGCCGAGCGCGACGGCGAAGACCAGGCCGAGCGCGGCTTCCGACAGACCGGCCCGGTCGAGGCCGATGCGTCCGCTCACGCCCCACAGGGCGTTCTGCGCCATCGACCAGCAGAGCATCGCGCCGGCCAGCACGGTGCCGGAGCGCCGGTGCGGCAGCCGGCCCGGGGCGCCGCGCCGTGGTGAGCCGGTCCGGTCCGGCGCGGACGGGAGCCGGCCCGCCGCGGGGAGGACCAGCGCCGCGGCGCAGGCGATGGCGGCGAACGGCAGCGCGTGGCCGCCGCCGAGCCGCGGCAGCACCAGGTACAGTGCGCCGGCGGTCGCCGAAGTGGTCAACAGGCCCAGCACCGAGGCACGGTGCGGATCAGGACGGGCGGCGATTCCGACGGCGGCCACCGCGGTCGCCGTCCCTGAGCCGAAGCCGCCGATGACGCAGCCGGCGACCACCAGCGGGACGTGGGCGGTCGCGGCGGCCAGCGCGAAGCCGGCCACCATGAGGAGGAGCCCGGCACGGGCGAGACGGACGGGCCCGGCGCAGTCCACGCGAGAGGCGAGCGTCAGGCCGGCAGTCGCGGAGGAGAGCAGAAGGGCGCTGCCGACAGCGCCCGCGTGCGTGGCGCTCAGGCCGAGCCCGCCCGGGGAGGATCCGAGGCGGCCGACGATGGTGGGCAGAAGATAGGCGGCGAGATACCCGGCGGCGAAGACCACGACCAGGGGCAGGACCGCCGCGCGGGGGCGCGGAGGCATGGGCGTACCTCTCAACAGGACGAAGGCCAAAGGGGGGTGGAGCGCCTATCGACCGACAGGAACGCGCAGAGCCATATCTATCAAGTGGGAGGACCGCGACAGAAGGTGGTATCGGGAACTTAAACCCACTGTTGCCGATTCGAGATCAAACGTCCTGCGGCAGCAGTCGTACCGCCCGGTCGATTTCCGCCGGAGACAGGTGCGCGTACCCCATGACCAGGCGTACCCGGCCGTCGTCCCCGCCGGTTCCGCGGCGGGTGTAGTCGGACAGCGGGCGCACTGCCACGCCCGCCGCCGCGGCCGCGGTGAGGAAGCGCGGCTCGGGCCCGTACCGCGCGGGCAGGGCCACGATCACATGCAGCCCCGCCGCGATGCCGCTGACCCGCGCGCCGGGAAAGCGTCGCTCCAGCGCCTCCGCCAGCGCGTTGCGGCGGGTGCGGTAGAGCCGCTGGCAGCGCCGCAGCTGCCGGTCGTAGTGGCCGCTGACGATGAACTCGGCCAGCACGGCCTGCTCGGTCACCGGATTGCCGAGATCCATGGTCCGCTTGCGCGCCGCGACCTCGGCCGCCAGGGCGGGCGGCGCCACCAGCCAGCCCAGTCGCAGGCCCGGAGCGAGCGACTTGCTGACCGACCCGGTGTAGGCGACCCGGTCGGGGGCCAGGCCCTGGAGGGCGCCGACCGGCGCCCGGTCGTAGCGGAAGTCCCCGTCGTAGTCGTCCTCGATCAGCAGTCCGTCGCGCTCCCGGGCCCAGTCGGCCAGTTCGCCGCGCCGCCGCGCCGTGTACGCCACCCCGGACGGGAACTGGTGGGCAGGCGTGATCACGGCCGCTCGTACCCCGGTGGCGGCCAGCGCCGCCGGGTCGAGGCCGTCGCCGTCGACCGGCACCGGGACGGCCTCCAGTCCGGCCGCCGCGAACAGCGCCGTGTGCTCGGGGCTGCCGGGATCCTCCACCGCCACCCGGCGCTCCCCCCGGTCCCGCAGGACCAGACCGATCAGGGTGTGCGCCTGGGCTACCCCGGAGCAGACCACGACCCGGTCCGGGTCCACCGCGACCCCGCGGCGGCGGGCCAGCAGATCGGTGAGGGCGGCGCGCAGTTCGGGCAGACCGCGGGGGTCGGGATAGCCGAACGCCCGGTGCGGAAGCCGGGTCAGGACGCGGCGGTGGGCGGCCGACCAGGCGGCGCGCGGAAAGAGCGACAGGTCCGGCAGTCCGGGCCGGAAGTCCGAAGGACCGCCCCGGTCGTCCGCCGCGAACGGACCCGGGACGGGCGCCCCGGGGCCCGCGCACACGCTGGTCACCCAGGTCCCGGCGCCCTGCCGGCTGCTCAGATAGCCCTCGGCGGTCAGCTGCGCGTAGGCGTCCGTCACCAGCCCCCGCGACACCCGCAGATCGGCGGCCAGTTCCCGGCTCGACGGCAGCTGCGTGCCGGGTGTCAGCCGGCCCGCGCGCACCGCGTCCCGCAGCGCCGCCTGGAGCGCGCGGCCGCGGCTGCGGGCCGGAGCGGCGGCCGAGGGGAGCAGCAGTTCCCAGGCGGCGGTCCCGCCGGCCCCGGTGTCGGAAGTGGTCCTCGAAGCAGCCATGGGATTGGACCTTAATCCGGACCGATTCGCTTCATAGCGTCATCCCATGAACTCATTCCAGCGCCGTGGAGCGCTCCTGGCCGCCCTCGCCTGTGTCCTGGTCGGCGGCTCCTTCACCGCCAATGGCGCACTCACTGGCTACCCGCACGCCGGGGGCCAGGCGCTGCGATACGGCATCGCCTTCGTCCTGCTCGCCCTGATCACGCTCCGGGGCGCGACGCGTGCGGCCGTCCGGTTGCGTGCGCTGACCGGCCGTCAGTGGCTGCGGATCGCGGTGCTGGCCGCGACCGGCATGGTCGGCTTCAACCTCTCGATACTCGCCGCCGAGGCCACCGCGGAACCCGCGGTGCCCGGCGTGCTGGTGGGCTGCGCGCCGATCGTGGTGGCCGTACTGGTGCCGCTGCTGAACGGCAGACGGCCCGAGCGCGCGGTGCCGGCCGGGGCGCTGCTCGTGGCGGGCGGAGCCTTCGCGGTCCAGGGGTGGGGCGGGACGGACACCGCGGGACTGGTCTGGTCCGTGGCGGCGCTGGCCGGTGAGGTCGCCTTCGCGGTGGTCGCCGTACCGCTGGTCGGACCGCTGGGTCCGCGACTGCTGTCGACGTGCGTCTGCGGCTTGGCCACCGCCGAGGCCGGGCTGCTCGGCCTGCTGCTCGACGGGCGGGCCGCACTGCGGATGCCGGAAGTGAGTGAGGCCGTGGCGCTGGGCTGGCAGGTCGTCGTGGCGACCGTGATCGGCTTCGTGTGCTGGTACGCCGGGATGCAGCGCATCGGCGCCGAGCGCGCCACGCTGTTCTCGGGGCTGATCCCGGTCTCCGCGGCCCTGACCGCGCCCCTGGTGGGCGTGGGCACCTTCGGTCCTGGCCGGCTGGGGGGCAGCCTGCTGGTGGCGGCCGGGGTCGCGGTGGGCTCCGGAATGCTCGCCCGACGCACGCCCAGCGAGCACTCCGGAACCGTGGCAGCCCGGAATTCAGCCCCTCCGGCCTACGAGGACAGCGCGGCCGGAGAAACGCGCAACCCGGTGACCCTGCCGGTCACCGCTGGCGGGAGCCGTCCAGGATGACCCGGGCCACCAGCGCGGGTTCGTCGTTCATCGGGACATGGCCGCAGCCCGGCAGCCGGATCAGCCGGGCGCCGGGGATGGTGTGCTTGGCGCGGATCCCCTGGCGGCGCAGCAGGACACGGTCCTGGCTGCCCCAGGCGATGGTCACGGGGACATCGGGGATGTCGTGTCCGAAGACCACGCCCGCGCGGCCCGCCGCCAAGGTGGCCTCGAAGCCGGCGGCCTCGCGCAGGGCGCGGGTCTCGGCCACCACCGCTTCGGGTGTGCGCAGTCCGGGGCGGGCGTAGATCGCGCTGGTGAGCGCGGCGCGGCCGGCGGCGCTGCGGGACATCCGCTCGACGGTGGGCGGCGGCAGGAGCCGGGCGCCGCGCCGCATGGCGCCCAACACGGTGAAGGCGTAGCGCCGTTCCGGCTCGGTCCAGAATCCGGCGGGGGACAGCGCGGTGACACTGCGGACCAGCCGCTCGCGTCCCAGGTGCAGGGCGATGAGCCCGCCGAGGGAATTGCCGGCCACATGGGGGCGGCCGAGCCCGAGCGCGGCGAAGAAGGCGGCGAGCGCGGCGACGGCCGTCGGCAGGTCGCTGGGCACCGACGAGTGCTGCGCGGGGGACTGGCCGAAGCCGGGGAGATCCACGGCGATGACGTCCCGCTCGCCGGCGAGCAGGCCGGCCACCGGGTCCCATGCCTGCAGGTGGTGCCCGATGCCGTGCAGCAGCACCAGCGGCTCGCCTGAGCCGCGCCGCTCGTAGGCGACGGTGACGGGCGGGAGACCGGCGGGGGAGACCTCGATGAGCGAGGCGGTTCGGGGCATGCGGCGCTCCTGACCGTTGGTAGACATGACGTCAGGAAGGTTATCGGCGAATCCGGGGGAACTCCTATGGGGCACCGTGAGTTGACTGGATACGGGCCGGTGCACAGCGGCCGGCCCGGCCAGCAGCCCCGACCGGGCGCCCCCGTCTCGGTCGGGGCGTCCTCCCGCCGGCGCGCAGCGGCTCATCGCCGCCGCGCCGCGGCCGTCGGCTACTTGGCGCCCAGCAGCGGGGCGCGATCTGGAAGGCGACGACGGCGTTGAGGCCGAGCCCGAGCCCGGCCGCGATCGCCAGCGGCAGGTTCCCGCCGACACCCATGATCACCGTCATGACGGCGGCGACCAGGGCGGTGGCGGTGACCAGTTGGCCGGTTGACAGATGGTGCCCGAACTTGTCTGTCGCACTACCGAGGATGATCGGGTTCAGCACGAGGATGTAGGCCATCGTGAAGAACGTGGCGAAGCCGCCCCGCAGCTCCCGGCCGACGCTGGATCCGCGTTCCGAGATCCGGAAATAGCGGTCCAGCGGGCTGCCGGGCGGCGGGGCGGCGGACAGCGGCGCTGCCGTCTCTATGACAGGTTCTGGCATGGCACTCCTCGGTGACGCCCTCTGGCGCCGCGCGAGGTTTCGCAGGACGCGGGGCACACGGATTGTGCCTGCCGCAGCGGCTGCGCGGGTTTCCGCCGCGTAACCTCACATCACCTTCACATTGCGGTCAGCGCTGTGGCCATAGCTGTGTCGCCGCTGTCAATGGGCTCGGTGCAGGGCGAAGTTGAAGTCGGCGTGCCCCAGCGCGCCCATCGTCTTCACCCACAGCAGCAGGAACGCCTCGGTGCCGCGCGCCGAGGTGATCCCGCCGAGGTCCACCACCCGCTCGCCCGGCCACCCGAACTCCGCCAGCAGCGCGGCCGTCTGCTCCTTCGCCGCCGCATCGTCCCCGCTCAGGAAGAGCACGTGCTCACCCGGCACCCGCGAAGGGTCCACCATCACCGCCGAGTTGACCGTATTGAGCGTCTTCACCACCCGGGCCTGCGGGTACGCCCGCTGGATCCGCTCGCCGAGACTGTCGGAACCGACCGGGTCCAACACCAGCTCCCCGTCCGCGAACGACAGCGGATTGGCGACGTCGACCAGCAGTTTCCCGGCGAGGTTGGCCGCTCCCGCCGCCTCCAGGGCGTACAGCGACACCATGCCGCCGGTGGCGTTGACGACCACTTCGCCGAAGGCCGCCGCATCCGCGAAGGTGCCGTTGTGCCCGCCGGGGCCGGCCTCCTGCGCCCAGGCCAGCGCGGCCGCGTTGTCCTTCGTGCGCGAGCCCAGCGTCACCTCATGCCCCAGCGCGACGAGCTTGCCGGCGATCGTCCGGCCGACCTCGCCCGTACCCAGTACCCCGTACCGCATGCGGTTCCCCTTCGTTACCTGCGACGGCCGCCACGACGACGACCCCGCCTCATTGTGCAGCGGCCCCGGCCGCCCCGCCTGGACATCGTCCAGGAGGCGTGGCTGCGCTGGGCCGGGGCCGACCGCACCCAGGTTCGCGAACCGCGCGCCTGCCTGGTCAGGACCGTGTCCCGGCTCGCCATCGACCGGTTGTGGCACGTGCAGTCGCGGCGCGAGGCGTACGGGGGGTGCCCGCGCCGGTCGCCACCGACTTCGAACGGACCGTGCCCGACGCGGAGACGCGCGTAGTGCTCGCGGAGTCCGTCTCCCTGGCGATGCTCGTCCTGCTGGAGTCACTGTCCCCGCTGGAACGCGCGGTGTTCGTCCGGCGCGAGGCATTCGGCTACCCCTACGCGGAGATCGCCGCCGTCCTCGACCGTGCCGAGCCGGCCGTACGGCAGCCGGCCGGGCGCGGCCGCCGGCACGTCGAGGAGCGGCGTCCGCGTTTCGACGCGGACCCGGCCGAGACCGCCCGGGTCAAGGTGGGCCGCTTCCTGAACGCCATCGGCCGGAGCCCGCTGCCCGACCCCGGCTTCGTCTTCCAGGAGATCAACGGCGCGCCAGCGCTCCTCGTCACCACTGGCGGACGCCCGCACACCGTGCTCTCGCTGGAAGTCGCCGACGGACTCATCGTCCGCGTCTATCTCCTCACCAATCCGGAGAAGCTCTCCGGCGTGCTGCCGCCCACGGCACGGGCTCAGGCACCTTCACCGGCCCCGGCGGAGCGCGACGTTCCGTAGCGCGGTGTCGTCCCCGTAGCGCCGCGTCAACATCGCATGAACGTCATGCGTACCAGGCGTCCCCTGGTCCGGACCGGATCGATGATTGGTCTTGACCAAGGGGGAGGCCCGCCCTATCGTCGCCTAGTAGTGCAAGGACCTTTAATAAATAGTGGTTCGGAAACAAGGCTGAACAAGGCCCGCACGGGCCCAGCGATTGTGAGGACAGGGTGGGGACCACGATGCTCGAGGCGACGCAGGAGGTTCAGGAGCCGAAGTACTGGCACCTGAAGACCGTGCTCAATGACGCGCTCGACTCCGAGTTCTCGGTGGGCGAGATCCTGCCCAACGAGCGCGACCTCGCCGCCCGTTTCGGTGTCGCCCGGGCCACCCTGCGCCAGGCCCTGGAGCAGCTCGAGCTGGAGGGCCGCCTGCAGCGCCGTCGCGGCGTCGGCACCACCGTCGCCCCGCCGCGCATGGGCGTCGCCGTCGGACCCGTCCACAACGCCTGGCCCGGTATCGGCACCGACGTGTGGCGCACGATCGGCTGCGCCGAGGCCGTCGCCCCGGCCGCCGTCGCCCGGCTCTTCGACAGCGGTGACGGTCTGCCGGTGCACACCATCCGCCGCGAGCGCGTCATGAACGGTCAGCCGGTCGCCACCGAGCTGCTCTACGTCCCCGCCGAGTCCGTTCCGGGACTGCCCGGCCTGCTCTCACCCGCGAGCCACGCGCCCGCCGTCCTGCGTGAGCTGCAGCGGCTGGACCTGGAGGGCGAGGACCGCGCCGTGGAACTGGGCTCGGCCCGCGCCGAGGACGCCAAACAGCTCGACCGGCTGCCCGGCGCCCCCGTCCTCGTCGTGACCACGCGCTACTTCGCCGCCGGCCAGGTCGCCGCCATCGCGGTCTCCACCTACCGCGCGGACACCTGCCGGCTCACCTTCGGTGACTCCGGCACGGTGGAGGTCACCCCGCACGAGCAGCAGGAACGCCGCCAGGCGTCCTGAACCACCGCACGATTGAGCACCGGGCCCGACGGTGGTCCGGTGCTCAGTGGTTTCCCGGTCCGGTGACCGGCCCGAGCCCCGAGCCTGAGTGGCGGCAGCGGCTGGTCAGCGCCGGGCGAGCGAGGTCTGCTCGACGGCGAACAACTGCTCCTCGACGTGGTCGAGCGCCAGCCGCAGCGCGCCGGTGGCGATGGCCTCCTGGCCCAGCGCCGACAACCGCACCTCGGGGGGCCGCAGGCAGTAGCGCGCCAGCTGGTCGCGCAGCGGCTCCAGGACGCCGTCCAGGCCGGCCGCCCAGCCGCCGATGACGACCAGCTCGGGGTCGAGGGCGAGCACCAGCGCCGCCACATCGTGCACCAGCCGCCGCAGGAACCGGTCCACGGCCTCAGTCGCCTGGGAATCGCCGCGCTTCGCGAGCGCGAAGACCCGGGCGACGGCCGTCTCGTCCAGCGGATGCAGCGGCGTACCGGTGGTCGACAGCAGATGCTCGGGCGTCACCTCTTGGCCCAGCAGGTGCAGGGCCCCGATCTCGCCCGCCGCGCCGCCGAAGCCCCGGTGCAGCCGGCCGCCGATCAGCGACCCGGCACCCGGGCTCAGCCCGGCCAGCACGAAGACCATGTCGTCCGTTCCCACGGCGACGCCCTTCCAGTGCTCGGCGACGGCCGCGACGTTCGCGTCGTTCTCCACCAGCACCGGACAGCGGAACGAACGCTGCAGCCGCTCCCCGAGCGGCAGTCCCGTCCAGCCCGGCAGCGCCGTGCTCAACCGCACGGCGCCGTCCGCCTCGACGATGCCCGGGCTGCCGACCCCGACCGCCCACAGCGTGCTGCGGGCCACTCCGCACTTGCGTAGCAGCTCGGCGACCGTGCCGCGGACCCGCTCCAGGCGTTCGTCGGCGGGCGCCGACTCCGACACGTCATGGCCCAGCGAGCCCAGCACCTGCCCGCTGAGGTCGGACAGCACCGCGCGGACCTGGTGCGCGCCGATCTCGATGCCCAGCAGATGGCCGGCCTCGGCGTGGAACCGGAAGCGGCGGGCCGGCCGGCCCTGCTTACGGGCGTCGCCGGGCTCGGCCGCGGCCTCCACCACCAGGCGGGACTCCGTCAGCCCCTCGATGATGCCCTCGACGGTCGGCCGGGACAGGCCGGTGCTGTGCACCAGCTCGGTCAGAGTGGGGGTCTGGGACCCGCGCAGCGCGTGGAGGACCACCGCGGAATTGATCCGTCGCAGCAGGGACGGGTCCCCGCCGGTGAGCCGCCCCAACGTATGTCCTCCCAGCCTGTGCCTGTGTGTGGGCGGATCGTACCTGGCCCGCCGTCGCGCGGCGAGTGCCGCCACCGCACCGGTCGCACCGGTGGGTGCCGGGGCGCCGCCAATCGCCGTACTGGCGGGGTCCGCTGGGGTCACGGACCCTCACGGAACGCCTTGCCTCGCTCGACATGACGATTGCGGGCGGGCGTGCGCTAGAGTTCCGCCGCCCGCGCGTCGGCGGCGGCGCGCAGCCGTCCGAACTCCTCCGCCATGGCCGCGGCCGTCCAGTGGGCGTTGAGGCCACTGGGGTTCGGCAGCGCCCAGATCCGGGTCCGTCCGATGGTCCGGTCCTGCGGGCCGATCACGGCGCTCTTCTCGCCGAAGGCGATCCGGTAGGCCGTGATACCGGCCACGGCCAGCCAGGCGGGCTCCAGCCGGCGCACCTTGGCGTCGAGGATCCGGCCGCCCTCGCGCATCTCCTCGGCGCTCAGCTCGTCGGCCCGCGCGGTGGCCCGTGCGGCGACGTTGGTGATGCCGAGCCCGTACGCGAGCAGCTCGCGCTGCTCGGACGGGCTGAGGAGGCGCGGGGTGAAGCCCGAGGCGTACAGCACCGGCCAGAACCGGTTGCCCGGCCGGGCGAAGTGATGGCCGGTCGCCGCGGACAGCAGCCCCGGATTGATCCCGCAGAAGAGCACACGCAGACCGCCCGCGGCCACATCCTCAATGGTGCGGTCGCGGGCGGCTTCGAGTTCCTCCGGTTTCAGAGGATCGCTCCGGGCGTGTAGGCGGCCGCCTTCGGGTGCCGCTCGGCGACCTCGGCGATCCGCTGCACCACGGCCGCGACCTGACCGGCGGCGGCGCCCGTGAACGACAGCCGGTCGGCCATCAGCGCGTCCAGCTGCGCCCGGTCCAGCGGCATCCGCTCGTCCTCGGCGAGCCGGTCCAGCAGCTCATTGCGCTCGGCGCCCTTCTCGCGCATCGCCAGCGCGGAGGCCACCGCGTGCTCCTTGATGACCTCGTGCGCGATCTCGCGGCCCACACCCGCGCGCACCGCGCCCATCAGCACCTTTGTCGTGGCCAGGAACGGCAGGTAGCGGTCCAGTTCGCGGGCGATGACGGCCGGGAAGGCGCCGAACTCGTCCAGCACCGTCAGGAACGTTTCCAGCAGGCCGTCGAAGGCGAAGAACGCGTCGGGCAGCGCGACCCGGCGCACCACCGAGCAGGACACATCGCCCTCGTTCCACTGGTCGCCGGCCAGCTCGCCGACCATCGAGGCGTAGCCGCGCAGGATCACCGCGAGGCCGTTGACCCGCTCGCACGAGCGGGTGTTCATCTTGTGGGGCATCGCGGACGAGCCGACCTGGCCGGGCTTGAAGCCCTCGGTGACCAGCTCGTGCCCGGCCATCAGCCGGATCGTCTTGGCCAGCGACGAGGGAGCCGCGGCCAGCTGCACCAGCGCGGTCACCGCGTCGTAGTCCAGCGAGCGCGGGTAGACCTGGCCGACGGAGGTGAAGGCCCGCGAGAAGCCCAGGTGCCCGGCGATCCGGTCCTCCAGCTCGGCGAGCTTGGCGGTGTCGCCGTCCAGCAGGTCCAGCATGTCCTGCGAGGTGCCCACCGGGCCCTTGATACCGCGCAGCGGATAGCGGCTGAGCAGGTCCTCGACCCGCTCGAAGGCCACCAGCAGCTCGTCGGCCGTCGTCGCGAAGCGCTTGCCCAGTGTGGTGGTCTGCGCGGCGACATTGTGCGAACGGCCGGCCATGACCAGCTCGGCGTACTCGGCCGCGAGCTTCCCGAGCCGGGTCAGCACCGCCACCGTACGGTCGCGGACGTGCTCGAGCGACAGCCGGATCTGCAGCTGCTCGACGTTCTCGGTGAGGTCGCGCGACGTCATGCCCTTGTGGACCTGCTCGTGCCCGGCGAGGGCGTTGAACTCCTCGATACGGGCCTTCACGTCGTGCCGGGTGACCTTCTCGCGCTCGGCGATGGAGGCGAGGTCGACCCGATCCAGCACCCGCTCGTAGTCGGCGAGCGCCTGCTCGGGGACCTCGATGCCGAGGTCCTTCTGCGCCCGCAGGACGGCGAGCCACAGGCGGCGCTCCAGCACCACTTTCTGCTCGGGGGACCACAAGGTGGCGAGCTCCGCCGAGGCGTAGCGGCCGGCCAGGACGTTCGGGATACGAGGCTTAGCAGTCACGTGCAGAGAGTCTACTGCGCGTCGGCGCAGGCCAGCGCCGGGCCGGGATCGGGCTCCGTCAGGCCCTGCGGACACGGGTCAGCTCGTCTGACCTCATCAACCTCATCAGATCTCGTCAGCCCTCGTACGGGAGCAGCTCGCCGCGCTTGGGCGGCATCCCGTCGCCCGAGGAGCGGCCGGTCAGCCGCCTGCCGATCCACGGCACCAGGTGCTCACGCGTGAAGCGCAGGTCGGCGTTGCGCCGCGTCACCCACCCCGGCGGCACCGCGGGCGGCAGCAGGTCGGTCCAGTCGGACTCCGCCTCGTGCCCGAGCGCCTGCCAGACCGCCTCGGCCACCCGCCGGTGGCCCTCGGCGTTCAGATGCAGCCGGTCATCGGCCCACAGCTGCGGATCACCCAGCACCTCGGCCCCGTACAGGTCCACGACCACCGCCCCGTGCCGCTCCGCCAGCGCGTCGATGAAGGCGAACAGCTGCTCCATCCGCGGCAGGAACCGCGTGGCCACCGGGCCGCGCCGCGCGGGGCTGCGCATCAGCACCAGCTGTTCGCAGCTCGGTGCGAGTTTCTCCACGGCACGCTCCAGCAGCGCGCACACGGCGTCCACGTCGCACTTCGGGCGCAGCACATCATTGAGCCCGCCGACCAGCGTGACCAGGTCGGCGCCCATCGCCGCGGCCACCTCCGCCTGCTCGTCCGCGATCTGCCGGATGAGCTTGCCCCGCACCGCGAGGTTGGCGTACTGGAAGCCGGGCGCACGGGCGGCGAGACGACCGGCGACCAGATCGGCCCATCCGCGGTACGAGCCGTTCGGGAGGGCGTCCGACATACCTTCGGTGAAGGAGTCGCCGACCGCGACAAAGCTGGTGTATGTGGCATTCATCTGCATGGCGCGGGCGATATTACCCGCCTTTCCCGATCCGCTCGACCTTGGTGCCGGATGCGGGACCATGGATGGAGTACCCGCCGACCGCTGGCGGGGCCGCACCAGCATCGGAGGCCCCATGGCCCGTACCCGCCGCGACCGCCCCGGTCCCGTTACGACCGCTCTCCACCGCGCCACGGACGCGCTGAGCCGTGCGGTCGGCCGGCAGCCGTGGCTGGCCGTGCTCTGCGGCCTGATCGCACTGGCCATCGTGTACCTGGCGCTCGGCAACACGACCGGGCTGATCATCACGCTCGCCTGCATCGGCGTCGCCGCGGCCGCGGCCGCCGTCGTCACCCACCACCGCTGAACTCCGGCCGTTGTCAGTGCCGCCCCTTAGCCTGGACCCAACCTATTCACCGCTGGCTGCGGTCGGGCCGCCCCGCCCGTTGAGGGGCGGGGCCACACTCCTCGAAGTACCCGTATCCTCGAAGTACCCGTATCATCCGGCGCGTTGGGCCGCCGGTACGGGCACATCCGACTACGGGCACATTCGAGGCGGTGCTACTCGCCGGCCTCCCGTACCGCCACGAGCGCCATCTCCCACGGATAGTCGCCCGGCTGCTCCTGACCCGGCTGGTCCCGCATGAAGCCGCCTTCCCCGTACAGCACGTTCACCCCCGCCAGCCGGAGCTCGCCGATGGACCGCTCGAACTGAGGGTGCTGGACGTAGGCGGCGTTCGCGCACGGCATCGTCACCATCGGAATCCGCTTGCCGATGTCAACCTCGACGACCTGCGGGCGATGCTCCGTGACGGCGGGAGTGAGGGCGGGAGTGACGGTGGGAGCCGGCGGATGTGGTCCCACGAGCACGAGCAGACCGTCCTCGCCATCCAGGACGTCGTCGTGGACAACACCCACCTGACGCCGCGCATCCCCGAGCGGCTCAAGGCCGCAGTCGCCGGGCAGGCGGCCTTCGTCATCCACGACCACCGACGTGCCGCTCGATGAATGCCTGCGCCGCGACGCGGCCCGCGACAACCCCGTGGGCGAGGACATCATCCGCCTCTTGGACGGCAAGCGCATCAAGGCCGCCCGGAGCGGCTGGCGGCTCACGGACGACTGGATGAACGACACTCCCGCCGTCGAGCCCTACATCGCGGACGAAACGCTCCCCGCCGCGGTGATGTGCGACATCGACGGCACCCTCGCGGTCAACCTGAACCGCAACCCCTACGACTTCACCCACTGCGAGCGGGACGGCCTGAACACCTCGGTGCGCGACGCCCTCGTCGCGTTCCAGCAGGCGAACTGCGACCGGATCGTGCTGCTGTCGGGATGCGGTGAGGAGTTCCGGCCGCAGACGGAGGCCTGGATCGCGGCGCACGCCGTGCCCTGCGACGAACTGTGGATGCGGCACGCGGGCGACGCGCGCCGCGAAGACATCGTCAAGGCCGAACTCTTCGACGCGCACCTCCGCCACCGGTACAACGTTCGCGTCAGTCTTGATGACCGCGACAGAGTTGTAGCGATTTGGCGCCGTATGGGGCTGCCAACCTGGCAGGTGAACCACGGAGACTTCTGAGGGGCGGTCTGCTGCCGCGCCGATGGGCGGCTGAAGCGGATGCCCTCGTCCTCCAGGGGGCCGCGCCGCAGTATGAGGATGTCGCGCGGGTAGTTCTGATGGAGCCGCCAGGGCGCGGACGGCCCCTGTTCGGGCAGGGCGCGCTGCGCTTGTACATAGCGCCTCCAGGATTGCGAACGTCTTGCCCGGGGTCTCCCGCCGGAGGCGGCAGGCGGCAGCGATGCCGGACAGGCCGGCACCGACGATCAGCACATCGACGTGTTCCGCCGGCATGCCGTTCCCCCCTCGCCTCCAGGAGCGTCCAAGCGGCTATTCGTCCGGTTCCGACCGGGACAGCGCCGCCGCGGGCGGCGACGGCTTCGGCCGCCGAGGCTCCCGGACACCGGCGGGCGGCGGACCGCCGGGACCCCCGCCGCCCGGACGGATCCGCCGCCGGAACAGTCTGAGGAGAGCCATCAGCGGAATGAGCGGCAGGACGAGCCACAACCATGGTTTCTTCTTCCTCTGCATCCTTCAACACTCCGCCCGGCGCCCGGTCCGCGCCATAGCCCCTCCGGGCCAAGGGGTCCCCTAAGGGCTGAAGCGCGTCGCGGTGTCGTGCGGGGCGCCCCTCGCGGCAGGGTGGTCCCCGACGCGCTGAGCGCGCGTTTCCGCGGCCGGCAGGCAGCCCTGATCGTCGCCGCTGTGGCACTGTGGAGGGCTGCGCAGGCGATCGGAGGCTGAACCAACCCGTGACCGCGATCATCTGGATCACCGAGGGCACGTGGCAGGCGACGGTGGACGCCGCGCGCGCCCACGTCCCCGACGCGGCGGACATCACCTTGCTGTATGTCACCGGTGACGATGCCGAAGCCGCCGCGCACGGCGCGTTCGCGGGTCTGCTCGGCCGGGGCCATCGCGAGCGCGACCCCGGCGACTACCTGGAGGCCCTGTCCGCGACGGCGGCCGCCGAACTCCTGGGCGTGGCGGCCGACCGGCTGGGCCGGCCCGTGAGCCGGCGTCAGCTTCACGGGCGCGTCGCACGCGAGGTCGTGCGCGCGGCCGAGGGCGCCGACCTCCTGATCTGCGCGCGGGACGGTGACCGCCGGCGGCTGGGTCCGCGGAGCCTGGGGCCCGCCACCCGATTCGTCGTCGACCACGCGCCCTGCCCCGTCCTGCTGGTGTGGCCCGAATCCGCACCCGGTATCGGTTCGATCCCGCCTCCGCCGCACCGGCATCCCTGACGAGCTGCCGGCCGCCGTTCAGAGTGTGATGGCCCAGCGGGCCTTGTACAGGCTGGACCCGGGGAGGGTCTCCACGTCGGCTGGGGCCTGGAGGCGGACGGTGGAGGTGCACCAGGTGCAGGGATTGTCGGTGTCGGGTGCCACGGAGAGGATCTGGCCCGTCAGGGGGTCGTCGCCGATGCTCTTGACGAGGGGGCGGTCCACGGCCGCCTGTTCGCTGTACGACACGAAGGTACGGGTGGCGAGGGAGAACTGGCGGACGTGGGTCATGGTGGTCACCCACAGTCGGCTCGGGTCGAGGGCGACGGTGCCCAGATCGTGTCCGCCGGTCTCGGGCAGCGGTACGGTCGACACCGCGGTGATCTGCGGCAGTTGCGGGGTGCCGCTGATGGCGAGGGACACCAAATGGTTGTCACCGACGGCCCAGAGCACCTGGTGCAGCGGGTCCCATTGCAGGCCGTGGGCGCCGGGCAGGGCGAACTCCGCATGGTCGGTGCGACGGGGCCCGGTCGAGGCGGCATACACGCGGACGAAGCCGCCCGTGCTGGCGGCCACCGCGATGTTGCCGTCGGGGAGCACTTCCATGGTGTGGAGGTTGCCGGGAATGGCGGCGGCCCAGTAGGCGCGCCCGCCCGGGTACTCCACGACCGCTGCGAAGCCGTCCGAGGCACAGGTGAGCACCCAGGTCCGGTGGGCGCCGACGTGCCACTTGGCTTCGCTGACATTGCGCCAGGTCAGCTCCGGCTGCAGGTCGCTGAATTCCGTCAGCGTTCCGGGCGACCAGGTCCAGACCGAGGCCAGGGTCGACAGAGCGGCCCGTCTGCCGCGCAGGGTTGTTGTGTTGGGGTCGAGCAGCAGGACACGGCGCGACGCCTGATCGGCGGCGATGATCAGGCTCCGCTTGCCGGTCGTCCTGCCGGGTGACCAGGGCGCGGCGTGGGCGACAGCCGAGGGCACGGCGAGGGCCAGCGCCGCGGAGGCGGCCGTCCGCAGGGTGGCCCTGCGAGTGGGGCGGTCTGCGGAACTCGTGGACATGAGGGCGCTCCCGTGCGGGTGGTGTGGTGGTTGTCACGGATCTGACCGGCTGACCTGACTCACGCACGTCAGTCGTGGACCTGAATCGTGGACTTGAGATGTGGACCTGGGTCGTGGTCTGACGTCGCAGACCGGCGATCGCGGACCCGCGTCACGGAGTGAGGAGCACGCCCACGCCGTTCGGCACCGGACGTTCCGCCACGCCCGTTGGGTGGTTCCGCACGGTGCTGTGCGTACTGCCCGGGGTCCGGGTGACGAGCGTGGACGAGCCGCCGCCGTCGAGGTCGACGGCGTGCTCGGCCCCGAGGCCGAGCAGGAGGCGGGCAAGTTCGCCGAGGGTCAGCCCGGCACCGCTCTCGGTCCCGCCGTCCAGGGCGAGCAGGTACAGCCGGTGGCCGTCGTCGCCGATACCGGCGGCGGTACGGGTGGCGGCGACGGTCTCGTTGAGGCCGTCGAGCGGGACGCCGTCACGCAGGATCGGATATCCGCCCACCGCGAAGGCCAACGGGTCGTCTCCGGTGCCCTGGAGCCGGTGCCGGATGTGGACCCTGTCGCCGGGCCTCAGGTGCCGCAGTGTCTGCGCGCCGGCCTCGCGTCCGACCAGCACGACCGAGCCGCGTGGAATGGCGCCTTTCCCCGGGGCGGCCGAGACCGCGGTGACGGTGTCGCCGTGCACCGTCACTTCATACGTGTCGGCGCTGCAGGCGGCGCCGCGGTCGGTATCGGTACCGCAGGTGGCGCGTAAGCGCGAAGCGGGCCCCCACGCGGGGGTGTACGCGCCGACACCGTCCACGGGCAGCGCGTACTCATTCAATCCGTCCAGGGCCGACGCCCCGGCCTTCGTGACGATGACGCCCTGCAGCGTCAGCCGGTCCAGCCGGGCCACATGGTCGGCGCCGATGCCCAACACGTCCTCAGCGGTGGTACCCGGCACCAGCGCGGGACCGAACCGCTGGCCGTCCGGGACGGCGGCTTTCAGCTGTCGTCCGCCGGCGATGGCCGGGCCCACCGCGGAGAAGGTCGGGTCGACACCGGGATGCTGGCTCTCGGAGATGTTGAAGAAGTCGCCATTGACGGCGGCGACGGCGCCGCGCGCGTCGGCCAGCCGTGACACCGGTGCCCGCGCGTCGGCCGCACCCGGCCGGAGCAGATCGACCCTTACGTGGTCGTTGTCCAGATCGACCGTCAGAAGGTGGCCGTGTGCAGTGCCGTGGGAGGCGGGCAGCGAGAACGTCTCATAGACCACACCGGGCGCGAGACGTGTCACGCCCGCGCGCTGCGGACGTGACACGTCGGCGACGGCGTTCGCCGGGGACGCGGTGAGGACCAGGGCGCTCCAGGCGGCGGCCACGATCAGCGCCGTACGCACCCGGTGCCGGGGCCCGGGCCGCCCTCCGGCATGGGAAGGGGGGCGGCGGCTGCGGAGCGGGCCGGACCGGCGGGCGGAAACGCGCGAGGTGGCAAGGGGCAAGAGCCCGAACCCTTTCTGCCAGTGCAGCGACAACAGCGAGCTTCTCGGGCTCCGACGCGGGTCGGTGCGGCCGGTCTCAGCGATCTCACGTGCTCGGCACACTCAGCGCGCTCAGGGTGTCTAACGCGCCGAACAGGCTTCGGGCACTTCATGTACTTCGCCTGGCTCAAAGGCCCCTACAGGCGGCCGATACCGCGGGCGGCGCGCCGCACCGTCGCGCGCGGGAAGGCCACCGGAACCTGCGCAGCCCGTACACCACTGGGCAGCTCACCGACTGTCTGGGCGCGACCGACTGGGCACTCACCGGCGAGCACCGCGCACAACGGTTCCGCCCCGTCCGCCCTCCGTCTCCCACATGCGGATACGACAGTGCCCCGGGATCGCGCTCCCGGGGCACTGCGTCGGGACGGACCGCTAGTCGATCTTGATCGGACCGTCGGCCGGCTTGTCCGGGCCGTCCTTCTTCGACGGGTTCTCCGACGGGTTCTCCGACGGCTTCAGGTACCCCTGCAGCGCGACCAGCCCGTTGTCCTTGCCCGGGCGCTGCTCGGTGGAGCCACTCAGGTTCTTCCGGACGGAGTCCAGGATCGTCAGGCCCTGGCCGACCAGGCCCGCCGCGATCTCGCTGAGGCCCTCGGCGCCGTTGAGCACGTTGACATTGGCACCGGCGAGGCCGGTGGCGGCCTCCTTGACGATCAGCGGCAGTTGATCGATCAGCATCCGGTCGAGTGCCACCCGGTCGTACGACGCCGCGGCCTCGGCCTGGATCTTCATCCGTTCCGCTTCGGCTACCGCCAGCACCCTGATCCGTTCGGCCTCGGCCTCGGCGGGCTTCACGATCTCGGCCCGCAGCTGCTGCTGGCGGAGCTCGGCCGCACGTTCGGCCAGTTCGGTCTGCGCGATGAGCACCTCTTGCGTCGCGTGCGCCTGCGCCAGCGGTCCGGCCTGCGCGGCCTTCGCCTGCGCGCGCTCCACCTCGGCCGAATACTCGGCCCGCACCACGGCGGTCTGCCGCGCGTATTCGGCCTGGTTCCGTGCGGCAAACTGCTCCGCCTCGACCGAGGCCTGGGTGGCCCGGGCCTGGGCGATCTGGGCCATCTGCTGGATGGACGCCTTGTGCGGTGCCGACATCGCGTCGATGTATCCGGTGTTGCCGTCGTCGATCGACTGGATCTGCAGCGAATCCACGGTCAGACCGATTTTCGCCATCTCGGTCTTGGAGGTCTCCAGGACTGCGGTGGCGAGCTTCTGCCGTTCGGTGATGATCTCCTCGACCGTCATCGAGCCGATGATGGAGCGCAGATGCCCGGCGAAGATCCGGCCGGTGAGCACCGACATCTGGTCCTGGTCGGAGAGGAACCGCTGACCGGCGTTGACGATGCTCTCGGTGTCGTTGCCCACCTTGAAGGCGATCACGGCGCGGACCGTCAGCGCGATGGCCTGCCTGGTCACGCAGGTCTCGGAGACCTCGGCCTCGCACATCGCCAGCGTGAGAAAGCGGGTCTTGCGGAAGACCGGGAGTACGAATTTGCCGTGGCCGGTCACGACACGGAACGGCGCACCTTCGAGTCCCCGCCTGCCGCCCGAAATCAGCATCGCCTCATCAGGGGCTGGAACGCGATAACCGAACATTTTCGTCTCCTTAACGGGCGTCGCCGACGCCACCCAACGCATCAAGGGGATCTTCCCACTTGATGACGCCAACCTGCCGAGTGCCACGGGATTCGATCACGAGCACCGTCGTCCCCCTCGGCAAGGGCTCCTCGGACCACGCGAGAAAGGTCTCGGTTCCGCCTCTGATGCGCACCAGGATCTCGCCGGGTCCGGCAGATCCACGAGTGCCGATCAGAAGTTCCCCCGTGCAGCCGATAACGGCCTCGTCCTGCGCCATTTCCGACTGCCCCCTCATCATTGTGGTCCTGGATTATGACCATAGCCCCACCACTTACCGGCGGCCTATCCGCGGGCGCCCGGTGGGTCGCCGGCAGTGCCGGCATCGCCGGTCGCCGGCGGGCGGCGGCGCCCCCGGCGGGGGACTACATGCGGCTGGTGCGTGCCGAGGTCCGCACCAGCCGCACCCGGCACGCTGGACGAACGCCGGTGTCCGGACGGTTAGTTGACGGGGGGAGCGAATTCGTAGACGAGCTGGGCCGGTCCTGGCGGCAACTGGAGGTCCGTGACTTCCAGGAGGCGGCCGTGCTGGTCGGCGATGGTCCGGCGGATGGTCAGCTTCGCCTGGTCCGGCGTGGCCGGCCGTGGGCCGAACGGCGGGGCCAGGGCGATGATGTCGCGCCGGTGGGGGCGCAGATCGGCGTCGATCATCCACTGGTAGAGGCCACGGAGGTTGCCGCGGTGGGGCTCGGACGAGGAGCGGCGGTGCTCGGCCAACTGGGGAATCTCGGCGATCGCGACCGGGGAGAAGTAGGACGTGGCGTCCGCCAGCTGGGCGCCGGGCGCGTGCTCGACCCGTTGGTGGACCAAGGTGGTGGTGCCGGGACTGAGGCCGAGCAGGCAGGCGATGTCGACGGGCGCGGGCGCGTTCCGGAGCACCCCGCAGTCGTCGTCGAGTCCTTGCGGGGTGACGGCCGCCTCGCGGATCAGCCGGACCGGTATCCCGGGCGTGACGGCTGCGGCGCGGGTGCCTCTGCGGCCGGTGGTGACCATGCCGCGGTCACGCAGGAGTTGCAGGGCCTGGCGCACGGTCTGCCGGTTGACGCCGAAGCGCTCGGCGAGAAGCCGCTCGGCGGGCAGCCGGTCGCCCGGTGCGATACGGCCCTTGTCGAGATCTGCCTGGATGCGGGCGGCGATCTGCTGATAGAGCGGGCGTACGGGCGGGGCGGGACGGGAGGGTTGGGGCACGGTGGGTGATCCCTTTCCGTGAGGAGTGACGCATGGTGATCGCACATGAGTGATCCGTTTCCCATACCTATCATTGGTCTATACCTGTCGCGAGGGTTACTCGCCAGTACGCCATATATTGGCGCGAACTCGCAGTTACCGGGCCCGATCCGGCAAGGACCGTGAAACTCCGTCAACTCGCGGGCCGTCACCGGACCCCGTCATTGGACCCGCTGCTCCCGCTCGTCGTCCTCGTCGTCCTCCTCGTCGGGCAGCTTCACATCGCCGACCGCGACATTGACCTCGACGACCTCAAGACCGGTCATCCGCTCCACCGCCGCGATCACGTTCTCCCGCACCGCGCGCGCCACATCGACGATGGACACCCCGTACTCGACGACGATGTCCAGGTCGAGTGCGGTCTGCACCTCCCCGACCTCCGCCTTCACACCCCGGGCGACGGATTGGCCGCCGCCGGGCACCCGGTCGCGCACGGCGCCGAAGGTGCGGGCGAATCCGGTGCCCATGGCGTGCACGCCCAGCACATCACGGGCGGCGAGTCCGGCGATCTTCTCCACCACGCCGTCGGCGATGGTGGTACGGCCACGGGTCGCGGGATCACCCAGCGGCGCCCGCTTGCCGGCCGGCTTCGCGCCCTTGTCCAGGGTCCTGCCTTCGCTCCCGGGATTCGAACGGTCGGGCCCGGGGCTGTTCCGATCTGCGGCGTCACTCATGATGGGTCGTCCCTTCGTCTGGGCTCCGGGCACCATGGACTCCGGTACCGACCGAAGAGGAGCCGGATGATGACACAGGTGATGGTGCGCATCGTGGGCCGGGACTTGCCCGGAGCCGACTGCGGTGACCATCAGGACGTCCATGTGGGAATGCAGCGGGGGACGGTGCAGGACGCCGTGGTCTCCGCGGACGCCGGCGAGGTGGTCTTCGAGGCCCCCGTCACCCTCGTCACCGCTCCGGACGGCACGGCCGACTTTCGCGGGCCGCACGTGCAGGGCCGCCGTGGCGGCCGGTTCCTCTACCTCACATGGGGAGAGCAGCCGCCCGGCGGAGCGTTCACGATGTTCCGCCGGGCCAAACTTCACCTGGCCGACATTCCCGCCACCGACCTGACGGCCGCGCGCGACGGAGGCGGCTGTCTCCAAGGAGCCCTGGGACTGACCGACGCCTCAGGGCTTCCGCTGTGCGCCTCCGTTCACCCGCCCCAGGTGGCCTGGAGCGTTGTTCCTGTCCGCTGACTCGTAGGGGGCCGCGGATCGGTCGTCGTCCTGGACGGCGTCCTGGGCGGCGTCATCGTCGGCGTCAGCCGGTTACTTGCCGGCCTCGTCCGTGGGCGGGCGGTCGCCGAGCTGCTCGTTCAGCTTCTCCTGGGCCATGTCGGCCTGGCCGCTGTACTTGTTGTCAGTCTTCTGGTCGACGAAGTCGCCGGCCTTCTCGACTCCCTGTTTGGTCTGGTCCTCGTGACCCTTGAGCATGCCTTTGAGCTTGTCGAACATGGACATGTCGGACCTCCTTGCGTGGTGGACAACACCTTCAGCATCCACGCAGTCGCCCGGGTCCGCATTCCGGGCCTTCCGGGCGGGCTCGGCCGGGAGCTCAGGCCGACCGCCCATGCGGCCAGCCCCACCACGGCCAGCAGGATGTGGCCGGCGGCCAGCAGCCGCCATGCCGTCGGCGTGGAGGCCACCGGGCCGAACACCTCGCGCTGGTCCCGCAGAACGGCCAGATCCGCGATCGCCTCGCCGCCGTCGGCGAGCATCACTGCGAGATCGGTGGCGATCCGGCCTGGGTCATGGCCGGTCCCGGGCGGCCGAAGCGGCCGGAGCACGGTGGAATACGCCGCCGTCAGCCCGGTCGCTTCGGCGAGGTCCGCCAGCAACCGTGCTCCGGCGTGCCCGACCACCCCCGACCCGTCAGCGGACACCACAAGCCGGGGCCGCGAACCGAAATCCTTCACGCAGAAAGTGCCTTCCCCTGGCGACGACAGAACCCCTAGACAAGGTCCATCGTCCCAGCTCAGGAAGGCACTTTTGCGTTTCTACCCAACCCTCAGCCGCACCCCAACCGAAACGGCGAGGTTAGTCCGAAAGGATGAACGGGAGCGGTCTCGCCCGGGCAGCGGAGCGGCACTGCGCCAGCGGTTGGCGTCGGCGCTGGCATTGGCGGCAGCAACGGCAGTCCGAGATGGGCGCGCTGGGCGGCGGCCCGTTCCTCGTAGGGCTACCGGATGGTGCGGTGAGCCACCGTCCACAGGCCGCCCCCGGCCCCATGGTGCAGACTCGTTCCGTGAGGAAGATCATTGTGATCGGTATCGGAGCGGGCGACCCGGACCATCTGACCCTGCAGGCGGTCAAGGCCCTCAACCAGGTCGACGTGTTCTTCATCCTGGACAAGGGTGAGGAGAAGTCCGACCTCGTCCAACTGCGCCACGACATCATCGAACAGCATGTGACGCGCCCGCACCGGCTCGTGTCGGCCCAGGACCCGCCCCGGGACCGCACGGCGCCGGATCCGGCCTACGCGTCCGCGGTCGGGGACTGGCGCCATCATCGTGGTGACATCTACGAGCACTTCATCGGCACGGACCTCGCGGACGGAGAATGCGGTGCCTTCCTGGTGTGGGGCGATCCCGCCCTGTACGACAGCACCCTCGGCATCCTGGAGGACGTTCGCGACCGCGGGACGGTGGCGTTCGACTACGAGGTGGTCCCCGGCATCAGCAGCGTCTCGGCGCTGGCCGCCAAGCACCGGACCGGACTGAACCGGCTCGCGCGGCCCGTGCAGATCACCACCGGCAGACAGCTGGCCGAAGGCTTCCCCGAAGGAACCGACGACGTCGTGGTCATGCTGGACGCACACCAGGCATTCGCCGGCATCGAGGACGAGGACGTCAGCATCTTCTGGGGCGCGTACCTGGGAACACCGGACGAGCTCCTCGTCGCGGGACGACTGGCCGACGTCGCGGGCCGGATCCAGACGCTGCGTGCCGAGGCCCGCGCGCGCAAGGGATGGATCATGGACACGTATCTGCTGCGCCGTGACCGCGACTGAGCCGACGGCTGTGTGACGGGCACACGGGAACAGGGTGTGTTCGCTCCGGCTGGACCCCGCGACACTGGACCCCGCGACACTGGACCCCGCGACACTGGACCCCGCGACATCGGACCCCGCGACATCGGATCAGAGGGTGACGAGGCTGACCTCGGTGGCCTTGATGCTGGTCCAGACGGTGGTGCCGTCGGTGAGGCCGAGTTCGGTGGCGGCGTGGGGGGTGATCTCCGCGACGAGGTCGGGGGCCCGGTCGGAGGTGATGAGCAGGCGCAGCCGGCTGCCGGCGGAGGTGATCTCGCGAATGGTGCCGGGCCAGACGTTGCGAGGGCTGCCGCCGGGTTTCTCGCGGTGCACGGAGACGGCCTCCGGCGCGATGATCGCCAGCGCCCGGGTTCCGTCGGTGAGGGTGTCGGCGACGACGAGGTGTCCGCCGCCGGCCAGCGCGAGGCCGTCGGTGGTGGCGGTGCCGGGCCAGGCGTTGCGGCCGAGCATGCGGGCGACCCAGGGCGAGCGGGGATGACGGGTCACGTCGGCGGGTGAGGCGTCCTGCAGAGTGCGGCCGTCCTCGAGGACGAGGACGCGATCGGCCAGGGCGACGGCTTCTACCGGGTCGTGGGTGACGATGAGGCAGACGCCGCCGAAGCCGTCGAGGTGGGTGCGCAGGGTGTGGCGGACATGGGCGCGGGTGGTCTGGTCGAGGGCGGCGAGGGGTTCGTCGAGGAGCAGCAGCCGGGGGCGGGCGGCCAGCGCCCGGGCGAGGGCGACACGTTGGGCCTGGCCGCCGGAGAGCTGGGCGGGTTTGCGGTGGGCGAGATGGCCGACGCCCAGCCGGTCGAGCCATTGCTGGGCGGCGCGGCGCGCCTCGGCGCGCGGGACGTGGTGGGTGCGCAAGCCGTAGGCGGTGTTGGCCAGCGCCGTCAGGTGCGGGAAGAGGGCGCCGTCCTGCGGGACCCAGGCGACACCCCGCTTGTGCGGGGGCAGGGCGCTCACATCGGTGTCACCGAGGCGGAGTTCGGCGTAGGCGCGGGGAGTGAGGCCCAGGAGGGCGCGCAGAAGAGTCGTCTTGCCTGCGCCGTTGGGTCCGACGACCGCGATGGTGGTGCCGGGTTCCGCGTCCAGCGTGAGCTGGTTGGATCCGGTGACGTCGGTGTGCAGGGACCAACGCTCCGGCGCCGCCAGGGGCTTGGCCGTGAGGGATGCGGCAGTGAGGGATGCGGCGGTGAGGGACGTCGCCGCGCCGGCCGGCGGCTGCGCATCGTCGGCGGGGCGTTCGGGGGAGGAGCCGGCGCGGTCGGTGGTCGCGCCGGTCCAGCGGCCCCGCAGGCCGATCAGCACGGCCATGGCGATGGCGAGCAGCAGGAGGGACACGGAGGTCGCGGCCTCAGGTGAGTCCTGGAGCAGCAGATAGACCTGCAGCGGCAGGGTCTGGGTGGTGCCGGGGAGATTGCCGGCGAAGGTGATGGTGGCACCGAACTCGCCCAGCGCGCGCGCCCAGGCCAGGGCGGCTCCGGCGGCCAGGCCGGGGGCGACCATCGGCAGGGTGACGGTGAAGAACACCCGCACCGGTGAGGCCCCCAGGGAGGCGGCGGTCTCCTCGTAGCTGGGGCGCAGTCCGGCGAGGGTGCCCTCCAGGCTGATGATCAGGAACGGCATCGCCACGAAGGTGGCGGCCACCACCGCGCCGGAGGTGTGGAACGGCAGCACGATCCCGAAGGTGTTCTCCAGCCAGGGACCGAGCAGGCCCCGCCGGCCGAAGCCCAGCAGCAGGGCGACGCCGCCGACGGTGGGCGGCAGCACCATCGGCAGCAGCACCAGGGAACGCACCAGTGTCTTGCCGGCGAAGTCCACCCGGGCCAGCAGCCACGCGAGCGGCACGCCGAGCACCAGGGACAGGCCCAGCGCCCAGAACGAGACGAGCAGGGACAGCTTCAGGGCCTCGGTGACGCCCGGGCTGGTCAGATGGGTGCCGATCTCGCCCCAGGACGTGCGGGCGAGGATGCCGATCAGCGGCATGAGCAGGAACGCGATCGCGAGCAGTGCGGGCAGTGCCAGCGCGACGGGAGTGCGCGCGCCGCGCGCCCGGCTGCGGATGCGTCTCATCAGGGGTTCCTGCGATCGGGTCGGAGAAGGTGCTGATGCCGCGGGGGCTGTCCGGTCCCCCGATCCGGACAGCCCCCGCGGCATGCGGCGTTACCGCTGTTGGGGGAGGGGTTACGGCTTCTGGAAGCCCGCGTCCTGCAGGATCTTCTGCGCTTCGGGGGTGCTCAGCCAGGCCACGAACGCGGTGGCGGCCTCGGTGTTCTTGGAGGCCTTCAAGGTGGCGGCCGGGTACGAGGCGACGGCGTTCTGCGCGTCGGGGATCTCGATGGCGTCGACCTTGTTCGTGGCGGTCGCCGCGTCGGTGGCGTAGACGATGCCGGCGTCGGCTTCGCCGAGTTCGACCTTGCTCAGCACGGCGCGGACGTTCGGCTCCTGCGAGACCGGCTTCACGGTGATCTTCTGGGCGTCCAGGACCTGCTTGCTGTACCGGCCGACCGGGACCTCGGGCGCGGCCAGCACGACCTTGAACTTGGTGTCGGCGAGGTCCTTGAGGGCCGTGATCTTCAGCGGGTTGCCTTTACCGGTGGCGATCACCAGGCGGTTCTTGGCGATGACGGCCGGTGTGCCGGTGTCGCTCTTCAGGCCGGTCATGGTCTTGGTGTCCGCGGTGACGAGGGCGTCGGCGGGGGCGCCCTGCTTGACCTGGGCGGCGAGTTCCTGCGAGCCGGCGAAGGAGAACTTCACCGTGGTGCCCGGGTGGCTCTTCTCGTACGCGGCACCGGCGGTCTTGAAGACGTTGGTGAGTGAGGAGGCCGCCAGCACCGTCAGGGCGGCCTTGGGCGCGCCGGTGGCGGACGGGGTCGCCGTGGATCCGGTGTCCTTCTTGCTGTCGCTGCTGCTGCAGGCTGCCGCGAGCGGGACGAGGAGGGCAACGGTCACGATCGCGGCGGCGGCGCGGCGTCTGCTGAAGGCGAGAGACACGAGGGTGGAACTCCTTGAAGATACGGGCCGACTGATGTCGCCCGAGCGGGTGGGACAGGCCGCGTCGGGGACGGGCGACGCCGCTGGGTCGAGCGATCGGTCAGGCGCGGTCGATGTGCACGCTGGTGGACTTCACGCGGGCGGTGGCCTGCATGCCGACCTCCAGGCCGAGTTCCTCCACGGCTTCACGGGTCAGGAGGGAGACCAGCCGGTGCGGTCCGGCCTGGATCTCGACCTGGGCGGCGATGTCACCGAGTTTCACGGCGGTGACGATGCCGGGGAAGGCGTTGCGGGCGGAGGTGTAGGAGGCGTCCTCCTCACCGGTGCCGCTCTGGGCGACCTCGATGGAGAACGCGGCCAGTGCCCGTCCGTCGATGAGCCGGCGGCCGCCTTCGTCGCGGTGGGTCGCGACGCGCCCGGCGTCCGCCCAGCGACGCGCGGTATCAGGGCTGACGCCGAGCAGCCTCGCCGCCTGGCCGATCGTGTAGGACTGCATGTGCGACAAGGTAGGGGCTATCAGCTGGCATTTGCAATTCATCGGGTGAAACTCCATAGCAGTTGCCCCCTCCATCGGTGAAAGGTCCAATAGCCCGGACCCGGCGCCATTCGCCCCGGGTATCCGACACTGCGTTGCCTCTGGTTTGCCGGGCGGCTTCCTCGGTCCTGGTGGTGTTTGCGATGCGTGCCCGGACGGATGCGCGGAGTGTGGCTACAGTGCTGATGACACGGCAGGTGTAAACCTGGCATTCCGCTCCATATGTGAGGCGCCCTTCATGAGCCTGAGCATTCGCAACCAGATCCCCGGCACAGTCACCGCCGTCACGCCCGGCGAGGTCATGGCGACTGTCAAGGTTCGCCTGAACGGCGGCCAGGAGATCACGGCCGCCATCACGCTGGAGGCCGTGAAGGAGCTGGGCATCGCCGAGGGCACGGCGGTCCGCACCCTGGTGAAGTCCACGGAGGTGTCGCTGGCCACCGGGCCGGTGGCGGGCCTGAGCATTCGCAACCAGATCCCCGGCACGGTCTCCGACGTCGCCAGCGGCGGCGCCATGTCGAGCGTCAAGGTCAACGTCGCGGGTGGCGAGCTGACCGCTGCGATCACCAAGGACGCTGTCGCGGACCTGGGTCTGGCCGCCGGTACCTCGGTCGTCGCGCTCATCAAGTCCACCGAGGTCGCCCTCGCCACCGTCTGAGTGCGCCGACAGGTCGGTGCGTCGGCCGGCCGGTTCGTCCGCCGGTCGGGCTCCGGACGGTCTTCGCTCCGGCCGGCCGGGCGGGTGCTAGGCGGTCAGCAGGGCCAGTCCGATCCGGCTCTGGAAAACGCTCCAGGTGGAGATCTCCGCTCCGTACACACCCGGCACGGGAATGTCGTCGCTCATGGGATGGCACAGGGCGACGACCACATAGCCCGCAGGAGTACCGCCCACGACCCCGACGTTCAGACCGGTGCGCTCGCAGATCAGGGGCGTTGCCCACAGGTCCGCTCCGCCGGCGATCACGCCGATCGTGACTCTCCGGCCGCACAGCGCGAAGGCATCCGGCACGGCGGGTCCGCCGCGCGCCGCGTCCCGCACGATCAGCGCGGCCGCGGCGTCCTCGGCGCGGAAGTACCCTGACCCGTCGTCCCCGGCCGTTGCCGACGCGGTGCGCACATACGCGCCGTCGGGGCCCAGCAGCGCGGCGGCGTAGGCCACCCCCGGCTCCTCGATGATGCCGGTCCGCAGGAAGTCGTCCCACGCGTCAGCGGAACTCCGCACGACCGCCCCCTTCGGTGTTCCGTCCCGGGGCCGGTACGTCATCGGGCGCCGGGCACGCTGCGACCCACACGCTGGTGATCGCGCTGACGTAGCGGGCCCCGCAGCGGTCGGAGGGCACCACCAGCTGGCTGCCGGCGATGTCCAGGGCACCGCCGTCCATGACCGTGGCCAGCAGGATGGGCGCGTCCCCGAAGTCGGCGTCGATCTCCGCCCAGGAGAGCACTGTGTGATGCCCGTCGCCGCCGGTCACCGCCAGCAGGAAACGTGACCGGTCCTTGCGCCGCCGGGCGTCGAACGCCGGTTCCGCGGAGGCGACGACCTCCCGCAGCAGCGGTCCCTCGAAGCTGTGGTGCTGCGGCCCGTTGGTCGCGCAGTCGAAGACCACATCGGCACGGTGCTGCTCCCAGCCGTCCCGCAGATCGGCGACGGTCAGGGTCGTCGGCCGGTGCACCTCGCCCCGCAGGAGGAAGGACCGGGTGCGGGGCGGGGCGGCGAGAGGTGGCGTCCTGAGTCGGCTCATCCGATTCCCCCTCGGGCGGTCCACGCGGCGGCTGCTTCCCAGTCATGCCCAATCGTCCTGCCAGGAAATCGTGGATGCTAACCAAAAGTATGTCTTCTCCTCGTGGATGGTAGGTCAGGACGAGATCTTTCGCGGCAAGCGCGGTTCGCGGCGGAACGCGGCTGTGGTGACCTCGCCGCGCTCGTCGAGGCGGACGTTCTCGAAGAGCGTGGCGCCCAGCGCCTGGGCGACACCGCCTTCGACCTGGTCCCGGCACTGCATCGGGTTCATCACCTTGCCGGCGTCCGCGGCGTGGACGCTGCGCAGGATCCGGATCTCCCCGGTGCCGGGGTCGACGGCGACCCGGAACCACTGCGCATTGAAGGCGACCGAGCGGGGAGTGCCGCCGAAGTGCCCGTCGGCGGCCAGCTCCTGCCCGGCCGTCCGAGCCGCCTCGTACAGCTCTTTGAGGGACACGATCCGCCCGGCGCCCTCGACGGCCTCCTCGGTCAGCCGGCAGCCCGCCCGGGGGACACCCAGGTGGCGGGCGGCGAAGTCGAGGAGGTGCCCGGCCAGAGCCTGCGATGCCCGGAGCGTGGCCTTCCCCGCGACGACGGTGCCGGTGGAGCCGAACGCACCGGTGTCGTGCCGGACCAGTCGGTGTCCGACTGGCGGATCGTGATCCGCCCGGTGGTACTGGCCAGCTCGCCGGCGGCGATCTGCTGGTGGACGGTGGTGGTGCCGTTGCCGAACTCGGCGGTGCCCACCGCCAGATCGAAGGTGCCGTCCTCGAGCAGCGTGATGCGGGCATCGGCGATGTGGCCGCCGGGCGGACCGGTCGCGATCACCGACAGCGCCGAGCCCTCGCCCACCAGCCAGCCCTCCGGCGCCGGTCCCGGCTCCGCGGCCTGTGCGGCGCGGACGATGCCCAGGCACTGATCGAGGCCGTAACTGGCGATGTGCAGATCCTCCTCCTCGCCGCTGGGCGTGATCATCGGCTCGCCGGGGCCGATGATGTTGCGCTCGCGCAGCACGAGCGGATCGATGCCGAGGCGGCGGGGAGCTCGTCCAGGACCGATTCCATGGCGAAGACGACCTGGCCGAGCCCGTATCCGCGGAACGCGCCGGCCGGCACGGTGTGGGTGTAGACGGCGTAGCCGTCGGCCTTCTTGTTGGGGCAGCGGTACACCGACAGCGATTCGCCGCAGGCGTGGAACATCACCGCCGGGCCGTGATTGCCGTACGCGCCCGTGTTGGACACCACCCGCAGTTCCAGCGCGGTGAGCGTGCCGTCCCGCCGGGCGCCGGCCTTCACGTCATCGCCCAGCACCACGACAACCTCGCCCGTGCCCACGCGATCAGCCGCCGAGCGGCCGAGCGCTGTGCCGTCGCCCGGCGGGTCCGCCGGCTCCGGTCACGTCCTGTGGCCAGGCCGATCGACGTGCACATTCGTCGACTTCACCCGCGCTGTCGCCATGACCCCGACCTCCAGTCCCAGCTCCTCCACGGCCTCCCGCGTCACCACCGACACCACGCGGTGCGGCCCCGCCTGGATCTCCACCTGGGCGATCACGTCGTCGAATGTCACAGCGGTCACGATCCCGACGAAGGCGTTGCGCACCGACGTCGACACCTCGTCAGGGACCGTCTCCGCACCCGCGGCCCGCTCCTTGGCGAACGCCGCAAGACTGACCCCGTCGATGACCCTGTTCCCCGGTCCATCGCGGTCCATCCGCACCTGGCCGCCGTCAGCCCACCGCCTGACGGTCTCCGGACTCACGCCCAGCAGTTTCGCTGCCTGGCCAATGCTGTACGTCGGCATGCCCGCACACTAACGGTGGCGGCCTCAGCCGCGGTGCACGCTCACGCCGCCGAGCAGTCCGTACACGTTCACCCGGACGGTGGGCCCTCCCGGTTCGCTGGGGCCGTCGTCGCTGACTCCGCCCAGGCGGATGCCGCTGACCACCTGTACGTCCGGGCGCACCCGGAGCGTCACGCCGCCGACCAGGCTGAGTCTGGTGATGCGCAGCTCCGCGCCGTCGGGGATGTCCAGCTCGGTCAGTGCGAGGCGGCAGTGCCTGGCGTAGGGCTTCTGGCGTGACATCTGTCAGGCCGGGGTTCCGTGCTCCGCCGGTACTGGCGGGGGCGTTGTCGGAGGGTCTCCTGGGGCCGGTCCGTCAGTCCGGCGCGGGCGCCAGCGCGTCCGTCACCGCGTCCATCACCGATCGCCAGTGGAGGCGCTGAGCCTCCCGCTCGGCCGCGTCGGCCAGCCGCTCCTGGTGGAAACGCAGCATCGTTCCGTCGCCGCTGGGGGTCACGGTCACCTGGAGGGTGGTCTCGTACGGCCGGCCGGCGGGGCGGTGGGTGAGGCGGATACGGGAACCGACGTGGTAGCCGCGGATCTCGCCGGTCGTACCGTCGGCCGTCGAGTAGACCGCTCCGCGCTCCGCTCCGAGCCGGGCACCGGCGCCGAGCCACAGGGCGATGCCTTCGGGGCCGGTGAGGAACTGCCAGACCAGCCGCGGGGGTCGCCGGAGGGTCTTGGACACACCGACCTGGAATCCGGCGTCCTGGGTGAGCCCTGTGACATGTGCGGACCGGGCGGGGGCCGTGGCGTCATGAGGTCGGTGCCTCCTCGAGTTCGCGGCGCGCGCGCAGCGCACGCACCTTGTGGCGGTTCCCGCAGCGCTCCATGGCGCACCATCGGCGGCGCCCCGGGCGGGAGGTGTCGACGAAGATCAGGTAGCAGTCATGGGCGCCGCATTCGCGGATCCGGTTTGCGAACGGGCCGGTGAACAGGTCGATGGCATCACGGGCGAGGGTGGAGACCGCCTGGCCGCCGGTGGCCGGCAGGGTCCACACACGCGCGCCGTCCGGGGCGAACCGCGGGACCAGCGGGGCGCCGGTGGCGGCGTCATTGACCGTCGCCAGGTCGTCCGGCCCGTCGGGGTGGCCCTGCGCACGGCCGCGGGCCAGCCGCCACAGCGCGTCGCGCAGCCGTCGCGCCCGGAGCAGTTCGTCCGCGGTGATCTGAACGCGGGAGGGATCGAGGCGCAGCCGGGACAGGGCGAGCCAGCCGGCCAGATTGCCGGGCTCGTGCAGGACCTCGTGGCGGGCCAGTGCACCGGGTCCCCCGGTGGTGAGGAATTCCAGGCACAGGGTTCCGGGGTCGAAGTGATAGCTGGTGCCCTCGGGTGGGTGGAGCACCAGTCCGGTTGCCGGCTCAGTCATGTAACCACTATAATTGGTTTCACGACGGCTGGGCTGGAGCGCTCCGGCCCGCTGATACCAGGAGGAACTCATGGCCGTGCACTGGAAACTCGTCATCGACTGTGCGGATCCGCTGCGGCTCGCCGGATTCTGGGCACAGGCGCTGGGCTATGAGGTCGAGGACAACAGCGTGCTCATCGACCGGCTGCTCGGTCTCGGGGCCATCGGGGACGGCGACTTCGTCCTGGCCGACGGCCGCCGGGCCTGGCCGACATTGGCGGCGGTACGGCACCCGGAGGACCCGGTGGACCCCGCCAGCGGAACCGGCCTGGGCCGGCGGCTGCTCTTGCAGGCCGTTCCGGAGCCCAAGCAGTGCAAGAACCGTCTGCACATCGACCTCCACGTCGGTGCGGAGGCCCGGGAGGCCGAGGTCAAGCGGCTGGAAGGGCTCGGCGCCACCGTCCTGCACGTGGTGGCCGAGCACGGCAGCAGCCACGTCACCATGGCCGACCCGGAGGGCAACGAGTTCGACGTCCAGTAGGACGGCGGAGAGGGCGCGCCCAGGAATCTTTGAGCAGGACTGCGGACCGGACTGGAGACCCCGTTGCCGCCGGTTCGTCAGCCGACGGCGATCACGGGGTGCTGCGCCGGGTCGATCCAGCGCATGACGCTCGTGAGGACCGCCTGGGGGAGGGCGACGCAGCCCGCGGTGGGGCCGGCCGCGGGCCCGAGCGCGTGCAGGAACATGCCGGCGCCCCGGCCCTTGACCGCGGGACGGTTGTTGAAGTCGATGACCAGGGCATTGCGGTACTGGACCGGGTAGTTGACCAGGCGTTCGCTGCCGTGATCGCCCTTCTCCGTGAGGGGGAAGCCGCCCTGCTCGGCCCGGCGCATCCGGTTGTAGTAGGCAGAGTCGGGGTCCTCCACCCACCAGTCCGCCGCGGTGACCTGGTGATACGGCATCTTCGTACCGGGGTTGGCGGCGACCCCGAAGCCCTGGCTGACGGTATAGGTGCCGGTCGGCGTCGTGTAGGTGCCCTGCTTGCGGGTGGCGCCGTCGGTGATGCCGTGCGAACCCACCCTGGCCGCCGTGGTCGTGTACCGCTTCACCCAGATGGCGCCCGTCTTCTGCCAGGCGATGACGGTCGCGTAGGTTCCCCGCGCCTGGACGCTGATCACCTGGCCGGCCGTGCCCACCATCACCGGCACCGGGAAGTGCGGTGCGGGAACGGGCGGCGGCGTCGCGCCCTGTGCCGGGCCCGACCCGAGCAGGATGCCGGCAACGGCCCAGGCGGTGACGGCGCCCGCCGCGGCGGTCCTCGCCGCGCGCGGCGAGCGGGCGTCGGCGTGCCGTCGGGAACGGGACCCGGGTGATACGAGACCGGTCCCGGTGGGATGCGTGCGGGCCATCGCATCACTGTAGGGCGGCACGGTCCCGGGCGCGCGCTCTACTTGGGGCCCACCGTTTTGGTACTCGGCCACCGACGCGCTGCGCGGGAGCCCCGCCCGCGCTCCCGGCCACGCGTGCGGACTCGCCGACCCCCGGTCGGACGACAACCCGAAAAGACCGAATGGGCAGAACGATTCTTGTCGATTCCGTAGAATAATCATGAAATTCTGCTCTACTCTCCATTTGGCCAGCAAGTAAGCAGCCCATCCAGACGCACTCGGATCTAAAAGTGCGGCCCGGAGGGCGCAATGGGGGAGTTCGATCATGGCTGAGCCGAGTCGATTTTTGACGTCGTCGAAGACGCTGTTGGTGCAGCCCTGGGTGGCTTTGCGGGATACGTCTTCGCTCAACGCTATTCGGCTAAAGACCCGCAGCTCATGGCCATTGTCGGGGCCACGCTGTCCATGATCGTCAACGATGTCGCCAAGAAGATCCTCGCCGAGGACAGGAAGATGATCACAGATATTCAGGCTCAGGAAAGGCTCATGGGCGAACTGAGAAGGAATATTGAATTCCAAAAGAGGATGAGCGAGTATCGCGCCGCCTTGGGTCAGTGATCCTTTCCGGGCGTAGGCCGTGAGGCCAAGATCGTGGCGACGGCCGGCGTGAGCCGGTTCGGGCTTCCGCAGGGTTATCACTTCACGGGGGAGTGAATTCATCCAGTCCGGTCACGCGCACTGCGGTGCCAGGGATGGCCGTCACGTCCGCCGTCAACCCCGCGCGTGGTTTCGCCGCAGGCCCGGTTCCGCCGGGCCTGCCGGCATGTCCGCCGTGCGGCGGCGAAGCGGCACCGCGCCGGGGCGGGGGACGGCTTAGGATGTGGCGTTCTGTAGATGGCCACGGCGGGTGGCGTACTCCGACGGATGTGGGAGGCGGATGTGGCAGACGGTTCCAGCGCTGAGCATCCGGATTCCGACGCCGGGCAGGCCCGGCTGCAGGCATTGCGCGAGGCGGGCCTGACGGCGTCCTCGGACGCGGACATGGAACGGTTCGCCCAATTGGTGGCGCGCAGCCTGCGCGTACCGATGTCGCTGGTGTCCCTGGTGGGGGAGGACCGTCAGGTCTTTCCCGGGATGGTCGGACTGGCCGAGCCGTGGGCCACCCGCCGTGAGACCCCGCTGACCCACTCGCTGTGCCAACACGTCATCGCCACCGGGCGTCCCCTGGTCCTGCCGGACGCCCGGCGTGACGCGCGGACGTGCGACAGCCTGGCCATCCCCGACCTCGGGGTCGTCGCCTATGCCGGAATGCCGCTGACCGACGGGAACGGACACGTCCTGGGGTCGCTGTGCGCGATCGACACCACGGTGCGGCAGTGGACCCCGCGCGAACTCCAGGACCTGGCCGACCTGGCGGCGGCCTGCTCGGCGGAACTGCGGCTGCGCATCGTCTCCCAGCACGCCGTCTACGCCCAGGGGCTCGCGGAGGACGCGCGACGGGAAGCGGAGTCGGCCCGAGCGGCGGCCGAACTGGCCCGGCGGGAGGCGGAGGAGGCGCGCGGCCTTGCGCAGGGACTGGCCCGGACGGCCCACCAGGCGCTCAAGAGCGCGGAGCTCCTGCTGCGTGCCGCGGAGGACCTGACGGGCACCACGAGCGTGGAGGATGTGCGGCGCCAGGTCGGAGAGCTGGTCAGCGGGGACCTCAAACCGACCTACGTGGGCCTGATCCTCCTGGAGGGCGACCAGTTGCGGCGCGTGCAGGACCCCGACGCGCCCCACGCGGTGGAGTCCGACTTCGAGGTGTTCGGCCTGGACGCCGATTTCCCCACTGCGCGGGCCCTGCGTGAGCGGCGGATGATCACCGTCCCGGACCGCGCCCACATGATGAGCCGTTACGGGCCCGACGCGGTCGACGGGTTCGACTCCCTCGGCCTGCAGTCCGCCGTCTGTCTGCCGCTGTCCGCCACCCGGGGCCCGGTTGGGGTCCTGATCCTGGGCTGGGGCGAACCGCACGCGGTCGACCTGCAGGAGAGCGCCGTCCTGACGTCGGTGGCCGGATACACCGCGCAGGCCGTGGAACGCGCGGTCTTCCTCGGCGAACGCATCAACGTCGCCCATCAGCTGCAGCGTGCCATGCTCACCGATCTCCCTGCCGTCGCGTACCTGGACTGCGCGGCCCTGTACCTGCCCGCGGCGATCGACGACATGGTCGGCGGCGACTGGTACGACAGCTTTCCGCTCCCCACGGCCCCCGGCCACGGCCCCGCGCTGGCGGTGACCGTCGGTGACATCACGGGACACGATGTCCACGCGGCCGCCATCATGGGACAGGTCCGCAGCATGCTGCGCCAGTCCGTCCTGGACCACCCCGCCCAGGGCCCCGCGGCAGCGCTGTCCGCCCTGGAGCAGGCCTGCGCGACGCTGTCGCTGCACGCCAGCGGCACCGTGGTGCACGCCCACCTCGAGCGGCAGGGTGACGCCTGGTCACTGACCTGGACCAACGCCGGCCACCCGCCACCGCTGCTGCTGCATCCGGACGGCCGCACCACCCTCCTGGACCAGCACGACATGATGCTCTACCCCGGCCTGGACCACGCCCCGCGTGCCGACCACCATCTCCTGCTGGAACCCGGTTCCACCCTCTTGCTCTACACCGACGGACTCGTCGAGCGCCGGGACCGCGGCATCACCGCCTCCCTCGAACGCACCGCCGAACTGCTGGCCGCCCACCGTGACCTGCCGCTGCCGCAGCTCCTCCAGCGGCTGGCCCGTGAAGTCGCGGGCCCCGACAACAGCGACGACATGGTGCTGCTCGCCCTGCGCACCGACGGAGGGGTCCCCAGGAGACGGTTCCGCCGGGCCCGAACCGCCCGCGCCGCCCCAGCATCCGCCCCGGAAGAGGGAGCGCAGTGATGAGCGCCGTGCACGACGATCCGGAGGAAGAGGCCTTCGGCGAGGCGTTCGCCGCCCACTACGACCACGGTGACGACGCGCATGTGATCGTGCTGCGGGGGATCCTCGACTGGCGGACCGAGGAGTTCCTGCGCGACGCCATCGAGCACGCCCGCCGCAGTCACCGCCGTCTGGTGGTTGATCTGTCGGGCGTCAGCTACGCCAACATCGACGTCCTCGCCCTGTTCCTCGCCGCACGCACCAGCCCGGGCCTCAGCTTCACCGCTCCCGTGCCGGAGCCCATCGCGAAGTTGCTGGACACCACGGGTACCACCGAGGTCTTCACCGTCCATGCCACCCTCGCCGACGCTCTCAGCCGTCCGCCGGGCGCTCCCCGGGCCTGACGGTGCGCTGAGGGGGCGGGTCAGCAGGTGCCGGCGAGCATGCCCCGGCGCAGCCGGGTCAGGACGGAGTTGAGCAGGCGGGAGACGTGCATCTGGGAGACACCGAGTTCCTGGCCGATCTGTGCCTGCGTCAACTCGTCGCCGAAGCGCATCTGCAGGATGTGGCGGTCGCGTTCACCCAGCCGGGCCATCAGAGGCTTGAGGGTCTGCAGGTTCTCGATGCCGGTCATGGCGGGGTCCAGATCGCCGATCCGGTCGGCGAGGCCGCCGCCCCTCTCGTCGTCCTCGGAGGTGGGGGTGTCCAGCGATCCGGCGGTGTAGCCGTTGCTGGCGACCAGTCCCTCGATGACCTCTTCGGAGGTCAGCTGCAGGTGGGCGGCCAGCTCGGCGGTGGTGGGGGAGCGGTCCAGGCGGGCGGACAGCTCATCGACGGCCTTGGCCAGCGACAGTCGCAGCTCCTGCAGGCGGCGCGGTACATGGACGGCCCAACTGGTGTCGCGGAAGAACCGCTTGATCTCACCGATGATGTACGGCACGGCGAAGGTGGGGAACTCTACCTCGCGCGACAGGTCGAAGCGGTCGATGGCCTTGATCAGTCCGATGGTGCCGACCTGGACGATGTCCTCGAAGGGCTCGGACCCCGGTTGCGGAAGCGCCGGGCGGCGAACTTCACCAGGGCCATGTTCAGCTCGATCAGGGTGTTGCGCGCGTACTGGTGGTCGCGCGTGCCCTCGTCGAGGGTCCGCAGCCGGTCGAAGAAGATCTTCGACAGTGCCCTCGCGTCGGCCGGAGCGACCGTGCCGGCATCCTCCACCCAGGGCAGCTCCCGCTCCGGCGCGATTCCAGTGAGCGCTCGGACCGTCGCCTTGGCTGCAGTGCCCATGAGGTGAATCTCCCAGTGCGGTTGGCATTCGCTCGGTCCGACGACCGTTCGTCTGCCCGCGATCCCCGACTCCATGCCCCTGTGACGTCCCCGGATATCCCGCTGATGCCCCGGCCCGCCCGGCACTTCCTGAACGGGACGGACTCAGCCGGCCGCGGTGCCGGCCGCCGGGCGCCACCACTGAGCGCGAACCGCCTTGCCGCCGGGGCGCTGTACGACCTCCACGGTGGTGGTGAGGGCGCGCACCACGGTCCATCCCAGGCCGCCGCCCCCGGACAGATCGGGGATGCGCGCGGTGGGCGGGGTGTGGCTGGAGTCGTCGACCCGTACGGTCAGGCGGTCGCGGCGTCCGTCCACACTGAGCTGCCACCAACCGGTGGTGTGCCGTACGGCGTTGGTCACCAGTTCGGAGACGACCAGGACCACCGCGTCGAGATCGGCCCATGGGCACACCCGGGCCACGAACAGGGCCGTCGCGTCACGGGCCTCAGCGGTGTCGCCCGTCTCCGAATCCATGAGGATCATGAATGTGTGACTCCTTCCGGCAGACGGAGTCCGGTCGCAGCCGCCGGCCTGCCGGCAGTCACAAGATGCCTTCCGTTGCCCTTCGCATCGTGCGGGAGAGCTCGTCCGGAAGCTGTCCGGAAACTGGATGAGCGTGTCCCGATAGCGCGCCTGCCCCACGATCCCGGGCGCACACCCCGCCGCGCGCCCCGCGCACCACCTCCCGGTGCGGCCCGGTACGTCAAACCCCCTGCCTCGCGGGGCGCTTCATGGCACGATGCTGTCTCTGCGATCACGCTCGCCGCGAGGGGGACCGGCATGGTGCAGGCGCCACCCCCTGGGCTGGGCGAGATCGACGCCCTGGTGCACGAATGCTGGTCGCGACCGCCCCGCGCACCGGATCGGGCGCTGCCGGTGATAGCCCTGCTGGGACGGCCCGGCAGCGGCAAGACGTTCGCGCTCGACCACTTCGAGGCCGTGACGCGCGGGGCCCCGGCCGCCCGGGTCGACTTCGCCGCCGCGGACGAACAGCGGCCGTACGAAGTCGCCGTGCATCTCGCGTTCCTGCTGGCGCGCCGGCACAGCGGCCTCAAGCCGCTGCGCTTCCCCCGGCTGCTGCTCGGGCTGCTCGCCGTACAGCCCGAGCTGTCGCTGATCGACCGGGAACAGGCCACCCGCGAACTGCGCAAGGCGCTTCGTCAGGCACGCAGCCGGGGCGTCTCGGTCGACGCGGGCGAGGTCAGCTCGATCATCGATTCGCTCGGCCTGTCCCCGATTCCCGGTACCGACCTCATCATCGGTGTGCTGCTGCGCGGATTCGAGTACATGCCGACCCGCACCTTCCTCAACCAGACGTACCACTGGTACGGAACGCTCGGACCGCCCACCGCGATGGACGAACTGGTCGAGCTGAACCTGCGCAGCCGCAGCACGACGGAGGAGCACCGCGAGGCCGTGGACCGGCGGCTGTGCGAGGCCTTCCTCGCCGATCTGCGCGCCGCGTACGGCCACGCCCGCCGCGACCACAACTGCCTGGTGCTGCTGGACAACATCGACCACAGCCACGGCACCCGCTTCCTCGACCTGCTGGTACGGCTGCGCGCCGAGCACGCCGTGTCGCACCCCGGCACCTACGATCCGCTGCTGATCGTGGCGACCAGCGCCACCACCCGCGCGGTCCCGGGCCCCGCCGACGGCCGGCCCTCGGACCCCCATATCCAGGTGGCCGACCGCGCCTCGTACGCCGACTGGCGGCCGCGCGCCGACGCCCCGCCCGCGGACTGGTGGTACCCGGTCCGGTTACGCGACCTGTACGAGGTCGAGGTGTCACTGGAGGCGGGGCGGCATCCCCTGCACGCCACGCAACTCGCCCGCGCCACCCCGCTGGTGCACCGGCTCACCTACGGCCACCCGTGGAGCGTCCAGCAGGTGCACACCGCCATCGGCGAGCTGCTCGCCGCGGGTGTCTCGGACCGCGATCTGTACGGTCTGCTGGACCCCCCGGTCCCGGGCGCGGACGGCGATCCGGCCCACAGGCCGCCGCTGGGCGCCGTGGTCCGCGATTACCTGCTCAGCGGACTGACCGCCGACCAGCGGGCCGCCGCGATACCGCTCGCCGCGGCCCGGACCCCGTCGGCCGCTGTCAACTCCGGTCTGCTCAATGACCTGTCCGAGCACGCCCGGGACACCGTCATGCTCGAACTGCGCAACGAGCTGTGGCTGTTCGCGCCGGTACCGGAGGACGCCAACACCCGCGGTGGCCGCGGCCCGTCCGGCTATCTCCTGCCGGCCGATGCCCCGGAGGAGCGGCCCGTCCTGCATCCATGGCTGCGGCTGCTGCTGCTCGAGGAGCTGGCCGGGTCGTCGGCCCGGGCCGACGACCCGGCCGCCTGGCAGCAGGCGCACCACGCGCTGCGCGCCTGGCACGAGCGCCACGGCCGCCCGCTGGACGCCCTCTACCACCGGCTGGCGCTGAACGAACTCGACGCGGTGGTAGAGCATTTCGCCCAGGGTTTCGGCGCCGCCGACGCGGCGCCGTGGCTGCGCGAGCTCTACCACGTCACCGCGGCCCCCATGCACCGTGTGCAGCTGACGGACGCCCAGCCGTCGCACAACGCGGGCCGGCTGGCCCGCGAGCACGCGCCGGCCGCGTACGCCGAGCCGGTCACCGGCCGGCCCCTGGCCGAACTGACCGCCGCGCTGTGGCTCGCGGGCGACCCCCGTAACCGGCTGCCACCGGGCCGTCCCGAACTCAACTACAAGATCAGCGCCATGTTCCGGCAGCTGGCGCTGGCGGCGGACGCCGACACCGACACGCTGCTGGACGAGGCCGCCCGGTTCACCGACTGAGGACCCGACCGCAGTTCTGATCCGCTCTGTTCCGTCTGAGGAGGAACGCGCTATGCCGACCCGGGGCCAATGGGTGACCGGCAGCCGCCTGTGGATACGGTGGCCGTGGAACGTGGTGCTGGCCGTTCTGGTGCTCGCGCTCGCCGGCTCCACCGTCACCTGGGTGCTGTGGCCGAAGGACACCTCATGCGCTGCCGCCGTGCGGCAGGTGGGGGCCGACGGGCAGTGCGTCGGCGTGACGGACGGCTCGTACCACTTCTCCGACAACCTGGCGGCGGTCTCCGACCTGATCCGTACGCAGAACGAGGCGGTCGACAAGGACGGCCGGTCCTTCGTGAGCATCGTCTACCTCATGCCGATGATCCCCGGCCCCAAGGACACCACCACCCCCGACTCCGTACGGCACGAGGTCCAGGGCGCCTATTCCGCCCTGTACGAGGCCGACAACAAACTCGGCGGCGGCGATGTCCCCCGTATCCGGCTGCTGCTGGCCAACTGCGGCGGTACCGATGAGCAGCGGGACGCCGCGCTGGAGGAGATCCGCGGCCGGATCGGCCCGGACCATATCGTCGCTGTGGCCGGACTGGGCACCAGTACCGACGAGACCGCGAGGATGATAGGGAAGGTGACGGGTGACCCGGAGTCCGGCGGACTGCAGCTGGCCGCGGTCGGCTCCGTCATCACCGCGGACACCCTCGCCAAGATCCACGGGCTGGTCCGCACCGCCCCGACCAACGCCGACGAGGCGGCGGCCGCCGCCTCGTTCCTCAAGCAGCCGCCGTACGCCGGGTTGAAGGTCCTGATGGTCCAGGACGCCCGCGCCGACGACCAGTACAGCCGCACTCTCGGCGCGGCGTTCCTGGCGGTCCTCCCGTCCGAACGGCTGGCCGGACAGGTCGAGCAGTACGACTCCTCGCAGGACGGCGTCGCCACCGCGTTCGCGACCCGGATGGCGAATCTGTGCGCGGTGAAACCGGATGTCATCTACTTCGCCGGCCGCGGTGTGGACCTGCCCAGCTTCCTGGCCCCGCTCAAGAACCGGCCCTGCCCCGACCGCAAACTCATCGTGCTGTCCGGCGACGACGCCTCGCAGGTTGCCCAGGCCGCCGGCTTCGACGAGATAAAGGAGACCCTGCGGAGCGGCACCGTCCGGCTGCTGTACACCGGCCTCGCCCACCCCGAGGCCTGGGCCAGGCGTCCCGCCGCGTTCCCGGCCCCGGTCACCGGTGCCTCCGGCACCCTCGGCAGAAAGGGCTACTTCCAGGCGACGTTCCCGCTGGAGTCGCTCGACGACGGTCAGGCGATCATGGGCTATGACGCCGTCACCACAGCTGTCGTGGGAGCCCGTCTGGACTCCAGGACATCCAACGGCCGGGTGACCGGCTCCCGGATGATCCAGATCTGGCAGTCGCTGCACCGGGTCGACGCGGTGCATGGCGCCAGCGGGTACATCTCCTTCGGCAATGACGGCTCTCCCCAGGACAAGGCCGTCCCCGTCATCGAGATCGGCGCCGACGGATTGGTCCACACGCTCGCTGTCTCCTCTCGAACGGGCACTCCGTTCGTCCCGAAGCAGGACTGAGCCCGGCGCGGCGGAGCGGCGGCCGTCGGAAGGACGGCCGCCGCTCCCGGTCATGCGGTCAGAACGGGTACAGCGCGCTTGCCGGCACGATGCGCTGTGCCTCGTCGGGGGCATACCAGAGCAGTTTCATGGCCGCTTCACCGGTGCGTTCGGTGAAGTCGACGCGGATGGAGTACTTCTTTCCGGCCTGCAAAGCCACCGTGCCGGTGTCGACGGCGGCGTCATGCGGAGTGGTGTTGCTGATGAGCTGCTTGCCGTCGATCCAGACCTGCACCGTGTCGTCGGAGACGGTGAGGAAGGTGTACGCCTGGCTGTACCGGGGCTGGATCGATCCGGTCCACCGGGCGGAGAAGTTGTCGGTCGGAACGGCCGGGTCGGGCGAGCCGAGGTAGCGCCATACGAAGTTCAGCGTCTTGTCGGTGCGGGTCACCTTCGGGCTTCCGCTGAACGAGGCGTTGTCCCAGTACTGCGCGGTCAGTCCGGTGCCGTTACCGGTCGCCGGCCGCGGCGGGGCGTAGGTCAGCTCGATGACGGTGGCAACCGCGTTCGTCGCCGATCCGGACGGCGTGATGTCGTAGCCGTCGCCCGCCGCCTTCCAGGTGACCTGCTGACCGCTGCCGAGTACCCGTGCCCCGGTGATGGCCAGGGCCGCGGTGGCGGTCAGGTGCAGCGGTTTACCGGCGCCCGGCCAGGAGTAGACCGATGCCTCGAGCTTGTTGCCCGGTGCGGCGGCCACCGCTCCCCATGAGGGCGTGGCCACGTTCCTGGCCGCGCTCGCGCCGTGGACCGCGGCGCCCTGCCCGTTGCCGGCGAGCCAGGATCCCATCGAACGCAGCCGGTCGGCCGCCGCCGCGGGCACCGCACCGGTCTTGTCGGGACCGATGTTGAGGAGGTAATTGCCGCTGCGGGAGGCGATGTTGATGACGTTGCGGGTCAGCGTGGTCGCGGACTTCCAGTTGGTGTCGTAACTGGCGTAACCCCAGTGGTCGTTGAGGGTCATGCAGGATTCCCAGAGCTGTCCGCCGACCGGGGCCGAGGGGATCTCCTGTTCCGGGGTGCCATAGTCGCCGTCGGCGATCCGGCGCTTGTCGACCCGGTTGTTGATCACTAGATTGGGGTCGAGGCCGTGCAGATAGGTCTGCAGCGCCTCGCCGTCGGCGCTCGACCACGGGTTGGCCGGGTTGTCGGTCGCCCACTCGCCGTCGAACCACAGGACCGCCGGGTGGTAGTTGTCGACCAGCTCCTTGAGCTGGGCGTACATGTCTTTCTTGTACTGCGTGAAGTCGGCGGTGAAGTTCGGGTTGTGCCAGTCCCAGATCGAGTAGTAGAGGCCGAACTTGATCCCCTGGGAGTCGGCGGCGGCCTTCATCTCGGCCAGCATGTCGCGGCTCTTGCTGAACGACGAATGGTCCCGCAGATTCCAGGTGTTGACCTTCGTCGGCCACATCGCATAGCCCTCGTGGTGCTTGGCCGTCTGCACGATGTAGCGCTGGCCCGAGTCCTTGGCCAGCTTCACGATCGCGTTCGCGTCGAAGGCCGCGGGGTTGAACCGGGCGGCGATGTTCTCGTACTCCGGCTTCGGGATGGCGCAGTTGCGCTCGATCCATTCGGCGTCCCGGCACACCGTCCCGTCGGGGCGGGTGTACGACCCCTGCAACTGGGAGTAGGCGCCGTAGTGGATGAACATGCCGAACCGGTCGTCGCGCCACCACTGGGTGCGCGCGCTGGTGAAGGGATCGTCGTAGGCGTAGTTCGTGCCGGGACCGGCGACGGCCGGTGCGGCGGCCCGAGTTGTGGACGCGGCGGCCGACGCGGCGGTGGCCGGACCGCCGGCCAGGCTCAGGGCCGCGACCAGCGCGACCACGAAGGCGAGTACCAGGTGGAGCGTGCGTGCTGAGCGGATCATGGGCATCTCCGTTGATGCGTGGATACAGGGTTCATCCGAATAACGGGAGCGGGAACTTTCATCCGATGTCTAGTGGGCGTCAGCGATGCCCGTCAAGAGAAGTTGCCGGAAAAACGCCAATCCCCGGCGATTTTCAGGACCCTTGCTCCGCGCGATATGGGAAGTCATCCAATCTTTCCAGCGGAATCGCCACCTCCGAGTGCGCGGACTGTGGTTGCGGCCCCCGACAGTTGTGGCGCACGGCTACCAGGTGCGGCCCGCCCGGAGAAGGTGGTCGCGGACCAGGGCGACGTGCGGGAGTTCGCCGGCGCCGGGGCGCTGGGCGAGGTACCCGGTGTTGATCGGGGGTTCGCCGGGTTCCAGGAGCGCGACGATGGCGCCCGAGGCGAGTTCGCCGAGGCACAGATAGCGCGGGAGGACGCTGAAACCGGCGCCGGCGACGACCGCGGCGAGGACGCCGCGAAGGTCGGGGATGGTGATGGCGGCCTGTCCGGTCAGCCGGGTGCCGAAGACGTGGCGCCAGTAGCGGCGGGCGATGGGCAGGTCGTCGGCGTAGCTGATCAGCGGAGCGTCGCGCAGTGCGGACGGTCCCTCGGCGGCGACGCGGCCGGGACCGATCCGCTCGGCCCAGGCGGGTGCCGCGACGAGGACGAACTCCTCGTCCATGAGAGGGACCGCGGTGACGCTGCGTCCGCGGGGCCGGGTGGTGGAGACGACCAGGTCGTAGCGGCCCGCGCGGAGTCCCTCGAGCAGGTCGTCGGTGAGGCCGGTGGTGATCCGCAGCCGGACGCCCCGGTCGGCCAGCGGAGCCAGGGCCGGCAGCGCGAGGACACACAGCAGCTCGGCGGGACCGGCCAGGTGCACCGGCTCGGCGGGTATCCGCCGGTCGAAGTGGTCACGGCCGCCGGCGACCGCGGCAAGGGCGTCCAGCGGGCCCGCGACGTCGGCCGCCAGTTGGTCGGCGACCGCGGTGGAGGCGACTCCGCGGGGGAGGCGTTCGAAGAGCTGACGCCCCAGTCGCTCCTCCAGGGCGCGCACCTGGGTGGTCACGGTCGGCTGGGACAGGCCGAGCAGCTTCGCGCCGGCGGTGAAGGAGCCGGCGCGGTGCACGGCCAGGAAGGTCCGCAGCAAGGTGAGGTCCACGGGTCCCGTCCCCGGGCCCGGCGGCTCCGATCCATTGGGATTTCTATCGGTCATGGTGGTGATTCTATTGGATTTCGATGGATCGACGGCCTACGTTCGACGTCAACAGCGGGCTGACCTTCCGCGTGCGGAACGTCAGCCCGTCGCCCCCCGTGGAGAGATGTGACATGGCAAAGATCCTGTTCGTGATGACCGGTGCCGACCACTGGACGCTGGCCGACGGCACCCGGCACCCCACCGGATTCTGGGGCGAGGAAGCCGTGGCTCCCTACCGCGCCTTCACCGCGGCAGGTCACGAGGTCGTGGTCGCCACACCCGGCGCGGTGGTCCCCACGGTCGACCGGGCAAGCCTGGCTCCAGAGGTGAACGGCGGTCAGGAGGCCGCCGACGCGATCGCCGCCGAGCTGGCCGCGATCCCCGCCCTGCGGCAGCCGGTCGCGCTCGAGAAGGTCGAACTCGCCGACTACGCGGCGGTCTTCTACCCGGGCGGGCACGGCCCCATGGAGGACCTGGCCGTCAACACCGACTCCGGCCGCCTGCTGACCGCAGCCCTGGACTCCGGCAAGCCGCTCGGTGTGGTCTGCCACGGCCCGGCCGCCCTGCTCGCGGCCGCACGCCCCGACGGCACCTCGCCGTTCGCCGGCTACCGGCTGACCGCTTTCACCAACGCCGAGGAGACCCAGGCGGGCTTCGCGGACAAGGCCGAGTGGCTGCTCCAGGACCGGCTCGTCGCGCTCGGCGCGGACTTCCAGGAGGGCGAACCGTGGGCGCCGTACGTGGTCGTCGACCGGAACCTGATCACCGGGCAGAACCCGGCCTCGTCCGCACCCCTCGCCGCCGAACTGCTCAAGGCCCTGAGCTGACCGCACCAGGGTCAACGACCGGCTGACCGCGGTGCTGGACGCACCGGCCACGACGTCGCCGTCCACGACGCCTGCGGCCCGCTGAACGGGCCGCACGGGCGCGGCGCCGGTGGCTACTGGTCCAGCCCTTCCGGCAGTTCGCCGGTGTGCACCACGCCCAGCGAACGGGTGGCACGGGTCAGGGCGACATAGAGATCGCTGGCGCCGCGGGCCGAGCCGGAGACGATGAGCGCGGGCTCGACGACGATCACCGCGTCGAACTCCAGCCCCTTGGCCTGCCGGGCGTCGAGCAGGACCAGCGGCTGCGTCAGATCGGGCTCCTCGCCCGCCGTCACGCCGGGCAGCTTCCCGGCCAGCGCTTCGTGGAGCGCACGCGGCGCGATCACCGCGAGGCGGCCGTCGTCCGGGGTCTCTCCGGACACGGCCTCCGCGACCGTGCGGACCAGGTCGTCCGTGGCGCGAATCCAGGGGCGCACCCCCGTGGAGCGTACGGAGCGCGGCGGCTCGTACGACGGGTCGGCGGCGCGGGCCACGCCGGCCGCCATTTCCATGATCTCGGCCGGAGTGCGGTAGTTGACGCCCAGGCGCACATGGCTCCAGCGGTCCCCGACGTACGGGTCGAGGATCTGCTGCCAGGAGGCGCAGCCCGCCGGGTCGCCGGTCTGGGCGGGGTCGCCGACCAGGGTCAGCGAGCGCGTCGGGCAGCGGCGCATCAGCAGCCGCCAGGCCATCGCGGACAGCTCCTGCGCCTCGTCCACGATGATGTGGCCGAAGGCCCAGGTGCGGTCGGCGGCGGCGCGTTCCGCGGCGCTGCGGTGGTCGGTCTCCTCGTGGCGTTCGGCAAAGCGTTCGGCGTCGATGAGGTCGTGGGCGGACAGGATCTCCGATTCCTCGCCCTCGAACTCGAAGGTGCGCGAGCCGTAGGACAGTTCCAGCACCCCCTGGGCGTAAGCCACTTGCTCGCCCCGTTCCCGCGCGGCCGCGGCGCGCGCGGCGCGCTTGTCCTCGCCGAGCAGCTCGGCGGCCTCGTCGAGGAGCGGAATGTCGCTCGCCGTCCATGCGCCGCCGGTACGGCGGATCAGTGCGGCGTCGGTGTCGGGCAGCTGGACGGGGTCGGCGAGGAAGTCGCTGATCAGCTGCTGCGGGGTGAGGTACGGCCAGAACGTGTCGATGGCGGCGTGCACCTCGGGGTTGGCGTCCAGTTCGTTGCCCAGCTGCTCGACCTCGTCCGGGTCGAGGAGGTTCTCGCCGTCGTACGGGTCGGTGCCGAGCCGTTCGGCGAGCTGGGCGGTGAGCGCGTCGAGGACGAAGCGGCCGAAGTGGGCGCGGGCCAAGTTGTGCGGCAACCGGGTCTCGCGCGCGCAGTGCCGGGCGTCCTCGGCGGCGGCGCGCTCCAGCAGCAGCGTCTCGCGCTCGTGCCGGATGACGAGGAACGGGTCGGGGACGGTCTGCCGGTCCCGCAGGACCCGCGTGAGGACATCGGCCATGCCGGCCCGGCCCTTGACGGCGGCGGCCCCGGCACGGTCGGTGCCCGTGGCCCGCACACCGGGGAAGAGTTCGTCCACGGTGGACAGCAGCACACCGGTCTCGCCCAGTGAGGGCAGCACCTCGCCGATGTATCCGAGGAAGGCCGGGTTGGGCCCGATGATCAGTACGGCCCGGCGGGCGAGCTGCTCGCGGTGGGCGTAGAGCAGATAGGCCGCCCGGTGCAGTGCGACGGCGGTCTTGCCGGTTCCGGGCCCGCCTTCGACGACGAGGACGCCCCGGTGCGGAGCGCGGATGATCTCGTCCTGCTCGGCCTGGATCGTCTGCACGATGTCGGCCATGCGCCCGGTGCGGGCGGCGCCGAGGGCGGCGAGGAGCACCGCGTCGCCGCGCGGGTCCTCGTATCCGGTACGGACCGCGTCGGCGAGGTCCAGGACCTCGTCATGGAGCGCGGTGACGGTGCGCCCGGAAGTGGTGAGGTGGCGACGGCGGCGCAGGCCCATCGGGGAATGCCCGGTGGCGAGATAGAAGGGACGTGCGACGGGGGCCCGCCAGTCGACGATGAGCGGGGTGTGCGCATCGTCGTCCTGCCGGATTCCGATACGCCCGATGTGGTGGCTCATTCCATCGGCGAAGTCGATCCGTCCGAAGCAGAGTCCGGATTCCACGGAATTGAGCGCGGAGAGCAGTCCGGTCCGCTCGGTGACCGTCACATCGCGCTCGACGCGGGCCTGGAGGCCCTTGCCGACCTGGGCAAAGGAGGCCAGGACTGTGGCCTCGGCCTGCTCGCGGAGCGTGTCGAGGCGCTCGTAGAGCCGTGAGACGAATTGCTGTTCATTCTGCAATTCCTCGGTTGACAATTCAGCTCCTGACGCGGTACAGTGTCCACATAAGACTTCTCTGCGCTGTTTTCTGCGCGAAGACATGAAGCACCTAATATACGCAGTGGAATACCCAGGACGTCAATGCGTCCGGGGTATTTTTTTGTGCTGGGCCGGTATCCGGATCACCGGGAGTGGTCGGCGTCCCTGCCGGTCGCGGCCGGACCGACCAGTTCCTTCAGGACGTCGGCCATCGTGACGAGGCCGATGCCGCGGCCCGTCTCGTCGACCACCGAAGCCAGATGGGCCCGGCCGGCGCGCATGGCGGTGAGGACGTCGTCGAGGGGAGTGGCGGCGCGGACCGTGGTGATGCGCCGCAGGGCCTCGCCGGGGAAGGACCGGTCCCGCGGCTGGGTGAACAGGGCGTCCTTGACGTGCAGATAGCCCAGCAGCCGGCCGTCGGCGCCGGCCACCGGAAAGCGGGAGAAGCCGGATTGCGCGGACAGCCGCTCCAGGCCCTCGGGCGTGATGCCCAGCGGGGCGCGGACGACGCGGTCGGTGTGCAGAACGATCTCTCCGACGGGCCGGCGGCCGAGTTCCAGGGCGTCCTGCAGGCGTTCGGCGGCCCGCGAGTCCAGGAGTCCGGCCTGGCCGGCGTCGGTCACCATCCGGGACAGCTGGTCGTCGGAGAACACCGCCGCGACCTCGTCCCTGGTCTCGACGCGCAGCAGTCTCAGGAGGGTGTTCGCGAAGGCGTTGATCGTGAAGATGACCGGGCGCAGGGCCCGGGTGACGGCGACCAGCGGCGGGCCGAGCGCCAGCGCGCTGCGCGCGGGCGCGGCGAGGGCGATGTTCTTGGGGACCATCTCGCCGATGAGCATATGGAGATAGGTGGCGACCGTCAGGGCGATCACGAACGCGATCGGGTGGATGAGCGCCCCGGGCACGCTGACCGCGTGGAAGACCGGTTCGAGCAGCTGCGCGAAGGCCGGTTCCGCGACGATGCCCAGGACCAGGGTGCAGACGGTGATGCCGAGCTGGGCCGCGGCGAGCAGCGGCGACAGGTGTTCCAGGCCCCAGATGACGCTGAGGGCACGGCGGTCGCCGCTGGCGGCGCGCGTCTCGATCTGGCTGCGGCGTACGGAGATCATCGCGAACTCGGCGCCGACGAAGAAGGCGTTGACGACGAGGGACAGGGCGCCGATGAGGAGCTGCAGGGCGGTCATCGGGAGGTCTCCCCGTCCGGTGCGGACCGGTCGCCGGCGGCGGGCGGCGAGATCAGCCGGACACGGGCGGCGCGGCGCCCGGTCGCCTCGGTGACCTCGAGTCGCCAGCCGTCCAGTTCTACGGTGTCGCCGAGGGCCGGGATCCGGCCGAGGCGCTGGGCGACGAGGCCGGCGAGGGTCTCGTACGGTCCGTCGGGGGCGTGCAGGCCGATCTCCTCCAGCTGGTCCTCGGTGCGGGTCGCGCCGTCGGCGTCGTAGATCCGGCGGCCGTCCGCGTCCTCCCCGACGAGGGTCAGGTCGGACAGCTCGTGCGGGTCGTGCTCGTCGCGGACCTCGCCGACGACCTCCTCGACGATGTCCTCCAGGGTGACGACGCCGGCCGTACCGCCGTACTCGTCGATGACGACGGCCATGGACTGCTTGCCGCCCAGCCGGTCCAGCAGCCGGTCGACGGTCAGCGACTCGGGCACCAGCACGGGTTGGCGCAGCAGCGACGTGACCGGGAAGTGGGGGCGGCGCTCGGCGGGGACGGCCAGCACGTCCTTGATGTGCGCGGTGCCGATGACGGAGTCGAGGGTGCCGCGGTAGACCGGGAAACGGGACAGTCCGGTGGCGCGGGTGGCGTCGGCGACGTCCTCGGCGGTGGCGCGCGAGTCGAGCGCGGTGACCTGGACACGGGGCGTCATCACGTTCTCGGCGGTGAGATCCGCCAGGTTCAGGGTGCGGACGAACAGCTCCGCGGTGTCCGCCTCCAGGGTGCCGGCCTTGGCGGAGTGCCGGGCCATGGCCACCAGTTCCTGCGGGCCGCGCGCGGAGGCCAGCTCCTCGGCGGGCTCCAGGCCCATGCCGCGCAGGATCCGGTTGGCGGTGTTGTTCAGGTGCCGGATCAACGGGCCGAACGCGGCGGTGAAGGCCCGCTGCGGGGCGGCGACGGCCTTGGCGACCGGTAGTGGCCGGGAGATCGCCCAGTTCTTGGGGACGAGTTCGCCGACGACCATCAGCAGCACGGTCGATAGCGCCGTGCCCAGGATCAGCGCGGCGGAGGTGGACGCGGACTCCGGCAGCCCGGCGGCTTCCATCGGCCCGGTGAGCAGCTTGGTGATCGACCCCTTGGAGAGCATGCCGATGACCAGGCCGGTGACGGTGATGCCCAGCTGTGCGCCGGACAGCTGGAGGGTCAGGGTGCGGACCGCCTCCAGGGCGGCGGACGCGCCGCGCTCGCCGGCCTGCTCCGCGCGTTCCAGCTCGCCGCGTTCGATGGTGGTGAGCGAGAACTCGGCCGCTACGAAGACACCGCAGGCGAGGGTGAGCAGCAGAGCGACCACCAGGAGGAGCACTTCGGTCATCGGGTCACCTCCGTCCCATGATCGGACAGCGGCGGACGGTTCGCACGGCACCGGCTACGGGGAGGGTCGTCCATGGAGGGACGTTCACGCCTTTCCTCGAGGGGCTGCCTTGGGGGCGGTCATACGGGTTGTCATGCCGGCTGTCCCGGGGGACGCGGATCATGCTCATAGTAAAGGAAAGGCAAAGCGGCGGCGTGGCGCGGGGGCACGGGCGCAGCGCCCGCTCCTGGATCGCCGCCGCGCGCGGGCTACCGGAAGGCGTTGTGCGAACGCGTACGGTGATTGTCCCAGGTCACTGTTTCACCCCGTTTCCGATCATGTCCGAAGGGCCGAATCCGGGGCTCGGGGGAGGGTGCCGAGGGATAGGGTGGAGGCTTCCCGCGACCCGCCCCGGAGGTGCCTGCCCGGTGTCCGACAGCTTTGTCCACCTGCACAATCACACCCAGTTCTCGCTTCTCGACGGCGCGCAGAAACTGCCCATCCTCTTCAAGAAGATCGAGGAGGAGGGTATGCCGGCGGTGGCCATGTCGGACCACGGCAACATGTTCGGCGCGTACGAGTTCTTCCAGGTGGCGAAGAAGGGCCCGGTCAAGCCGATCATCGGCATCGAGGCCTATGTGGCGCCGTCCTCCCGGCGCAACCGGAAGCCGGAGTTCTGGGGTCCCGGCGGGCAGCGGGCCGTCTCGGACGACGGTGAGGGCAGCAAGGACGTCAGCGGCGGCGGCCGCTTCACCCATATGACGATGTGGGCCGAGCACGCGCAGGGTCTGCGGAACCTCTTCCGCCTCTCCTCGCTCGCGAGCTTCGAGGGCTTCTACGGAAAGCCCCGGATGGACCGGGAACTGATCGCCCAGCACGCCTCGGGAATCATCGCGACGACCGGCTGCCCGTCGGGCGAGATCCAGACCCGCATCCGGCTCGGCCAGTTCGACGAGGCCCTCAAGGCCGCCTCCGACTTCCAGGACATGTTCGGCAAGGAGAACTATTTCCTGGAGCTGATGGACCACGGCCTGGATCTGGAGCGGAACGTCCGCGAGGACCTGCTCAGGATCGCCGAACAGCTGAAGATCCCGCTGCTGGCGACCAACGACTCGCACTACGTGCACGAGAGCGAGGCCGACTCGCACGACACCCTGCTGTGCGTCGGCGTCGGCAAGAACAAGGACGACCCGGCCCGGTTCCGGTTCAACGGGACCGGCTACTACATCAAGACCGCGGCCGAGATGCGCGAGCTGTTCTCGGAACTGCCCGACGCGTGCGACAACACGCTGCTGATCGCCGAGCGCATCCAGCCGTACGACGAGGTCTTCGCCGAAGTCAACCAGATGCCGCAGTTCGACGTGCCCAAGGGCGAGACCCAGGAATCGTGGCTGCGCAAAGAGGTCATGAACGGTCTGGTGATGCGCTACGGCGACCCCATCCCCGATGCCGTCATGGAGCGGTTCGAGACCGAGATGAAGATCATCGGTCCGATGGGGTTCTCCAGCTACTTCCTCGTCGTCGCCGACATCTGCAAGCACGCGCGTGACAACGACGTGCCCGTCGGCCCCGGCCGTGGCTCGGCGACCGGCTCGATCGTCGCCTACGCCACTCGCATCACCGAGCTGTGCCCCCTGGAGCACGGCCTGCTGTTCGAGCGGTTCCTGAACCCCGAGCGGATCAACCCGCCCGACGTCGACCTCGACTTCGACGACCGCCAGCGCGACCGGATGGTGCGCTACGTCACCGAGAAGTACGGGGAGGAGTACACCGCCCAGGTCAACACCTTCGGCACCATCAAGGCCAAGGCCGCGGTCAAGGACTCCTCCCGGGTCCTGGGCTACCCCTTCGCGATGGGCGACCGCATCACCAAGGCCATGCCGGCCGACGTGATGGGCAAGGGCGTTCCGCTCACCGGCATGTTCGACCCCTCGCACCCCCGCTACGGCGAGGCGGGCGAGATCCGGCAGATGTACGAGAACGAGCCGGACGTCAAGCGGGTCATCGACACCGCGAAGGGCATCGAGGGCCTGGTACGCGGCACCGGTGTGCACGCGGCCGCGGTGATCCTTTCGAAGACGCCCCTGCTGGACCTGATCCCGATGCACCGCCGGGACAAGGACGGCGTGATCATCACGGGCTTCGACTACCCCAGTTGCGAAAACATGGGGCTGGTCAAGATGGACTTCCTGGGTCTGCGGAACCTGGGCATCATCCATCACGCCCTGAAGATCGTGAAAGAGAACCGGGGCGTCGACCTCAAGACCGAGACCATCCCGCTGGACGACACCACCACCTACGAACTGCTGGCGCGCGGCGACACCCTGGGCGTCTTCCAGCTCGACGGCGGCAACATGCGCGCGCTCCTGAAGCTGATGGAGCCCACCCGGTTCGAGGACATCGCCGCCGTCCTCGCCCTGTACCGGCCCGGCCCGATGGCCGCGAACGCGCACACCAACTACGCGCACCGCAAGAACGCCCGCCAGGAGATCGAGCCGATCCATCCCGAGCTGCGCGAAGCGCTCGAACCGATCCTGGGGACCACCTTCCACCTGCTCGTCTACCAAGAGCAGATCATGGCCATCGCCCGGGAACTGGCCGGCTACAGCCTCGGCGGCGCCGACCTGCTGCGCCGCGCCATGGGCAAGAAGAAGCCGGAAGTGCTGGCGGCCGAGTGGGAGAAGTTCCACGGCGGTATGCACGACAACGGCTACAGCGAAGAGTCGATCAAGGCGCTGTGGGACGTCATGCTCCCGTTCTCCGGCTACGCCTTCAACAAGTCGCACACCGCCGGCTACGGCCTCGTCTCGTACTGGACCGCCTACCTCAAGGCGAACTACCCCGCCGAGTACATGGCGGCGCTGCTCACCTCGGTGGACGACGACAAGGACAAGGCCGCCATCTATCTGGCCGACGCCCGCAAGATGGGCGTCAACGTACTGCCGCCGGACGTGAACGAGTCCACCGCCGACTTCACCGCCGTCGGCGACGATGTGCGGTTCGGCCTGAAGTCCGTCCGCAACGTCGGCACGAACGTCATCGAGTCGCTGGTCGCCTCGCGCAAGTCCAAGGGGAAGTACAGCGCCTTCAGCGACTTCCTCGACAAGGCGGAGATCAACGCGCTCAACAAGCGGGCCGTGGAATCCCTGATCAAGGCCGGTGCGTTCGACTCCCTCGGGCACACCCGCAAGGGGCTGTCCGCGGTCCACGAGGACGCCATCGACGCGATCATCCCGGTCAAGAAGGCCGAGGCGTACGGGCAGGACGACCTCTTCGGCGCGCTCGACAGCGGCGATGACGGCGGCTCGGGCTTCGGCCTGGACTTCAAGATCGGCGAGGACGAATGGCCGCGCAAGCAACTGCTGTCGACCGAGCGGGAGATGCTGGGCCTGTATGTCTCCGCGCACCCGCTGGACGGTGCGGAGCACATCCTCGCCCGTAACCGCGACACCTCCATCGCCGATCTGCTCGGCTCGGGGCAGACTCAGGGCGTGGTGAAACTCGCCGGGCTCATCACCACCGTCGAGCGGCGGATGACGAAGCAGGGCAACGCCTGGGCGATCGTCCAGCTCGCCGACCGTGACGCCACGATGGAGATCTGCTTCTTCCCCGCCTCCTACCAGCTGGTGCAGCACGCGCTGATCCCGGACACGGTGGTGGCGGTGACCGGACGGATCAACGACCGGGACGGCGCGATCAACATCGCCGGCCAGGAACTGATGGAGCTGGACATCTCCTCCGCCGAGTACGGCGGCAAGCCCCCCGTCCAGTTGTTCATGCGCGCCCACAAGCTCAACCAGCCGGCCATCACCGAACTCAAGCGCATCCTGCGCGCCCATCCGGGCGAAAGCCCCGTCCGCATGCGCGTCCGCGGCCCGGAGAAGACCACCGTCTTCGAGCTGGGATTCCTGGTGAACCACGAGACCATCGCCTCCGACATCAAGGGCTCCTTCGGCGCGGAGACCTGGCTGGGCGTGGCGTGAGCGACCAGTGGTTTCCGTCCGGCCACGGCCGGGCGGAAACCACTGGTCGCGGGCAGCGGCGGCGCGGGACCAAGCCGCTCCGGCAAGGGGACATCCCGCTGGGGTCGCACTTGCCGCCACTAGCGGATCGGCGCTAGCTTGTAGGTATGGCCAAGACCCAGTTGAACGTGCGGGTGGACGAGTCGACCGCCGAGACGGCCCGGGACCTGGCTTCGCGCCGGGGCATCAGCGTCAACCGCTACATCGAGGAGCTCGTCCAGCAGGACGCGGGGGAAAGCGGCCGTACCTTCGTCGAGGCCGCCGCCGACTTCATGAAGAGCTATGAAGCGGTGTTCGCCGAGGAGTTCGGCACGGAGCGCGAAGGCAGCCGTTGAGCCTGCGTATCGACCTGGCTTGGCTGCTCATGGTCGCCGAGCACAACACTCCCGGCGACCCGCAGGTCACCGACTGGGGCGCGCTGCTCGCGGCGGTGAGCCGGCACCAGGCGGAGATCTTCGGCACCCCCGTCTACCCCGACCCCCACGACCGAGCCGCCGCGCTGCTGCAGATACTCGTCCATGTCCCCGCGCTGGAGCGGTCCAACGCCATGTTCGCCTCGGCGGTCGCCTACGCGTACCTCGTCGCCAGCGGCCTCAAGGTCACCACATCGCCGGAGCGGGTCCGCGACCTGGCCCGGCTGGTCAAGGACGGCTCCGCGGGCGTCGGCAGGATCGCGGAGGAACTGCGCGGCTGGAGCGGATAGCCGCGCGGGAGCCGGAGAGGCATCAGGCCGGGCGGCGCGCCGTCGCGAGCACATGCGGCGCGCTGGGCACCGGGAACCGTCCCGGCGGAATCCGCAGCGGGCGCTGTTCCACGATCTCGAAACCCGCCGCGCGCACCGCGGCCAGGGTGTCACGCCCGGTGTGGCAGCCGCCGGCCAGCAGCGGCCACGCGGTGTGGTCCGCCATCCATTGCACGGCCACGAGCCCGCGCCCCTCGGCCCGGCAGTGCTCCAGCAGCCGCAGCTGGCCGCCCGGCCGCAGCACCCGGAACAGCTCCGCCAACGCGCGCCGCTGGTCCCGGACCGAACACAGCACCAGGCACGCCACCGCGCCGTCGAACGCCTCGCTCTTGACCGGCAGCGCCTCGGCCACCCCCGGTGCCACATCCACCGGCACTTCCGCCCGCAGCGCCTCATCGGCGGCCCTCATGCGCAGATGACGCTCGGGCTCGATCGCCACGACTTCCGAGACCGTGCCGGGAAAGTGCCGGAAGTTCAGCCCGCTCCCCGCCCCGATCTCGATCACCCGCCCGGACAGGCCGGCCACCAGCTCAGCGCGGTAGCGGGCCAGCCCCAGACGTTCGTCGGCCAGCGGCGCGAGGCGCGCGTACCAGCGCGCGAAGTGCGGGTGGTGTACGGGATCGCGGGCAATACGGCTGCGCGCGGCCATGGCAGGCCCCTTCGCTTCGACGACCGTTCCCTCTCCCTCGATTGTGCGCCCTAGTTGTATTGCCCCGGGAGGTTGTGGACGGGTGATGGAGGTCTCGGCTGAGGTGTCTTGAACGAGTGAGGGCCTTCCGGGTTCGGTGTGGATTGCGACATCTCCACCGAACGACAGAAGGCCCTCATGCCCCACCGTAATGCACCCCTGACCGAGACCGGACGCCTGCGCCTGGCCCGCTGCGTAGTCGATGACGGCTGGCCGCTGCGGCGGGCCGCCGAGCGCTTCCAGGTCTCACCCACCACAGCCCAGCGCTGGGCCGGCCGCTACCGCGAGCTGGGCGAGGCGGGCATGACCGACCGGTCCTCGCGTCCGCATCACAGCCCCCGCCGCACTCCGACCCGCACCGAGCGGCGGATCATCAAGGTCCGTGTCCTGCGGCGGTGGGGACCCGCCCGCATCGCCTACCTCCTGGGCCTGAACCCCGCGACCGTCCACCGGGTCCTGACCCGCTACCGCCTCGCCCGTCTGGCCCACCTGGACCGTGCCACCGGCCGCGTCATACGCCGCTACGAACGCGAGAAGCCCGGCGAACTGGTCCACGTCGACATCAAGAAGCTCGGCAACATCCCCGACGGCGGCGGACACAAAGTGCTCGGACGCCAGGCAGGCCGCAAGAACCGCTCCGCCGGCTACAGCTACATACACAATGCCGTCGATGACCACTCCCGACTCGCCTACAGCGAGATCCTGGCCGACGAGAAGAAGGAGACCGCCGTCGGGTTCTGGCAGCGGGCCCACGCGTTCTTCACCCAGGCCGGGATCACCATCGAACGCGTCCTCACCGACAACGGCTCCTGCTACAAATCCCACCTCTGGCGCAACTCCCTTGCCGAACAAGGGGTTTCACACAAGCGAACCCGCCCCTACCGGCCCCAGACCAACGGGAAAGTCGAGCGGTTCAACCGCACCCTCCTCGACGAATGGGCCTACGCACAGCCCTACCGGACCGAGACCGAGCGACGCGACGCATACCCCGTCTGGCTCCACACCTACAATCACCACCGCGGACACACCGCACTCAAGGGCCAACCACCCGCCAGCCGCGTCCCCAACCTCACGGGTCAGTACACCTAGTGACGTCCCTCGGTCTGGGTGAAGGCGTCGGCGTCCCACACACCGCCGAGCTGTGGCGCCAGCCAGCCCGGCGCGGCGGCGCGGAAGTCGTCCGGCGTCAGCCCGCCCGCACCGGCCGGGACCACGCCGAGCAGCGGCACACCTGTCACCTCCGGGAGGTCGGCGAGATTGCAGCGTGCCGCGAGGTCCGGATCGGCCGGCCAGCTGCCGACGATCACTCCGGCGCACCGCAGCTCGCGCGCGGCCAGCGCCTCCGTCGTCAGCGCCGCCGCGTTGAGCGTGCCCAGACCAGCCGGCACCACCACCAGAACGGCCGCGCCGAGCAGTTTCACCGCGTCGGCCAGCGTCGCGCCGCCGTCGTCGAACCGCACCAGCAGTCCGCCCGCGCCCTCGATCAGCACCACGTCGTGCACGGCGGACAGCTTCGCGGCCGCCTCGGCGATCTCGGCCGGACGCACCGGGTGCAGTCCCGCACGCCGGGCCGCGGTCGCGGGTGCCAGCGGCTCCGGGTAGCGGGCGAGTTCGACCGCGGTGACCTCCCCGGCCAGCCGCGCCACCTCGGCGGCGTCGCCCGGTTCACCCTCCGCCAGACCCGTCTGGGCGGGTTTGAGTACGGCGACGCTCAGGCCCTGCGCCAGCGCCGCCGCGGCGACCGCCGCGGTCACCACGGTCTTCCCGATCTCCGTACCCGTCCCCGTGACCGCCAGTACCGCCATATGTTCGCTTCCTCCTCGTGTGGGTGCCCGGCCCGGGCGGCGTTCGTACCGTGCGCGCCGCCGCGGGCCGGGCTCTCAGCCCGCGTGCGCGGCCGCCACGACCGCCGCGCAGATCCGCGCCACGTCCTTGTCCCCTGTGACGTAGGGCGGCATGGTGTACACCAGATCACGGAACGGCCGCAGCCATACACCCGCCCCCACCGCGGCCCGGGTGGCCGCGGCCATGTCGACCTGGTGGTCGAGCTGGACGACGCCGATCGCCCCCAGTACCCGCACGTCCCGCACACCCGGCAGCCCGGCGGCGGGCGCCAGTCCGTCGAGCAGCCCCGTCTCGATCCGTTTGACCTCGCCCGCCCAGTCCTGGGACAGCAGCAGGTCGATCGAGGCGCAGGCGACGGCCGCCGCGAGCGGATTGCCCATGAACGTCGGACCGTGCGCGAGCACCGGTACGTCGCCGCTGGAGATGCCCTGGGCGACCTCCGAGGTGCACAGCGTCGCCGCCATCGTCAGATAGCCGCCGGTCAGCGCCTTGCCCAGGCACATGACGTCGGGCGAGACTCCGGCGTGCTCCGCCGCGAAGAGCGCGCCGGTACGCCCGAAGCCGGTGGCGATCTCGTCGAAGATCAGCAGCACGCCGTGCTCGTCGCACGCCTCGCGCAGTACCCGCAGATAGCCGGGGGAGTGGAAGGCCATCCCGCCCGCGCCCTGCACCACCGGCTCGACGATCACTGCCGCGAGCTCGTCGGCATGACGGCCGATCAGCTCGCGCAGGTGCGCCGCGTAACCGGGGTCGGGCTCCGCGCCGAAACCGGGCGGTGGCGGGTCGGCGAAGATCTGCCGGGGGAGCGCACCCGACCACAGGTCGTGCATCCCGCCGTCGGGGTCGCACACCGACATCGGCAGCCAGGTGTCCCCGTGATAGCCGCCGCGCCAGGTCAGCAGCCGTTGCTTGGCCGGCCGGCCGAGCGAGCGCCAGTACTGCAGGCACATCTTCACGGCGACCTCGACCGACACCGACCCGGAGTCGGTGAGGAAGACATGCTGCAACGGTTCCGGGGTGATCTCCACCAGCCGGGTCGCGAGCCGGACGGCGGGCTCATGGGTGAGCCCGCCGAACATCACATGGCTGAACCGGTCCAGCTGGCCCCGCGCGGCCTCGTTCAGCACCGGGTGGTTGTAGCCGTGGATCGCCGCCCACCAGGACGACATGCCGTCGATCAGCTCGGTTCGCCCCTGCGATGGGGCGGCCAGCCGGAGCCGGACCCCGGCCGCCGACTCAACGACCAGGGGCTCCTGACGGCCCGGCATCGGGCCGTAGGGATGCCAGACGTGCCGGCGGTCCAGTGCCAGCAGCGCGTCGGGCGTCAGCGCGTGCGAGGAGGACGGCAGCGCGGCCAGCGGTTCAGGCATTGGGCGGCAGGTCCGTTCCGGCGCCGCGGCGCCGTACCGTGACCAGGCCGGTGCGGGCGGCGCCCGCCGTGACAGGCTCCTGGACCGGCGACTGGACCGGTTCCCGGACCGGCTCGGGCACGGCCGGCTGCGCGCCGCCCCCGCAGGGACCGCAGCCGCTCTCACCGTGTGACCCGCACCCGGCGCCCTCGCTCTGCGACCCGCACCCGGCGCCCTCGGCGCCTTCGGCATGCGAACCGCAGCCGCCGCCCGCGTGCGCGGCGACGTCGGCCCGGTGCTGGGGGAGTGTGACCGTGCCGGCGCCCTCCACCTCGAACCCGGCGTCGGCGATCATGTCGAGGTCGGTCTGGCCGGCCTGTCCCTCGCTGGTGAGGTAGTCGCCCAGGAAGATCGAGTTCACCAGGTGCAGGGCGAGCGGCTGCATCGAGCGCAGGTGCACCTCGCGTCCGCCCGCGAGCCGGACCTCCACGTCCGGGCAGACGAACCGCACCATCGCCAGGATCCGCAGGGCGCGCTGCGGGGTGAGGTTCCACTCCTCGGCCAGCGGGGTGCCCTCGAACGGGATGAGGAAGTTGACCGGCACCGAGTCCGGGTCCAGCTCGCGCAGCGCGAACACGACGTCCACCAGGTCGGCGTCCGACTCGCCCATGCCCGCGATCAGTCCGGAGCACGCGGACAGCCCGGCCGCCTGCGCCTGCTGCACGGTGTCCACCCGGTCGGCGTACGTGTGGGTGGTGGTGATGCCCCCGTAGGTCGCCTCGGAGGTGTTCAGGTTGTGGTTGTACGCGTCCGCGCCCGCGGCGCGCAGCCGGTCCGCCTGTCCGGCGGACAGCAGGCCCAGGCACGCGCAGACCTCGATGCCCTCGTTCTGGTCCTTGATCGCCTCAATGGTCTGGGAGACCCGGTCCACATCGCGGTCGGTGGGTCCGCGGCCGCTGGCCACCAGACACACCCGCTTGGCCCCGCCCGCGACTCCCGCCGTCGCGGCGGCCGCCGCCTCGTGCGGTTTCAGCCAGGTGTACTTCAGGATCCCGGCCTTGGAGCCGAGCCGCTGCGAGCAGTAGGAGCAGTCCTCGGGGCACAGCCCCGACTTGAGGTTGACCAGGTAGTTGAGCTTCACACGGCGCCCGAACCACTGGCGCCGTACCTTGCCGGCCGCGGTCACCACATCGAGCAGGTCATCGTCGGAGGTCGCCAGTACGGCCAGCGCCTCATCCCGGGTGGGCAGCTCTCGGCGCAGCCCCTTGTCCACCAGCGTGTTCAGCAGATCCATAGGGGCGATCCTGGCCCACCGGAGGGCTCTGAGCCAATGATGGACCGCACAACAGGGGTGGCTATAGGTGTGTGTATCGCCACACCCTGTCCTGGCGGCACGAGCAGTACGTTGCTCGCAAGCCCTTGCACCGGGCCCGGCCGCCCCAGCCGGCCCCCCCAGCATCCGCCCCGCCGACCCCAGGGACACCGATGAGCCGCGACCCGTTCGACTGGATCGACGCCCACGCCGAGCGGCGCCGCTCGGCCGGCCTCGTCCGCACCCTGCGACCCCGGCCGGCCGACTCGGCGCTGCTGGACCTGGCGGGCAACGACTATCTCGGGCTGGCCCGCCATCCGGAGGTCACCCGGGCCGGCGCCGACGCCTGTCTGCTCTGGGGCGCGGGCTCCACCGGCTCCCGGCTGGTCACCGGCACCACCGAGCTGCACACCGAACTGGAGGCGGAACTGGCCGACTTCTGCGGGTTCGAGGCCGCCCTGGTCTTCGCCTCCGGCTACGCCGCGAACCTGGCCGCCGTCACCGCGCTCACCGGGCCCGGCACGCTCATCGTGTCCGACAGCTCCAACCACGCCTCGCTCATCGACGGCTGCCGGCTGTCGCGCGCGGACACCGAGGTCGTCGCGCACCGCGATCCGGAAGCGGTACGCAAGGGGCTGGACGCGCACGGCGGTCCCGCCGTCGCCGTCTCCGACTCGGTCTTCTCCGTCGACGGCGACGCGGCCCCGCTGGCCGCTCTGGCCGCCGCGTGCCGCGCGCACGGCGCGGCGCTGCTGGTGGACGACGCCCACGGCCTGGGGGTGCTGGGCGAGGGCGGTCGCGGCGCGGCCTGGGCCGCAGGGCTGGCCGGGGCGCCCGATGTGGTCGTCACCGCCACGCTGTCCAAATCGCTCGGCAGCCAGGGCGGAGTGGTGCTCGGCCCGGCCCGGGTGATCGAGCACCTGGTGAACGCCGCCCGCACCTTCATCTTCGACACCGGTCTCGCGCCCGCCGCCGCGGGGGCGGCGCTGGGCGCACTGCGCCTGCTGCGGCGGGAGCCGGAGCGCGCCGAACGGGCCCGCGCCGTGGCGCGTCAGCTGTACGAGCGGCTGACCGCGGCCGGGCTGTGGTCGGCGAGCCCGGACGCCTGTGTGGTCGCGGTGCGCGCCCCGTCGGCCGGGGACGCGCTGCGCTGGGCGGCGGACTGCCGGACCGCGGGCCTGGCGGTGGGCTGTTTCCGCCCGCCGTCGGTACCCGACGGCATCTCGCGGCTGCGGCTGACCGCCCGCGGCGATCTGACGGACCAGCAGATCGCCGCGGCGGTCGAGGTGATCGTGCGCGCCGCGCCGCCGGGCTCAGTGCAGGCCGGCGAACTCGTCCGCGCGTAGCGCCCGTACGAAGGCGGACCAGGCGGCGGACGCGAAGAGCAGCGCCGGCCCCTGGGGGTTCTTGGAGTCGCGCACGGCCAGCAGCCCGGAGGACAACTGAGCGGTCTCGACGCAATTGTTGGCCGCGGTGCTGTGGCTGCTGCGCCGCCACCGCGTCGCGCAAAGGGTGGAACTGGAGGAAACGTACCGAGGAAGTACCGACATATGGTGCGTCCCTACGCGCCCTTGTTGATCCCGGAAATGAATGCCAATGACTCGTCACAGGACAGGGCGTGGGCGCGCAATCGGTCGAACGCGGCGCTGTACGCCCTGATGTCCTCTTTCCGATCCACATAGAGAGTACTCGTCAAATGGTCGAGAACAACAACGTCCAGATCGGCAATGAACGGAAATGAGAAGATTACGAAAGATCCGGTAACGCCTATGTGGCCGCCCGCGGTGAAGGGCAGTACCTGCAGCCGTATCTGCGGCATCGTGGCGGCTTCCGCGAGATGCTGTATCTGCGCCCCCATCACGGGCTCCCCGCCGACCTTCCGCCGCAGCACCGCCTCGTCGAGGAGGGCATGCAGTTCCAGCGGGGAATCGTGCTCCAGCACCGCCTGCCGCGCCACCCGCACATCCACCAGGGCGTCGATTTCCCGCTCCGCCAGCTGGGGAAGTACGGACCGGGTGAGCGCCCGGGCGTACGCCGGCGTTTGCAGCAGCCCGGGCACCACGCTGTTCTCCATCGTGCGCGCGCGGCTGGCGCCCGTTTCCAGACTGATGAAATCGCGGTACTCCGGGGGCAGCACGTCCCGGAAATCGTGCCACCAGCCGCGCTGTGTCCCCTCCCCGGCCAAGGTGGCCAGCAGATCCCGCAGTTCACGGTCCCGTACCCCGTAGATGTCCAGCAGGACGGTTACGTCCTCGGGCCGGGCGGCGCTGCGGCCGGTCTCGATACGGCTCACCTTCGACTGATGCCACCCGGCCCGGCGGGCCGCCTCGCCGCTCGTCAGTCCGGCCAGATCGCGTTGGCGCCGGAGTTCCGCGCCGAGTTTGCGCCGTCGTACGGCGGGGACCTGTTGCATCGTCTGCCGCTCCTCCTGCGTGAACTCTCCGGACCGTCACCAGTACGACAGTCTGCCGCCCTAATACGTTCTCGCGTATCAGAGTTCACTGCTTTGAGCGACAGATATATGCATATCGCTGTGCATCGCCCGCAATAGCGGCACCATGGGTGGCACTCTGGCGCGAATCAGCCGTTCGCGGCTCCCCTGCGGGCAAGCCCGCACGGCGAGTCTCGGGTCACGGCGGGAAAGGGACAGCGTCGCCATGGCAGACCTTCAGGAAGCATCCGTCACCCTGCCGAGCGACCCGGCCTCGGTCACCACGGCGCGCCGGTATGTGTGCGGGCTGCTGACGGATTGGGGGATGCCCGAGGACGCGCCCGCCGTGGACACCGTGCGGCTGATCGTCTCCGAACTCGCCACCAACGCCGTACTGCACACCCTCGGCCAGTCACCCACCTTCACCGTGGACGTCCAGCTGGAACGGGCCGAGCATCTCCGCATCGGGGTCACCGACAGCCATCCCCGGTGGCCCCAGCGGCTGCCCGCCGCCGTGCAGCAGGACAACGGGCGCGGCATGGTCATCATCCGTCACCTCACCGCAGAGTCCGGCGGCCGGCTCTCGGTGACCCCCACTCCGGACGGCGGCAAGACTGTCTGGATCATGCTCCCCTGGGTGGCCCAGGTGCCGTGACCAGGCTTCAGCCGTGGCCTGGGATCGGCCGTGACCGGGGATTCAGCCGTGGCCGCGGATCAGCATCGCCTCCGCGCCCACTGGGACGTATCCGGCGGCCAGGAAGGCGCGCACGCTGGAGGCATTGCCCGGGGCGATCTGGGCCCACAGCGGCTCCCCGTCCGGCACCAGGTGGCGGGCGGCGCGCGCGAGGCGGCGGCCCAGACCCGTTCCGCGGGCGCCGGGATCGACTTCGAGGGCCGGTTCCCAGCGGCCGGCCACGCCCCGGCCGATCAGGACGGTGCCGCCGGGCGTCGTCCAGGCCCGTACGTCGTCGCGGTGCAGCAGGGCCCGGACGATCCGCGGGTGGCTGCGGTCGCTGGTCGGCTCCAGCGGCAGGTCCGGTGGCCCCGGCAGCGGCTCGGCGAGCACCATCATGTCGATGTTCACCACGCGCCGGCCGACCCGCCGGCCCAGCGCGTCCAGGAAGGCCGGGCTGAGCGGCGCGGCCAGGTCGTCGGGAGGGAGCAGACCGCGCATCCAGTCGTGGTCGGTATCGGCGAACACGACCGCGTGGGCGGTGAAGGAGAAGACTCCGGCATCCCGTTCCGAGGGCTGCGGCACCATGGTCACGCCGCCGTCCGCGGCGGGGAAGACGCCCTTCTCCACATCGCGCAGGATCTGCCGGAGGCTCACGCCGGGTCCACCAGGCCGCGTTCGACGGCGCTGCGCTCGACGCAGAACTCGTTGCCCTCCGGGTCGGTCATGACCACCCATCCCAAGCCGTCCGGTGTCCGGTGGTCCCCGACGACCGCTGCGCCGAGCCCGGTGAGCCGCCGCCGCGCGCCGCCGGGCTGTGCGGGGCCCGGCCGGTCCGGGCCCCGCGACGGGTCAGCGGACCCGGCCGTACCAGACGCTGCCGGTCCAGATCGTCTCCAGGCGGACGCGGGTTCCGGTCTTGGGGGCGTGCCAGATCTTGTCGCCTCCGGCGTAGATGCCGACGTGGTAGACGCTGCTACCGGTGTGGAAGAACACCAGGTCGCCGGCTTGTCGGGTCGAAGCCGAGATATGTCGGGTGCTGTTGTACTGGGCGGCGGCGGTGCGCGGGAGCATCTTGCCGGCGTACTTGAACGAGTAGAGCGTGAGCCCGGAGCAGTCGAAGCGGCTCGGCCCGGAGGCGCCGTACTGGTACGGGGAGCCCTTCTTGGACGCCGCGATGCTCAGGGCCTTGGCCGAGACGGTGGCCGCCGCTGCGTGGGTGGCGGTGGCGGGCAGCAGGGCGGGGACCGCGACTGCGGCGGCGGTGAGGGCCGAGGCGGCCCCCAGTCGGGACAGACGTGTGGACATGCCGAATGTGGACATGCGAGCCCCTTCGTCGTCCGCCTGCGAAGGATGACCTGTCGGGTTCGGGTAGGCGAAGATGCCCGGCCGCTGATGCGACTTCACCCCAAGAGGGCGGCCTGGTGATGATCGGCCGGCCCCGTCGTGCCCGGGTCCTCCGTCCCTGCCGTTGCACTCATGTCGACCGGTCGTCCGCGCGGCGGCAGGATTGGGCGCCCGCTCGGACCGCCCCGCCACGGCGGCGGGGTCTTGTCGTCGAAAAGGAGCATGACTCACGAAAGCACCCGGAACGGTGCAGAAACCGCTTTTTGTGACTCTCGTCACCAGTCACCTATTCGGGTGGACAGAGCGCCGTCTGCCGCCGTGTCCGCCCGGGCGTACACCGGTTGACCTGGGGCGGAGCCGGCGGCCGTGCGAGATGGCGGCGCCCTGTGCGCAATTCGGGACACCCGTTGCGCCTAGAGGTGACTACTCCGAACGAGTGGCCGAATATCCCGCTTCCTGATGCCCGGTCAGCGGCCCGGAGCGGGCGGCAGTGCCACGAGGGAGGCCCGCCGCTCTCCGTCCAGGACACGCAGCGCCCGCCCGAGCGTCGCTGTGTGCACCTCGGTCTCACCGCGGGCGTGCATCACCGCCAGCGCCTCGCGCAGCGCCGTCGCCCGGCCGACCAGGGCCTGGGCGGCGCGCAGCGCTCCGTAGGTGTCGCGGGAACGGGCCGGGTTGATCCGGCCCAGCAGGTCCACGATCTCCAGATAACGGTCGACCAGCTCGCCCTCGGAGCGGGTCAGGGCCGGCAGCGGCGGCGGTTCCGGTACCACTGGTGTCACCGGCTGCCGGGAGAGGTGCCGTTGGTCTTGCGGCTGAGGGTGACCCGGTCGACCACCCCGTAGGCGAGCGCCTGCGTGGCGTCGAGGATCATGTCGCGCTCGATGTCGGCGCTGACGCGCGCCGGATCCTGACCGGTGTGGCGGACCAGCAGTTCCTCCAACTGCTCGCGGGTGCGCAGCAGTTCGCGGGCCTGGATCTCCAGATCGGCGATCGTGCCCTGGACCGCCTCCCCGAAGGACGGCTGGTGGACGAGGACCCGGGCGCCGGGCGTGATCATGCGCTTGCCTGGAGCCCCGGCGGCGAGCAGCACGGCTGCGGCCGAGGCGGCCTGGCCGATGCAGACCGTGGATACGTCGCAGGTGACGAACTGCATCGTGTCGTAGATCGCGGTCATGGCGGTGAACGAGCCGCCGGGGGAGTTGATGTACAGCGAGATGTCCTGTCCCGGGGCCGAGCTCTCCAGATGGATGAACTGCGCCATGACGTCGTTCGCGGAGGTGTCGTCGATCTGGGTCCCGAGGATGACCACGCGCTCCTGGAGGAGCTTGGAGTACGGGTCCATGGTGCGGGTCCCGCTGCTGGTGCGTTCGGTGAACTCGGGCAGGACGTAGCGGGCGGTGGGTCGGATCATGGCGGCACCTCCATGTAAAAAATGTACAGGACGTACATCTCGTTATGATGGGGAGCATGGCCCATGAAGTACCGGTGACACAAGCGCGTGCGGAGCTCGCGGAACTCATCAACCGCGTTGTCTACGGCGGCGAGCAGGTGGTGCTCACCCGCCACGGCAGGCCGCTCGTCGCCCTGGTCTCCGCCGCTGACCTGCAGCGACTGCGCGATCTTGACGCGGTGGCCGAGGAGCCGGTGATCAGTACGGTCTCCTCGATCGGCTCGGGCGCGTCCGCCACGGGCGAACGGCGCCGCTTCGGCATCGCCGCCGAACATCGCGGCCCGGCCGCCGGGGATCGGCGACCGGGCCGTGAGTGAGACGTTCGGCGGAGGGTGAACGCGCCTGCGCGCTCGAGGACCTCTAAGGGCGTTGCCGGCGGAGCGCTGTCCGCGCCAGGCTGCGGGCTCTGACCATCGTCACTGCGCGTAACGTGAGTTAACGTCCGTGAAACGCCGCCGAACTAAGGTTCCGCACCCGATCGACTGTGAGGTGTGGCCGTGCAACTGACCCCCCATGAGCAGGAGCGACTGCTCATCCACGTCGCCGCCGACGTGGCGGACCGGCGCCGTTCCCGTGGCCTGCGGCTCAACCACCCCGAGGCCATCGCGCTGATCACCGCGCACATCCTCGAAGGCGCCCGCGACGGCCGCACCGTCGCCGAGCTGATGGCCTCGGGCCGCGCGGTCCTGGGCCGGGCCGATGTCATGGACGGCATCCCGGAGATGATCCCCGATGTGCAGGTCGAAGCCACCTTCCCGGACGGCACCAAGCTCGTGACCGTGCACGACCCGATCGTCTGACGAGGAGCCACCGATGATCCCCGGAGAGATCCTGTACGCGGATGATCCCGTACCGCTGAACGCGGGAAAGCCGGTCACCCGGCTGACGGTGCTCAACACCGCCGACCGGCCGGTCCAGGTCGGCTCGCACTATCACTTCGCCGAGGCCAACCCCGGCCTGGATTTCGACCGCGCGGCCGCCCACGGCCTGCGGTTGTCCATCGCCGCGGGCACCGCCGTACGGTTCGAGCCCGGCATCCCCGTAGCGGTCGAGCTGGTCCCCATCGGGGGCGAGCGCGTCGTCGCGGGGCTGCGCGGCGAGACCGCCGGAGCTCTCGATGGCTGAACTCTCCCGCGCCGTATACGCCGACCTGTTCGGCCCGACCGCAGGGGACCGGATCCGGCTCGCCGACACCGACCTGCTGATCGAGGTCGAGCGCGATCTGTCCGGCGGCCCGGCCGGCTCCGGCGACGAAGCGGTCTTCGGCGGCGGCAAGGTGATCCGCGAGTCCATGGGGCAGTCCCGAGCGACCCGCGCGGACGGCACCCCCGACACTGTCATCACCGGAGCCGTCATCCTCGACCACTGGGGTGTCGTCAAGGCGGACATCGGGATCCGGGACGGCCGTATCGCCGCGATCGGCAAGGCCGGCAACCCCGAGACGATGGACGGGGTGCATCCCGGCCTCGTCATCGGACCCGAGACCGAGATCATCGCGGGCAACGGCAGGATCCTCACCGCCGGAGCGGTCGACGCGCACGTCCACTTCATCTCGCCGACCATCGTCGACCAGGCCCTGTCCGCCGGTGTGACGACCATCGTCGGCGGCGGGACCGGGCCCGCCGAGGGCACCAAGGCCACCACCGTCACCCCCGGGCCCTGGCACCTGGCCCGGATGTTCGCGGCGCTGGAGACGTTCCCCGTCAACTTCGGACTGCTCGGCAAGGGCAACACCGTCTCCTCCGAGGCGATGTACAGCCAGCTGCGCGGCGGCGCCGTCGGCTTCAAGATCCACGAGGACTGGGGGGCCACTCCGGCCGCCATCGACGCCTGCCTGACGGTGTGCGACGCCACCGGCGCCCAGCTCGCCATCCACACCGACACCCTGAACGAGGCCGGCTTCGTCGAGGACACCCTCGCCGCCATCGCCGGCCGCGGCATCCACGCCTACCACACCGAAGGCGCGGGCGGCGGGCACGCGCCCGACATCATCACCGTCGTCTCGCAGCCCAACGTCCTGCCGTCCTCGACCAATCCGACCCGCCCGCACACCGTCAACACCGTCGAGGAGCACCTCGACATGCTGATGGTCTGCCACCACCTCAACCCGTCCGTCCCCGAGGACCTCGCCTTCGCCGAATCGCGCATCCGGCCCTCGACCATCGCCGCCGAGGACGTCCTCCACGACCTCGGGGCGATCAGCATCATCAGCTCCGACTCCCAGGCCATGGGGCGGATCGGCGAAGTCGTGCTGCGGACCTGGCAGACCGCACACGTGATGAAGAAGCGCCGCGGATCGCTGCCGGGGGACGGGCGCGCGGACAACCACCGGGCTCGTCGCTATGTCGCCAAATACACCATCAACCCAGCTGTCGCGCAGGGCATGGACCACGAGATCGGCTCGGTCGAGACCGGCAAGCTCGCCGACCTCGTCCTGTGGGAACCGGCGTTCTTCGGAGTCAAGCCGCACCTCGTCATCAAGGGCGGCCAGATCGCCTACGCGCAGATGGGCGACGCCAACGCCTCCATCCCCACCCCCCAACCCGTCCTGCCCCGGCCCATGTTCGGTGCCATCGGCCGCGCCCCGGCCGGGAACTCCGTCAACTTCGTCACGCAGACGGCCCTCGACGACGACCTGCCCGACCGCCTCGGCCTCGGCAAGCGCTTCGTGCCGATCCGCAGCACCCGGGCTCTGACCAAGGCCGACATGCGGGAGAACGACGCCCTGCCGCGGGTCGAGGTCGATCCCGACACGTTCACGGTGCGCATCGACGGCGAGGTCGTCGAACCGGCGCCCGCGGCCGAACTGCCCATGACCCAGCGCTACTTCCTCTTCTGAGCGGCGCGATGACCATGGCAGACACCGCGCCCGCGCCCGCCGCAGCACGAGCCGCGCTGCTCCTGCTCGCCGACGGACGCTTCCCGGCCGGCGGCCACGCCCACTCCGGTGGTGGCGAGGCGGCCGTCACCGCGGGCCTCATCCATGACCCGGCGACCCTCGCCGCCTTCTGCCGGGGCCGGCTGCACACCTCGGGGCTGGTCGCCGCCGCCTTCGCCGCGGCGGCCGCCGGCGGTCTCGACCCGCTCCTGCTCGATGACGCCGCCGACGCCCGTACCCCGTCCCCCGCGCTGCGCGCCACGGCCCGCAAACTCGGCCGTCAACTGATGCGCGCCGCCCGGGCCGCCTGGCCCGCCGCCGAACTCGACCGACTCGCCGCCGCCCGTCCGCGCGGCGCCCACCAGCCGATCGTGCTCGGCGTCACCGCCCGCGCCGCGGGACTGACCCCGCTGGACGCCGCACATGCGGCAGCCTACGAATCCGTCACCGGCCCCACCACCGCCGCCGTCCGGCTGCTCGGCCTCGACCCCTTCTCCGTCGGCGCCGTGCTGGCCCGCCTCGCCCCCGAAATCGACGCCCTCGCGGATCGCGCCGCCCAGGCCGCCGCCCGCGCCGCGACCGTGGGAATCCACGCGCTGCCCGCCGCGTCCGCACCGCTGCTCGACATCCACGCCGAGCAGCACGCCGCCTGGCCCGTCCGGCTCTTCGCCTCCTGACCCCGGCCCGCCGTCCCCCTT
>NZ_JASISZ010000037.1:0-32084 GCF_030063355.1 Streptomyces sp. PH10-H1
GGTGTCGTAACCGCGTCACTACCAAGGGGCCCGTTCTTTCATGCCCGCGGCCCCACACGCACTTTCGTCCATATGGTCACCCGCACCGCCCGTCTCGAACGAGATCCGGTTTGCCACAACGCACTAAGACAGTCCACCCGCCTACGCGCGGCCCGTACAGCAACGAGGAGGTTGCCAGGGCCATCCGTGCGCAAGGTGGTGATATCTCCAAGCAGTACATCGCTTACCTGCGCAAAGGCGAGCGGGACAACCCGCGGATGCATCACCTGGAAGCACTTGCGCGGTTCTTCGGTGTGAAGGCGGCCTATTTCTTCGATGACGACACGGCCGCAGAGACGGACACCAAGCTCGACCAACTCGCGGCCCTGCGAGAGGCAGGCGTCCGAGGGGAGGAGCTGCGAGCGCTCACTGACGCAGGAGTCACTCAAGTGGCGACGCGGGCGGCCGGGCTCTCCCCCAAGGGATTGACCTTCGCATCAGCCCTCCTCGATCAGCTTCGTGAGATGGAAGGACTTCCTCCGCGGCACCCCAGCCATGAATGACTCAACGTTCCGAGTCATGCGGGGCGTTGAGTGCCGCGGCTGAACCTGGAGGAGGAGCTGAGCGATGCGGGGTAGCCATGCCCCAGCGAGGTGCGAGCGCCATCGGCACAACAGATACTGACTGAGGCGCCTGTAGCGCATCGAGGCGCTGGCGTTCATCAAACGTATAGCTGGGGCCGGTTGAATGTGGCCCATCACGCATCCCTTGCGGGGTTGGGAACAGGCAGCATTGCTGACCGGTTCACCTCTGTCTGCGTCGCCGCTCCACGGCAGGCGCAGTGCACTCGGGAGAGAACTTGCAGGATGGGCCGCCACGTGGGTTGCTTACAAATCCAGTTGGGGGGATACAAGCCATGGGAGGTCAGACTCGATGAGGCGTGGTCAGCTGCGTCGTCAGTGCGAGGCCCTCTTGCGTGGCATCGACTTCCCGCAACCGTTCGATATCGGGGTGTTGTGCCGACGACTGGGAGAGAGCCGAGGCCGGCCCATCCGTCTCGCTCCGATTTCTTTGCCGGCTGAGAGTCCCTGCGGCCTGCTCGTCTCTACCGCCGAGGCCGACTACATCTTCTACGAAGCGCGCTCTCCCGCGACACACCAAACGCATGTGATTGCACATGAATTGGGGCATTTGCTCTGGAATCACCAAGCAGCTGCCAGCCCGCTTGTGGACCAGCGCGCCCATCTCTTGCTGCCCAATGACATCGATCCTGTTCTGATTCAGCGGATGTTCGGGCGTAGTCATTACGCCGACCCTGAGGAATGGGCAGCCGAGTACTTCGCCACGCAGTTGCTGCGCCAGGTGAGCGAGTGGACCCCTCGGCCGCCGTCCGTACCTTCAGAGGCGGCGGAACTCGTTGGTCGGCTGGAGCGCTCCCTAGACCACGGCAGGGAAGGCTCTACGTGATAACTGCGGCCATTTCCGCCTTCAACGTTGCCTATCCGATCTGTGCGAGCGCCAGTTTCATTGCCCTCGGCTACAAGCTGCGAGACCTGCGGCGAGACCCCCACAACACAGCACTCAGATCGTTGTGCGTGGCTCGCCTGTGTACCGCCCTGGCGTACGTCTGGATCACGCCATGGCTGTACGTTCGGATCGACGCGCTCAGCGGAACCAGCAATCTCAGCACGCTGCTGAGCAATGGCTTCATCGTGCTCAGCTCCCTGGCTACCCAGCTGATGATGCTGGGCTGGTTCAACGACCCGGATGAGGCTCGCCGCAAAGCGCCATGGGTGTGGGCATTTTTCTGTGCAGCTCTCGTGCTCATGACCGTGCTGTTCCTCGTCGATCCACTGCCGGGCGAACACCCCGTAGATTTCGAAGTGCACTTCGCACACGCGGGCTTCGCCAGCGCCTACATGCTGGTCTACTTGACCGTTTATGGCATCAATTTGGTCAATACCGCTCGCCTGACCTGGCCTCCTTCCCGCGCCCTCAGCCGACCGTGGCTGCGACGATCTCTGCGACTGACTGCCTTGGGATCCGTATTCGTCACCGGCTACCTCGTCGGAAAGTCGCTGGGTCTGGGTGGCCGCTGGGCTGGCACGGACCGACTTGACGTTGCAGCAGTTCTCTGTGCCCCTATGATCGCTAACGTAGGCTCGCTTGTCCTCGTCACCGGCAGTACCTTCCCGGGATGGGGGCAGCGCATAGTGGCCAATGCGCGACAGTATCGGGCCCTGCGTCGGTTGTATCCCATGTGGTTCGCGCTCTATCAAGCCGTCCCCGGCATTGCCCTGTTCCCGAGGCGTTCGTCGCGTCCACCAGTGTTCGTAGGCGACTTGGAGATACGTCTGTACCGCCTAGTCATTGAGATTAGGGACGGCCAGCGTGCCCTGCGTCCCTATGTGGATGCCAACGAGCTGGAGAGTGTGACGCTATCTGCCCAGGCAGTTGGTCTTGACGGCGAAGAACTTCGAGCAGCGGTGGAGGCATCCGCGATCACGCTCGGGATTCAAGCGCATGTGCAGGGCGCGGAGAGCGCTGACCCAGTGCAGGAAGTGAATGATGGCCCATCCGCAAAGAGCTTGGCTGGTGAGATAGTTTGGCTGGAACGCGTAGCTCGAGCGTTCGTCGGCCCTTCGGTACGGCAAATAGACAGGCCGTAGAGTGACGGATGATATCGGCGTTTTCACCGCATGTGCGAAGGCGTCGGGTTTGGGTCGGTTCAGGCTTCTGAACGGACCTATTTCCCTGGGTCGAGTAAGAGCTTGCCCGTCGTCCGGCGTGTCTCCAGATATGTGTGGGCGTGCTGTACTTCGCTCAATGGGTAAGTGCCTCCGACGCACGGCGTCAGCGCCCCCGAGAGCACCGCGTTCGACAGCTCGTTCATGGAGTGAGCGAGCATGCCGCGTATGGGGTAGATCTGCGGCAGTACGAAGCCGATGACACTCCTGCTACCCACCATGATGTCCAGAGTGTTCAGGGTTGCCGTCTTCCCGCTGGCGTAGCCGAAGGCAACCAGGCGGCCGAAGGGTGCCAGGGCGTCCAAGGCTGCCTTGGTGGAGGTACTCCCGGTCATCTCCAGCACGATGTCCACCTTCCGGCCGCCGTTGGCTGCAATCAACTGCGCGGTAAGGTGGCCTGGTCCGGCGGAGTCAATGGCCGCGTCGGCGCCTAGGTCCAATGTGAGCTGACGCTTGGCGGGTGTGGAAGCGGCAGCGATGATGCGACCAGCACCCGCAAGCCGCGCGAGCTGGATCGCCACAGTGCCGACACCGCCAGCAGCGGCAAAAATCACGACGGACTCGCCGGGTTGAATCCGGGCACACGTATGCAGCAAATGCCAAGCTGTGTTGCCTTGTACTCCCAGAGCCAAGGCCGTGTCGTCATCGATGCCGTCAGGGACTTCGAAAGTAGTTCCTCGTGGTGCGAGTGCGCATTGAGCATACCCACCGCCCCGCACCGTCAGCCCAAGAACACGTCGACCGTCGCTTTGTCGTCGGCCTACCACCTCGCTGCCTAGCACATAGGGCAGGGCGACATCAGCGATGTAATTGTCTTCGCGGATATGCAGATCGGCGTAGTTGACACCAGCCCGGTCGACGTCGATGAGCACGTGTCCGGGCCTTGGCTCCGGAACGGGCAGCTCGGTGACCTCCAAGACCTCAGGTCCTCCGAAACCCCTGATCACTACTGCGCGCACGTGTCTTCCCCTCATCGAAATTTCGTGGCCGAACACGCGAACTTGCGCTGAAAGACGAGGGTAGTGATTGCCCAGGACCGTGAAGGCCTCCCTAGGCGCTGACTTGGGATCCAGCCTCCTCGTCATCAGCGCGCTGAGCAAGGCCGACTGCAACGGCCCGCAACCTGGGCGGTTCAGATGCCTCGCCAACTGCAGCGCCTTTCGGAACACCTGCCGGAGAACGAAGGGCCGCGCACAGCGCGGAGCCGGTCGCCGTCCGCGCCCAGTGGGGGAAAGACAGGTCTGGGCACGTGGTCGGGAGGTTGCGCGTAGTGCCGGCCGACGGGGCACAGGCGAAGCCTCCGGCGGAGGGGCTCCGGTTTTGGGATGGCGGAACCCGGACTGCGACCGCGGACCGTGCGTGGTCGGGGTGGGAGCTGCCCTCCCGCCACTCGACGTCCCGGGCAGAGCCGAGCAGTCGCCGCCTGACTGCCGCGCTGACGCGGGTGCTGCTGAGTGGGTCGGGCACCTGGCGGGACCGTGCCGAGGGCGTCATGGGCCTGGCGTGCGCGGTCGTGCTTGGGGCGAGGGACCTCTCGGAAGCTGAGCAACTGCAGGCCCACCAGGTGTCGGTGTTCGGTTCCGGGACCTCGGACTCCACGGCCCGGCGTGATTCTGCTGCGGCCCGGCAACGCGGGCGCGAACACCGTGGCCGACCACGTCACCGTCCTCACCGACGCGCTGCGTCAGATCCCCACCTCCTCGCAGGCCAAGATCCTGGTCCGCGTCGATGGCGCCGGGGCCACCCACGACCTGCTCGAACACCTCGAAGCCCTGAGCACTGCCCGGCGCACCGTGCGCGACACGGTCGGCTGGAAGATGACCCGATGCCGACGAGCACGCTATCGCTCAACTGCCCAAGAGCGTGGGGGAGGACTCGCTGCGGCAGGACAGCGGCCTCCCCTTGGGCGGACCAATATCTTGATGTACTCGCTCATCAGCCAGCTCTGGCACGCTGCCAGGCGCGCCGCGGGGATCGCGAGGGAGATTACTCCGCATTGGCTGCGGCACTTCTTCGCCTCCGCCGGCCTCGCGAAGGGGGTTCCGGTGACGGACATGGCCGAGTGGCTCGGCCATCGCGACTCCCGCACCACGCACCAGACGTACGCACACGTCATGCCCGATGCGCCGGAGCGCCTGCGATCCGTCATGGACTCCATCTTCAACCTCGAGGCCGAGGTGACCCTTCCGCTCGAGTTCGAGGCAGTCTGTGAGGCCGCGTTCGCAGTGAGGTACTGAGCCTCATCCTGGGGCGCCTCGGTCCTCGCCCGCTGGGGCGGGTGTCGGGGCACGAGGGGACAGAGAGGCTGGCGTGTTCGTTCGTTTCACTCGATGGGGTGAGGAACCAGCGTCGGGCGGCGTAGGTCCGCGCTGGTGGAGAGGCTGAAGATGAGGTGGTTCGGAACGCTCCGTGATCGTTCCTCGCCTGCTGCCGGGCTCGGTGGCAAACGCCGTGTGGCCCAGCCAGCACCGCCTCAGCACGCCAAGATCCCGGTGCTGGTTCCGTGCTGACCGCGACGGCCCGGATCATGGAAACCCGCAGGTCCTAGCTCTCTTCGGATGAGTTGTCGTACCACTCGATGGTCGTGCCGATGAGGCTCGCGGCGACGATCCGACGCAGCTTGGACGGGGTTGGCGGGGCGGTTGTCGAGGCGGCCATGGGTACCACTTCCGGGCGGGGGACGGGGATACTCTCGTGTCGCCACACCGTAGAAACGCACAGGTCAGCGGCCCATGTGGTGGTACCCCATACTTCGCCCGCCCAGTGTGAGCGCGGCACCCATGACGGGCGCGGCGTGCTTCGCGGCTTCGAACTGCTGACGCGCTATTCGGTCATGGCCCTGATCGCCACGGCAATCTTCGTCATCGCGCCGATAATCCGAATCCTGCGATTCGCCTGGGCCCACACGATGGCGCGCCCATATTCACATGCCTATGGGCCGCCCATGATTCCGCCCTGTCCCACACCGAAGCGCCGGCAGTGCGCCATCGTGCGGTGACCGCGCCGGTTCGGACGCTGCTCGGCCCGGCCGCCCCCGGCGGAGGCCCTGACCGGCTCGTTGGCCGAATCTCGCCCTGGGGATCGGGCGGCGGCCCGCCGCTCGGCTGCACTCCGGGCGCCCTCCGGGCTCGGACGCCGGGAACGCCATCCGTTCGGGAAGGCGCCACATTCGGCCGGAATTCACCGATGCGGCGGGCCGGAGTTGTGAACTACCACTTTCGCGGAATGGCGACGAGATCCCTCCGCCGTATTGACGCGAAATTGTCCACTGTGGAGCATGACTGAGTCTGACCTTCCGGGCTTGGGGGCGCCGTGATGGCAACACCGTTATGTCGGCAGCCGGCATCCTGTCCTTGGCCGCGTGAGGCTCCACCCGTTCCGAGGCCCCGGAATCCTGCCGGCCTCCGCTGACACCGTCCTGAGCAGATGTCTCCCCACAGGCACCAGCCGGACAGCTCGCAGGCGGCCTTGCGACGGCCGCCGACGGCCGGCATTGATCCGGCATGGTCGCGACTATTGCTGCTCGACGGATTCCGGTTGGAGTGGGCTGGTCACCAGCGTGACCTTCCCCGCAGTGCCCAGCGGGTGCTGGCTCTGCTCGCGCTGAGCGGACGTCCCGGTCGGGCCGGTGTCGCCGGCCAGCTGTGGCCCGAGGTGAACGAGAAGCGTGCGCTGGGCAGTCTGCGCACGGTGCTGCACCGTATCCAGATCAACTGCCCTGACATCGTGCGCAGTTGTGGCGACCACCTGGAGCTCGCCGGTTCCGTTCTGGTGGACTTCAGCGAGGTCACCTCCTGGGCGCTGTCCGCGCTGTCGGACGGGCCCGGCGACGCCGTCGACCCGGCTGCCTTGCGGGTGCCGCCCGGCGCGTACCGGGGCACGCTGCTCCCGGGCTGGTACGACGAGTGGGTTCTGCTGGAGCGCGAACAGTTCTGCCAATTGCGGATGCACGCGCTGGAGGAGACCTCGGCCCGGCTGGCGGGTGTGGGCCGGTACGGGGAGGCGCTCTACGCCGCTCACAGCGCCGTCCGGGCGGCGCCGCTGCGCGAGAGCGCCCACCGGGCCGTCATCAGCATCCATCTCGCCGAGGGCAACATCACCGAGGCCGTCCGCCAGTACGAGAGCTTTCGCGACATGCTCAGGACGGAGGTGGGCGCCGAACCGAGCCCGCTGATGAAGCGGCTGCTGGGGCCGTTCGCGGAACCCGTGCCGTGAGCCGCCCCAGGACACCGTTGGCCGCGGCGACTCTGTGATTTCTGCGCTGACGCCGGACTGACTCCACGTTCACACGGTGCTGACTCCACGGTCACGCCCACTGCTGTTCACTGCACGGCAGCCGGCTCGTTCGACCCGGCCTCCACCAGGTCGCCGGGGCACGTTCAACCGAATCCCTAGGGGGAACGGAATGAAGATCCAGATCCGCAAGCTCGAGCGCATTGAGACGACCGTGGCCTGCGCGTGCGGTAGCTGTTCCGACTGCTGACGGCCCCCGCACCCGTGCCCGAGATCCGAGAAGGGACAACCACCATGCAACGACCGCGAATCAAGAGTGTCTTCCCGCCGCTCCCGGCCGGGGAGGGGCGGATCAGGATCGGCAGCGACTTCGGTATCGCCTCCGAGCTGCAGGACGACGAGCGGGGGCACACCTGGCACTTGCTCGGCCTGCTCGACGGAACCCGGACCTACGCCCAACTCGCCGCAGACATGGCCGCATTCGACGTGGCCGTCGGGATCAAGGAGGTCCGGGACGCGGTCGACGCATTGGTGGACGCGGGATTCATCGAGGACGCCGCGGAGCAAGGGCCCGTCGACCGGTTCTCCGCTCCTGAACTCGAGCGATATCGCCGCAATCTGGAGTTCTACGAGTACTTCTGCAACCCGCCCCTCACCAGTGCGGATCTGCAACTGCGCCTCAAGGAGGCGCGGGTGACCGTGCTCGGCCTGGGTGGTCTGGGCTCGAATGCGGCCATGAGCCTGGCCGCCATCGGTGTCGGCGACCTGCTGCTGGTCGACCACGACGACGTGGAGCTGATGAATCTCAACCGGCAGCTCCTCTATACCGACCCGGACGTCGGCCGCCCGAAGGTCGAGGCCGCCGCGGAACGGCTCGCCGCGGTGAACCCACATGTCAAGATCACCACCCGGACGGCGATGGTGGACGGCCCCGAAGCCGCACGCGAGCACATGGAGGGCCGCGACCTGCTCATCTGCGCCGCCGACCGCCCGCGGATCCTGCTGTACCAATGGCTCAACACCGCGGGACTGGCCACCGGAACGTCCTGGATGCGCGGCGCCAACGACGGACTGACGGTCAATCTCTTCCTGCACGTACCGCGCCGGACGGCCTGCTTCACGTGCGTGGAGATCGACGCCGAGCGCACCCACTCCTGGTACAAGCCGATGCAGCGCCACGTTCTCGAGGTGATCGGCGACCGCACCATCAATCCGTGCACCGCGCCCGTGGCCGGAATGATCGGCAACCTGGCCGCGCTCGAGGCCGTAAAGTACCTCACGGGCATGGCCGATTCGGTCATCCTCGGGCGGAAACTGTCGATTGACCTGCTGCATATGGACACCGACTTCGCCGACTGCGAGCGGCTGCCCGAGTGCCCCGACTGCGGTGCCCAAGCCACCGGGCAGGACGGCATGACGCCGGCGGAGGAGAGCGGCAGAGTGCGGCAGGAAGCCGGATGAGCGCCCTCCTGACCGACGACAGCATCGTCGACCTGCACCCCCTGCACATCGGTACGGAGGAGGACGGAGCGGTCGAGGTGGGCAGGGCGGACACCGGGATGTTCGTCGCCCTGCCCCCCGAAGGGGTGGCGCTGTTGCGGCTGCTGGCCGACCATCTGCCGATGGCCGAAGTCCGCCGACGGTTCGGTGACAGTTACGGCGAGCCGCCCGACCTCGACGACTTCGTTGCCGGGCTGCACGAGTGCGGCTTCATCCGTGCGGTCGACGGCGTCCCCTGGCCCGAAGGGGATGACGAACGCGGAGCAACCGAGGCGGATCCCGCCGCATCCCCTGCCGGCGGGACGACCATGCGCGGCATCGCACTGCTCGGCGGGCTGGGCCCCGAACGGCTGCGCTGGCTGCTGTCCCGTCCCCTGCTGCTGGTGTTCGCCGGGGTGTGGCTCGCGGTGCCGGCCCTGATGCTCGCCGACCCCTCCCTGGCCCCGCGCCCTTCCGACGCGCTGCTCTACCACCGGGTGCTGCCCAACGCCCTGCTCGTGGCGGTGATCGCCTGGACGCTGGTGATGCTCCACGAGTTCGCCCACGCGCTGGCCGCCCGCGCCCGGGGGTGCACGGGCCGCTTCTCCGTCGGCCGCCGACTGGTCTTCCTGGTCGGCCAGACCGAGTTGAGCGATGTGCGGACCATCGCTCGCCGGCAGCGTTACGCCCCGTACCTGGCCGGAATGACCTGGGACCTGATCGTCGTGCTCGGCTGCCTGTGCTGCGAGCTGGCGGCCGTCGGAGGCCAACTGCCGCGCACCGTCACCTATACGGTCGCTCTGACCTTCATCTACCAGTTCTCCGTCTTCATGCGCACGGATATCTACTACGTGATCGTCAACGCGCTGCGGCTGGGCGACCTGATGGGCGATACCCGGCGGCTGCTCGCCAACGCCGTGCGCGGACTGCGGCACAGCGAACCCGCGTACGACCTGTCCGGCGTGCCCGAACGTGAGATGCGCATCATCCGCTGGTACTGCGTCTACTACCTGCTCGGTTCCAGCACCGTCATCGCGGGCTCCCTCCTGCTCAGCGTCCCGGCCCTGGTCCGCATGCTCCGCATAGCCGCCGACGGGATGGCGTCCGGCCCGGCCGCGGCCGGCTTCTGGGACGGAGCGGGGTTCGTGGCCCTGGTGGCCTTCCAGTTCGGGACGCTCGGCTACGTCGGGTTCCGGGACCACCGGCGCACGCGCGCGGGCACAGCTGCGACCGCTGTCTGAGAAGCACCCGAACCCGAAATCGTCGGCCGGCGAACCGGCACGCACTCACCCCGTTCAGCGCCCGTTCAGCACACGTCCTGCCTTCGTCCCCGGCCGCCCGCGCCCGCGCACCGAACCCAAGGAGATGGTTGCCCGTGTCCGCCCCCGCAGCCCCCCGGTTCATCCTGCTCACCGTCCTTGTCACGGCGCTCGCCGTCATCGCACCGGCCCGGACGGGGAGCGCCGCCGCGCTGCGGGCGGCCTACCCGCGGGCATCGCCGTCGGCAGCCTCCCAGGCACCGGAGCGCGTCATCGTGCTCCTGCGCGACCAGTCCCAGTCCGCGACCGCACGGTCCAGGGCGGGCGCGGCGAATTCCCCCGACAGCGCCGATCACGCGGCGATCATCAGCGTGTTGCGGCAGGCTGACGCCCCGGTCTCGCGTGAGTTCGGCCTGATGGACGCCATCGCCACCACGGTGCGCCCCGCCGAGGCCCGGCTCCTCGCCTTCGATCCGCGCGTCGCCGCGGTGGTCCCCGATTCCGCCGTCCGGCTGCGCCGGCCGGCGAGCGCCGCCCCGCCTGCCGCCGCCCTCGCCGCCAGGCCGTCGCCCCTCCACCACGACACCGTGTGCCCCGCCCGCCCGGACCGGCCGCGGCTGGAACCGGAGGGCCTGGAGCTCACGCGCACCGTCTCGCCGGACGGCCGCCCCGCCGCTCACGACCTGGCCGACGGCTCCGGTGTGACCGTCGGGATCCTCGGCGGAGCCATCGACACCTCCGCACCCGATCTCCTGCGGCATGGCAAACCCGTGGTCACCAGCTACCGGGACTTCACCGGGGAGGGCACGGCCGCGCCGACCTGGATCCTGGAGTCCTTCGGCGACGCGAGCAGCATCGCCGCCCAGGGCACGGACGTTCACGACCTCGCCGACTACGTCAACCCGGCACACGCCCTGCCGAAGGGCTGCACCATGCGGATCGAGGGCGTCGCCCCGGGCGCGAACCTGGCGGTCCAGAAGGTCTTCAGCAACACCTCGGCCCCGGTGTCGACGATCCTGGCCGCCATCGACTGGTCCGTGCTCCACGACCACGTCGACGTCCTCAACGAGTCTCTCGACGCCTACTCGATGCCCGACACCGCGGCGGATGCCATCCGCCGCTTCAACGCGGCGGCTGCGGCTGCGGGCGTCACCGTCGTGGTCAGCTCGGGCGACGCGGGACGCAACGGCACCTTCTCTTCCCCCGCCACCGATCCCGCCGTGCTCAGCGTCGGTGCCTCCACCCAGTGGCGCACCTACGCGCAGACCGGTGCCGCAGGTGCCGCGCTGGCCCCCGGAGGCTGGCTCAACAATCAGGTCTCAGCGCTCAGTTCGGCAGGGACCGCCCAGTCCCGCCCGCAGACCCTCGACCTGGTCGCCCCCGGGGACACCGGATGGGCGGTGTGTTCCGCCAGCACGCAGCTGTACCGCAGTTGCATGTCCTGGGACCGCGGCACCCCCAGTTCCTTCGTGCTCTTCAACGGAACCAGCGAGGCGGCGCCCTTCGCCGCGGGCGCCGCCGCCCTGGTGATCCAGGCGTACCGCGAGGCACATCACGGCCGCAGCCCCGCCCCCGCGCTCGTCAAGCAGATCCTGATGAGCTCCGCCCGCGACCTCGGCGCCGCCGCGCAGGATCAGGGCGCCGGGCTGATGGACTCGTTGGCCGCCGTGCGGATGGCCGCGTCGGTTCCGGACTCCGACGGCGTCTCCGGTCCGGCGAGCACAGGGCTGCTCGTCCACAGCGACGGCCTCGACTTCACCGGCCGCCCAGGTGAACGCCGGCACACCACCCTCCAGGTCACCAATACCGGTGCGTCCCCGGTACGGGTCACCGCCGCGGTCCGTACCGCCGGCCAGGACCGGGCCATCTCTTCAGGCCAGGTACGGCTCCCCGAGGACGCCGGAACCAGCTTCGCCGACTCCGACGGCACCGCCGCCCACGCCGCCGCGGTGGACTTCACCGTCCCACCGGGCACGGACCGCCTCGACGCCGCGGCCGCCTGGCAGCCCGGGTCCGCCTCCGTCGTCGCCATCAGCCTGATCGACCCGCGCGGCCGGCTCGCCGGCTACTCACTCCCGCTGGGCCCCTCCGGGTACGGCCGGACCACCGTCAATGGGCCGCTGCCAGGCGTCTGGAAGGCCTACCTGTGGTCCCGGGAGGGAGCCGCGCCGACCGGCGCCGTCAGGTACGCCGTCACCGCTTCCGCCTTCGGCAGCCCCCGTTCCGGCACCGGTCCCGGAACTCTGATCCGTCCCGGGGGAACAGCCGGCGTCGGCGTCACCGTGACCCTGCCCGACGACGCCGGGGACGCGGACGCCTCCGTCCTGGTCTCATCCGGCGGCGCGGTGCGCGCGACCGTGCCCGTGGGGCTGCGCGCCCTGGTTGCGGTCGGCCCGCGCGGCGGCACCTTCACCGGAACGCTGACCGGCGGCAACGGACTGCTCGTCGGCGCACTGGTCGGCGGCCAGACCCTGAGCTACCAGTTCGACCTGCCCGCGGGCAGCCGGGGCCTCACCGTACTGGCACGACCCCAGGCTCCCGGCTACGACCTGCGGCTGATCCTGGTGGGTCCTGACGGGATGCCCGTCACCGTCCAGGACGGCGCCGCAGCCGACGGCTCCGCTCAGGTGTTCGCCACCTGGCCCGCGAAGGGGCGGTGGACGCTTCTCGTCGTGGTCAACGGACAGATCACGTCCGGCGCCACGCAGACCCTGCTGCGCGGCAGCGTCGGCTTCGCCCTTCCGGCCGTGCGCACCACAGGTCTGCCCAAGGACAGCGGCGCGGTGCTGCCTGCCGACAAGCCCGTCACCGCCACCATGGAGATCACCAACAACGGCAGCGTCCCGCTCGAGGTCTTCGGGGACGTACGGCTCAACTCCACCTCGCTCCTCACGCTCACCAGCGCGGTCCCGGACTCCTATCCGTCGCCGGGCACCACCCCCGATCAATACCCCCAGTTCCTGGTCCCCACGGGCAGCACTCGGCTGAACGTCACGGCGTCCGCGACCGAGCCCTTGGTGATGGACACCCAGCCCTATGCCGGCGGCTACTACGCCGGTGACCCGGACGTCCCGGGCACGGTCGGCACCACCTCGGTCGCCACGGTCGACGCGGCGGCACTGGCGCCCACCACCTGGGTCTGCGACGCCAACCAACTGGGCCCGTTCGGTGACCAGGGCACACCTGTCCCCGTGCGCTGTGGCGCCACTGCCGAGACCAAGGAGTTCGCACCCGGGGCACGTTCCTCGACAGGCGATCCATGGCAGACCCCCCGCGCCACGTATGAGCTCCGCCCGCTGCACCTCCCACCGGGCGGCACCGGCACCCTGACCGTCACCCTCCTACCGCACGGCCTTCGGGGGCAGCCGAGCAGCGGTTACATCGAGATCGGCACGTGGAACCCGCACACCACCTTCGCGCAGCAGCTCGCGCGGATTCCGTACGCCTACACGGTGGGGTGAGCGCCCGGCCACGGCTCAGACGATCGTCGCCTGACGACATCGGGCGACCGTCGACGCCGTACTGGTTGGGCTCAGGACGTCGGGCCTGCGGGTGGGGCGTTGGTGGTCGCGGCGCGGTAGAGGGCCTGGGTGGCGGCGCCGAAGTAGGCGCTGTAGGAGATCTGGGGGGTGTCGCCGCCGGTGTGGTAGCCGCCGATGACCCCGATCACCGCCCAGCCGCCCAGCCAGGGCACGAGCATCGGCCCACCGCTGGTCCCGCCCACGAAGGCGTCGCAGGCGATGCGCGGGAAGGTGCCCGGGTCGGCAGGGTCATCACTGGCCCACTTGGTGGTCCAGCTCCAGCACTCCAGCGGCTTCTGCGCCCCCGCCGGATACCCGATCATCCGCACCGGGACGTGGTAGTACCCCGTTCTGGTGAGCAGCTGCACCCCACCGACCGCGTCCTGGAGCCGCGTCCCGTCCTGGTTGGGCTCGGTGACCGCGAAACCGAAGTCGTACTCGGCCCCCGCGTGCTCCCCCAGGTCGTAGTACTGCTGCGAGACATAGACGCCGTTGTTCCTGACCGGAAAGATACCGAAGGGCTCCTGCCCGTCGTGGTACTGCGGCACGAAGCCCACATTGCGTCGGGGAGAGGTGCCGGCGTAGCCCTTCAGGCAGTGACCGGCGCTGAGCACCAGGTCGTGGCCGGGGCTGCGCACCACGGAGCCGCTGCAGGTGCGCCCGGTGCCGGTGGCGTCGGTCCAGAAGAAGGTGCCGGCCTGGGGCATGCCGTCGAAGCTGTGGCTGGGCGGGATGTACTCGCCCGGCCGAGGACCGTCCACCGTGGGGGAGACGGCGCGGGCCGTCGGTCCGTCCCCGGAGCCCTTGCCCGTGTCGCCGGGCAGCGCGGCCGCCATCCGGGCCGGGGTCCAGTAGGCGCTGAGCTGGACGGCTACCGGGTTCGGCCCGGCCGGGGCGCCGTCGGCGACGGCTGCCGGGGCGAGCCCGGCGGAGAGCAGCACGGCTGCCGCGAACGCGGCGGCGTTCCGGATGATCCTGGTCCTACGCACCATCAGTTCCCCTCTGAGCGGGCACAAGTGACGGCTCACCATATGGTGGCGCGGTTGCGGGCAGAAGTCTCCGGGGCAGCCGCAGTTCCGTGGCGCGGTTACGGGATGGCGCCGAGCACGGCGGGGGACCGCCGCCGGCCCAGGGCCGGCAGAAGCCCCCGTTCAGCGGTTTCTACGGTCGGTGCGGTGCTGGCCCGACGCCGTCCAGACCGCCGTCGAGGGTGGAGTCGCGTGGCGGGTGCGGGGGAAACGGGTTGGCGCGATGGCCCGGCCGATGCTGGGGTGGGCGGATGGATCACGGAGAAGTACTGGCACTGTTCGACCGTCAGATGAGACGCGGCGCGCGGGCCGAGCCCGGAACCCGGGTCGAGCGGGACGGCGATGTAGTGCGGCAGACCGGTGCGGATCACGACTGGAACGGCGTCGTCTGGTCGGATCTGGACCAGGCCACGGCGAATGTGGCGATCGCGGCGCAGGTGCGGTATTTCGCTTCGCTGGGACTCGGGTTCGAGTGGAAGGTGTACGCCCATGACCGGCCCGGTGACCTCGGCGGGCGGCTGCGGGCGGCCGGGTTCACGCCCGAGGCCGAGGAGACGCTGATGGTCGCCCGGATCCAGGACCTGCCCACCGGTGTCGAACTACCCGAGGGTGTCCACCTGCGTCCGGTGACCGGCCCGGCCGGTGTGGATCTGGTGGCGGACGTTCACGAGCAGGCGTTCGGTACGAGCAGCGGCCCGCTGCGGCAGCGGTTGCTCGCCCAACTGGTCCAGAACCCGGAAACGGTCAGCATGATCGTCGCGATGGCCGGCGACCTGCCGGTGTGTGCGGCGCGGATGGAACTGAACCCGGGCACCGAGTTCGCCGGCCTGTGGGGCGGCGGCACCGTGGCTGCCTGGCGGGGCCGGGGCATCTATCGGGCCCTGGTCGCCCATCGGGCCCGTATCGCCGCCGAACTCGGCTACCGCTATCTCCAGGTCGACGCCTCCGACCAGAGCCGCCCCATCCTGCAACGGCTCGGGTTCGTCCCGCTGACCACCACGACCCCGTATGTCCACCAACCCCAGCGCCATGACCGCGAACCGTGAACCGGCGACGGCTCGTTGGAGCGGCTATCGCCTGCGTTGCGAGGCGGGGGCGTGCGCGACGAGCGCGTCGGTGACGAGCCGGACCCCGCGCGCGAGGCGGTTCAGCTGCTCGAGCTCGATGGCGTACATCCGGATCGTGTTCTCGATGACGGCCTCGACCACGCCCATCGTGGGCAGCTCGGCCCGGCTGGTCTGCAGCGCCACCCGCACCGCACGCATCTCGTGATGCAGCTGGAGCTGCGCGTGCCGGGCGAGAAGGACGTTGTGGCGGGTGAGCGTGGAGTATCCGGCATAGCGGGCCGGCAGCAGGTCCCGCAGCCAGCGCGAGGCCGTGCGTTCCCAGTCGTGGGCCCCGGGTGACTTGACCTGACAAGGCCAGTCCGGGCTGAGCGTGACGGGAGGGGTCGTCTGGGGCATTCTCGTCGCTTCCGAATGGTGTCGAACTCTGATCGAGAGGTGGTTGCTGCGGCGGCCTCGGCCCAGGGGTTGACCGAGGCCGCCATCGGCACTCTGCGGATCCGAAAGCCTGGATCGAACACCCAGGTGCGGCACGAGGAGGCGTGCGTCGCTCTGAGAGTTCGTTCTGGGAGGGCGTGGGGGGCGCTCTCCTTGGCATCCGGTGGATCCGGGCACCGCCTCTGCAGTAAACATATATACCGTCGAGTAAGCAAGGGTATGAATAATTACATACATGCTCGCGATGTGTAGATCTATAAATCTGCAGGAACGAACTGGGTGAAATGCCCCCTAGTGAAACCTAGGGAAACTTAGAGAAAGAAGCCGTGCTGATCGGCGACCTGCTCGTACCCCTCAAGCCGTGCCTGCGTCCGCTCGGGATCCGCGTCGGCCATCGACTGCAGCAGGGCGGCGGAGAGGACACCCGGCGCCGCATACGAGTCGAAGACCAGCCGTGACCCGGTGCTGACGGTCAGCGCCACATCCGCCTCGTCCACCAGCGGACCCAGGGTGAGATCCGTGATCAGTACGGTGCGCAGCCCCGCGCTGCTGGCCGCCCGCAGCGCGGCCAGCGTCTCCTTGGCGTGCCGGGGCATGGCGAATGCCAGCACCCACGTCCCGCCCGCCGCCCGGGACTGCAGCAGCGCGTCGTACGCGACGCTGCCGCCACGTGTCACCAGACGTACATCGGGGTGGATACGCCGGGCGGCATAGGCGAAGTACTCCGCCAGCGACACCGAGATCCGCAGACCGAGAACGGTCAGTGGCACCGAGCGGGCCAGCTCACGGCCGATGTCCAGCACCTGATTGGTGTCGGCGAGCAGCCGGCGCAGGTTCTCCAGGTTCTCGATCTCGGCGTTGACGGCCGCCTGCAACTCGTTGTGCCGGATCTGTTCCCGGCTCTGCGGAGATCCCGCGACCGCGCTCAGGGCGATCGGCTGCAGGACGTCCCGCAGGGCGGGATAGCCACTGAACCCCAGGGAGGTGGCAAAGCGGGTCACGGACGGCTGACTCACGCCGGCCCGTTCCGCGAGCTCAGTGATCGAGAGGAACGCGGCCTCGGTGAGGTGATCGATCAGATACTGGGCGATACGCCGCTGGCCCGGCGACAGCTGATGGCCGTCGAACAGCGCGCGGACCCGGTCTGCCGGGGCGCGCTCCTGGTCCGACGACTGCCCACCCGGCTCACTCGGCGTGATCGCAGCTGCCTGTGCGCGTGCCTGCTGCCCCGATGACACCGGTGGACCTCCTTCTCATGCCACTCGTGATCAAAACATAACTCACGCACTGTGGCCGACCGGCGAAACACCTCCGCCACTCCTCCGCCGACATGGTCGGTCCACGAGCGGGGCCGGTCCCCGCCCGGTGGGGAACCGGTGGAGAACGGCTGGATCGCCGTGCCGCGCCGGGGAGGGGGACTACCGCGAGTTCCCTGCGAGGCGGGAGGCTCAGGTTATGCCGAGGAACTGGCCGAGTTCGCCTCTCCGACCGGACGTTCGTGACGCCGACGCCCGTGACCCTCACCCTCCGTACCGCCCGTACCCTCCGACCCTCCGACCCCCGAATCCGCCGCGAGAGAGGAAGGACCCTCCTGATGTCCGACATGCCACGGTTATGGATGCGGCAGGAGTCCCGGCCGAGGGAGCGGCGTGCGCCGATCGTGCCCGAGGACGCCGCACGGCTGGTGGAGAGCGGCGTTCGGCTCACCGTCGAGGAATCCCCGCAGCGTGTCTTCCCGCTCGCGGACTACGTCGAGGCAGGCTGTGAGGTCGGGGCGGCGGGCAGCTGGACCGAGGCTCCGGACGGTCACTACATCGTCGGCCTGAAGGAACTCCCGGAGAAACCAAGCGACTTGCGCCACCGGCACATCTACTTCGGCCACGCCTACAAGGGCCAGACGGGCGCCCGCGCGCTGCTGGACCGGTTCACGGCGGGCGGTGGCGCGCTGCTCGACCTGGAATACCTCACCGACGACGACGGCCGCCGCCTCGCGGCCTTCGGCTACTGGGCCGGATACGTCGGCGCGGCCCTCGCGGTGCTCAGCCGGCGCGGGCGGCTCGACACGCCGCTCGTACCGCTCGGCAAGAGCGAGCTGGACGCCGCACTGCGTGCGTCACGCGCCCCCGCGGTGACGGCCCCCGCGGTGACGGCTGCATCGGTGACTGCTCCATCGGGGACGGACGGACAGCCCCTGAGCGCCCTGGTGATCGGCGCGCTGGGCCGCTGTGGCCGGGGTGCGTGCGACGCCTTGGAGACGGCGGGGCTGACGCCGACCCGGTGGGACGTGGACGAGACCGAGAACCTGGACCGGGAGGCCCTGCTCGCGCACGACATCCTGGTCAACACCGTCCTGACCACCCAACCCATTCCGCCGTTCCTGACCCCGTCCGACCTCGACGATCCGCGCCGCAGGCTCTCCACGATCTGCGACGTCACCTGCGATGTGACCTCGCAGTGCAACGTCCTGCCGATTTACGACGACGTCACCGACTGGGGGCACCCGGTCCGGCGGCTGCGCGGCGGGGACCGGCCGGTGGATGTGATCGCCATCGACAATCTGCCCTCGCTGCTCCCCGGAGAAGCCAGCCGCGCCTTCTCGGCCGAGCTGCTGCCGCAGTTGCTGAACCTGGTGTCGCAGGGCGACACCGCACCGGCCTGGGCGCGCTGCCTGCGCACCTTCGAAGCGGCGGCCCGCGCCGGGAGCGAGGAGAACGACCATGCCCGATGAGGCGACCAGCACCGTTCCCGCACAGCAGGTACCGGCGAGCGGCACCGTGCACTGGATAGGCACCGGCCTGTCGACCGGCTCCACCGGCCTGCGGCTGCTGTGCGACCGGGCCGAACGTGTCCTGATGTGGGGCCGCACCGAGGAGCGGGCCGCCGGCCGGCTGGCACAGCTGGGGCTGACCGGCCGGGCCGGGGTACGGGCGCTGGACGACGGAGCGCTTGCCGCCCTGGTGCGCTCCGGCGACATCGTGGTCTCCATGCTGCCCGCCACCGAACACGCCGCGCTGCTGCGGCTGTGTGTGGAACGCGGCGCCCACTTCGCCTGCTCCAGCTACGTCTCCGAGCCGATCCGGGACCAGGCCGCCGAGGCCGCGCGCAGGGGTGTCGTCGTGCTGACCGAAGCCGGGCTCGACCCCGGCATCGATCATCTCCTGGCGCACGAACTGATCGAGCGCGCCAGGAACGCGGTCGGCGACCAGGCCGAGTCGGTCGAGTTCACGTCGTTCTGCGGTGGCCTGCCGGCCGAACCGAACGACTTCCGCTACCGGTTCAGCTGGGCACCTTACGGGGTGCTCGCCGCCTTGAACTCGCCCTCGCGGTACATCGACCGGGATACGGAACGTACCTCCGCGCACCCGTGGGAGGCCACCCGTCCGCACCACCTCGGCGGCGAGGAGTTCGAGGTCTACCCCAACCGCGACAGCGTGCCGTTCATCGCCCAGTACGGGGTGCCGGACGGATGGCATCTGACGGCCTTCGTCCGGGGCACGCTGCGCAACGCGGGCTGGCTCAGGGCCTGGGAGCCGGTCTTCGAGACCGTCAGGACCGGCGACGAGGACCGGATCCGCAGGCTGGCGGAGGAGCTGGCCAAGCGCTACCCGACGACCGACGCCGACCGCGACCGGGTCGTCCTCTCCGTCGCGCTGGCAGTCCGCCGCGCGGACGGAACGGGCTGGCACGGCGCGTACCTGCTGGACCTGACCGGCGACGGTACGGAGAGCGCGATGGCCCGCTGCGTGTCGCTGCCGCTCAGCTTCGGCATCACCCGCATCCTGGACGGCGCGCTGCCGGCGGGCCTCAACCGGGCGGCGGAGAGCGCCGAGGAGGCCGGCCGCTGGCTGCGGTTCCTGGACGACAACGGTGTGAAATCCGTCTTCCAGGAGGCATCCGGCACCGGCCGTGGAGCATCGGCATGACCGGCTCGACGGCCGACCCCGGTGCCGGTCTTCTGCGCCTGCACGCCATCGTCCCGCACCTGACCACCGGCGATCTGTTACGGGGTGTCTCCCGCGTTCTCAGGGCCGGCGGCACCCCGCTCGGGGTGTGGCGCGCGGGACGGCACGGACAGGTGCTGCGGCACGACGGGGTCACGGCCGAGGTGGCCGGATCGTGGGACGGGCCGGAACTGCGGCTGCGCTGCGGGAACGGTCCGGCGCACGCGTCCCGGGCCGGGGAACTGCTGGCGGACATCGCCGTCGCGGCCGGAGACGCGAAGCAGGATCCCCGGCCCCGGGCCCGCATCCCGACCGCCGGCAGCTGGAGCGGGAACGGCTACCGGGCCTGGCAGGCCATGATGCGTCACTGGTGTGTTCCCGAGAGCGCAGTGGCAGAGATCAGAGCACCCGGACAACTGAGCCCCGTCGACTGGCTGTTTGCGGACTCGCCAACGCTGGACTCGCCCATGCACGAAGAGCGACCGCACACCGAGTCGTTGACCTTCGTCTTCGACCACATAGGGCCCCCGGAACCCCCACGCGGATGGCTGCTCCGGTCATGGTTCTCCCCGGACGCCGGCACCTTCCACCTCTCGGTGCGGTCGCGCCCGCCGGGCCGCCTGCAGGTGCGGACGCCGCTCTCCGCAGACCGCGAGCAGGCGGCGGCGCTGCTGTCGGCCTGGCGGACCGTGACCGCAGAACTGGACGACCGCCCCGATCTGCCGCCGGCCGCCCTCAGCATTCCGCCGCGCGCCTTCGTCCTCCCGCATCACCCCTCGGCGGCACACTGCTGGAACAACTAGCCCTGGCCGCCCGGCGGTGCCTTGCCGGCGAGGAAGTCGAAGGCGAGGCCGCTGGAGCCTTCGCCCGGCCGGCGGTGCGGCGGGCGCTGAGCCAGACCGACACCCGGCCGTCGCGCCAGCGAGTGCGGTTGTAGGACACGGTGATTCTGGTGCCGGACTGCGGCACCTCCTCCTCGTTGACGAAGTACTGGATCCCGAGGTCGAAGCCTTCGCACAGCAGCGCCGTGCGGGGATGGACGGACTTGCCGTCGACCACGCTGGGCATGGCGGCGCGCTGCAGCTGGATGGCGCGGTTCCGGCCGGGGACATGCACCGGGATGAACGGGATCCAGTTCTCCGGTACGGAATTCATGGCCTCGTACGCGACCGGGGCAGCCGGGGCCGGTGGCCTGGGCGGTGGTTTCAGGGGCAGCCGGTGCGCGAGGATCTCGGCGGCGACCTCGCTGCCGCGCCGGGGCTCGCCGGTGGCCAGCCGGACCGTCTGCTCGATGCCCCACACCATGTTCGCGCTCTCGTCGCGGATGAGGGCGACCTGCTCCAGCACCGGGCCGTCCGCGACCTTCGGCACGCTCGGCGGCAGGAGCAGGCTGGTGTCCGCGGCCACGTCCTCGTTGCCGATGGTGTCGAGGGTGAACATCGACCAGCGCTGCCAGCCGGCGTCATTGCCCGACCCGGCGGGGGTGATCCAGCGCTTCTGCCCGAAGACGTCGGTGACCACGAGTCCCTGGATCGACGCCAGCGTCCCGGCGGGCAGATCGCAGGGCAGGTGGTACCAGTCGTTGCTGTAGACGAGCGCGAACTCCAGGAAGATCAGCCAGGCCAGGTCGGTACTGTCCGGCCGGACGGCGGCGAAGTTGATACGGCCGTCCTCCAGGGCCCACCAGCGCGGCAGCGGCATGCCGGAGAACCGCCCCGGGGCGGGAAAGACCGTGCGGTGGAACGAGGCGGAGGCCGCGGTGACGCCGCCGAGCGGCGGTTCCGGGTCGATCGAGAACGCGTGCCAGTCGAGCGTCCCCCCGGGGTACTCCAGCACGGTCAGCACCTTCTCGCCCCCGCCTCCGCCACCGGGCGGACTGGCGGCGACCGAGAAGCGGTGTTCCCCGTTTTCGCGGAGTTTCGGAACGCGGCGCCCTGCTCCGAACCATAGCCTGCACCGGCAGCAGTTGGCCGAACGGCTTGTTGTTGGGCGCTAGGTGCCCATGTGGGTGCCGGTGGGAGTGCTTCTCTGTGAACTGCGCGGGGGCGCGGTGTCGGCGGAAAACATTCGTCGAACAGCGGCCGGGGACCGGTGATGGAGAGGAATCCGGGCGGGGCGGTCCGGTTGCTACGGCCGCCCGGGTGAGGACGCCCGGGACACGTCGCGAGCGCGGCGCGAGGGCGGTCTCTGGAGGCGGCACGCCCGTAGCGTGCGGGTATGACGTACGACGACGGCGGAGACCGGGGCAGCCGCGACGCATGAAGGAGCCTTCGCCGCGCGCCGCGGCACCGCACTTGACTCTGCGCGGCCGGAAAGCCGACCTGGCCCGGACCGCCGCCGGGTGCCTGCTGACAATTGCCCCGCTGTTGACGGCCTACGCGCTGCTGCCGAGCGACTCCAGGGGAGTGGGATCAGTGACGCTGCGGCTGGTCGGCGCGATGTTGCTGGTTGCCGCCGTTCTGGTGCTCCAGGTGCGGGCGGTGCTGCACGCGGCCCATCCGGCCCTGCGTGCGGCCTGGGCGCTGACCACCGTCGTCGCGCTGTTCCTGCTGTCCTTCACCGCGGGGTACGCCTCGCTCAGCCATGTGGACACCCCGGCTTTCAGCGCGTCGCTGGCCGGGTCGACGCCCTCTATTTCACAGCGTCTTCGCCACGGTGGGATTCGGCGACCTTGTTCCCGTCAGCCAGCCGGCGAGGATCGCGGTCACCGTGCAGATGCTTCTGAATCTCGTCCTCATCGGCCTGGGGCTTCGGCTGGTGCTCCAAGCGGCGCGGCTCCGCCTCGCGCACCGGCCCGACCGCCCCGACATGCCCGACCGGCCGGGCGAAGAGGCGCAGGAGCGCTGAGCGAGCCGTCCTGGCGACCCGGTCACGGTCACCACCGCGGGCGTCAGAACGCCGTTCACCGGGGTGGGGCCACGAGGCCCGTCTCGTAGGCGATGATGACGAGCTGGACCCGGTCGCGGGCCCCGAGCTTGGCGATCAGCCGGGTCACATAGGTCTTGACGGTGGCCACGGTGATGAACAGTTCGGCGGCGATCTCGGTGTTGGACATGCCGCGCCCGACGAGGGTGAGCACCTCGCGTTCCCGTTCCGTGACGTTGTCGGCCACCTGGCGGCTCGTAGTGGGTTCCGGGCGGCCGGCGAAGTCCGCGATCAGGCGGCGGGTGACGCTGGGGGCCCTCATCGCCATCCTCCTCGCCCTGATCGTCGTGGACCGCCGCGACCTGTAGGCGCTGCCAATGCCTGCTGTGTCGTACTCCGGCCTGCTGTGTCGTACTCCGCAAAGGTCACATGATGTTGTTTATTCGAACATTGCTGTGTTAGAAATGGGGCATGGGAGTAGCGAATCGTCTGGATCTCACTCTGCGGCTCGTGCAGGGCGCCGATCGTGTCTCCGTTGCGGAACTGGCCCGGCGGCTGGGTGTGTCGGAGATGACCGTGCGGCGCGATCTGGATGAGTTGGAGCGCCAGGGGCTGGTCAAGCGGGTGCACGGGGGCGCCGAAGCGACGCGTTCGCGGGAGGGGGAGTCCGGGTTCGCGGTCCGGGAGAGGTGGCAGGCGGCGACCAAGGACCGTCTCGGTCGTGCGGTGGCCGGGTTGGTGGAGCCGGGGGCGACCGTGCTGCTCGACGCGGGTACGACGACCGTCCACGTCGCCGAGCACCTGATCGCCCGTGCGCCGTTGACAGTGGCGGTGCTCAGTCTGCAGGCGGCGGTGCGGCTGGCGGACCGGCCCGGGATCCGGCTGCTGGTGATCGGCGGTGAGTCCCGTCCGGGTGAGCGGTCGCTGATCGGACCGCACGCGGTGCGGACCCTGGAGACGATGGCGTTCGACACGTTCGTCATGTCGATCGGCGGCGTGCAGGCCGCGTACGGGTGGTCGGAGTTCTCCCTCGACGACGCAGCCGTGAAGCAGGCCGCGCTCTCCCAGGCCACCCGGACCATCGCGGTGGCCGATGCCACCAAGCTCGGCGTCCGCGCGTTCAGCCGGGTCACCACCCTCGACCGGGTGGACACCTTCGTCACGGACACCGCGGCCGACGACGTCGCCACCCATCCCAAGGGGCCCGAGACGCTCACCGCCCTGCGCGATGCGGGAGTCGACATCGTCCTGGCCTGATCCGCGCCCGCCCCTCGTCTCGTCCCGGTGCCGCCGGCCCGGGACCCCACCCGTGTACGGAGTGATGCTGTGCGTGCTGTCCCGCGTCCGCTGATGATCCTGGTCGCCGGCCCCTACCGGTCGGGGACCGGCGACGACCCGGCCCGACTCGCCGCGCATGTGCGGGCGATGAACGAAACCGCTCTGCGCCTCTTCCGCGCCGGACACCTGGCGGTGACCGGCGAGGCCCTGGCCCTGCCGCTGCTGGAGGTCGCCGGAAGCACCCGCCCCGGAGACGCGGCCTTCGATGAGATCTTCCATCCGATCGCCGAACGGCTGCTGGACCGCTGCGACGCGGTGCTGCGCATCGGCGGCCCGTCGTCGGGTGCGGACCTGATGGCGGAACAGGCCCGCGCCGCGGGCAAGGACGTCTACGCCACCCTCGACGAGATCCCCGCGGCACGATGACCGCCGGCATCGACGCCCCCGACCGCCGCGGCCGCACCGGCCTGGACCGCCAGGGTCGCGACCTGACCGGGAACCCGCGGGTGCGAGTGCGGGACGTGGAAGTGCTGTCCTGCGACTGGTATGTGCTGCGCAGGACCACCTTCGACTTCCAGCACGGCGACGGCCGGTGGAGCCGCCAGCAACGCGAGACCTACGACCGGGGCGACGGCGCCACGATCCTGCTCTACGACCCGGACCGCCGTACGGTGCTGCTGACCCGTCAGTTCCGTTTCCCCGCCTACGTCAACGGCCACCGTGACGGGATGCTGATCGAGACCGCGGCCGGTCTGCTGGACGGCGACAGCCCGAGCGAGGCGATCCGCCGGGAGGCGGCCGAGGAGACCGGGCACGTCATCGGCGCGGTCCGCCGCGTCTTCGACGTCTATATGAGCCCCGGCTCGGTCACCGAGCGGCTGCACTTCTTCGCCGCCCCCTACAGCCCGGCCACCTCCACCGCCGCCGGTGGCGGGATCGCTGCCGAGGGTGAGGACATCACCGTCGTCGAGCTGCCGTTCGCCGAAGCGCTCGCGATGATCCGCAGCGGGGCCATCGCCGACGCCAAGACCATCATGCTGCTGCAATGGGCCGCCCTCGACGGCCCCTTCGGACCCGCGCAAGCTCACCCGTAGCCCCGGCCCGCGTAGTCTCTCGCGCGCGATCGAACGGCTGGTATTGGGCGGCTTGTCGGTGCCTCCTCTGACACCATGGCGGGCATCGGCCGGCAGGCCACGCTCCTCGACCTGTTCCAGGCTCTGTTCTCAGTGATCAAGCGCGCTACGGACTGAGGACGATCCCCGCCCCATCGTGCTGGTGGCTGGTGGCCGGCTGCGTCACTCGTCGATGATCGTTTCCATTGCCTCGGACAGCCGCTCCAGCACCCGCAGCGTGTTCGCGAACTCCTCTGTTCCGAGCTGGTCCGCAAGCCGTGCGGCCAGTTCGGCGTGGGCGGGGCCGATGCGGCGGATCGCCGCCAGGCCCTCCTCGGTGGGTCGCAGCAGTTTCGCCCTGCGGTGGGCGGGGTTGGTCACGTACTCGGCGAGGCCCTGGTCCGCGAGCAGGTCTGCGATGCGCTGGACGCTCTGCCGGGTGATGCCCATCGCGCGGGCGATGCCGGACACCGGAAGCGGCTCCCGGAGCACGGCCCCGAGCACCTGCCACCAGGCGGCCGTCAGGCCGGCCGGGCGGGCGAGGCGTTCGGAGACCTCCAGGAACTGGCCGTTGAGCCGGAAGACCGCCAGTGCTGTGCCGGACAGCAGCGGGCCGGCGTCGGGGGTCTCGGGGCCCTGGGGGGGAGCAGGGGGAACAGGGGGAACGGATTGGGTCACGATCCGGCCGCCATCAGGACGGAGAAGGCGCTCGCGTCGGAGTTGGCGAACAGCCGGTACCAGGCGTCGAGCACGTCCGGCTCATACAGGTCGAGCTTGGCGAAGATCTCGCGGGCGAACGCGACCGGCTCCGTCGGTCCCGCGGTGATCAGGTCGCCCCCGGTCAGTGCGTCCGTCTCGCGATAGTGCTCGCCGCCCCGGTAACCGGTGGCCGCGAGGTACTCGGCGGCCGCGCTGGTGTGCTCGCGGTCGTCGAGAAGCCCCTCGCGCGCCAAGCCCGCCGTCGCTCCGCAGATCGCGGCGACCGGCACCCCGGCCGCGAGGAACTCGCGTGCCGTCCGGGCGAATGCCGCGTTGTCCTCCCCGAGGTCCCAGGCGTACGCCCCGGTCAGGATCAGCAACGCGCTGTCCTGTGGCCGCAGTTCGCCCAGCACGGTGTCGGGAACGATCCGCACCCCACCGGCCGTCGTCACCGGCTCCGGGCTCATACCGACTGTCCGCACCTGGTAGCGGCCGGGCTCGCGCTGCCACTGCGGGGAATTGATGTGCGCGATGGCGTGCCCGGTCTCCCAGTCCGCCAGCGTGTCGTACACCGCGACGTGGACGATCTTCTTCGGCTGCGCCTGGCGCGTCTGCTGCGTCTCGTACTCTCGCGTCTCCATATGCAGCATCCTGTCAAATAGACAGGATGCTGTCAATAGCGGGGACGTCCGGTGCGTCGGCCGGAGCCGCGCCGGCGGCCGGGTGGAGTTACAAGCGCGCATCGGATTGCGCCGCGCCTACTTCCCCACCCCCGGGGACATGACCATCCAAGGCCCCCACCCCGAGGCCTATTTCACGGAAAAGGCCGGCGGACCCCTGTGCGATATCACGGAAACGGACCCGTCCTGGGCGGCTCAACCACGCCGGTCGAGCTGACCCAGGAACCCAAGCGTTCCGTCGGACACCAGGCGACGGCCACCCGCCGGTCAGGCACTTCAGGCGGGGACGCCCAGCGACTCGACGGCGTTGGCCAGGGAGGTGAGCTCGGGGTTCTTCGCGGCCTCGTCGAGGGCCTCCCGCAGGGCGGCGTCATTGGTCGGCCGGGCCTCGGCGAGGAGTTTCAGTCCGGCTTCGCTGACGTTGGTGTAGATGCCGCGGCGGTCGGTCGGGCACAGGTAGCGGGAGAGGAGTCCGCGGTCCTCGAGGCGGGAGACCAGCCGGGTGGTCGCGCTCTGGCTGAGGACAACCGAGTCGGCGACCTGGTGCATGCGCAGGTGGCCGCCTTCGCCGTCGTGCTGGCGGCTGAGGACGTCGAGGAGCGAGTACTCACGGACGCTGAGGTCGTGCCCCGCCTGCAGAGCGCGCTCGATGTGCGCCTCGATGCGGCCGTGCAGCAGCGACAGGGCGCACCAGCCCTGGGCGAGACCGGTGAGTGGGGGGTCGGTGGCGGTCATGAGGGTCCCTTCCGCGGCGAGGTGCGGGCGTGGGCGCGCATACAGGCCAGGATAGAGCACTACCGCGATAGCCCGCGCTTACAATGAACGGCGTCTGCAATTATTGTGGGGTCCCGTAAGACGCAATCGCAACCTTACTGGGAAGTGGACCCCCATGCCTCTCGCACTCCTGGCCCTCGCTATCGGGGCCTTCGGAATCGGCACCACCGAGTTCGTGATCATGGGGCTGCTCCCCGAGGTCGCCGCCGACTACGGCGTCTCCATTCCGATCGCCGGATTCCTGGCCACCGGCTATGCCCTCGGCGTCGTACTCGGCGCCCCGCTGATGACCATCCTCGGCTTCGGTGGAGTCTTCGCCGCCATCACCTACATCACGCCGATGATGACCGACGTCGCCGGCTTCGCGAACAGCTCCGTCACCTGGCTGCTGGTCCTGTTCGGTCTCGGCATGGTCGGCGGCAACCTGATCGGCGGCCGGTACGCGGACCGCCGCCTGATGCCGATGCTGTACGTGTCGCTGGGTTCCCTCGCCGTCGTGCTGGTGCTGTTCACCCTCACCGCCCACAACAAGATCGCGGCGGCGGTCACCGTCACGCTGATCGGCGCTCTGGGCTTCGCGACCGTCCCGCCGCTGCAGAGGCGCGTCCTGGACCAGGCCGCGGGCGCCCCCACCCTCGCCTCCGCCGTGAACATCGGTGCCTTCAACCTCGGCAACGCGCTCGCCGCCTGGCTCGGCGGCGTCGTCATCGCCGCCGGACTCGGCTACACCGCGCCCAACTGGGTCGGCGCCGCGCTCGCCGCCGCCGCTCTGGCGCTCGCGATCCTGTCGGGAGCCCTGGAGCGTCGCAGCACCGCCCGCGGCCGCATCGTCGCCGCCGGCGTGGCTGCCGCGTCCGCCGCGCTCGTTGAGTCCGCCGCCGGGCAGGAGCCGGTGTCCGTCCCGGCCGGCCGCTGACCCCCCGGTCGCTGAGCCTAGGCCGCTCGCCCGGCCAACGAACTCCCGTCAACGAACTCCCGCCAACGAACTCCCGCCAACGAACTCCCGCTCCGAACCCCCTCACCGAACCCCTCTGCGCCACCGCACCAAGGAGAAACACCCCCATGAGCGTCACCGCCCCCGCCGCAGCCCCCACCGCCGTCTTCCCGCTGACCATCCAGGACGCCGAGGCCCTCGTCGAAGCGGCCCGCATCGCCGCGGAGGCCGTCGGCGTACCGGTCAGCGTCAGCGTTCTCGACGCCGACGGGCACCTGCTGGCCTTCCGGCGCGACGACCGGGCGGTGCTGATCTCGGGCGAGACCAGCACCCGGAAGGCGTTCACCGCCCTGCAGTTGAACGCCCCGACCGCGGACCTGGTCGAGGCGGTCCAGCCCGGCGCCCCGTTCCACACCCTGCCGACCGCCCTCGACCGGCCGCTGTTGTTCATCGCGGGCGGCGTACCCGTCCACCGCGGCGACCGGCTGATCGGCGCGATCAGCCTCGGCGGCGGAGCCCCGGAGCAGGACCACGGCATCGCCGTCACCGCACTCCGCGCGCTCACCGAGGAGCGCTGACCGAAGACGGCCCACCGAAGTGCTGTGACCGAAATATGCCGACCCCAGGCGACCGCGCCCCGCATACGACGTATGCGGGGCGCTCGTGCGCGTGCCGGGGACCGCCGTTACCTGGCGCTGATTCGGACCTGCTTGATGTTCACGGGCAGGGTCGGGAAGCCGTCGCCGGGGCCGTTCTGGTCGTCCTCGCCGGCCGCGGCGATCTTCTGCAGTACGTCGAGGCCCGCGGTGACCTTGCCGAACGGGGTGTAGGCGGGGGAGAGCTTGGTGTCCTTCCAGACGAAGAAGAACTGGCTGCCGTTGGTGTTCGGCCCGGCGTTGGCCATCGCCACCGTTCCGGCCGGGTAGGTGGCGCCCGTCAGGTTCTCGTCGGGGAAGGAGTAGCCGGGGCCGCCGCTCCCAGTGCCGGTCGGGTCGCCGCACTGCAGGACGTACAGACGCTGGGTGGTGAGCCGGTGGCAGTGCGAGCGGTTGAAGTAGTCATGCTCGGCCAGGAACCGGAACGAGAAGGTGGTGCACGGCGCCTTGCCGGTCAGCGCCTTGACGGTGATGGCGCCCTGACTGGTCTTCAATGTGGCGCTGAACGGCTTGGCGGCCTTCTTCGCGTTGAAGACGGGTATCCCCTTGAAGTTGTCGGCGGGGACGGCCGGGCTGTACGTACACGAGGCGGTGGGCGGCGGCGGGGTGTCAGCCGCGGCGGCCGTCGTCATGCCGAGCGGGAGAACGGCGGCGGCGGTGAGCAACGCCCATTGCTTACGGTTCACTTGACGGACCCTCCGGAATCGAGCACGACATGGCCGCCCCATGCCTGCCCGCTCCCGTGTGCGCTATGCGCCCAGCGAGCCGCGTGGGGCGTGATGGCCGAAACCGGTGTGTCCCGAACCGGTGTGTTCCGAAACCGGCTCCTCCTCGGAACCGGTCCGCCCCCCGCCCGCCTCCCGCGCGGGCGGCGGGCCGACGGTCACACCTTGCGGTACGTGTACGCCTCTTCCGCCGCCGCGACGACCGCCGCGAGGTCCGCTCCGGCGGACGCGGTGACGAACGCGGCGACCGCGCCCTCGACGAAGGGCGCGTCGACGAGCCGGGTGCCCGCGGGCAGTTCGTCGTCCTCGGCCAGCAGGGCCTTGACGGTGAGTACGGCGCTGCCCAGATCGGCCAGCACCGCGACCCCGGCCCCCTGGTCCACGGACCGGGCGGCCGCCGCGATCAGTTCCGAGCTGGTGCCCAGACCGCCGTCGGGAGTGCCGCCCGCCGCCGCGGCGGGCGCTACGGCGCCGCCGCCGGCCAGGCCGGCGGCGAGCCGGACGACGGATTCCGCGACCGCCGCGCTGTGCGAGACCAGGACGATGCCGACCAGTCCCGCGGTCATGCGGTCGCCTCCTCGGCGGCGGCGGCGGTGGCGGCGAACGCGGCGATCAGCAGGGCGGCCGAGGTGGCTCCGGGATCCTGGTGCCCGATGCTGCGCGCGCCGAGATAGCTCGCGCGCCCCTTGCGGGCCTGCAGTGGCACGGTCGCCAGCGCGCCCTCGTCCGCGGCGATCCGGGCGGCGGCGAGACCGTCCACGAGCCCGGCGCCCGCGTCGAGGGCGAAGGACAGCGCTTCGACCGCCGGGATGAGGGCGTCGAGCATCGTCTTGTCGCCCGGTACGGCCCCGCCCAGCTGCCCGACCGCCTCGACCCCGGTGCGCAGGGCGTCGCGGAACTCCTCCGGCGTGACCGGCGAGCCGTCGCCCAGCGCCTTTCCCGCCTTGCGCAGCAGGGTGCCGTACAGCGGGCCCGCCGCCCCGCCGACGGTGCTGATGAGCTGCCGGCCCACGAGGGTGAGCACCCCGCCCGGGGTCTGCGGCGGCTCCAGTTCCACGGCGGCGTGCGCCGCGCTGAACCCGCGCCGCATATTGCTGCCGTGGTCGGCGTCGCCGATGGGGGAGTCGAGTTCGGTCAGCCGGCCGGCCTCGCGGTCGATGGACGCCGCCGCCGTCGCCAGCCAGCGGCGCAGGAATTCGGCGTCGACCACCGGGCCGGGAGCCGTGGATACGTTCATGCGGTCCTTTCTACGGGAACTGCGCGCGCCAGGCGTGCTTACTGCGTGCACGGCGGAACCGGATCGATGACAGGGCCCTGCCGCAGTTCCGCCGTGGGTCATCGCGGGTCGTCGGGGTCAGCAGCCCCAGCGCAGGCCCGGCGTGGAGACCGGGGCGTCCCACAGCCGCAGCAGTTCCTCGTCCACCTGGCACAGGGTCACCGAGCAGCCGGCCATGTCCAGGGAGGTCACATAGTTGCCGACCAGGGTGCGGGCGATCGGCACATTGCGTTCGGCCAGCGCCCGGTGCACCTCGGCGTTGAAGCCGTACAGCTCCAGCAGCGGCGTACCGCCCATTCCGTTGACCAGGGCGATCACCGGCGCGTCGGGCCGCAGGTCCTCGACGACGGCGTCGACGACGACATCGGCGATCTCGCCCGACGTCATCATCCCGCGGCGCTCACGTCCCGGCTCGCCGTGGATCCCGACGCCCAGTTCCAGCTCCCCCGCGGGCAGATCGAAGGTGGGGCTGCCCTTTGCCGGGGTCGTGCACGCGCTGAGCGCCACGCCGAAGCTGCGCGAGGACTCGTTGACCCGTCGGGCGATCGACTCGACCCGCTCCAGCGGCGCGCCCTCCTCGGCGGCGCCGCCGGCGAGCTTCTCGACGAACAGCGTCGCCCCGGTGCCGCGCCGCCCGGCCGTGTAGAGGCTGTCGAGGACCGCGACATCGTCGTTGACCAGGACCTTGGCGATCCGTACGCCCTCGTCCTCGGCGAGTTCGGCCGCCATGTCGAAGTTCAGTACATCGCCCGTGTAGTTCTTGATGATGAACAGCACGCCCGCGCCGCTGTCCACAGCCGCGGCCGCGCGGACCATCTGGTCGGGCACGGGGGAGGTGAACACCTCGCCGGGACACGCCGCGTCGAGCATCCCCCGCCCGACGAACCCGCCGTGCAGCGGTTCGTGTCCGGAGCCGCCCCCCGAGACAAGTCCGACCTTGCCCTTGACGGGCGCATCCCGGCGCACGATCACCCGGTGATCGACGTCGATGGTCAGCTCCGGATGGGCGGCGGCCATGCCCCGCAGGGCATCGGCGACCACGCTCTCGGCCACGTTGATGAGCATCTTCATGGGTACCTCCTGGCGAACTAGCAGGCGAGTCTTTGAGTGGAGTCTTTGCAGTTCAGGCGGGGTCTTTGCAGTTCAGAGTGGGAGCCAGCGGTCCCAACGGTCCCAACGGTCCCAGTGGTCCCAGTGGTCCCGGCGGGGATGATGCTGACCTTGTGGATGACGCGTCAAGCAGTGGCTGGAACGCGCGGGGTTCTGTCGTCCATGGCCCCCAGTATTAAGCGAAGGCCGCCACGGGTCGTGGACCGCAACACACGTTCTTCGCCGCCTGGCGGTATGCCGGCCCCCCGATGCCGAAAAACCTGCGGTGGGCAGGGCACCCAGGAGA
>NZ_JASISZ010000037.1:32094-79374 GCF_030063355.1 Streptomyces sp. PH10-H1
TTGGCGCCGTGGGGTTTTGCGGGCCCCCGTCGGCCGAAAAACGTGGGGGGGGATGGCCACCCGGTTGGGGGGGCCCCCCCCACCGCAGGTTGCGGAGACGGGATTGCGTGAGCGGGGTCGCCGCCGGTCCTATGCCGTCACTGGGATGCCATGGTGGTCTGCGCGCTGGAAGGTCTCCAGCAGTTCTGAGGGCGGTACGGCGATGACAGTGCACGTGGCGTGGGCCAGGCAGAAGCGCTTCCGGACACCCACCAAGGGCACCTTCTCGGCCCAGGTCATGTTGCGCCGCAGCAACATGGTGGTGTCCGTGGACTACACCCGCACGGACAACGACCGGGCGAAAGCGCGCACGGGGGCCGTCGACGCCGCCCGGGAGGCTCTCGGCCGGCTGTGACACCACAGCCGGCTGTGACACCGCAGCCCGGAACGCCGTCCCGCACCGGGGCACCCACCCGACCCATCCTGGTGGGCGGCTGATGACGGCGAGTTCACGCCGGATCGGGGAGATCGCCTGCGCGGTTTCCGTCCGCGATGACACTGGAGGGAACGGAAGAGACCGCACATGTGACGGTCTCGTAGGGGGGATCATGAAGGTGAATCGATTACGCGCGCGCCTGCTGGCATCGGCGGGTGCATTCGTGCTGCTCAGCATGGGTGCCGGGCAGGTGCTCACGGCCGTTCCGGCGGCGGCGGACTCGGGGGCGCGGGTCGTGGGGTACGCCGTTGACGATCTCGGCACGCTGGGCGGCACCGCCAGCTCCGCGGCGGCGATCGACAACGCCACAGTCGTCGGGACGTCCCAGATCACAGGCGACGCCACGACCCATGCGTTCGCGTACGACCGGCACACCCGCACGATGACCGACCTCGGCACCCTCGGCACCTTCAGCCGGGCGATCGCCGTGGAGGGGCCGTTCGTCGTCGGCGTGTCCGGGCTTTCCGACGGCGGCCCGGTCCATGGGTTCGCCTACGACCTGCCGAAGCACACGATGACCGACATCGGCACGCTGGGTGGCAGCAGCATCAGCATCACTGGTCTCAGCGGTCACACCATCGTGGGCTCCTCGTCCCTGGCCGGTGATCTGGTGACCCACGCGTTCGCCTACAACCTGGTCACGCACACCATGACCGACCTCGGCAGCCTCGCCGGCCCGTCGGGGACCAGTTCCGCGGCGGACGTCAGCGGGCACTTCGTGGTCGGAACCTCCTCGCTGCCCGGTGGGCCGGCCACGAGCAGGCACGGGTTCGTGTACAACCTGCTCACCCACACGATGACCGACCTCGGCACCCTCGGCGGCACCATCAGCACGGCCACTGCGATCAGCTGGCCCGTCGTCGTGGGCCAGTCCCGGACGGCAGGTGACGCGAGCCTCGACGGGTATGCCTACAACCTGCTCACCCACACCAGAACCGACCTCGGCCGCAGCCTGATGATCTCCCAACTGGTCAGCGGGAAGACGGCCGTCGGAGCAGACAGCCTCCTCGCGTTCACCTTCGATCTCACCACCCACGCGATCACCAGGATCGGTCCGGGGAACGGCGTCACCGAAGTCAAGGCGATCAAGGGCGATCTCATCGTCGGGGACGTGTTCGCCCCCAACTCCTTCGCCTTCGCCTACGACGTGAAGACCGCCACCTTCACGAAACCGGCCTCGCTCGGTGGCCTCAACTCCGTGGCGCTGCAGTCCGGTTGCCATGGCATCGTGGTCGGAAGCGCGGCCCTGCCGCCCCCGGACCCGCGCACCGCCAACGGCCCGTATCACGCCGTCATCTGGGTGCCGCACGCCGTCTGAAGGTCTCCCGCGGCCGGAGGACCTCTCTTGCACAGTGCGGTAACGATGCCTACGGCGAACCGGTTTCAGCGAGGCAGCCGACTGAGGAAGGGGCTGAGGCAGCCGACCGAGGCAGTCATGTCAGGCAACCGGGCGAGGCCGACGAGGGAGGAACCGTGGAGATCAAGAAGGTAGTGGTCCGCGAGGAAGAGACCACCAACCGTCAGCCGCGCGTACTCGAGAAGCGGCCGACGCGCTGAGCAGGCGGGGCCGAGGGCTGGGGCGGGCGCCGGGCGGAATCCGGCGCCCGCCCCGAGCCGGGGGAGGTGTGGCGGGATGCGCATTCACCTGGTGACGATGCCCTGGCATCCGATCGACCTTCCGTCGCTGCAAGTGGGTCTGCTGCACGCACTGGTGACGCGCAACCGGCCGGACGACGACGTACGCGAATTCCATGGATCGCTGCTCTGGGCGGAGTTCCTGCTGAAACGGTCGGACGGCCGGCTGCGTCCGGGTGACTACGTCACCGTCGGCAGTGATTCGATCTTCGACGGCCTGGGGGACTGGGTCTTCACGGGTGTCCTCTACGACGACCCGTCCTGGGGCGTGGCGCGGTCGCGGGACTACGCCCTGCGGCGCGGGATATCCATCGGCACGGCATCCGACATGCGCGTGCACGCGGCGGGTGGTGGCGCTGCCGCCGCGCATCCGGCACTGGCCTGTGCCCCGTACGGGGATCTGACCTGTGAGTTTCCCGTCGGTGGCCCGCCTGCTGCGGCGGCACCGTCCTTTCGTGTTTGCTCTGCGCCGAGCAGACGGCCAGCTCCATCGGGCGGCAGGTCACCGCACTGGCGCCGGCCTTGCTGGCCGTGACCCGGCCGGACTCGGGTCCGTTCGGCGCGGCGGCGCTGATGGCGCCGACGTATCTGCCCGGGGCCGTCCTCAGCCCGTTCGCCGGTGTGCTGGTCGACCGGGCGCGGCTGCGCAGGCTCACCGTCACGCTCACGTCCCTGCAGGTGGTCGTCGTCGGATCCGTCCCGGTCGCGGGCGCCCTGGGCCGGCTCGGCTGGTGGCAGTTGTACGCCGTGGCGACCGTCTCCGGGGCCCTGACGTTCCCGCTCTCGGTCGCCCTGCAGGCCGCCCTGATCGGGACGGTGCCGGGCGGGGCGCTGGCCGGCGGAGCGCCGGCGTCCTGGCTCGGCGATGTCCCGGTGCTCACGGGCGCGGCGGCGGAGGAGCTCCTCGCCGCGTGCAGCCTCTGGCTCCCGCCCCGTCTCAAGGACGCTGTCGAGGCACCGGTACGGACGCACCATCGATGAAACCGCGAGAAGGCCGAACGGGCCCGCTGCGGGCCCGTTCCGCACCGTTCGTCACCGTTAGACGGGGGCTACGGCGGGGGCTACGGCGCTCCCGCCGTGGTGGCGTGCTCCGCCACGGGTGGCTGGTCAAGGTCCCGCCAGTGCCCGGCGGGGATGCCGACCAGGTCGTAGAGCCGGCGGACCGGGGTGCGCCGTGGCAGGAGGACGGCGCCGGCCACGACCGCGAACAGCGCCAGGCCGACCGGCCACCCGAGCAGATGGACCAGGACGCTGGCGGTGACGGCGCCGCCGAACGGCAGCGCGTAGACCCCCGCCCCGGCGATGGCGACGGCCACGATCCGCGGCACCTTGCGGTCCGTGTCGCCGCCGGGCAGCCGCCAGCCCTCCACCAGCCAGCCGATCTCCGTGACCAGCATCGTCGTGATCACCGCGAAGCCGAGGACGACGAGGGCGAGGAAGGTGCCCGAGGTGGCGAAGTCCAGGACGCGGTTGACGACGCTGTCCTTCGGCCAGTCGGTGAACTGCTGCTGACTGGTGGTCAGGAAGCGCCGGTAGCCTTCGCCGTCCCAGCCGTGGATCAGCGTCGCGAAGACCAGGAAGTACCCGCCGACGGTCTGCAGATAGGCCCAGTAGCCGATGCCGGCCACGGCCAGGGCCTGGGCGATCAGAAAGCCCAGCAGCGCCGCGACGACGATGCCGGCCGCGTAGAGCAGGACGAATCCCGGCCACAGGCCGCGGTGGCCGCCGGCCACCTGCATGGTCTGCCACGACGGGTTCTGCCACAGCAGAAACAGCCCGGTGGGGACCAGCAGCACCGCCGCGAACAGCACGGTGAGACAGAGGTACGGATTCGCGGTGGGGCCGCCGATCCGCACCGCCATGACGCCGGGCAGCGCCTCGGGCGCGGCCTCGCGCTGCCGGGAGCCGACGGTCCAGCGTCGCCAGAACTGCAGTTGGCGGGTGGCGGAGACGGCGAAAGTGGCGCCGAGGGCGTACGCCCAGAACAGGGCGGCCTGTATCGGGATCATCGGGTCTCCGCTCGCAGGTTCAGTGATCGCGCGACGATGCTGTCCGAGGTCACGAGGGCCTGTTCGGCCTCCACATGGGTGAGGTAGACACCGGGCGGGATGACGGGCGGCATCGGCAGCTTGTCGGGGGTGAAGGTCACACACAGCACGCCCTCGATACACCCGCTGAGCCGGGTCAGATAGAGGATGACGTTGCCGCTGAGGTCGAGGCTGTCCGCGCTCAGGGCGAGCCGGCCGCCACCGTCATGGGTGGAAAGCCGGTAGTCGGTGAGGGATGCCGACGCCATGGTGACGATCATGACTTTCAGCGGGCCGTCGGCGGTGGGCATCGTGGTCACCCCCGAGAGGGCGAAGCCGTTCGGGGAGAAGCGGGTCGTGGTCACGGTCGGCGGATGGGCACCCGCTCGCGGCGTACCGGCCCCGCTGTCGGCGGCGCGTACCGGTGCGGCGCCGGCGCCGCCGATGAGCGCCAGCAGCACCACCGGCAGCGCGACGGCGAGCGCCCGGCGGCCTGGAGCGCCGCGCATGACTCCAGGTTCCGGTTCCGGTTCCGGGTCCGGGTCCGGGTCCGGCGCGATCTTGGGGTCGGATGCCGCGGACGTGTCAGCCGGCTCGGGTTCGACCGGCGTCCAGCCGAAGCCGATCGCGCTCCCGGCGATCCCGAGCAGCATGCCGACGAGGAAACCGCCGAGGTTCGTGGCGGCGAACGAGAGCACCGACAGGATCAGCGCGTTGATGCTGACGTAATGCCGGGTGTGCGGCAGGAACCACAGGAAGAGTCCCGCCACGATCAGGGCCAGCCCGATACCGATCGCGGCCAGGCCGCCGAGGCCGAGGCTGACCAGCACGGTCAGCGGCGACAACGGGATGACCAGCAGTTCGGCGCCGCCGAGGATCAGCAGCAGCCCACCCCAGAACGGCCGGGTGCGGCGCCATTCCCGTAACGCCCGGCGCTGGTCGGGCAGCGGCAGCCGTGTGTGGAGGCGTTGGAACCGGGCGGGCGCCTCGCGCAGCGCCCTCAGGAGCACTTGGCGCCGCCCAGGCTGACGTTCACCTTCATGCCCTTGAGACGGAAGTTGCCGCCGGTCGCGGACCAGGCGTGGGACTTCACTCCGGCCACGGTGATGTCCCCGGCCTGCAGCCCGAACGCGCCCTTGTCGCCGTGCAGACCCGGCACCGAGTCGAGCTCCGCGGCGTCCCGGCCGATCTGCGCGGTGCCGAAGCGGGCGTCGCCGACCAGGTCCTCGGCGTCGATGACGAGGCTGCTCGCGGTGACATTGCCGGCGCTGCCGCCCGCCGTGAGCTTGAAGACCACGGTGCCCAGCGGGGTGCTGACCTCGGCGGACTGGCAGATATCGCTCAAGGTCGCGTCGCCGAGGCCGAGCAGGGCCACGGGATGGCCCTTGCCGTCGACGGACCGGTCGGTCTGGACGTAGGAGGCGAGTCCGGTGCTCGTCAGCTGTCCCGACGAGACCTGGAAGCTGGTTCCGGAGACGGCGAAGGAGGCGGCCAGGGCGCCCTCCGCCATGACGGAGGCCATCGCGCCGACGGCGAGAACCGCGGGGATGGCGACGACTGCTGTCTTCTTCCACGCCGTTCTGCCGTACGGCAGGCGGCGGTTGGCTGCGCTCACTGTTCCTCCCAGGGGGCAGCGGATCCACCGGTCGCCCATGCGCGGCCGGTGCGGCTGTGCGGGTGGTCAGGAGGTGCGGGGCGTGCGGGACGTTCTGGGTGTGCCTGGACGCGCGGGGAGGTGCCGCGACAGGACCCGGCGGAAGGCGGTGTCGCTCGGCGGCCTTCTGTCATACTGCGGAAGTCCTGTGGCAGTTGGAGAGTAGGCCCGGTTTTGAATAATAGTCAACAGCGCGGGACGGAGGCCGGGGTGGAGGTTGTGCGCGGACCGCGCGGCACGGACCGCTCCCTGGCACGGCGGGCCGAACTCATCGCCACCGGCCGGAAATTGTTCGCCAATACCTCGTACGACGCCCTGTCCATGGACGACATCGCCCGGCACGCGGGCGTCGCCAAAGGGCTGATCTACTACTACTTCAAGAACAAGCGCGGTTACTACCTCGCCATCGTGCAGGAGTCCGTCGAGGAACTCGTGGTGCGCGCGTCCAGCAACGCCGACCTGCCGCGCGCCGAACGCGTGCGCCGTACCGTCGACGGCTATCTGCGCTACGCCCAGCGCCACCAGGCCGCCTACCGCACGATCGTCACCGGCGGCGTCGGCTTCGACGCCGAGGTGCACGCGGTACGGGACGCTGTGCGCGAGGAACTTCTCGGGGCGATCGCCGAAGGCGCGTACGGCCGCCGGGAGATCCCCGTCATCGCGCGCACCGCGCTGGTGGGATGGCTGTCGTGCGTGGAGGGCGTGACCCTGGACTGGCTCGGTCACCAGGAGCTGGAGCGGGACGTGGTGCGGTCCCTGCTGGTGCGCATGCTGCGGGACACCCTCCGGACGATCGAGTCCTTCGATCCGGGCTGCCCGGCGCCCGTCACGGACTGACCGCTCCACCGGCCGTCAGGACGGACCGCTCCACCGGCCGTCAGGACGGACCGCTCCACCGACCGCTCCGGCGACCGCTCCACCGACCGCTCCGGCGGGTGCCAGAACGGACCGCTCCGCCGGCCGCGGGCGTTACCCCGTTACCCCTTCCGAATTACTGGAACGCGTTCTACTCTGTGCGCCGTTGCCGCAGGGACCGGAGACCGCAACGCCGGAGACCTCAGGAGGGGCCGTGCACCTGGACTACACACCCGAGCAGCAGCAATTGCGCGCGGAGCTGCGCTCGTACTTCGCCGGGCTGGTGCCGGACAACGTCTACGCCCGTTACGCCGATCCCGCGGCGCAGAAGAAGTTCTACCGGGACACCATCCGCCGGCTCGGCGCCGACGGCTGGCTGGGCATCGGCTGGCCCGCGGAGTTCGGCGGCCGGGGGCTGTCGCCGATGGAGCAGTTCATCTTCTTCGACGAGGCGGCTCAGGCGGGTGTGCCACTGCCGCTGATGGCGCTGAACACCGTCGGTCCGACGATCATGCAGTTCGGCACCGAGGAGCAGAAGGCGTACTTCCTGCCGAAGGTCCTCGCCGGTGAACTGGACTTCGCGATCGGCTACTCCGAGCCGGACGCGGGCACCGACCTCGCCGCGCTCAAGACCCGTGCGGTGCGCGAGGGCGATGAGGCCACCGGCCACTACACCGTCAACGGGCAGAAGATCTGGACCACCAACGGTGACACGGCGGACTGGGTGTGGCTTGCCGTCCGCACCGATCCCGACGCTGCGCCGCACAAGGGCATCACCATGCTGCTGGTGCCGACCTCCGACCCCGGATACTCGTGCACGATCATCAACACCCTCGCCTCGCACGACACCACCGCCAGCTACTACGAGAACATCCGCGTCCCCGTCACCCGCCGGGTCGGTGAGGAGAACAAGGGCTGGCGCCTGATCACCAACCAGCTCAACCACGAGCGCGTCACGCTCGCCGCCCACGGCACCATGGCGATCCGCGCCCTGCACGACGTGCAGCGCTGGGCCGCCGACACCAAGCTCGCCGACGGCAGCCGGGTCATCGACCTGGGCTGGGTGCGGCGCCGGCTCGCCCTGACCCATACCCGGCTCGACGCCATGAAGCTGCTGAACTGGCAGATGGTGGATGCCCTCCAGAAGGGAACTCTCACCCCACAGGACGCCTCCGCCGTCAAGGTGTACGGCTCCGAGGCCCGCCGCGACGCGTACGCCTGGCTGATGGAGGTCGTCGCCGCGGCGGCCCCGATGAAGGAGGGCTCCGCCGGCACCGTGCTCCACGGTGAGCTGGAGCGCGGCTACCGCAGCGCGGTCATCTTCACCTTCGGCGGCGGCAACAACGAGATCCAGCGGGAGATCATCTCGTGGATCGGACTGGGTATGCCGCGCGTCCGCCGCTAACGTGGGTGGCGGGGCGGCAGGACGCGACCCACGGCAGGACGCGACCCACGGCAGCGAGGAGTCGGCGATGCGCGATGCGGACCCCGGGCTCTTCGGACCCGGGTCGGTCACCTGGCAGCTGCACGCCGACCCGGTGATGTGGGTCGCGGGGGTGCGCGCCCTGTACTTGCAGGCGCTGCATCCCCGCGCCGTACGGGCGGTCATGCAGAACTCCGACTTCAAGAAGGACGCCTGGGGGCGGCTGCTGCGTACCGCCGACTTCGTCGGCACGATCACCTACGGGACCTCGCTGCAGGCCGAACGCGCGGGCGCCAGGGTGCGCGGCATCCACCGCCGGCTCGGCGCGGACGATCCCCGCACCGGCGAGCGCTTCGGCGTGGACGACCCCGAGCTGCTGCTCTGGGTGCACTGCGCCGAGATCGACTCGTATCTGCAGATCGCCAGCCGGTCGGGACTGCCCCTGACCGGTGCCCAGGCCGACGCCTACGTCGACGAGCAGCGCACCGCCGCCCGACTGGTGGGCCTCGACCCCGACGCCGTTCCCGACAGCGCCCTGGCGCTCGCGGAGTACTTCGAGAAGATCCGGCCGGAGCTGGCCGCCGCCGAGGACGCCCAGGCGGTGTACGAGTTCCTCCGGGCGCCGCCTGTGCCCTGGCCCCTGCTGCCCGCCAGGGCGGCGTTGTGGGGGCGGGTCGCGGGCCTGGCCTACGCGGCGCTGCCGCCCTTCGCCCAGGAGCTGTACGGCCGCCCGGGGCCGCCCGACGCCGTGACCGGCCTGCGGCTGCGCCTGGCCGGCCGGGTCCTGCGCACCATCCCCCGCCAGCTGCGATGGCAGCTGCCGCCCGGTCATATCCTCAAGGCGGTGGGGCGGCTCGGGCCCGGCAGTCACCCGTCCGTGTACAAGCTGCGCGAAGGGGCGCGTTCCCTGCCGTAACGCGGCGTGCCGCCCGGCGGTGCCTGCGGCCATACTGGAAGCCGGGGGAAGTACGCGGAACGACGGGGGCGGGGGCGGCGGCGGATGATGGCGGCTGTACACGACGACAGTGGCACGCTGATTCAGAGCCGGTACCGGTTGCACGAGCTGATCGGCCGGGGCGGGATGGGCGAGGTCTGGCTGGCGCTGGACGAGTCGCTCGGGCGACGGGTCGCGGTGAAGTGTCTCAAGCCGCTGAGCCCGGCGGCCGACGCCGGATTCACCCGGGTGCTGCAGGAGCGCTTCCGGCGCGAGGCCCGGGTGGCGGCCTCGCTGCAGCACCGCGGTGTGACCGTCGTGCACGACTTCGGCGAGCACGAGGGCGTCCTGTTCCTGGTGATGGAACTGCTCGACGGACGCAATCTGCTCCAGGTGCTGGACGACGCCCGCCGCCAGCCGCTGCCGGTTCCGGACGTCATGGACATCGCGGAACAAGTCGCCTCCGCGCTCGCCTACACCCATGCGCAGGGCATCGTGCACCGGGATCTGAAACCGGCCAACATCATCCGGCTGAGCGACGGAGCCGTGAAGATCTGCGACTTCGGCATCGCCCGGCTCGGCCACGACATCGGCTTCACCTCCCGGCTCACCGGTACCGGCATCGCCATGGGAACCCCGCACTACATGTCGCCGGAACAGATCGGCGCCGCCGAGGTCGACCACCGCAGCGATCTGTACTCGTTCGGCTGCGTCCTGTACGAACTCACCACCGGGGCGCCGCCGTTCGACATGGACGACGCCTGGGCCGTCCTGGTCGCCCACCGCGACACCGCACCCGTGCCGCCGAGTGGCGGCAGGCCCGACCTGCCCGCGGAGCTGGAGCGGCTCATCCTGGACCTGCTCGCGAAGGACGCCGACGACCGGCCGCAGAACGCGGCGGATGTCGGCGGCCGCCTCAAGGCGATGCGTGGCGCGGCGGTCCTTCCGGTGGTGCCGGCGCCGCCGCTGCCGTCCTGGGCGCGCGATCTGCCCACCGGCTCCGGCGCCCGCGCCACCCGGGCCTTCCACGCCGCCGTCCCGCCGCGTCATGAACTGACCGGCGCCTGGTCCACCCGCACCGCCTCGGGCGCCGTCGCGCCCGCGCCCGAGCAGCTCGCCACCCTGGCCGCCCGTCACACCGAAGGCACCGGCCTCGGGCGGCTGGGCCGCTGGCAGGAGGCGTACGACCTGCACACCGCGGTCGCCGCCGAACGCGACCGGGCGCTGGGCACCGAGCACCCCGACACCCTGACCAGCCGCTACGAAGCGGCGTCGTGCCTCGCCCGGCTGGGCAGGACCGAGGACGCGATGCGGCTGTTCGACTACGTCGCCGGGGTGCGGCAGCGCGTACTCGGCCCCGACCACGCCGACACCCTCGCCGCCCGGCACGAGACGGCGTACGCGCTCGGGCGGCTCGGCCTGCACCTGGAGGCCCATCAGGGCTACTCCGCGGTACTGGCCGCACGGGAGCACACCCTGGGCGCCGAGCATCCCGACACACTGCGCTGCCGCCACAACCTGACCTTCAACCTCGGTCGGCTCGGGCGGCTCGACGAGGCCTACGCCATGGCGGTCGAACTCGCCGCCGTCCGGGCCAGGGTGCTGGGTCCTGACCACGCCGAGACGCTCGTCACCCGCTACGAGGTCGGCTATGTGCTGGGCCAGCTCGGCCGCTGGGCCGAGGCGCTGGACGTCTACGGGAAGGTGGCCGCCGCGCACGAGCGGACGCAGGGGGCCGGGCATCCGGACACCCTGGCCGCCCGTTACGAGATGGGCATCTGCCAGGGGCGGCTGGGGCGCAGCGCCGAGGCCCTGGATCTCTATCGCGACCTGGTCGCGGCCCGCACCCGCACCGCGGGCCCGTCCGACCCCGAGACGCTGCGCGCCCGGCACGCCATGGGCGTCAATCTCGGCCGGCTCGGCCGCTGGGACCAGTCGCTGGCCGAGGCGCGCGATGTGGCGGCGCTCCGGGAGCGGGTGCTGGGCGCGGACCATCCCGACACGCTGGTCAGCAAGCGCGAGGTCGCGGTGGGCCTGGGCTGGCTGGGCCGGTGGACGACGGCGCTGGACGTCTACCGCGAGGTCGCCGACGCCAGGACGCGGGTGCTCGGCCCGGCCCATCCGGACACCCTCACCAGCCGTAACGACGAGGCGCACTGCCTGGAGCAGCTCGGCCGGTCCGACGAGGCGCTCGCGGTCTATCGCAAGGTCACCGCCGAGCAGGGCGGGCCGCAGCGGTTGTGATCCGGTCCGAAGGGGTTGGGACGCGGTCCGCATTGGCTTTGACGGGGCTCGCGGTGGTTGTGGGTTTCGCAAATATCTGACGTTGCGTCAGATAATCCCTTCCGTCTCCGCGCCCGCTGCGGCATCCTGCCCACCATGGAGACGGAGCTGAGCAAACGGCTGGGTATCGAGCACGCCATCTTCGGCTTCACGCCGTTCCCCGCGGTGGCCGCGGCCATCAGCCGCGCCGGGGGAATGGGCGTACTCGGGGCGGTGCGCTATTCGGACGCGGACGAACTCGCCCGCGGTCTGGACTGGATGGAGGAGAACACCGACGGACGGCCCTACGGCCTCGACGTCGTGATGCCCGCCAAGAAGGTGGAGGGCGTCAGCGTGGCCGACATCGAGGCCATGATCCCCGAAGGGCACCGCGACTACGTACGGCAGGTCCTCGCCAAGCACGGCGTGCCGGAACTGGGCCCGGACGACGTGTCGGGCTGGCGGATCACCGGCTGGATGGAGGAGGTCGCCCGCAACCAGCTCGACGTGGCCTTCGACTACCCCATCAAACTGCTCGCCAACGCGCTGGGCTCCCCGCCCGCCGACGTCATCGCCCGCGCCCACGAGCACGACGTCCTCGTCGCCGCCCTCGCCGGGAGCGCCCGGCACGCCGGGCATCACAAGGACGCGGGCATCGACATCGTCGTCGCCCAGGGCTACGAGGCCGGCGGCCACACCGGCGAGATCGCCAGCATGGTCCTGGTTCCCGAGGTGGTCAGCGCCGTCGACGGCATACCGGTGCTGGCCGCGGGCGGCATCGGCACCGGCGAACAGGTCGCCGCCGGCCTGGCGCTGGGCGCCCAGGGCGTCTGGCTCGGCTCGGTCTGGCTCACCACCACCGAGGCGGAACTCCCCTCACGGGTCCTCATCGACAAACTCCTGGCGGCGGGCTCCGGCGACACCGTCAGATCCCGGGCGCTGACCGGCAAGCCCGCCCGCCAGCTGCGTACCGAATGGACCGACGCGTGGGAGGACCCGGCAGGGCCCGGCACTCTGCCGATGCCGCTGCAGGGCCTGCTGGTCGCCGACGCCGTCTCCCGGATCCAGAAGTACGAGACCGAGCCGCTGCTCGGAACCCCGGTCGGCCAGATCGTCGGCCAGATGAACTCCGAACGCAGCGTCCAAGCCGTCTTCGACGATCTCACCCGCGGTTTCGAGCGGGCCGTCGACCGGATCAACCGCATCGCCGGCCGAGCCTGAGGAGGCGCCCGTATGACGTCCACCGCACCCAACGGTTTCTGGGCACAGGCCGCCCAGGACCCCGACCGGCTGGTACTGGTCGCCCCGGACGGCGACGAATGGAACGCCGGACGGCTCAGCGCCGTCTGCAACCAGCTCGTCCACGGACTGCGCGCGGCCGGGCTCGAACCCGGCGACGCCTTCGCGGTCGTGCTGCCCAACAGCGTCGAGTTCTTCACCGCCTACCTCGCCGCGTTCCAGGCGGGCTTCTATCTGGTGCCGGTCAACCACCACTTCGTGGCGCCCGAGATCGCGTGGATCCTGTCCGACTCCGGCGCCAAGGTCCTCATCGCCCACGAGCGGTTCGCGCCCGACGCGCAGGCCGCCGCCGACGAGGCGGGCTTCCCGTCGGACCGGCGGTTCTCGGTCGGCGAGGTGCCGGGCTTCCGCCCCTACGCGGACCTGACCAACGGACAGCCGGTCACCGAGCCCGCCGACCGCACCAGCGGCTGGGTCATGAACTACACCTCGGGCACCACCGGGCGCCCCCGCGGCATCCGCCGCCCGCTGTCCGGCAAGCTCCCCGAGGAGACCTATCTCGGCGGCTTCCTCGGCATCTTCGGCATCAAACCGTTCGACGACAACGTCCACCTCGTCTGCTCACCGCTGTACCACACCGCCGTCCTGCAGTTCGCGGGCGCGGCCCTGCACATCGGCCACCCCGTCGTCCTCATGGACAAGTGGTCACCCGAGGGCATGCTCCGGGTCATCGACCGCTACCGCTGCACCCACACCCATATGGTGCCCACCCAGTTCCACCGCCTCCTGGCGCTCCCGGAGCCGGTCAAGCAGCGCTACGACGTCTCTTCCATGCGCCATGCCATCCACGGCGCCGCGCCCTGCCCCGAACACGTCAAGCGCGCCATGCTCGACTGGTGGGGCCTCTGCGTCGAGGAGTACTACGCCGCCAGCGAGGGCGGCGGCACTTTCGCCACCGCCGCCGACTGGCTCAAGAAGCCCGGCACGGTCGGCAAGGCCTGGCCGATCAGCGAGATCGCCATCTACGACGACGACGGCAAACCACTGCCGGCGGGCGAGGTCGGCACCGTCTACATCAACATGAAGACCGGCGGTTTCAGCTACCACAAGGACGAGGGCAAGACGCGGAAGAACCGCATCGGCGACTTCTTCACCGTCGGGGACCTCGGCTTCCTGGACGAGGACGGGTATCTGTATCTGCGCGACCGCAAGATCGACATGATCATCTCCGGCGGCGTGAACATCTACCCCGCCGAGATCGAGGCCGCACTCCTCACCCACCCCGCCGTCGCGGACGCCGCCGCCTTCGGCATCCCGCACGAGAGCTGGGGCGAGGAGGTCAAGGCCGTCATCGAACCCGCGCCGGGCCACCGTCCGGGCCCCGAACTGGCCGACCTCATCCTGACCCACTGCGAGCAGCGGCTCGCCGGCTACAAACGCCCCAGGACCGTCGACTTCATCACCGAGATGCCCCGCGACCCCAACGGCAAGCTCTACAAGCGCCGATTGCGCGACCCCTACTGGGAGGGCCGCGACCGCGCGCTGTGACCGCGCGGTCCTCAATCGCCGGACGGGCTGAAATCAGCCCGTCCAGGGGGCACCTCCCAGCGGTAGCCGGGGGAGCCCGGACCGCCCATGATCCGCCGGACAGGCCCTAGATCGCCTTAGATCTCCGGCGGCGGGCCCCAGCGGCCCGGGTCCGGGCGGCCGTAGGGCAGGCCCGCTTTCTCGCAGGCCTGGCGCAGCTGATCGGTGTCCGGCATGTCGAAACTCTCCCGGCGGATGACCTGGCCGGTCGGTGACCAGACGAAGAGCGCTTCCCTGTCGTCCTCGTGGGTGTCGACGCCGATGCCGCCGATCGTGGCGCGCAGGTGCTCCCACCTGGTGCGGCCCGTGCCGCCGCGTGAGGCGAGGCGGATGCCGTCCGGGCCGAGGGCCAGTCCCGGACGGCGCAGGTCGTACAGGCCGCCGAAGAGCGCGCCGGCGACCACGGCCGTCGGCAGACCCCAGGCCAGCCAGCTCATGCCGCCGCTGAGATAGCGCATCTTGAAGCCGATGACGCCCACCACGATGACCATGCTCAAGGCGCCCGCGATATAGTACCACTTGCGGGTGCTCCAGGGCATGTCCAGCACGGCGGGTTCGCCGGCCGGCGCGGGCGGAAGGGCCGGCCGGTCCTGGACGATGCCCGCCGCCAGGCCCGCGTAGGCCGCCGACTGGTAGACGTCGTACTCCGGGTCCGCGAGCGGGTAGCCGAACGCCCGCGCCCGGTCCCGTAGTTCGGTGCGGGAGATCCGGAGCGCGCTGAGCGGCGCGTTCAGCTGCTCGGTGCCGTCCTCACCCCGCAGCCGCAGCCAGGGATGCCCATGGCGGGTGTTGATCTCCATCGAGCCGATGTCGGTGCGCTGGACGCGGATCTCCGTGGTGGCGCCCTCCCAGCGCAGATACGCCGAGGTGACGGTCAGTACGGCGTCCGGGGCCACTTGGTGCGGGAGGAAGCCGGGGCGCAGGTCGTAGGCGCGGCTGCGCGGGCCGTCCTCGATCACCCGGTAGCCGCGCGACCGCAGCACCGCGAAGAGCTCCTCCACCGGGATCCGGCCCGAGTGCGCGGTGCCCAGCAACGCCAGGTCGTGGCCGTAGATCTGCAGCAGCGCCGGCGACCCGCCGCCTTCCGCTCCGGAGGCGCCCAGCGGCTGCGCGACCAGTCCGGCGATGCGCTCGGCGGGCAGATCGGTGGTGCCGAAGAGCGGATCGAAGGCGATGACCCGCTCAGGGGTCACGGTCCAGCGGGCGGGACGGTTTCCGGCCAGCCGGACGACGGAACCGGCGGCCAGGACCAGCACCGCGATACCGAGGGCGTTGAGCAGCGCGACGCGTTCGGGGACCGCCGTCGCGCCGTCACCGGCGGCCACGACCAACAGCGCGATCACGGCGCCCGCCACGGCCACCAGCCGACGGCCGAACTGCCGTCCGCGCAGCCCGGGTTCCGGCCTCGTGAGGTCGACCGCGCCCTCGGCGGGCACCGGCAGCGGACCCTCGGCCGCCGCGGCCAGCAGCGCCGCCTCCCGGCGGGCGAACACCGTCTCCCAGTGCACCGCCGCGCCAGAGGCATCGCCCCGCCGGTCTGTGATCAGTACCGGGGCACCGAGCCGCCGCGCCGTCAGATGGAACGGGAACATCGCGAGGCCCATGCCCGCCACGCCCATCGAGCACAGACTGCCGACCTTCGTCGCCCCGTACTCGGCCGGCGCCAGCACGTCCAGGTCAGGGACCAGGAGTGTCAGCGGCCGATCACGGGAGAACGTATGGGTCTCCATCACCCGTCCGCCCCGCAGCCACTGCAGCCCGCTCGCGCTCAACCGCCAGAACGTGAGCGGCCGCAGGCGCCGCCACCCGACGGCGGCGGCCCACGCGAGCGCCGCCACGCCGAGCGGTACGACCAGCCGCAGCAGCCGGTCGCCGGCCAGCGCGTACGCGATCAGTCCCGCGGCCAGGGCTGTCGACGGCGGCATCCACCACGGTGCCAGGACCGCCCGCAGCCGGTTGCTCTCCAGGACGGTCCCCGCCCCGGTGCCCGGCCCGGGGTACCGGGACGATGACGACTGCGACGGCTCCATGGATGACCTTCCCCCGTGACGGCAGTGGTCCAATATCCTTTCAGATGCCCAGGGGTGAGCGAGTGGAGGCCGTACCGTGCCAGAGATCGTCCGGCTGGAACCGAAGGAATTCGCCGACCACGTCGGGGACCTGGCGGCGCTGCTCGCCGGGACCGTCGGCGGCGGCGCCTCGGTCGGATTCCTCGCGCCCCTGGATCACGGCGCCGCCGCCCGCTGGTGGGAGGGCCTGGCACCGGCCGTGCACGAGGGGCACGTCATCGTCTGGGTGGCCGGGGACGGCGAGCGGATCACCGGCACGGTGCAGTTGCGGCCGTCGGCCGTCGACAACGGCCGGCACCGGGCCGAGATCGCCAAATTGATGGTGCACGGTGAGGCCAGGGGCCAGGGGATCGCGCGCCGCCTGCTGGCCGCCGCCGAGGAGTTCGCCGCCGCGGCCGGGATCACCCTGCTGATCCTGGACACCGTGACGGGCAGCCCCGCAGAACGCCTCTACACGGCCGCCGGCTGGACGCCGGTCGGATCGGTCCCCGGCTACGCGGCCGACCCCGCGGGCACGCTGCAACCGACGACGATCTTCTACAAGGCCATCGCCGCCGGCTGAGGCCCACCCCGGTCGCCGCGCGGTCTCCCGCCCTGCGGCGACCCGGACCCGGAGCTCGAACCACCGTTGAGAACGATCACTTGAACGGGCTCCGGGCTACGACGGTCACGGCCAGTCGACGGCCAGGGCCCGAGCCGGGTTCGCGACGTAGATCTGCTCGGTGACGGCCTCGCCGAGTTCCCGCGCCAGCCTCGGCCGCAGCCCGCTGAGCAGGAACGGCATCCCGGGCCCGCCGCCCGTGGCCGACCGGGCGGCGGCCGTGGTCGTGTCGCCGCCGAGCAGCAGCTGTGCCGCGTGGCCGGCCTCTGTGAGCGTGGCGAGGGCGTCGAACAGCCGCCAGTCGGTGGCGTGGTTGGCGCGGGACGGGCCGTCGTAGACGAGGAACGCCCCAGCCTCGGCCGCCGCCCGGTGGATCCGCAGGTCGGGCGAGCGGTTCAGATGCCCGAGCAGCACCCGCTCCGGGGAGACGTCGAGCTTTCCGCAGAGGAGGTCGAGTACATCCAGGGCGCCGGTGCCGAGTTCGAGGTGGACGCCGATCGGCGCGTCGGTCGCGTGGTGCGCGTGCGCCGCCGCGGTCATGACGTGCCGGGCGTGCGCGTCGAGACCGTGGAAGCCTCCCGCGACCTTGATCATGCCCGCGCGGGCGGTGCCGGGCGGCGCGTCGGGGTCGTCGCCGGGCCGCAGGCCCTCCGTCAGTTCCGATACGAAGAATTCGGCCGTCCGGCCGCGCAGCCGGTCCAACTCCTTCGGTTGGTAGTGCACCGCCTGGTGGAGCCCGGTCGCGGCCACCACATGCACCGACGAGGCCCGGGAGACGGCCGGCAGGTCGCCCGCGTGCCGCCCCAGGCCGAAGGGGGTCCACTGCGTCACGGTCCGGCCGCCCAGTTCGCGGAACGCCAGGAGTTCGGCCTCCGCCGCCCCGGGGGAGTCCAACTCCTGCCCAGCGAGGGCCGGGATACGGAAGAAGAGGTGGTCGTGGGCATCGGTGACGCCCAGCCGCTCGGGCGGGATGTCGCCGAGGACCGTACGGATCGCGCTCATGCCCGGTCGCCCTCCTCGAGCACGGCCGACGCGACGCGCAGCCCTGCCAGTGCCTTCGGCACTCCGATGTACGGAGCCAGATGGACCATCACCTCGATGATCTCCCGTGGCTCGATCCCGATGCGCAGGCTGTTGCGCACATGGTCGTCCAGCTGCGGTTCCACGCCGCCGAGCGCGGTCAGCGCCGCGAGGTTGGCGATCTGCCGGTCGCGCAGCGCCAGCCCCTCGCGCTGGTAGGTGCCGCCGAACAGGGCCGTCACGATCCAGTCGGGGAAGCCCGGGGCGATCGCGTCCAGCCGGGAGAGAGTGGCCTCGATGGTCTCGGGCCCGGCCAGTTCGCCGAGCAGCCGGTAGCCGGCCTCGCGGTCGATGTTCGCCTGCTTCACCACTGGCGTCCCGTCTCGATGGCGGTCGGTTCCGGCGCCGACAGGTGCAGCACCTGGTAGCGGTCACCGGCCGCGGCGGGCGCGGTGTGCTCCCAGAGGGTGAAGTGCAGCAGTTCCCAGTGGCGGGGGTCGACGGCGAGGGTGGCCGAGTGCACGCCGGGGGTGGCGGCGTACTCGCGTACGGCGGTGAGGGCGCGGTCGATGACGGCGGCCGGGTCGTCGCCGGGGGCGATCGGCTCGGCGCGGCGAGTCGCGGCGCGCGGGACCGTGGCGGCGGCCGGGCCGGGCTCGAAGGCCAGCCCGGTCCAGTGCTCGACCTCGGGGCGGCCGAAGTCGTCGATGATTCCCTGGAATCCCGGACCCCAGAGGAAACTGTTCATCCCCCGCCCGGTGTTCCAGAGATAGAACGGCGCGTACTGGTTGACGGGTGATTCGTCGGTGTCGCGCTCGCGGATGAGGTACGCCTTGAGTCCGAGGCCGGGGAACTCGTCGAGCAGATGACCCCTGGACTCGATCCGGTGGCGGATGATCTTCATGTCGTAGTCGGCGGGTAGCGTGATCCGGTACTGCATGGCGTGCATGACGGCGGTCTCCTCAGTCGGTGAGGCTGACATTGACGGTGGAGCGGGCGGCCAGCAGCGCGACCGCGCCGCGCACCGCCTGGCGGAACGGCTCCTGAGAGCCCTCGGCGCGGGCGAGCACATAGCCGCCCTGGACGACGGCGACGATCGTGGCGGCGGTGTCCCCCGGATCGAGCGCGGCGTCGAACTCCCCGGCCGCCAGGCCCTCGGCGATGATCTCCGCGAGCCGTCCGCGCAGCCACGCGAACGTCTCCTGCACTGGGCCGCGCAGCTCCGCGCTGTCGATCACGTCCGGGTCCATGGCCATCCGGCCGACCCGGCAGCCGCGCAGCGCGTCGCGGTCCCGCAGCAGATAGGCCGAGACCCGTTCCAGGGCGGTGCCGCCGCCGGACATCTGGGCGTCGGCCTGCGCCCTGAGCTGTTCGGCGCTGCGCCGCATCGCGGTCAGCGCCAGGTCGGGCTTGCCGGAGAAGTGGTGGTACATGCTGCCCTGGCCCGCGCCCGCGTGCTGCTGGATCGCCTTGGGGCTGGTGCCGGTGTAGCCGCGTTCCCAGAGGAGCTCCTGGGTGCTCTCGATCAACCGTTCCGCGGTATCCATGATCCGAGTGTACATACTAGTAGGTACAGAGTCTATGAGCTGAGGCTACGCGGGCGGCGCGCGCCGCCTCAGCTGGTGGATTGTGGATCAGCGGATCAGTCGCGCCGGAAGCCGTAGGCCCGCTCCACGCGCGCCACTTCGACGCTGTAGGAGGCGTACCACCGCTCCCGGCCCAGCCGTTGCACCTCCAGGTGCTCCGGATCCGCCTTCCAGGAGGCTATGGATTCCGCGTCCGAGTAATAGACCACCAGCAGATCGCGGCCGTCGGGACCGGTCTCCGACTCGCGGCCCAGGTAGCCGGGCCACTTGGCGGACAGCGGTCCCATGCGGCGGTTCGCGTCCGCGTAGCCCTCCGGGTCCTCGCCGCTCGGCAGAGTGGTGATGATGACGGCGTAGTACGGCGGTTCGGGTCGGCGGAACGAGACGGACTCGGGCACGGACACTCTCCGATCAGCGGGCGATCTGGACTGCCGAGCATAGGTCCCGCCACTGACAGTCCGCGGGGTATTTTCCGCCGGCCAGGGCGCCGGCCGCTGCCCCCGTGCCGGCCGCTGCCCCCGTGCCGGCCGCTGCCCCCGTGCGGGGCAGCCACCGTACGGGGCACCCGGCGTGCGGGGCCGTCGCCCGGTGCCAGCCTGGGCGGGATGGTCGAGGAGGCTCTGATGGAGACTCGCGTCACGGAGATCGCGCCGGACATCTACTGGCTGTCCACCTACGTTCCCGACGCAGACTTCCTGTTCAACCAGTTCCTGATCGACGCCGAGGACCTCTGCTCTTCCACCTGGGACTGCGTTCGCTGTTCCCCCTGGTGTCGGAGGCGGTCGAACAGGTGACGCCGGTCGACCGGCTGCGCTGGCTGACCTTCGGGCATGTCGAGGCGGACGAATGCGGAGCGCTCAATTCCTGGCTCGCGGCGGCACCTCAGGCGCAGGTGGCCCATGGTGCGATGGGCTGCATCGTGTCCGTCAACGACCTGGCCGACCGTCCGCCGCCAGGACCGCCCTGTCCATGCCCCGGGATCGCGACGCCCGGCCGCCGTCAGGTCTGCCCGGGCGCCGCCTCCGTCGCCACCGAACGTGCCCAGCGGTAGTCGGCCTTGCCGCTGGGGGAGCGCTGGATGTGGTCCATGACGACCAGGCTGCGCGGGATCTTGTAGCCGGCCAGCCGGGTGCGGCAGTGCGCCTGGATGTCGTCGAGGGTCAGCGGATCCGCGCCGTCCCGCGGCTGGACGACGGCGGCGACATGGTTGCCCCACTTCTCGTCCGGGACTCCGGCGACCAGCGCGTCGTAGACGTCGGGGTGCGCCTTGAGCGCTTCCTCGACCTCCTCCGGGTAGACCTTCTCGCCGCCGGTGTTGATGCACTGCGAGCCGCGCCCGAGGACGGTGACGACGCCGTCCTCGTCGACGGTCGCCATGTCCCCGAGCAGCACCCACCGCTCGCCGTCCCGCTGGAAGAAGGTCTCCGCGGTCTTCTTGGGGTCGTTGTAATAGCCGAGCGGCACATGTCCGCGCAGGGCGATACGTCCTGGTTCGCCGACCGTGACCGGCTCCATCGTGGCCAGGTCGACGACCGCGATATGGGAGTTGACCCGCAGCCGGAAGCCCTTGGCCGGGCCGGAGTCGTCGGTGGCCGTTCCGTTGAAGCCGGACTCCGAGGAGCCGAAGTTGTTGAGGATCATGACGTTCGGGACCAGCGCCTGGAACTGGGCGCGGACGGTCTCCGACATGATCGCGCCCGAGCTGGAGATGGTGAACAGCGAGGAGCAGTCGATGCCCTGGAGCGGCCCGGCCAGCGAGTCCGCGAGCGGGCGGAGCATGGCGTCGCCGACCAGCGAGACGCTGGTGACCTTCTCCTTCGCGATGGTGCGCAGCACCTCGTCCGGCACGTACTTGCGGTGGATGACGACCTTCTGGCCGAAGTTGAAGCCGATGAACGCGGTGAGGGTGGAGGTGCCGTGCATCAGCGGCGGGGTCGGGAAGAAGACCAGCCCCTCGCCGCCGGCCGCGACCCGCTCAGCGAGTTCCTCGGGCCGCTTGACCGGCTCGCCGGTGGGTGCGCCGCCGCCCATGCCGGAGAAGAAGAGGTCCTCCTGGCGCCACATGACGCCCTTGGGCATGCCGGTGGTGCCGCCGGTGTAGATGATGAACTGGTCGTCGGCGGAGCGCTGGGGGAAGCCGCGCTCCGGTGATCCGGCCGCCTCGGCATCGGTGAAGGCCACCGGGGTGATGGACGGTTCCGGGGTGCCCTCGGCCGGTGTGCCCACTCTGACCAGGTGCCGCAGCTTGTCGGTGTGCGGCAGCGCGGCGGCGACCCGCGCGGTGAATTCGGCGTCGAAGACCAGCGCCGCCAGATCCGCGTCGCGGTAGAGGTAGACCAGCTCCTCCTCCACGTACCGGTAGTTGACGTTCACCGGTACGGCGCGGGCCTTGATGCAGGCCAGCGCCGTCTGCAGATATTCGATGCCGTTGTAGAGGTGCAGTCCCACGTGGTCGCCGGGTGCGATTCCGCCGGCGATGAAGTGGTGGGCGATCCGGTTCGCGGCCGTGTCGAGCTGGGCGTAGGTCAGCCGCCGTTCGGCGCCCGTTCCTGGGTGGTCGATGTAGACGAGCGCCTCGCGGTCCGGGACCACGTCCACGACCGACTCGAAGAGGTCGGCAAGGTTGTACTCCACGGCTCCTCCAGCCTCGATGCTGCGAAGGTCTCTCGGCGGTCATTAGAACCCCCCTGGAGCGAGGTGGGAAGGGTTCCCGGGCGGGAAATCTGACTGGTAGTCAGAAAACTATTGAACTCGACCTGCGCCTACTGCAACCTGTTCTAGGTCCGCGACGGAATATGTGACCTTGGAGGCCGGCCATGGGCGGCACGGAACACCTCAGCGTGGAGCGCGTCGGCGCGACACTCGTACTGACCCTGAACCGGCCCGAGGCCAAGAACGCGCTCTCGCTGCCGATGCTGGTCGGTCTGTACGACGGCTGGCTGGAGGCCGACGCGGACGACACCATCCGCTCCATCGTCCTCACCGGGGCCGGCGGCTCCTTCTGCGCCGGAATGGACCTCAAGGCGCTGGCCTCCGACGACGGCGCGATGGCCGGCCAGCAGTACCGCGACCGACTGAAGGCCGACCCCGACCTGCACTGGAAGGCGATGCTGCGCCATCACCGGCCGCGCAAACCGGTGGTGGTCGCCGTGGAGGGTCACTGCGTGGCCGGCGGCACCGAGATCCTGCAGGGCACCGACATCCGGGTCGCGGGGGAGAGCGCCACCCTCGGCCTCTTCGAGGTCCGACGCGGGCTCTTCCCGATCGGCGGTTCCACCGTGCGGCTCGCCCGCCAGATCCCCCGCACCCACGCCCTGGAGATGCTGCTCACCGGACGCCCCTACTCCGCCGCGGAGGCGAAGGAGATCGGCCTGATCGGCCATGTCGTCCCGGACGGCACGGCGCTGGAGCGGGCCCTGGAGATCGCCGGACAGATCAACGCCAACGGGCCGCTGGCCGTCGAGGCCGTCAAGGCGTCCGTGTACGACACCGCGGAGATGACCGAGACCGAGGGGCTCAAGCACGAACTGGAGCGGGGCTGGCCGATCTTCGCCACCGCCGACGCCAAGGAGGGCCCCCGGGCCTTCGCCGAGAAGCGCCCCGCGGTCTTCAAGCGCGCCTGACCCGGGGGACCCAAGGAGAGATGCCGCCCATGACCGAAGTCCTCAGCGCACCACTGGTCGTCGAGTTCCCGTTCACCCGCTCGCTCGGCCCCGTCCAGAGCGCCTTCCTCACCGGCCTGCGCGAGCAGACCGTACTGGGGGTGCGCACCGGTGACGGCCGGGTGCTCGTACCGCCCGTCGAGTACGACCCCGTCACCTCGGCGGAACTGCGCGAACTGGTCGAGGTCGGCGCCGCCGGCACCGTCACCACCTGGGCCTGGAACCCCGATCCCAGCCGCAACCAGCCGCTCACCACCCCGTTCGCCTGGGTGCTGGTCCGCCTCGACGGCGCCGACACCGCGATCCTGCACGCGCTCGACGCGAACGGCCCGGACGCCGTCCGCACCGGCATGCGGGTGCGGATCCGCTGGGCCGGGGAGCGCGTCGGTGCGATCACCGACATCGCCTGCTTCGAACCGGACGACGGGACCGAGCCGGAGGAGAGCGCGGCCACCCCCCACACCGGCGAGTTCGCCGACCCGGTGACCGGCATCGTCGCCCCCGCCCGCCTCGACTACGTCTACAGCCCCGGCCGGGCCCAGTCGCGCTATCTCGCGGCACTCGAGGACAGCAAGATGATCGGCGAGCGCTGCCCGTCCTGCCGCAAGGTCTACATCCCGCCCCGCGGTGCCTGCCCCACCTGCGGCGTCGCCACCGAGGAACAGGTCGAAGTGGGCCCGGGCGGCACCGTCACCACCTTCTGCATCGTCAACATCAAGGCCCGCGGCCTCGACATCGAAGTGCCGTACGTCTACGCCCACATCGCCCTGGACGGTGCGGACCTCGCCCTGCACGGACGCATCGGCGGCATCCGCTACGACCAGGTGCGGATGGGCATGCGCGTCGAACCCGTGTGGAGCGACGGCGGCGGCTTCCCCGACCACTACCGCCCGACCGGTGAGCCCGACGCCGGCTACGACACGTACAAGGAGATGGTCTAGATGCGTGACGTCGCGATCGTGGCCTTCGCCCAGAGCCGCCACGCCCGCAGCACGGCCGAGGTCTCCGAGGTCGAACTGCTGATGCCCGTCCTGCACGAGGCGCTCGGCCAAGTCGGCCTCAAGGCCGGCGACATCGGTTTCACCTGCTCCGGATCCTCGGACTACCTCGCCGGCCGGGCCTTCTCCTTCACGATGGCGCTGGACGGCGTCGGCGCCTGGCCGCCGATCTCCGAATCACATGTCGAGATGGACGGCGCCTGGGCGCTCTACGAGGCATGGGTGAAGATCCTCACCGGCGAGGCGGAGACCGCGCTGGTGTACGCCTACGGCAAGTCCTCACCCGGCGACGTCCGCGAGGTCCTGACCCGCCAGCTCGACCCGTACTACGTCGCGCCCCTGTGGCCCGACCCGGTCGCGCTCGCCGCGCTCCAGGCGCGGGCCCTCATCGACGCCGGGCACACCAGCGAACCCGAACTGGCCGGCGTCGCCGCCCGAAGTCGCACCGCAGCGCGGGGCAACCCGTACGCGCAGCTCACCGATGTCCGCGACGGTGAGGACTACGTCGTCCAGCCGCTGCGCCGCCAGGACTGCCCGCCGGTCGGCGACGGCGCCGCCGCGATCGTGCTGGCAGCCGGGGACACCGCCCGCCGGCTGTGCGGACGGCCCGCGTGGATCCGGGGCATGGACCACCGGATCGAGGCCCACAGCCTCGGCGTACGCGACCTCACCGACTCGCCGTCCACCCGGCTCGCGGCCGAGCGGGCCGGGGCCTTCGACGTGCCGGTCGACACCGCCGAGCTGCACGCGCCGTTCACCTCCCAGGAGGTCGTCCTGCGCAGGGCGCTGAAACTGGGCGACGACGTGCACGTCAATCCGTCCGGCGGTCCGCTCGCCGCCAACCCCGTCATGGCCGCCGGTCTCATCCGGCTCGGCGAGGCGGCCGCCCGCATCCACCGCGGTGAGTCCGACCGCGCCCTGGCCCACGCGACCTCGGGTCCCTGCCTGCAGCAGAACCTGGTCGCCGTCCTGGAAGGGGACGCGGCTGTGAGCGACGGACGCAAGGCCGCCGGGCCGCGGCTGTCCACGCAATCCGCACCTCTGCGCCGCGCGGCCGGAGAAGCGAACGAGGAGGCGCTATGAGCAAGGCACATGTGGCCGTCGTGGGCATCGGCCAGACCAAACACGTCTCCGCCCGGCACGATGTGTCGATCGCGGGGCTGCTCCGCGAAGCGGCCCTGCGGGCGCTGGCCGACGCGGAGCTCACCTTCGCCGACATCGACGCGGTCGTCATCGGCAAGGCACCGGACTTCTTCGAGGGCCTGATGATGCCGGAGCTGTATCTGGCGGACGCCCTCGGCGCCGTCGGCAAGCCGATGCTGCGCGTGCACACCGCCGGCTCGGTCGGCGGCTCGACCGCCCTGGTCGCCTCGAACCTGGTCGCGGCCCGGGTCCACCGCACCGTGCTGACCGTCGCGTTCGAGAAGCAGTCCGAGTCCAACGCCATGTGGGGGCTCTCGCTGCCGATCCCGTTCCAGCAGCCGCTGCTGGCCGGTGCCGGCGGATTCTTCGCCCCCCATGTGCGCGCCTACATGCGCCGTACCGGAGCGCCCGACCACATCGGCTCCCTCGTCGCCTACAAGGACCGCCGCAACGCGCTGAAGAACCCCTACGCCCACCTGCACGAGAAGGACATCACGCTGGAGAAGGTGCGGGCCGCCCCCATGCTGTGGGACCCGATCCGCTACTCCGAGACCTGCCCGTCCTCCGACGGCGCGGTCGCGATGGTGCTCACCGACACCGGGGGCGCGGCCCGCGCGCCGCGCCCGCCCGCCTGGCTGCACGGCGGTGCGATGCGCAGCGAGCCGACGATGTTCGCGGGCAAGGACTACGTCAGCCCGCAGGCCGGCAAGGACTGCGCCGCCGATGTGTACCGGCAGGCCGGGATCACCGATCCGCGCAGGGAGATCGACGCGGTCGAGATGTATGTGCCGTTCTCCTGGTACGAACCGATGTGGCTGGAGAACCTCGGCTTCGCCGCCGAGGGGGAGGGCTGGAAGCTCACGGAAGCGGGCGTCACCGAACTCGACGGCGACCTGCCCGTCAATCCGTCGGGCGGTGTGCTGTCCACCAACCCCATCGGCGCGTCCGGCATGATCCGTTTCGCCGAGGCGGCCCTGCAGGTGCGCGGCCAGGCCGGTGAGCACCAGGTGGACGGCGCCCGCCGGGCGCTCGGCCACGCGTACGGCGGCGGCGCGCAGTTCTTCTCGATGTGGCTCGTCGGCGCGGACCGGCCGACCACCTGATCGGGGGGTGTATCCGGGCAGCTTGTCCCATTGCCTGTCGGGCGATGGGCCCGGTGGCTAGGGTGGGTCGCGGATGACGATGTCGGGAGGAGAGCGGACGTGGCCGAGAGCATCATCGGACAGCCGTTGACCAACGGTAAGAAGCCGCAGCTGGATCTTACGAGCGCGGATTGGCAGTCCAGCAGTCAGGGCACGGGCGACGTCCAGATCGCCTTTATCGAGGGCTACATCGCGATGCGGGACGGGCGGAGCCCGGACGGGCCGGCGCTGATCTTCACCCCCGCCGAGTGGCGCGCCTTCGTACTCGGTGCGCGTGACGGTGAGTTCGACCTCACCTGAGGCGGCCGGACGAACCGCGTGCGCTCACGGCCACGGACCGAGTTCCGGAGGCGGCGAGACACCGCTGTCCCGGGCCGGCCGCCCGCCGTCGTAGGGATCGATCAGCTCGTCCTTCGGGGCGTACCGCGCCTGCCGTGCCAGCGCGAGGGCGACGCCCTCGAGGTGGCTGAGCAGATGCCCGCGGGTCCAGCCCGGCAGCGCGCTCGGAGCGCGGACGACGCTGTCGGTGAGGCCGTCGAGCAGCGCGGGCAGCCGTGGCCGGCCGGCGAGGATCGCCGGAATCGGGTCGGGGTGACTCACGGCCACAGCAACTCCTTGTGCCAGCCGTCGGTGGAACGGCGGTAGTTGAGCCGGGTGTGGTTGCGATGCTTGTCGCCCTGCCAGAACTCGGCCTGCTCGGCCTGCACGCTGTACAGCGTCCACTCGGGCGCGACGAGGTCCGGTTCGCGCTCCAGCCGTGCCTGCGACTCCCGGAGGGCGGCGTCGCGGTCGGCGGGGGCGGTCAGCGGGCGGCTGGTGCGTCCCAGCAGCGCCTCGGCCCGCGCGCTCGCTCCCCGCGCCAGGAAGTCCGCGGCGCCGAGATCGGCGCTCTCCCGTGTCACGGGTCCGCGCACCCGGATCTGCCGGGCCTGGGCCGGCCAGTAGAAGGTCAGGGCGGCGTAGGGGCGCTCGGCGAGATCCTGGCCCTTGCCGCTGCCGGAGTGGGTGGCGAACTGCCAGCCCGCGCGGTCGCCGGTGCGGTCGAGGTTCTTCAGGATCAGTACCCGGGCCGACGGATCGCCGTCCGCGCCGGCCGTGGAGAGCGTCATCGCGTGCGGTTCGGGCACTCCGGACCGGATCGCCTCGAGCAGCCACTCGGTGAAGAGCGCGGCGGGATCGTCCGGGGTGTCCCCGGGATCGAAGGGGGGCAGGTCGCCCGCGAACACCTCCAGCTCGCGGAGTAGTTGACGGATCTCTGCCATGCGGCCCCCCTCGCCCTCAACGACTAATGCATTGAGCTGAAGATAACATTAGGCCCACATCCGGGGTCGGAGTGATACGCAGAAGGAGCCGGTGCCGCACTCCCGCGCGGCCCGGCTCCTTCCTGCCCCCGTTCCCGGTCCCGGCTCAGCCGAGGCCGCCGCGGGTGATTCCGTTGGTGCCGTCGGGGCCGAAGAGATCCGACCAGGGCCGTTGTCTGCCGCCGCTCACCGCGGCGATACCGGATTCGCGGTAACGGGCGGTCTCCAGGGACCAGTCGAGATTGCCCCGCATCACATGGCGCATTGCCCGTACGTAGTCGTCCACCTGCTCCAGCAGGTCCGGCGCGGCGTCGTACTCGTCGAGCACCGCGGGCAGTCGTTCGGCGAGCGTCTGGAACCGCTGCACCCGCGCGTTGGCGGCCCGCGCGATGAGTCCCACGGCCTCCTCCAGCGTGTGGTCGGTGGTGTTCCGCAGCAGGATCACGCTGTTGTTGACATCCCCGGCCGCCATTTCCTTGTCCACGGACATGATGTCGTTGACGAAGATCACCACATCCCCGGTGATCTCCCGCATCTCGGCCAGCGGGGACGTCGAGTGCAGCATCTCCGGCAGGGTGTAGCCGCCGCACCGTTCGGCGAAGTCAAGGCAGGGCTGGACGCCGATCGAGTCCCGCCGGCCCCGCAGGAAGGCGTCGAGGGTCAGCGGGGGCCGCTGCGTCCGGTTGAGGGCCTCCCAGTGGTAGGCGCGCAGATACTCCCGCCAGTGGTCGCGGAAGCGCTCCTGCCACACGGCCGGTGTGCCGGCCGCCGAGCGGACCCAGATGTCGCGGAAGCCGTCCGCGAGCGGGCTCGCCTGATGGCCGACGGGCGGATGGTTCACGGGCGGGGAGGAGGGGGAAGGGGGTTCGTAGAGGATGGACACCAGCGCGTCCACCTCGCGTTCCACGTCGTCAGGACGGCGCCCGAGAGGGCCGTCGAACTGGTCGTCGAAGATGAAGAACCAGGCGTTGAAGTCGGCGGCGAGGTCGAGATCCGGCCCGGTCGCCCGGGGGTAGAAGAACGCCATCAGGCGCTCCAGTCGCAGGGCGTCGTACTCCGAGACGCCGTAATCGGCACGGAGTATCCGGAGGTCGCGCAGCCACTGCAGGGTGTGCCGACGGGCCCTGTCGGCGTGCGGACTCGACCGTCCGGGGAAGGGGATGGACAGTAACGTGGTGCGTTCCGCGAGAATGTCGCGCGGAATGGCGCTGCTGGGGGCTGTGCTGTCCGTCAAGGTGCCCGCCTCAGGTCGGGTCGTGCCGGCCCGGGACCGTCCGGGCCGTTGGAGTGTGAACTGGCGTTTGCCATCTACCCGTTCGGAAGACGCGGATATCACCAGCGGGCACTACAGAGCGTCCCTGCGGGCGTACGCTCAGCGCTACCTGCCGAACAGGCACGAGAACGGGATTCAGACATGCCAGACGCGGTGGAACAATTGGGACGAGTACATCGCTCGGTTCTCGAACGGGAGTCCGAACTCGTCGCGCTCGACGGTGCTTTGGACGACCTCTGCGGGACGCGGTCCGGGACGAGGCACGGCGGCCTGCTCGCCTACGCCGGTCCGGCAGGACTCGGTAAGACCGCGCTGCTCGCCGAGGTGCGGAGGCGGGCGGCCGCGCGCGGCTGCACCGTACTGTCCGCCCGCGGTGGCGAGCAGGAGCAGAGCATGGCGTTCCATGTGGTCCGCCAGCTCGTCCAGCCCGCTCTCGCGGCGTCCTCCGAGGAGGAGCACCGCCGGATACTGGGCAGCTGGTACGACATCGTCGCCCCGGCGGTCGGGCTGGTCGCGGCGCAGGGCGGCGGCGCCCCCGACCCCACCGGTGTACGGGACGGCCTGGACTGGGTGGTGACGCGCTTCGCGGTCCAGCAGGCGCCCGTCGTCCTGGTCCTCGACGACGCGCACTGGGCCGACTCCGAGTCCCTGGCGTGGCTGACGGCCTTCGCCCCGCGGGCCGAGGAGCTGCCGATGCTGGTGGTCGTCGCCTACCGACCCGACGAACTGCCCGCCGACGCCGTGGCGTTCCGCAGACTGGCCGGAAGGCACGGCTCGCGCCCGTTCGACCTGGTGCCGCTCACCACCGGCGCGGTCCGGCGCATCGTGCGTGACGCGGTGGGCGAGAGCGCCGATGAGGCGTTCTGCCGTGAGGCGTGGGCGGTCACCGGCGGCAACCCGTTCGAGGTCGTCGAACTCACCGCCAAGATCTGTGACCGCGAACTCAAGGGCCAGCGCGAGGACATCCCCGAACTGCGCGAACTGGCCTCCGCCGTCAAGGGCAGCGGTCTGATCGAGCGCATCGAGCGGCTGGGCCCGTCCGCGGTCCGTTTCGCCTGGGCCGCCGCCGTACTCGGCACCTCGATCGCACCGCCGCTGGCCGCGGGCGTCGCCGCGCTCGGCCGCGAGGAGGCCGCCGACGCCTTCGAACGGCTGCGGGCCGCGCGCATCCTCACGGTCGGCGCCTCCGACGGCACCACCCTGGAGTTCGTCCACCCGCTGATCGCCACCGCCGTCTATCGGGCGATCCCCAGCGCGCTGCGCGTCGGGATGCACGGCGAGGCCGCGTCCGCCGTCATGGAGGCGGGACTGGGCGCCGCCAACGCCGCCCGGCACCTGCTGGAGCTGCACCCTGAGGGCGACCGGTGGGTGGTGCAGCAACTGCGCGACGCCGCCCGCGAGTATCTGCGGGCCGGAGCGCCCGACGCGGCCCAGCGCTGCCTGGCCCGCGCCCTGCGCGAACCCCCGTCCTACGGCGAGCGCGCGGCCGTGCTCTTCGAGCTCGGCTGCTCCTCGCTCCTCAACGAACCAGCGAACACCGTCAACCACCTGCGGGCCGCTCTGGAGGAACCCGACCTCGACCCGGATCTGCGCGAGGCCATCACCTACCGGCTCGCGCAGGCCCTCGGGCACACCGACCGGATGGGCGAGGCCGCCCGCATCGTCGAGGCGGAGGCCCACCGGGCCACCAACGCCCGCACCAAGCTGCGCATGCAGGCCGAGCAGTTCATGTGGAACGCCTTCCGGGCCGACGAACAGGACTCGCCCGCCCGCTCCCGGCGGCTGGCCCGGCTGGCGGACCACCTCACCGGCCGCGGACTGGGCGAGCGATACATCCTGGGCCTGCGCGCCTGGGACGCGATGGTGCGCGGGGAACCGGCCGCCACCGCGATCCATTTCGCCGAGGAGGCCCTCGGCGACGGCCTCAGCTGGACCGACGAGAACTGGGGCTTCGAGGTCCCGGTCCTGGTCGCTCTCACCTTCATGTACTGCGACCAGCCGGGCCGCGCCGAGGAGTTGTTCACCAAGGGCATCGCGGAGCTGGAGGGCAAGGGCTGGCGCGGCGCGCACCTGTCGTTCGGCTTCACCCTCCTCGGCTACATCCGCTACCGGCGCGGCCGGCTCGCCGAGGCCGAGGATCTCGTGCACGCCGGACTGGGCATCGCCGACCGGGTGGGATCCGGAGTGCCCGCGCAGTGGTTCGCGATCGGCATCCTCATCGAGATCCTGCTCGCCCGCGGCCGTACCCACGAGGCGCAGGAGCTCGCCGACACTTACCACTACGGCGAGGTGATCCCCAACGCCGTCGTCTACCCCGACTCCCAGACGGTCTTCAGCGAACTCCTGCTGGCCCAGGACATGCGCGGCGATGCCGAACGCCATCTCACGGCGGTCGGCCGGCGTCTGGAGGCGCGCGGTATGCGCAACCCGGCGTGGTGCCCGTGGCAGCTTCATCTCGCCCAGGCGGTGGCCCTCGTCGAACCCGAACGGGGCGCCGACACCATCCGTGAGGTGGTCCAGCGGGCCCGCCAGTTCGGCACCGCGTCGGCGATGGGCCAGGCGCTGCACGCGGCCGCGGAGGTGTCCGGAGGTCCCGAAGGCCTGCGACTGCTGGCCGAAGCGGTCGGCCACCTCGAACGCTCGCCCTCGGCCTACGAACTGGCCCGCGCGCAGGTCGCGTACGGAGCCGCGCTGCGCCGTGCCGGACTGCCGCAGGATGCCGCCGACCGGCTCCATGCCGGTCTGGAGGGCGCGCTGCGCTGCAACGCGGAAGCGCTCGCCAGCCGGGCCCGCGATGAGCTCGCGGCGGCCGGGATGCGTCCCCTGCAGCTGCGCCACACCGGCACCGACACGCTCACCGGCCAGGAGCGGGCCGTGGCCGAACGGATCGCGGGCGGCCAGACCACCGCCAGGATCGCCGAGGATCTGGGCACCGGGGAACGTGCGGTGACGCAGATGCTGTCCGCCGTCTACCGCAAGGTCGGCACCGATCACGCCGGGCTGCCCAAGGCGCTCGGACAGACGCCGGACGGCGACGTCCAGCACTCCGGGCTCGGGCGATGAGAGGGATCCGGAGCGCGTAGCGTCCCCCGAAGGCTCCTCGAACGCTCCTCGAACGCTGTGAGAAGTCGTCGCGACAGAGTACGGACCGTACCGACGGGCGTACGCTGAGGTGGCATCGGACGCGCGTCCGCCGAGCGCATCCGGGCGCCCGGCGTACGCCGTGGTACCAGGGGGTAGGCGATGCCGGAGGGCAGGGCCCGTACAGGGCGCCGGCTGCTCGAACGAGAGGCCGAAATCACCGCTGTCGAGGCGGCGTTGGCGCAGCTCACCGCGGTACGCGCGGACGGGGCCGAGCACCGTGACCGGCCTCGCGGCGGTCTGCTGGCCTTCTCCGGCACCGCCGGGCTCGGCAAGACCACGCTGCTGGCCGAAGTGCGCCGGCGCGCGGCCGACAAGGGCTGCACCGTGCTGTCCGCCCGTGGCGGCGACCAGGAGCAGCGGGTGGCCTTCCACGTCGCCCGGCAGCTCCTGCAGCCACAGCTCGCGGGATCCGGCGAGGCCGAACTGCGCGCCTCGCTCGGCGGCTGGTACGGAATCGTCGGCCCGGCACTGGGCCTGTGCGCCGGAGGCGACGGCGCGCCCCCCGACCCGCAGGGTCTGCGCGACGGCCTGGACTGGGTGGTCACCCATCTCGCCCAGCGGCGCGCCCCGGTGGTCCTCGTGCTCGACGACGCCCACTGGGCCGACCCCGAATCCCTGGGCTGGCTCGCCGCGTTCGCGCCCCGGGCCGGGGAACTGGCCATGCTGATCGCGGTCGCCTACCGGCCCGAGGAACTGCCCGGCCACGCGGAGGCGTTCCGCGGGCTGCCCGGCGGCGCAGGTCGCCGGCCCCTGGACCTGGAGCCGCTCACCGCCACCGCGATAGGACGCCTGGTGCGCGCGGCGGTCGGCGAGCACGCCGACGACGCCTTCTGCCGCGAGTGCTGGGCTGTCACGGCGGGCAACCCCTTCGAGGCGGTCGAACTGGCCGCCAAGGTCCGCGACCGGGGCCTGCGGCCGGACGAGGCCGGCGCGCCCCTGCTGCGCGACCTGGCGGCCGCTGTGAAGGGCAGCGGACTGACCACCCGGCTGGAACGGCTCGGCGCCTCCACCGTCCGTTTCGCCTGGGCCGCCGCCGTCCTGGGGACCGAGATCTCACCGGCGATGGCCGCGAGCGTCGCGGGACTGGGCGAGCCGGAGGCCGCCGAGGCCGCGGACCGGCTGCGCAGCGCCCGCGTCCTCACCGGCGGCGAGACCCTCGAGTTCGTCCACCCGCTGATCGCCACCGCTGTCTACCGGGCAATCCCCGACGCGGTGCGGGTCGCGCTGCACGGCCAGGCGGCCTGGTCGGTGGTCGACGCGGGACTCGGCTCGTCGGCGGCCGCCCGCCACCTGCTGGAGACTCACCCCGAGGGCGATCCCTGGGTCGTCGGCCGGCTGCGCGCCGCCGCCCGTGAGACGCTGCGCGCGGGCGCTCCCGAGGCCGCCCGCAGCTACCTCGCCCGGGCCCTGCGCGAACCACCGCCGCCCGGCGAGCGCGCCGCCGTCCTGTACGAACTCGGCTGCTCCTGCACGCTGCTCGAACCCGCCACCACTGTCAACCATCTGCGGGCCGCGCTGCGGGAGCCGGCCGTCGACCCCGCTCTGCGGGAGGGGATCCTCTTCCGGCTCTCCCAGGCCCTCGCCCACAGCGACCGGCTCGACGAGGCCGCCGACACCGTCGGCCAGGCGGCCCGCACCGCCACCGACCCCCGCGCCCGGCTGCGGATGCAGGCCGAGCAGTTCATGTGGGACGCCTTCCGGGCCGACGAGCCGGACTCGCCCGCCCGCTCCCGCCGGCTGAGCAGGCTCGCCGACCGGCTGACCGGCCGCGACCTCACCGAGCGCTACATCATCGGGCTCCGCGCCTGGGACGCCGTACTGCGCGGTGAGCCGTCCGGCACCGCACTGCGCCACGCGGGCCGGGCACTCAACGGCGAGCTGCGCTGGGCCGACGAGAACTGGGGCTTCGAGGTCCCCGTACTGGTCGCCCTCGTCCATATGTACGCGGACCGGCCCGGCCGGGCGGAGGAGCTGTTCGCCGACGGGATCGCCGAGTTCGAGCGCCAGGGCTGGCGCGGCGCCCATCTGTCGTTCGGCTATCTGCTGCTCGGCTACGTCCGCTTCCGGCGCGGCCGGCTCGCCGAGGCCGAGGACTTCGCCCGTGCCGGACTGCGGCTCGCCGAGCGCGTCGGACGCGGCACCCCCGTCCAGTGGTACGCCGTCGCGGTCCTCATCGAGGTGCTGCTCGCCCGCGGCCGTGTCGGGGAGGCCACGGAACTGGCCGCCGACTACGGCTTCCACGCCCCGTTCCCCGCCGCCGTCACCTTCCCCGACGCCCAGGGCGTGTACGGCGAGCTGCTGCTCGCCCGCGGCATGGCCGGGGAGGCCGCCGCGGAACTGGCCGCTGTGGGCCGCCGCCTCAACCCGCGCGGCATGCGCAACCCCGCCTGGTGCCCCTGGCAGCCGCACCTGGCGCTCGCCGAGGCGGCCGACGACCCGGTGCGGGCCCGTGCCACCGCCCTGGAGGCCGTCGCCCGCGCCCGGCAGTTCGGGGCCGCCTCCACCATCGGGCACACCCTGCGGATTGCCGCGGAGGTGTCCGGGGGAGCGGAGCGGATGAAGCTCCTGGAGGAGTCCGTCGACTGGCTGGAACGCTCCCCGGCCGGCCACCAGCTGGCCTGTGCGCTGGTCGCCCACGGGACGGCGCTGCGGAGGGCCGGCCACCCGGCGGAGGCCGCCGAGCAGCTCTACCGGGGCCTGGAGAGTGCCCTGCAGTGCGGGGCCGACGGGCTGGCCGAGCGCGCCCGCGGCGAACTCATCGCGGTGGGGCTGCGGCCGCTGCGCTTACAGGCCACCGGGACCGACGCCCTGACCGAGCGGGAACGGGCGGCGGCCGCCCGCGCGGCCGGCGGCGAGGCACCGGCCGTGATCGCGGCGGCGCTGTCCACCGACGGCACCACGGTCGGCCGGCTGCTCTCCGCCGTTTACCGCAAGCTCGGCACCGACCGCGACGGCCTGGCGCAGGCTTACCCCGCGGACCCGCCCGTGGGGCACCCCGCGACGGGGGCCGGGAAGGAATGACGGCGGGGTACGACAGGGGTCCGGCGGTCGCGGCTGCCCGGCGCCGCGCGGGGGGTCCCGGGCCACGTACGATGGCCGTATGTCGTTCCTCCGCCGCCGCACCGCAGCCACGCCCACCGGGCCGGACTTCGATGTCCTGGCCATGGACCCGGGGGACTGGCCGGGCATTCTCGGCGCCGGGCTGCTGCCCGGTCCGGACGGCAGCTGTCAGGGCATCTTCCTGCGCTACGACCTCTTCGGCGGGCGCGGCCCCGCCATGCTGATCGGCAACCTCCCCGAGGGCTCCCCGGCGCGCGAGCTGGAGGACGGCCAGGTGCCCTTCGAGGTGGCACAGCTAATGGTGGCCCTCGGCAACGAGGAGCCGGTCGAAGTGGTGAGCAGCGAGGACACCCCGGCGATGCACGGCGACGGCCTGCTCATCGTGCGGCGCATCAAGCTCACCGAAGGGCGCATCGCCTGCGCCCAGTTCGACCGCAGTGACGGCGTCCAGGTCACCATCGCCACCTGGGACCGCCCCATCACCGACGACCTGTACCAGCTGCTGAAGCCGCTGCCCGCGGAGATGTTCCAGCAGGGCTGACCACCGCCCGCCACGCTCGTGCGCAGGGGCGCCGCCGGGATCCGGCGGCGCCCCTGACATGTGCCGGGGCAGATCGTCAGCGCGGAGCGCCCACCTGCGACGGCAGGACGGTGACGTCCTCCGCCTTGACGTACTCCACCCGGTGGCCGAACTGGATCTCGTAGTAGACCTGATTGCCGCGCACCACCCGGTGCCCGGTGGTGTCGAAGGTCGTCGAGTAGAAGTACTCGCCGTGGACCCGGTTGCCGATCACGTACTCCTGGCCCGCCAGGAGCTTGTACGGCATCGGCACGATCGCCTGCACGGGCACGCCCGCGGGGTACGCCGACGCCTCGGGATAGGCGCGCCCGTACACCGGGATGTCGGTCAGGCCCGGCTTCGGGGAGACGGTGAAGCCCCAGGCGTTGACCGCCGTGGGCTGCGACCGGGGGTTGTGGAACCAGCCCTTCTGGCCGAGATACCACACGGCCGTCCAGTCGCCCTGGCGCTCGGCGACGGCGTACTGCTGGCCGGTGGAGGCGCGCGCCCCGACATCGTTGACGCCAGTGGTGGAGTCACCCGTCTTGTGCAGGCCGATGTCCTTGACCAGCGGAGCGTCCTCGCTCGGCGCCGTGTACAGCCGCACCGCCTCCGAGCCGCGTGCCGGGCAGGTGTCGCCCGCCTTGACACAGCCGGTGTACAGCGGCTGGTTCTCGTCGTAGTCCGGGCGGATGGTGACCAGGCCGCCGCCGGGACCCGCCGTGGCGTGCAGCGGAGCGCCCATCAGCTGGAAGTAGTGCGCCCAGTCCCAGTACGGCCCCGGGTCGGTGTGCATCCCGCCGATGTACGCGCCGGTGGGTCCCGGCACGTTGTCGTGGCCCAGGATGTGCTGGCGGTCCAGCGGGATGCCGTACTTCCTCGCCAGGTAGGCCACCAGCCGCGCGGACGTCCGGTACATCGACTCCGTGTACCAGGTGCCCGGGTCGATGAGGAAGCCCTCGTGCTCGATGCCGACCGACTTGGCGTTGATGGACCAGTTGCCCGCGTGCCAGCCGACGTCCTTGGTCTTCAGGTGCTGGTCGATGTGCCCGTCCGCGGAGCGGATCGTGTAGTGCCAGGCCAGGTACGTCGGAGTCCGCACCAGCTTCAGCGCGGTGTCCCAGGTGCCCTCGGTGTCGTGGATGACGATGTAGTCGATCTTCTGGTCGTTGGGCCGGTCGGCGAGATCGTGGTTGCCGTAGTTCCCGGGAGCGGTCTCCTGGTAGGGCGCGGGCAGCCACTCGCAGCCCACGCCGCGCGGGCACTCCGTTCCGGCGTCGTTGGCGTGCTTGAGGCCCAGCCCGGCCGCCTGGGCGGTGTCGGGGGCGATCCCGGGGGCGGCGGCCAGGGCGACGCTCTGCCCGGAGTCGGTGGTGCGGGACTCGCCCTGCCGCAGCACGTCGTAGACATCGTCCGCGAAGGCGGTGGCCGTGGCCGAGTCGTCGGCGCCTGAGAAGCGCGCGACGGCGCCGTACCAGTCGGCGGGGTCGGCGGTCAGCGGCCGGCCGAGGGACTTCTGGGCGTCGGCGATCAGCGCAGCGCCCCCCGCGACGTTGGCCGCCGGGTCCGTCCGCAGGTCCTGGGCCGGCAGCCCGGTCAGCCCCGCGGCACGGTCCAGCGTGGTGAGCGTGGCCGGCAGCTGCGACAGATCGGGAGCGGGCACCTGCGCGCCGCCGGTGAGCGGCCGGGGGTCGTCGCCGCGCGCGTCGTCACCGCCGTCGCCCTTCTGCGGGAAGTCGGTGAGCGCCGTACGGGCGTCGGTGAGATGCATCGGCCCGTAGCCGGCGGTGACGCTCGGCAGCCCCTGATGGGTGTCCCAGCGCGATTCCATGTACGACACGCTCAGCAGCACGCTCGCCGGCACCTGGTAGTGCTGGGCCGCGTCGCTGAACGCCTGCTGCAGCGACGAGGTGGCGGGCTGATCGGCGGCGTTCGCGGACGGCGCCGAAGAGAGCACGGGCAGCAGCGCCGCGGCGGCGGCCGCCGCGGTCACCGTCCGCAGCGCTCTCCGTCGGGGTCTCGCTGATCGAGCGGCGAATTCTCGCAATGCGATCTCCTTGAAGCGGTGCTGGGCGAGCGGCTCCACAGAGTTATCGGCTTCCGGACGATCCGTCAACAGCCCCCTAACGGCCCCAAACGGACACTGTTTACGCACGTCAAACGCCCGTGCCGGGAGTTTTCCCGGCACGGGCGTGCTGGCCTGCCAGGCGTCAGTGGTCTGGACCGATGATGTGGGCTCGGGCGGTCGGCGAAATCCCCTTGGATTTCGGTGTGGGGCCGGGGCGCCGAAGCCGCGGCTGCGTTCGCGTTCGCGTTCGCGTGGACGTCAGCGGGTGCCGACCGCGGCGCGCACGGCCCGCCGGGCCAGACCGCAGTCGTCGTGCAGCCGGCGGAGCAGCAGCCGCTGCTCCTCGCCCGCCCCGGCCACGGTCTGCGCGGGCGGAGTGGCGCCGCGCATGGTCCGCTGCACGGCGGTCTCGTAGGTACGGATCTCACGGGTCAGCACGAGCATCAGATTGACCAGGAAGGCGTCCCGGCAGGCGGGACCCTGGGTCTGGGCCAGCTGGCTGATCTGGCGGCGGGCCACCGGGTCGTCGCCGAGTACCGACCACAGCACGGCGAGGTCGTACCCCGGCAGATACCAGCCGGCGTGCTCCCAGTCGACCAGCACCGGGCCGGCCGGGGACAGCAGCACATTGGACAGTAAGGCGTCGCCGTGGCAGAACTGCCCCTGTACATGCGCCAGTCCGTGCAGCAGCTTCTGCAGGTCCCCCATGTCCCGGTCGGTGAGCAGGCCCAGTTCGTGATAGCGCGAGATGCGCGCCGGGTAGTCGATCGGCGCGTCGAACACACCGGCCGGCGGCCGCCACAGGTTGACCCTGCTGAACGCGCCGATGGCCGCCCGGACATCGGACCGGGGCGGGGTCTCGGCCGGATGGCGCTGCACCGACACGACCCGTCCCGGCATTCGCTCCAGCACCAGCACACAGCTCTCCGGATCGGCGGCGATCAGCCGCGGCACCCGGGCCGGTGGCCGGTGGCGGACGAACGCCCGGTACGCCGCTATCTCGTGCTGGAACCGTTCGACCCACGCTGGGGACTGGTCCAGCAGACACTTGGCGACCGCGGGGCTGCGCCCCGACGTGCCGATGAGCAGTGCCGTGCGCCCGCTGCGGCGCAGCATCTGAACAGGGTTGAACTCGGGGCATATCCGCTGTACCGCGGCGATGGCCGTCCGCAGCTGGGCGCCCTGGGGGCCGGTCAAGTCGAGTCTCCCGCTGAGCGGATGGGAGGTGCCCGTCGGGACGCCCCGCCGGACGGCGGAGAGCGACGGACGGGAGCGCATGGAGGAGTCCGTACCAGCGGGGTGCGACAACCGGGGCGGAGCGGACACGGAGGACGATGCTGAATACATGAGGGGGAAACAGATCCCTTCGTGTGCCTGCGAGCTCAGGACGGTGATGCGGTGCTGCGTGACGCGGTGCGGTGCTGCGGTGCTGCGTTGCTGCAGTGATGCGGCAGCGCGGGTGCTGCGTCGTTCGAGGTGCTGTGGACAGCGGTCGGTGGCAGGGCCGGCGCGTGGACGGTACGGATCCGGTGCCGGCGTCCTGACCCGCACCCTGGGGAATGCGGGTCCAAACCGGTGGTCCGGTTTCGTCCACGCGCCGTACGCCCCTCCCGGGGGCGGTCGTCCCCCTCATAAGGGCTGCTCACGAGGGCTCGAACGACTGTCCGGGAGCCGGCTGGTGCCGGGCCGGGGTGGCGCGTTCCTACATCACACCCTGGCGCGGGTGGCAGACCATCTGGCGGACCCTGGCGAACCCTGGCGAATACTCGCGGGGCCTTTGTCAGGCGATTAACGTCAACCGTGCCGAGGAACCTGGGGGCTTGAAGTGATCAAAGAAGCCAACACCCGACTTGCGGACCTGTTCAGCCTTACCGGCTGGTCCAAGGGCGAACTCGCACGGTTGGTCAACCGGCAGGCGGCGGCCATGGGCCATCCGCAACTGGCGACCGACACCTCGCGGGTGCGCCGCTGGATCGAGACCGGCGAGTCGCCGCGCGAACCCGTGCCGAAGGTGCTGGCCGCTCTGTTCACCGAGCGGCTCGGCCGTGTCGTGACCATCGAGGATCTCGGGTTCGACCGGCACCGGCACGCGGGGAAGAAGCAGGCCGGAGACGGCTTGCCGTGGCCACCGGAGCGAACAGCCGCGGTCCTCACCGAATTCACGGGAATGGACCTCATGCTCAACCGACGCGGTCTGGTGGGCGCGGGCGCCGCGCTCACCGCTGGCTCCGCACTCAGCAGCGCCATGTACGACTGGTTGCACACCGACCCGGCCCTGGTGGCCGATGCACCGGTCATCGACAATCCACTCCATGCCGACCCCGCCGCGTACGACCGGTACGAAGCGGCTCCGGTCGGCTCCCAGGAGATCGAGGCTCTCGAGCGCTCGGTCGAGGTGTTCCGCGCCTGGGACGCGGCCCGCGGCGGCGGGCTGCAGCGCAAGGCTGTGGTCGGCCAGCTCAACGAGGTGGGCGGCATGCTCGCCTACCACCACCAGGACCATCTGCAGCGCAGGTTGTGGGGCGTCGCCGCCAACCTGGCGGTGCTCGCCGGATGGATGTCCCATGACGTGGGCCTGGAGCCCACGGCGCAGAAGTACTTCGTGATCGCCGCGCACGCGGCGCGGGAGGGAGGGGACCGGCCGCGGGCCGGCGAGGCGCTGTCCCGCGCGGCCCGGCAGATGGTCCACATCGGCAGACCGGACGACGCGCTCGACCTGATGAAGCTGGCGAAGTCGGGCTCCGGCGAGCAGGCCCTGCCCCGTACCCGCGCCATGCTGCACACCATCGAGGCGTGGGCACAGGCGTCCATGGGGCGCGGCCAGGCGATGCGGCGGACGCTGGGGGAGGCCGAGGAGCTGTTCGTCTCGGACAGGGGCGATGTGCCGCCGCCGAGTTGGATGCAGATGTTCGACGAGGCGGACCTGCACGGCATGCAGGCGCTGGCGTACCGCACGCTGGCCGAGCACGACCCGTCCGCCGCGGCCCAGGCGCAGATGCACGCCAAGCACGCACTGGAGCTCCGGGTGTCGGGCCGGGACCGGTCGAAGATCTTCGATTACATCTCGCTGGCGTCGGCCTGCTTCATCGCCAACGACCCCGAACAGGCGGACCGTTACGCTCGGATGGCACTGCTGACCATCGGCAGTACGTCCTCCCACCGCACCTGGGACCGGCTGCGGGCGATGTACCGGCTCACCGGGCGGTACGCGGACTACACGACGATCCAGGAGCTGCGGTCGGAGATCGAGTCCGCGCTGCCGCCGGTTCCGAGGAACAGGAGCACGCAGGTGTGAACGTCAGTCGCTCCTGACCGACCGATCGTCGGCTAACCGATCCTCGCGATGAGCACGCAGGCATCGTCCTCGCGCTCGGGGGCGCCGAACTCCTCGACGACCAGCCGTACGCAGTCCTGTGCGGTACGGGCCCGGGTGAACAGCGGGGCCATCGCGAGCAACCGCCGTGCGCCGTCGGCCGGTTCCGTCGCGGCCGGGAACGCGGTGCGGCGCGGCACCAGTCCGTCGGTGTGCAGTACCAGCAGGTCGCCGGAGACGAGGGACTCCGTGGCCTGGGTGTACCGCGCATCGGAGGTCGCTCCGAGGAGCACGCCCTCGGGGGGATCCAGGACGCGCCCGGCCCCGCCGCGGAACAGCAGCGGGGCGGGGTGGCCGGCCTGGGCCCAGGCCAGGGTGCGGCCGGCGGGGTCGTAGCGGCAGCACAGCGCGCTGCCGAGGGTGGGCTGGGCCGCGGTGTCCAGCAGCTGGTTCAGCCTGCCCAGCAACGGCCCGGGTTCCAGTCCGGCGATCGCCATGCCGCGCAGCGCGCCGAGCATCATCGCCATGCCGGAGGCGGCACTCACGCCGTGTCCGGTGAGATCGCCGACGGTCAGCAGCGTGGCGCCGTCGGGAAGCTGCAGTGCGTCGTACCAGTCGCCGCCGATCAGGGCGCTGGTACCGGAGGGGAGGTAGTGGGCGGCCAGGTCCACGGTGGTGGGGCCGCCGCCCTGCGGGAACCGCAGGGAGCCGCGCCACGGCGGGAGCACGGCTTCCTGCAGTTCAACAGCCAGCCGGTGCTCCGTCCGCGCGATCTGCCGCTGTCGCTGGAGAGAGTCACGGGTCTCTCTCAGCGTCAGCTGGCTGAGGCGCAGTTCGCTGACGTCCCGCAGTACGGCCCACATGGACGCGGTGCCGCCGTCAGCGTCGAGCACGGGCTCGCCCACCATGTGCAGCGTTCGGGTGGAGCCGTCCGCGAGCACGATGCGGAATTCGCCGTCGATGGGCCTGCCGTCGACCAGGCATCCGGTCACCATCGAGGTCAGGGTCTGCTGGTCCTCCTCGAGGAGCCAGGAGGGAAGCTCGTCCAGCGTCAGCGGTCCGTCGTCCGGGTCGCGGCCGAAGATGCGGTACAGCTCGTCGGACCATTCCGCCTCGTCCGTCAGCAGATCCCATTCGGCGCTGCCGGCCCGGCTGGGGGCATGGGCGGAGACGCGGTCCGGCATGGCGGCGGGTGGGAGAGCGGCGGTGGGGGCACCACCCGGGAGGAACGGCCCGGAGGCGGAACCATCGTCCGCTAAGCCTTCCCGCAGCTGCCCCAGATGCTCGCCCAGATCGTCCAGCTGGTGCACCGCGAGATCACAGAGCGCACGCTGCCAGCGGACCTGGGGGTCCTCGCCGTCCGGGACGGCGGCGTCGCGGCGTACCGCGTCGACCTCGCTGCGCAGCCGGCGGGCCTGGGAAATGAGCGCGTCCACCGCACCGGGGTCGGTCGACTGTGCGGCGGAGTGATCCGCGTGCAGATGGGACGGCATGACGCTCTCCGAACGTGACTCCGATACCGGCGCTGAGGGCCAAGGTGGACGGAAGGGTCGGTAATGACTGTGGCACACGGCGTGAGGGGCCGTAAGTGTTTCGGCAATACCCGATCCGGTGGTGCTTCTGGCATATGCCGTGAGCCTTCCGGGGGGTCCGAGGGCCCGGAGCGACACGGGCCGGGAAACCTCGGTAGGCTGCGGCCCGCCCGGGCCCCACACGTCCCCGCCCCTCCGCCAGGCATGAAACGCCCGGTGGCCGGTAAGGATGCCAGGCACCCCGCAGCGGAAATCCCGTTGCCTTGGAACCCCCCGCACCGGATGCTGACCTCATGTTCGACCCAGACATAGCGCCCAGTGGAACCCTTCTCGGCCTCCTCCAGCGAGGACGCGGAGACGGGACCCTGCATGCCCTGGCGGCGCAGCGGGCAGATGCCCTCGCCGCTCTGGAGCAGTGCATCCTGCGTGACCCGCGCCTCGACTGGCGGGTGGAATCACGCTCCCTCTATTACGCGCGCCTGTATTCCGAGCTGGAAGCCGGGCTCGACGGGATCGAACAGCACCTCTTCCATCCGGACGACCTCCTGACCCCCGACGAGCACCGCTGCGGCCTCGCGCTGTCCGTCCTCGGCCACCTGGCCGGCTACGGACGCGGCGACGCCCTGCGCCTGCTGCGGCGCTACGCCGCCACGGGCGGCAACTGGGAGTGGGCCCTGGACGAGCTGGCCGTCCGCGACGACGAGGAGGGACTGCGCGGCCTCGGCCCCGCCCTGCTCGCCCGTTTCCCGGAGACCGCCGAGGGCGACGCCGAGCTGGCCGCCGCCGTACGCGAGGCGTACGAACCCAGGCCGTGGCAGCTGTGGGCCGAGGACCTCCGGCACCCCGTGACCGCCGCCCGGGTCCGCAAGGCACTGGAAGACGTCTCCTTCGGCCGCTGGCAACGCCAGCTGCGCCCGACGGGCCCCGCCCCCGGCTGGAGCGTGCGCGCCGTACTCGCATGGGCCGACGAAGGCCTCAGCCAGTACCCGGCGGTCTACCGCGACCAGCCGGCGGCCCGCTGCCTCGCCGCCGTCGCCGGCCCCGAGGACCGTCCCGAACTGATCGCCGCGGCCCAGGACGGCCCCGCCGCCGCCCGCGCCGCCGCACTGCGGCACCTGGCCGACCGGCAGGATCCCCAGGCACTCGACCTCATCGAGGCCGCCTCCGCGAGCCAGGTGGAGCTCGTCGTACGGGCCGCCCGCGAATCGTTCGAGCGCATGCGCGGCACCGACGCCATGGACCGCGCCCGCGTCTGGTCGGACCGGGAGGACGCGCTCGGTGTGTCCGCCGCCCGGATGCTCGCCTGCCGAGGCGGCGACGAGGACGCCGGCCGGGTCCTGGCCGGTTTGCGCAGACTCGTCCAGAGCGACGGCGCCGACGCGGAGGGCCTCGCCATCCTCGTCGAAGGAGCCGGCCGGCTGTCCATCGGCCGCTCCGCTCCCGTCCTGCGCCATGTCTACCGCGAGACCTCCTCCTCCCAGCTGCGCGGCTGCGCCGCCCAGTCCCTGGCCGCCACCGATCCCGGCTTCGCCGCCGGCTTCGCGGTGGAGTGCCTGTGGGACTGCGAGGAGACGACGAGGGAACTCGCCGCTAACGAGGCCGCCACCGGTGACGTGCGGGTGCTGGCCCAATTGCGCCGGATGGCCGCCGACCCGGCCGAAGAGGCCGAGGTACAGACCGCGGTCCGCGGCCGGCTGAGCTCAGGAGAACCGGCCCGGTAGCCCGGACGGGCTGAATTCAGCCCGTCCGGGCCTGAGGACGAACCGGCTGCCCCGATCCGGGACGCAAACCGCACGAAGGTCATCACGCGTTCCACGGCGGGAAAGATCGACGTGGCCCTGTCAACGCTCGGCATGGCGACAACCTTGGTATGCGTGTCGCCATCGTCACCGAATCCTTCCCACCCGACCTCAATGGAGTGGCGCACTGCGCGCTCCGTACCGCGGAACACCTCGCAAGGCGCGGGCACGAGCCGCTGGTCATCGCGCCGGCCGGGCCGAACGAGGTGCCATCGGGCGAGGACCCCTGCCCCGTCATCCGCGTCCCCTCGCTGCCGCTGCCCCGCTACCCCCAGGTGCGGGTGGCCCTTCCCGGCCGCCGGACGGCCGCGGCCATCGCCGCGCACCGCGCCGACATCGTCCACCTCGCCAGCCCGTTCGTCCTCGGAGTGCGGGGGATGGCCGCCGCCGCCCGGCTGCGGGTCCCGGCGGTCGCCGTCTACCAGACCGACCTGGCCGGTTACGCCCGCACCTACCTCTCCGCGGGGGAGGGCGCCGCCTGGCGGCGTATCCGCGCCGTGCACGCGGCCGCCGCCCGCACCCTCGCGCCCTCCAGCGCCTCCCTGCGGGAACTGGAGCGGCAGGGCGTCCCCCGGGTGCACCTGTGGCCGCGCGGGGTCGACTCGGTGCGCTTCGACCCCGGGCACCGCGACACGGAGCTGCGCCGCCGGCTCGCCCCGCGCAGCGAACTGCTCGTCGGATACGTGGGCCGGCTCGCCCCGGAGAAGCACGTCGACCTGCTCGCCGGGGTCTGCGGGCTGCCCGGCGTCCGGGTGGTCGTCGTCGGCGACGGTCCGAGCGCTCCCGGGCTGCGCGCCGCGCTGCCCGGTGCGGTCCTCCTCGGCCCCAGGACCGGCGACGAGCTGGCCCGGATCTTCGCCTCGCTCGACGTCTTCGCGCACACCGGACCGTTCGAGACGTTCTGCCAGACCGTCCAGGAGGCCATGGCCAGCGGGGTGCCGGTGATCGCCCCCGCCGCCGGCGGCCCGCTCGACCTCGTCGCCCACGGACGCACCGGACTGCTCGTGCCACCTGGTGACGCCGACGCGCTGCGCGACGCCGTGCAGCTCCTGCAGCGCGCTCCGGCGCTGCGCGCGCAGTACGGGGCCGCAGGACGCGCCGACGTCGCCCTGCGCACCTGGGAGGCCGTCGGCGACCAGCTGCTCGACCATTACACGCAGGTGCTCACCGCCGATGCGGCGGTCGCGGCATGAGCCGGCCGCTGCGGATCGTCCGGCTCGCGAACTTCATCACGCCCGTCTCCGGCGGGCTGCGCACCGCCCTCCAGCACCTGGGCGAGGGGTATCTCGCGGCCGGTCACGAGCCGGTCCTCGTCATGCCGGGAGCCGCGTCCCCCGGATATCCGGTGATCCGCGCCGAACTCACCACCCAGGGGCGGGTCATCACCCTCCCCGGCACCATCGTGCCCGGCACCGGCGGCTACCGGGTCCTCGCTCATCAGCGCCCGGTCGAGGCCCTGCTCGACGCGCTGTCACCCGACCGGCTGGAGGTCTCGGACCGTACGACACTGCGCTGGACGGGGGAGTGGGCCCGCCGGAACCGGGTCCCGTCCGTCATGGTCTCCCACGAGAGCGTCGACGCGGTGCTCCGTACGTGGGGGCTGCCGCCCCGCGCCGCCCGGGCCGCGTCCGACCGGCTCAACCGCCGCACCGCACGGGCCTACTCGCGGATCGTGTGCACAACGCCCTGGGCCGCCGCCGAGTTCGAACGCCTCGGGGCGCGCAATGTCGTACGCGCCCCGCTCGGGGTCGATCTCGACCGGTGGCACCCGCGCCGCCACGGCGCCGCGCTCCACACGCGGTACGCGGGCGGCGCCGCGGTACTCCTCGTGATGGTCTCGCGGCTGTCGGCCGAGAAGCGGCCGGGGCGCGCGCTGGAGGCGCTCGCGGAACTCCGCCGCCGCGGAGTCGACGCGGCACTTGTCGTGGCCGGGGAAGGGCCGCTGCGCGGGCGCCTGGAGGCGCAGGCCCGCGCCGCCGGGCTGCCGGCCACCTTCCTCGGTCACCTGGCCGACCGCGAACGGCTGGCCGCCCTCCAGGCCAGCGCCGACATCGTCCTCGCCCCGGGCCCCGCCGAGACCTTCGGCCTCGCCGCCCTGGAGGCGCTCGCCTGCGGCACGCCCGTCGTCGCCAGCGCACTGTCCGCGCTCCCCGGCCTCATCGGCCCGGCCGGTGCCGTCGCCACCGACGGTCCCTCCTTCGCCGACGCCGTCCAACTCCTGCTCTCCCGGCCCGAGTCCGCCCGCCGCGCCGCCGCCCGCCAGCAGGCCGAGCAGTACGGCTGGCCCGCCGCCGTCTCCGCCTTCCTCGCCGCCCATGAAGCCGCCCCGCTCGTCCGTATCCCGGGAGCCATGCCATGACCTGCCGACGTCCGCCGCTCATCCGGGGCGCGAGTGGAGACCTCGTGACCGCCCGCCAAACCGGGCCAGGGGCCGTTCCACCGCCCCTCGGCGCCGCCGGAGCCCGGTTCCCGCCGTCCTGCCGCACCGCCGCCGAGGGCGCCCGGGGCGGCACCCCGTGACCGCCCCGGTCCTGGCGCCGGGCACGCGGCCGCCCGGCGGGCACGATCGCCCGGACGGTGCCGCCGGGTGCGGCGCCGGTGTGCCGGTTCCCGTATCGCCGCAGCCGATCCGGTTCGCCGTGCTGGGCGACTCGCTCACCGAGGGAATCGGCGACCCGGGCCCCGACGGCCGGTGGCGCGGCTGGGCGGCGCTGCTGGCGCCGGGGCTGGGAGCCGGGCCGCGCGCCGTGGAGCTGCTGAACTGCGCCCGCAGCGGGGCGCTCACCTCCGACGTGGCGGGAGGGCAGCTCGACGACGCGCTGCGGTTCCGGCCGCAGCTGGCGTCGGTCCTGGTCGGCGCCAATGACACGCTGCGCGGCTCGTTCGACATCGCCGTCATCGCGCGCCGCCTCGACACGG